>NZ_JASHHY010000023.1:0-1179 GCF_030056555.1 Comamonas sp. 17RB | reverse complement strand
GACACATCAGGCGATTGCTGCTTCAGCAATCGCCTTTTTTGTTGCCCGCACACTGACACTTGCTGCCTCCCACCCCACGGCATAGCGGCCCATACGGGAAGCCAAGCGAGCCACAACAGCAAAAGGCACCTCCCGACCCGCAGGGACAGGGTCACGGCGCAGCCACCACCAGGCGCACGCATGGCACTGCACCCAGCACACCACATGAAAAAAGCCCATTGCCTGCCAAGCAGGAATGGGCTTTGTCACCAATGGCAGGCCTCGCATGCCATGTACGCCATCTTCAGGGGCGCAGCAGCTCCAGGTCGGCGGCCGTCAACCAGCGCCACTGCCCCGGCTCCATGGTCGCCGGCAGCTCCAGACCGCCGATCTTCCAGCGGTGCAGGCCTTCCACACGGTTGCCCACCGCTGCCAGCATGCGCTTGACCTGGTGGTATTTCCCTTCGGTCAGCGTCAAATCCAGCGTGCATTCATCCACCTGCACACAGGCAGCCGCCCGCACCGGCTTGGGGTCATCGTCCAGCACCACACCGGCCAGCAGACGTTCCACCATCTGCGCCGTCACCGCATGTTTGGCCTGCACCCGGTAGACCTTGGGCACATGCTTTTTGGGCGAACTCATGCGGTGGATGAACTGGCCATCATCGCTGAGCAGCAGCAAGCCCGTTGTATCCTGGTCCAGACGCCCCACCGCCTGCAGGCCCTGGATTGCATTCTTGTTCGGCCTCTGGCGCAGCGGCATCGGCAGCAAGGTATAGATACTGGGGTGGGCCGAAGGCTTTTGCGAGCATTCCGTGCCGGCCGGCTTGTACAGCAGCACATAGCCTTTTTCGTGGTATTCCCAGTCCACACCCTGCACGCGGAATTTCAAACCCTCCGGATCCAGGTCCAGCGTGGAGTCGGTCACGCGCTGCATCTCGCCATCGACACACACCTCGACCCAGCCTTGCTGCACCAACCCGGAACACACACGGCGAATGCCAAAGCCCTGGGAATACAGAATATCTTGCAACTGCATAACACCACCTCACCGGATTGCCCTGCGCAATCCATTTCAGAACATTCAAAAACCGGAGCACGCTCAGCGCACACGGCATTGCTTCCAAATAATCTTCTATTTGAAACCCAAGCCCATCAATTCGCAAGCGCTACGCTTTTCGAGAGCAATTCACGCCCCCA
>NZ_JASHHY010000022.1:0-1289 GCF_030056555.1 Comamonas sp. 17RB | reverse complement strand
GGCCGCGCAGTCCATGCAGCAGCAGACCGGCGATCTGTCGCAGATGGTCAGCGTGTTCCGCCTGAAGCACGCCTGAGAGAGGCACTGCACCTGGCAGCACAGGCTGCATGCAGCCTCCACAGCCCGCCTTCGGCGGGCTTTTTTGTGCCTGCGCCCGGCATAAATGCAGGGGTGTGCTCTAGAGGTGTGCTCTTTTTCTCCACACCGCCACATCGGTATTTCATGACGTGTTTGAACTGCCCGGGTTGAAGAGGCAGGAACAAATGCTGTGCATGCATGGCTTTCAACTGCTTTGTGCTTTTCTATGGGCCTCTGCGTGATCCATAGTGATTTTTGATGCAGCGCAAAATTTCATCGCACCACAAGCAATTCACGGGATAATCCCTATAACGTTCTGTTACTTTTGCGGTAGGCGTCTGCCATTCCGCATACCTTTTCCCCCTCCGCACCACAGCCATTCCGTCAACGTAACGGTGTTCTTTCAGGCTGCGCGGACTTCTTTTCTGGAATGGATGGAAGCGATGAATTTTTCCAAGTTCAATATCGGTGCCCGCCTGGGCCTGGGCTTTGCCGTGGTGCTGGCATTTGCCGTGGTGATCACGGCCATCGGCATGTGGCAGCTGCACTCCGTGGGCAAAGCTACGCAGCAGATGATGCAGGAGCCGCTGACCAAGGAGCGCCTGATCAGTGACTGGAACAGCAATGTCAGCGTGGCGGTGGCCCGCACCACGGCCATTGCCAAGAGCAGCGATGCCAGCCTGGTGCCCTTCCTGGCTGCCGATGCCGCCGCCACGGCCAAGGGTACGGCCGACGTGCTCAAGCAGATCGAGCCTTTGATCTCCCTGCCGGCCGAGCGCGAGATCATGGACAAGATCATGGCCATCCGCAAAACCTATATCGCCAGCCGCGACAAGGTCAGCCAGCTCAAAGCCGAGGGGCTGTCGGAGGAAGCCGAAGCCACGCTGGTCAATGCCTTTGTGCCTGCTGCACAGGGCTATCTGAAGCTGCTGAGCGAGTTGCTGAGCCTGCAACGCTCCGGCTTGGACGCCAAGGCCGCCGAAGTGCAGGCCATCGAAAACACCAGCCAGACCTATTTCGTGATTCTGGCCGTGCTGGCCCTGGCCATTGGTGCCGTCAGCGCCTGGCGCCTGACACAGGGCATCACCGCCCCGCTGCGCAATGCCGTCACCGTGGCCCGCCGTGTGGCCGATGGCGACCTGAGCACCGATATCCGTGTGACCGGCACCGATGAGACCGGCCAGCTGCTGCAGGCCCTGCACGACATGAAT
>NZ_JASHHY010000021.1:0-1460 GCF_030056555.1 Comamonas sp. 17RB | reverse complement strand
ATAGCGCCGAAAGGTGCTACAATCATTGGCTCGGCACATGAGAGTTCAATACAAAAGCAGTCTTGCAAAGACTGCTTTTGTATTGATCGATCCGATCAATAGGCTGTTCTTTAAAAATTCATAGAGTCGAAAATCAGCGTTGCTGGTGGAAAGCATGAAAAATGCACCGTGCCACCAGCAACGATTTTGATTGCGTCAACACGAATTCAAACTTTGAATTCAAGTAATGACGAATCATTCTCTAGGCGCAAATCGAAAGATTTGCACCGAAGAATCATTCACATTACGGCATAACGCGTAAGGTGAGAGACCTTACAAGTCTTTGAAAACCGAAATGGCGACCGTCTCGCAAGAGAGGTCAAAGTTATAGGGTCAAGTGACTAAGAGCATGTGGTGGATGCCTTGGCGATTACAGGCGACGAAAGACGTGATAGCCTGCGATAAGCTTCGGGGAGCTGGCAAATAAGCTTTGATCCGGAGATTTCTGAATGGGGAAACCCACCTAGCAATAGGTATCGGCAGCTGAATACATAGGCTGTCGAGGCGAACCTGGAGAACTGAAACATCTAAGTACCCAGAGGAAAAGACATCAACCGAGATTCCGATAGTAGTGGCGAGCGAATTCGGAACAGCCTTCTAGTGATAGTCAGACGGTTAACAAAACGGAATGGAAAGTCCGGCCATAGTGGGTGATAGCCCCGTATGTGAAAACCGACTGGTGGTACTGAGCTAGAGAAAAGTAGGGCGGGGCACGAGAAACCCTGTCTGAATATGGGGGGACCATCCTCCAAGGCTAAATACTCGTAATCGACCGATAGTGAACCAGTACCGTGAGGGAAAGGCGAAAAGAACCCCGGGAGGGGAGTGAAATAGATCCTGAAACCGCATGCTTACAAAAAGTCGGAGCCTCGTAAGGGGTGACGGCGTACCTTTTGTATAATGGGTCAGCGACTTACATTCAGTGGCAAGCTTAACCGAGTAGGGGAGGCGTAGAGAAATCGAGTCCGAATAGGGCGTCCAGTCGCTGGGTGTAGACCCGAAACCAAGTGATCTATCCATGGCCAGGATGAAGGTGCCGTAACAGGTACTGGAGGTCCGAACCGACTGATGTTGCAAAATCAGCGGATGAGCTGTGGATAGGGGTGAAAGGCTAAACAAACTTGGAAATAGCTGGTTCTCTCCGAAAACTATTTAGGTAGTGCCTCAAGTATTACCTGCGGGGGTAGAGCACTGTTTAGGCTAGGGGGTCATGGCGACTTACCAAACCTATGCAAACTCCGAATACCGCAGAGTACAGCTTGGGAGACAGAGCACCGGGTGCTAACGTCCGGACTCAAGAGGGAAACAACCCAGACCGCCAGCTAAGGTCCCTAAAATTGGCTAAGTGGGAAACGAAGTGGGAAGGCTAAAACAGTCAGGATGTTGGCTTAGAAGCAGCCATCATTTAAAGAAAGCGTAAT
>NZ_JASHHY010000020.1:0-1602 GCF_030056555.1 Comamonas sp. 17RB | reverse complement strand
TAAGGCCAAGCCCGCCGCTGCGGCGGCGCCTGCACTGCGCAAGACCCCGGCTTTGGCGCCCGACAAGGCCCCCGGTGCTGCCGTTCCCACCGCTGCGCCGGCACAGCCCGGCAAGACGGCGGCTGCCGGCGCGGACGACGATTGGGAGATGTTCTGATGCACTTCTGATGTGCATCAGTGGGCAAGTACCTACTGCTTGCCAAGTCCAGCAAAGCCGCCTAAGGGCGGCTTTTTGTTGCCCGGACTGGAGGAAATGCTGCACTGCAATGTATCAATACGAAACAGTAGTTTTTGTCAATCGGGAGAGCGCCTGTACCGCTCGTCGGATGTGGCAAAGAGAATGAAAGCGGGTTGCCATGCCCGCTTTTTTCGATTGGCACTGCGCCAGGACGGTATCCATGAACTTGCAGAATATTCGCGTGGCCCACAAGCTGTGGGCGGTGGTGTTGGGATCCATGTCGGCCATGGTGCTGCTGGCTTTTGGGTTGATGGTGTATTCGGACCGTGTCGATGCCGACGTGGCCAAGCAGATGGAGTGGGCGGACAAGCGCATCGTGCTGTCCATGCGCTGGCGCGCCATGACCGAGGTGGCGGTGGAGCGCTACGTGGTGAGCGTGATGTCCTCCGAGTCCCAGATCGTGGACCAGATGAAGAAGCTGGCCACCGGCGGCACGGCCCAGATCACCGAAACCCAGCGCCTGGTGCTGGAGATGGCCGACAGCGCAGCCGAAAAGGCCCAACTGGAGAAAGTGGGCAAGGCGCGCACGCAGACCCTGGCGGACATCGCCAAGGCGCAGGAAGCGCGCAACCAGGGCGATATGCTGGCCGCCGCCGAGATTGCGGAAAAGCAACTGCGCCCTTCGGCGGTGCAGTACATCAAGGAGCAGGAGGCGCTGATCACCCTGCAGGAGCAGATGCGTGAGGAAGCCAAGGCCGCGGGTCAGCGCAAGCGCATGGAAGCCTACGGCGTGGCCGGAGTCTGCAGTCTGGTGCTGGTGCTGGTGGGGCTGTACCTGGCGGCGTTGCTGGTGCGCTCCATCACCCGTCCACTGGACCGGGCAGTGCATCTGGCAGACCAGATCGCCGACGGCGACCTGACGGTGGATGTGCACGACGATCGCAAGGATGAGATGGGCCACCTGCTGCGCAGCCTGGCCACGATGACGCACAAGCTGCGTTCGGTGGTGGGCGAGGTACGCACCGGGGTGGAATCGGTGTCGGCAGCCTCCAGCCAGATTGCCACCGGCAACCAGGATCTGTCGGCCCGCACCGAGCAGACCGCAGCCAACCTGGAAGAAACCGCGGCCAGCATGGAAGAGCTGACGTCCACCGTGACGCAATCGTCCGAAACCGCCCGCCAGGCCAACCAGCTGGCCAGCACGGCCGCCCAGGCGGCCGAGCGCGGTGGTGCCGTGGTGCAGCAGGTGGTGCATTCCATGCAGCAGATCACCGACAGCAGCCGCCGCATCAGCGACATCATCGGCGTGATCGACGGCATCGCCTTCCAGACCAATATCCTGGCGCTGAACGCGGCGGTGGAAGCGGCCCGTGCCGGTGAGCAGGGCCGGGGCTTTGCCGTGGTGGCCGGGGAAGTGCGTTCCC
>NZ_JASHHY010000002.1:0-671270 GCF_030056555.1 Comamonas sp. 17RB | reverse complement strand
GACGGAAGCCCCGACTGAAGCCCCGACTGAAGCCCCAACCGAGGCTCCGACGGAAGCTCCGACTGAAGCCCCAACGGAAGCCCCAACGGAAGCCCCAACGGAAGCACCTACCGAGGCTCCAACCGAAGCCCCGACTGAGGCTCCGACCGAGGCACCTACTGAGGCGCCCACGGAAGCACCAACTGAGGCTCCGACGGAAGCGCCTACCGAGGCACCAACCGAGGCACCAACCGAGGCTCCAACGGAAGCGCCTACTGAAGCTCCGACGGAAGCCCCTACTGAGGCACCGACGGAAGCACCTACCGAGGCTCCAACCGAAGCCCCGACTGAGGCACCTACGGAAGCCCCAACAGAGGCGCCCACGGAAGCTCCGACAGAAGCGCCTACCGAGGCACCGACTGAGGCTCCAACGGAAGCGCCGACAGAAGCTCCGACGGAAGCACCGACCGAGGCTCCTACTGAGGTGCCCACGGAAGCCCCGACCGAGGCCCCAACTGAGGCTCCCACGGAAGCACCGACGGAAGCTCCAACAGAGGCTCCTACGGAAGCGCCGACAGAAGCTCCAACCGAAGTGCCTACCGAGGCTCCGACGGAAGCGCCGACCGAGGCCCCAACAGAGGCGCCTACGGAAGCACCTACCGAGGTCCCAACTGAGGCACCCACGGAAGCGCCTACCGAAGCTCCAACTGAGGCCCCGACGGAAGCGCCGACCGAGGCTCCTACTGAGGCTCCGACGGAAGCGCCTACCGAGGCACCGACCGAAGCTCCTACAGAAGCTCCAACCGAGGCGCCGACGGAAGCGCCTACTGAAGCTCCGACCGAAGCCCCGACTGAGGCACCTACGGAAGCTCCGACAGAGGCCCCAACTGAGGCGCCCACGGAAGCTCCGACTGAAGCGCCTACCGAGGCACCAACTGAGGCTCCAACGGAAGCCCCGACAGAGGCGCCTACTGAGGCGCCCACGGAAGCTCCGACTGAAGCGCCTACCGAGGCACCGACTGAGGCTCCAACGGAAGCGCCTACTGAAGCTCCGACGGAAGCACCTACCGAAGCCCCGACTGAGGCGCCTACTGAAGCTCCGACCGAAGCCCCTACCGAGGCTCCAACGGAGGCCCCAACTGAGGCCCCAACTGAGGCTCCAACGGAGGCGCCTACTGAAGCTCCCACCGAAGCACCGACAGAGGCTCCGACGACTCCGCCTGGAAATCCTCCGGAAGTGACCATCTCGCTGGAGGAAGAGTCGCGCCGTACGGAAATCATCTATACCAAGGGCGACTCCTCCATCACGGTGGGTGACGGTGGCGTGGTCGTGGACGGCATGGGCAAGACAACGGTGACTGCCGTGACCTATGACATGGGTGTAGGCACCCAGTCCCATGCAGTGGTCATCAACCAGGTGGGCTACAACCACACCACGGTGAAGGGGACGACCAATGTGGTGGGCACCTGGGATCAGGCCAACCAGAAGCCGGTGGACATCCTGGTGCTGCCCAAGCCGCTGGACCAGTACGACCTGTCGGGCCTGGTCTATCAAGGCGGAAGCTGGAAGGGCACGATCAAGGACAAGTCGTCGCCAGACACCTTGTCGCTGACGCTGGACCGTTTTGCCGGCATTGTCTTTGGCGACGGCCAGACCATCGATGGCGGCATGCCTGGGTTTGAACAGCACCTGACCGATCAGGTGACGCTGGACCTGGATGCCCTGCTGACGCAAGGTGATGCAGGCGATGCAATGTCCGATGTGGAGGTGCGTGGCCTGGGCGATGCCAAGGTGGTTTCGATCGAACACAACGGCAAGACCCTGGTTGAAGGCACGGACTACACCTTGCACGATGGCGTGCTGACCTTGCACAACCCGGGCGGCGTGAGCCTGGCCGATGTGAAGATCACGCTGGACGTGCCGCATGGCAGCCCGGCGCTGGACCTGACGGCGGATGTGTCGGCCTCGGGCAAATACGGCAGCGACACCGCATCGGATGATCTGACCGTGGCAGTCCCTGCCGTGGTGGTGCCGGAAGTGCCGGAGGTGCCCGGCGATCCGGACCCGGTGGTCAATGCACCCGAGGTGCAGCTGGAGATCACTGCGCACAATGTCGCCAAGGATCCGCTGGAAGGCACGACGGCCGTCAACGGCGGTGCCAAGGACCCCAGTGGCAATGGCTTCAACCTGGATGCTGCCGGCAACGTGGTGGCCGTGGGCTTCAATGTGCGGGTGTGGGGAACCTATTCCACCAGGGGTGTCGATGGCACGGGCAAGACGCCGATCAACGACTTTGACTCCAACGGCGATGGCAAGAACGACATCCTCGTCTACAAGAACGGTGCGTTCAGCGAGGCCCAGTACGGTGAAAACCTGATCCGCATTGGCTACGACACCAACGGCCAGGCCAACACCAACTCCGCCGCTGCCGACAAGACCGACCTGTTCCTGCTGCACAGCAGCAGCGGTACCTGGTCGGGCAATGGCAATGTCTCGGATGGCGAGTACGGCTCCTGGCGTGCGTTCAACAACTTCACGGGCAACAACGGAGCCAAGGGTTCGACGGCACCAGACTATGCGATCCTGATTGGGGACGCCGCCTCTGGCGCCAAGATCAACACGCCGACGGCCAACAACGCCAGCACCCAGGTCAATGTGCTGGAAAGCCTGAACATCTCCACCAGCACTGGCAAGCAAGTGGGCCAGGGCATGAACAAGGTGGAAGGTGTCTTCGCTGGTGGCCAGCTGGTGGTGAACACCCCGGGCCACACGGATGTGAGCAAGCTGACCACGGTGCCCGTCACGGCTGATGCGGCCGAGTACATCGTGACCATCACCGCCACCTTGGCGGATGTGGATGGCAGCGGTGAAGTGCTGTCGCAGCATCTGACCCTGGAAGGCATTCCTGCCGGGGCCAAGGTGGTCTACAACGGTGTGGAAGTCGCGGTGGTCGATGGCAAGGTCCACATTGACGGCGTGCTGGCGGACAACGGCCAGTCTGTGCATGCGCAGCTGACCATCACGGGGGCCAAGGATGCCGACTTCACGCTGACCGCGCATGCGCAGTCTGCGGATGCGCACGATGCATCGGCCACGGCCGATGGCCATGACGCCTCCAGCGTGGTGGCCGGTGCCGACGCAGCGGACACACTGCTGGGTTCCGACGACGATGACCTGCTGTTTGGCGGTGCCGGTAACGACAAGCTGGAGGGCGGCAAGGGCGACGACCACCTGTATGGCGGTAAAGGCAACGATACGTTGCTGGGCGGTGATGGCGACGATACCTTTGTCTGGCTGAAGGGCGACGAAGGCACGGCCAAAGCGCCGGCGGTGGATACCGTCCAGGACTTCGGCAACGGCAAGGATGTGCTGGACCTGAGCGATCTGCTGCAGGGCGAGAACAAGTCCAACCTCAGCGATTACCTGGGCGCCTCCACCGAAACGGTGAACGGCAAGTCGACGACGGTGCTGAACATCTCGACCACAGGTCATCTGGCCAGCGAAGGTGCCAACCAGAAGATCGTGCTGGAAGGGCAGAACTACGACACCACCGACCAGGCCAAGCTGGTGCAGGACCTGATCAGCCAGGGCAAGCTGCACGTGGATCTGTAAAGCCAGGCGCCGGCGCTCGTGTGCTGCAAGGTGTACGGGCGCTGCCACCACCAGAGCTGCTTGTGCCTACGGGCACAGGCAGCTCTTTTTTGTGTGGGCTGCCATGGCACCGCGGGCGCGCCGCTGCCTTGATGGCCTGGCCTTTTCTGCTTGGCTGCAGCGAGTGGGGCAAGGCATGAGGCCGTGGCGCTTGGTGGCAGAACCCGTATCGGTGAAAATCGCATGGGGCTGAGGTATTCAGCAGATAAAAGCCACGCGGTCAAAATTTTTATGAATGATTCGGAATGAGTCAGAACCGGTTGTCCGAAGCAGAATATAGAGAAGCGGTCGCCCAAGATGCTTTGAATCACAAAGCCTGGTATGGCCTTGGCTTGTGCCTGAAAGACATGAAGCGCTACCAGGAAGCTTCGGATGCCATCTTGGCAGCGATGCGCATCCAGGAAGACAATTTTTATTACCGGAATGTGCTGGTGTCCACGTTGTGGCTGGCAGGGAAAGAAGACGAGGCGGTGAGACAGGGCTATTTGTGCCTGGCGCTGAAAGACCGTATTGCGGTAGATAAATTCCAGAGCTCTGCCTATGCTGATTTTTCAGTCAGAAGCAGGCATCCGCTGTTTGACTATAAAAAAAAGAAAAGCAATATCATCGCTTTTTCCTTGTGGGGGGATGATCCGGTTTACGTCACCGGTGCATTGATCAATGCACAGCTGATACCGCATATGTATGACGGCTGGACCGCCAGATTCTATTGCGATGCATCGGTGCCGCCCCAGGCGCTGGATGCCTTGAGAAAGCTGGATGCCCAGGTGGTGATGATCGAGGATGAACGCCTGAAGAAATTCCGCTCCATGTGGCGGTTTCTGGTGATGGATGATCCGGGTGTGGAGTATTTTCTGTGTCGGGATACTGATTCACGGGTGAATGTGCAGGAAGTCGTTGCGGTGCAGGAATGGCTGCATTCGGACAAGAAGTTCCACATCATGCGTGACCATCCCTACCATGTGGAGCTTATCTTGGCCGGCATGTGGGGTGGGGTGGCCGGGGTGCTGCCAAATATCCAGGAGATATTGCTGGAGAGTGGCAAATATGGGAACAATCCACTATTCGACCAGGTATTTTTGATGGAAGTGGTCTGGCCGCTGATCAAGCAGGATGTGCTGGTCCATGACAGCTACTATGCGTTCCCGGATGGCAAGGATTTTCCAAAAGCGTTTCGCTTGCCTCCCGGCAGGCATGTGGGGGGCGGCATCAAAAAAATACCCGAGAATCAGCAGAATTTCTTCAAGGATTTCTATATGAAATGAGCGGAAACTCCAGGCGCAGGATGTCTGGAATTTCCAATCGATGCAGCAGATTTCCCTGTCGCTGCATTCCGCGCTGAATGCGTGGATCCCGCAGGCTCAGCGCGTTGCCACCACTTTGCCCATCAGCAGGCGGAAGGGCAGCAGCAGGCACACCCCCAGCACCAGCTTCACGCCCAGATCGCCCAGTGCCCAGGTGACCCAGGGCAGTTCTTCCCCGGCAAAGCCCACGCTCCAGAAGATGGCGGTATCCAGGCAGGCGGCCAGCACGGTGGCAATCAGCGGCGCGCGCCACCAGCGGCTGTGGCGCAGGCGGTCAAACACGGTGATGTCCAGCATCTGCGAGCAGGCGAACGCCAGGCCCGAGGCCATCGCAATGCGCGGTGGTGCCAGGACCAGGGAGGCGGCCACGGCCACGGCAAAACCCACCCAGGCCACGCGCCGCGCCTGCACCGGGCCAAAGCCGCGGTTGACCAGTTCGCTGACCAGAAAGGCAAACGGGTAGGTGATGGCGCCCCAGGTCAGCCAGTCGTTGATGGCGTACTGCACCAGGATGTTGGACGACAGCACGACCACCACCATGGCCGCGATGGCGATCAGCAGCGGGGTGCGGGAGGCAACGGTGGGGTGGTGGTTCATATGCAGAAATCCATGGCACTGCGCGCAGTCACCGGCCTGCGCAACCGGTACGGCCCCTTTGCAGAGGCCGCGAGGAGGGGCCTCCCTGCGCCGTGGTGCCCATCCCCTTGAGAGGGGTGGCGCACCACGCGGCAGGGGGCGTTCAATGTACTTACGCCGCGCCGCCCGAACTGCGGATGCCGGACGACGGCAGCTCCAGTCCCAGCATGGCGCAGGCCACGGCCTCACCCACCTTCACGCCGTCCACACCGGCCGACAGAATGCCGCCGGCGTAGCTGGCGCCTTCACCGGCCGGGTACAGGCCGCGCGTGTTCTCGCTCTGGAAATCGGCGCCGCGGCCGATCTTCACCGGCGAGGAGGTGCGTGTTTCCACGCCGGTCAGCACCGCATCGGGCATGTCGTAGCCGCGGATCTTCTTGCCGAAGGCGGGCAGGGCTTCGCGCATGGCTTCGATGGCGTAGGCGGGCAGGGCATGGTGCAGATTGGTCAGGTGGATGCCGGGCTTGTACGAGGGCTCCACGCTGCCGAATTCCCTGGATTCGGTGCCGGCCACAAAGTCACCCACCAGCTGGCCGGGGGCGCTGTAGTTGCGTCCTCCCAGCAGGAAGGCCTTGGACTCCAGTTGGCGCTGGAAGACGATGCCGGACAGCGGGTGAAACTGGCCTTCCGCCAGGTCTTCCACGCCATAGGTCTTGCCGTCGAAGGCCCAGGCAAAGCTTTTGGCATCGCGCGGGAAGTCTTCGGGGTTGATGGCGCAGACCATGCCGGCGTTGGCATTGCGCTCGGCGCGCGAGTACTGGCTCATGCCGTTGGTGACCACACGTTCGGGTTCGCTGGTGGCTGCCACCACGGTGCCGCCCGGGCACATGCAGAAGCTGTAGACCGCACGGCCGTTGGCCGCGTGGTGCACCAGCTTGTAGTCGGCCGCGCCCAGCAGGGGGTGGCCGGCATCCTTGCCCCAGCGGGCCTGGTCGATGATGCTTTGCGGATGTTCGATGCGAAAGCCGATCGAGAACGGCTTGGCTTCCATGGCCACCCCGCGCTCGTAGAACATGGCAAAGGTGTCGCGCGAGCTGTGGCCCAGGGCCATCACGGCGTGCTGCGTGGGCAGGGCATAGCTTTCGCCAGTGGCCTGGTTCAGCACCTGCAGGGCCGTCAGCTGGCGTTGTGCACCTTCGCCGTCAATCTGCACATCGGTCACGCGCTGCTCAAAGCGGATCTCGCCGCCCAGGCGGATGATTTCCTCGCGGATGCCTTCCACCACCTTGACCAGCTTGAAGGTGCCGATGTGGGGATGGGCGGCGTAGAGGATTTCTTCCGGTGCGCCGTGCTGCACAAACTCGGTCATCACCTTGCGGCCCAGGTGGCGCGGGTCCTTGATCTGGCTGTAGAGCTTGCCATCGGAGAAGGTGCCGGCGCCGCCTTCGCCAAACTGCACATTGGACTCGGGTGTCAGTTCGCGCTGGCGCCACAGGCGCCAGGTGTCTTTGGTGCGCTCGCGCACTTCCTTGCCGCGTTCCAGCACGATGGGGCGGAACCCCATCTGTGCCAGCACCAGGGCGGCAAAAATGCCGCAAGGGCCAAAACCCACCACCACCGGGCGTTCGCTGTCGGCCAGCGTGGCAGGGGCTGCGCCCACGGGTTTCCACGCCATGTCCGGCGTGGGGTTCACATGGGACTGGTCGGCAAACCGGGCCAGCAGGGCGGCTTCCTGCGCCGGATCGGCCAGGGTGATGTCGGCGATATAGACCGCCAGCAGCGCGCTCTTGCGGGCGTCAAAACTGCGCTTGTGCACATGCAGCCGGGCAATGGCGCTGGCGGGGATGCCCAGACGCTCGGCCGCCAGGGCGGTCAGCTTGGCGATGGGCTGGTATTCGGTGTGGTTCTCGGGGTGGTATTCCACTGCCGAGAGGGGGAGTTTGAGTTCTGCAATCCGGATCATGGCTTGTACCTATCAAGCAAGGGCCTGGATGGTACGGTAAAGCACGCCCATGCAGGGGGCGCGCGCGTGGTGGCCTTGGAGCAGGCTCGGGAACGGAGCGGTGGCAGCGCTGTTTTTTATAGCGTTCCATGCAGGTACCACAGGTACCACAGGTACCACAGGTACCACAGGTACCACAGGTACCACAGGTACCACAGGCACCACAGGTACCACAGGCACCACAGGCACCACAGACGCAACCGGCATCCGCGGGCTGTGGGCCGGTTGAGAGGGAAGGCCGGCGCACGGTGTAGCCCCTGCGCCGCAAGCCTAGATCACCAGCCGCGAATGGCCCACGCCGCCACCCTTTTCCACGCGGATCTGGGCGGGGATGCGTTCCTTCAGCGCTTCGACGTGGCTGATGATGCCGATCATCTTGCCGCTGGCGTTCAGGGCATCCAGTGCGGTCAGCGCCACTTCCAGCGTGTCGCCGTCCAGCGTGCCAAAGCCTTCGTCCAGGAACAGCGAGTCGATCGAGGTCTTGTGGCTGACCAGATCGGACAGTGCCAGGGCCAGCGCCAGGCTGACCAGGAAGGCCTCGCCGCCCGAGAGCGTGCGCGTGTCGCGTGCCACATCGCCTTGCCAGCTGTCCACGATGTCCAGTTCCAGCTCGCCTGTGGTCTTGCGGCGCAGCAGGTAGCGGCCATGCAGCCGGGAGAGGTGCCGGTTGGCCAGGTGCAGCAGGTGGTCCAGCGTCAGACCCTGGGCGAATTTGCGGAACTTGTCGCCCCTGGCCGAACCGATCAGCCCATCCAGGCGTTGCCAGAGGTCGCTGTCTTCGGCCAGCACCGTCATCTGCTGCAGCAGGGCCTGCTGGCCCTGGTGGCGCCGTGCATCGTCATCCAGCCGGGCGCGGGTGGCGCCCATCTGTTCGCTGAGGGCGGTGCGCTGCGCTTCCAGTGCCTGCAGCTGCGCGGCCAGGGTCTCGGGCGCGGCATCGGTCAGTGCCTGGCTGTGCAGCTGCTGGTGGCGTTGCAGCGCCTCGGCATGGAGCGTGGTGGCGCGTTGCAACCCGGTGTGCAGTTGCTGCTGCAGGGCGGTCAGGCGCTCCACCTCGGCGGAGGGCAGCAGGGCCTGGGCATAGGCCGCTGCATCGGCAAACGGGCTGGATGCCAGGGCCTGCGTCCATTCCGATGTGGCCTGCGCGGCGTCGTCGCCTTGCTGAGCCAGCGTGGCCTGTAGCTGGCGGATCTGGCCATCCAGCGTGGCCATTTGCTGGCGCTGCTGTTCCAAGGCCTGCACGCAGGCTGCCAGCTCGCCGGGCAGGGCGGTGGCTGCCGGTGCGGGAGCGGCCAGGGATGGCTGCAGCTGCTGCCAGCGGCCCTGCCACAGCGCGGCATCCTGCTGGGCGCTGGCGCTCAGGTGCTGCTGCAGATCGCGCTGGTGCACCGTGTCCTGCCATTGGCTGTGCTGGCTTTGCCAGGTCTGCCATTCCGTCTGGCGGGCCTGCAGCCAGGCTAGGTGGTCGCTATCGGGCGGCAAGGGGTAGCCGGCGGCTTCGACGACGGTGCGCAAGGCCTGGGCCAGCGTGGCGGCCTCCGCTTCCAGGGTCTGGGCCGCCTGGGTGCTGCGCTGCTGCTGGGCCGCTGCGTCGCATTGGGCCTGCTGCAGGCTGTCCAGCCGGTGCTGTGCGGCTTGCAGCCCTTGCAAGGCCTGCTGGCTGGCATCTTTGGCGGACTGCAGCGTTTGCTCGCCCGCCTCGGCGGCTTGCAGGGCCTGGGACAGCGCTTCCAGTTGCGCCGCGGCGTGGGTGCGGGCATCGGCCAGCGCCTCGGGCTGTTGCCAGGCGTTGGCGGCGGGGGACGGCTGCAGGCCGGCGCACAGTGCCGTCCATTGCGCCTCCCAGCCGGGGATACGGGCGGCCAGTTCATCGCGCTGCGCCTGCAGCGCGGCATGCCGGGCCTGGTGGGCGGCATGGGCGCTGGCCTGCTGTTCGCCCTCTGCCTGCAATGCATCCAGCGTGGCGCGGGCCTGTTGCAGCGCGGTCTGGGTGGCCGAGAGGTCCAGCGCTGCGTAGGCTGCAATGGCCGGGTGTTCGACGGCACCGCACAGCGGGCAGGCCTCTCCGGGTTGCAGTGCATGGCGGTGGGCTTCCAGGCTTTGGATGCGCTGCTCCTGTTCCAGCAGCTTCTGCTTGTCGGCTACCCGCTCTTTTTGCTGCTTGTATTGGGCGCGCAAATGGGCCAACGCCTGCGTCTGTTGCGCGGCATGTTCGGTGCTGGTCTGCTGTGCTTCTTCGGTTTGAGTTTGCTGCAGGGCCCATTGGCGGCGCTGGGCCGCGTGGGCTTCCAGCTGCTGCCTGGCATGTTGCAACTGCTGCGCCGCTTGCCACTGGGCACGCAACTGGGGCAGGCTGCCGCCGTGCGGTGCCAGGCGCTGCGCCTGGGCGTGCTGCGCCTGTGCGGCAGCCGCGCTGGCCTGCTGGTGCGCCAGCCCGGCTGCGGCCACTTCTCCGTGCTGTGCCGCAGTGTCTTGCTGCAGTTGGGCGCACCGGGTGGTGGCATGGCGCAGTTCCAGCTGTTGCGCGGCATGTTGCTGCTGTACGTGGCGCTGCTGTTCCAGCTGCTGTTGCCAGCCACTGAGCCGTTCACCCAGCTGCGCAAAACGCGCGTGTTCCGTGCGCCAGTGCTGCAGGGCAGCTTCTTGCGCCTGCAGCGATTGCAGTGCGTGCTGTGCGGACTGGGCTGTGCGGTCGGCCAGCACATGCGCCTGGTGGTGCAACTGCAACTGCCGCAGTTGGGTGCTGTCCTGCGCGGACTGCAGTTGCTGCAGCTGGGCGGCACTGCCTTGCTGCAGGGCCTGGGCATGCTGCCAGCGCTGGTGCAGCGGCTGCAGGGCCTGGGCGGGGGCATGGTGCTGCAAGCGTTGCAGCTGCGGGGCGGCGGCATCCAGGGCCTGCTGGGCGGCGGTGTGTGCCAGGCCGCTTTGCTCGGCATCGTGTGCGGCCTGTGCCGTTTGCTGGTGCCAGCGTTGCAGGGCCAGGGTGGCGCTGTGATCGCCCTGCACCTGGGCCAGCTCGCCTTGCAGGCGGTCGCTGTCCTGCTGCAGCTGGGCGCGTGCCTCGCTGGAGAGCAATTGCATGCCATCGATCTGGGCCTGGGCCTTGTCCAGCTGCTGGCGTGCGTCGCGGGCGCGTTCAAACACGGCTTGCGATATCTGTCCGTAGATTTCGGTGCCGGTCAGTTCTTCCAGCAATTCGGCGCGTTCATTGGCCGTTGCCTGCAAAAAGGCCGCAAAGCCGCCCTGGGCCAGGAGCATGGACTTGGTGAAGCGCGCAAAGTCCAGACCGGTGAGCTGTGCAATCTGCCGCAGCTTGTCGCCGCTTTGGCTGCTGAGGATGTGACCGTCTGCCACCCGGGCCAATTCCACCTTGGGGGCCTGCAACGCACCCTGGGCTTTGTCGCGGGCGCGGCGCTGGCTCCAGAAGGCGCGGTAGACGGTGCCCTGGACTTCGAATTCCACTTCGGCCAGGCAGTCGGCGGTGTGGCGCGTCATCAGATCGTTGCTGCCGGCGCTGATGGTGGCCAGGCGCGGGGTCTGGTGGTACAGCGCCAGGCAGATGGCATCCAGCAGCGTGGACTTGCCTGCACCCGTGGCGCCGGTGATGGCGAACAGGCTGTTGTCGGCAAACGGTGCGGCGGTGAAGTCGATCTGCCACTCACCGTGCAGCGAGTTCAGGTTCTTGAGCCGCAGCTTGAGGATCTTCATGCCGCACCTCCTGGGGCATCTTCTGCCGCTTCTCCTGCCGCATTTGTGAGGCGCTCCACCACCTGGCGGTAGCGTGCGGTCAGCGCCTGCTGCAGCGGAGGCTCCAGCGTTTCCTGCGCCAGGCGGCGGGCAAAGACTTCCTGCGGGCTGAGTTCATCCAGCGATTCGCTGGCGTCGGCCGTGAGCTGGGCAGTCGCAGTGCCGCGCTGGCGCCTGATGCGCAGCAGGTGCACGGGCAAACCTTCCAGCAGTGCCTGCACCCGGGGCGCCAGATCGGTCAGGTAATCGTCTTCCTCGATGGTGACTTCCAGCCAGACCGGGCGTTCCGGGGTGGCGCTGGCAGCGAGGGCCTGCAGGGCGCTGGGCAATTCCGCCAGGGTGCCGCGCACCGATGCCAGGGGCTGGAACACCGGCACCGGCAGGGGGGTGACGGCCTGCAGGCCGGCTTCATTCAGATCGACCAGCAGCACCTGCTTGGTCTGGCGTGCCTCGTCAAAGCCCAGGGCAATGGGGGAGCCGCAATAACGGATGTGTTCCAGTCCGCCGACTTTCTGCGGCTGGTGGATATGGCCCAGCGCAATGTAGTCGGCCGCCGGGAAGGCGGTGGTGGGGAAGGCTTCCAGCGATCCCACATAGATTTCGCGCACCGATTCGCTGCTGCTGGCGCCCACGGTGGTCAGGTGGCCGGTGGCTACGATGGGCAGCTTGCGTCCCAGCGATTGCTGCAGCGCCGTCTGCTGTGCCACGGCGGCGTCATACACCTGCTGGTAGGTGGTCAGGATGGCCGTCTGCAGTGCCTGCTGTTTGTCCTGGGCGCTTTGCGCCGCCTGGCTGTGGACCACATCACGCGGGCGGATGAAGGGCAGGGCGCAGACGATGCAACCGGGTTCTACCGGCTGGCCGCGCAGCGGCAATGTGACCACATGCCCGGACGCCTCGCCCACAGCGGCAATCACCCGGGTACCCAGGTAGGCCAGCAGGTCCTGGCTTTCGCCCAGCACGCTGACGGAGTCGTGGTTACCGCCCAGCAGCAGCAGGGCCACGCCAGCCCGGTGCAGGCGGGCGATGAGCTGGTTGTACAGCTCGCGCGCATAGCTGGGGGGGGCGCCGGTGTCGAAGATGTCGCCTGCAATCACCACCGCGTCCACCGCATGCGCTTCCACCTGGACCAGCAGCCAATCCACCAGCGCACTGTGCTCGGCCTGGCGGCTTTGGCCCATGAAGTGCTGGCCCAGATGCCAGTCGGAGGTGTGAAGCAGTCGCATGCGAAAAGGAATGGAAGACGTGACAGGGGCGGCGCAGCTAGTGCCGCCGAACACGCCATGGTAGCGATTGCCCGGGGCGGTGCTGCGAGGCTGGTCGTTGGCAGCTTGCCAGGCCGGCTGTTGGTAGGAATGTCGTTGGATATGACATTCTTTTTGGGAATAACTGGTCGGTCGCTCGGGATGCGCCAGATGGTGCTTGGGGCACCTGAGCGGGGTGCGTGAAGGTGTGGTCCAAATACGCAATAAAGAGAAGGTTTTATGCAGATTGCTGTATTTTCAGTGCTTTCTGAAAATAAAAAATACATTTGAATTCAAATGCTTGTATTGCATTTGCAAGATTTTATTTTCGAGATACCTGTCGGTAATATTTTGTTTTGCAGCCTGCTGCCTACAGGCGCTGCAACCCTCTGCAGGAAACAGTCAGGCTTCCTAGAATCATTCTGGTATCGATTGAATGAAACATAGGAATCAACATGTCACAAGCTGATGTGCCGAACCGCGTGCCCGTATGGCCGCGCGTGTTGGGCGTTGTCTTGGCGCTGGTGGGTCTGGCGCTGCTGATGGGCGGGATCCAGCTGGTCACGCTGGGTGGGTCTTGGTATTACCTGATCGCTGGGGCTGCCTCCGTGGTGTCCGGCGTGCTGCTGGTGCGCGGCAAGCCACTGGGTGCCCTGCTGTATCTGGTAGTGGTCATTGCCACGGCCATCTGGGCGCTGGCAGAAGTCGGCACCGCATTCTGGGGGCTGGTGCCGCGTCTGGCGCCGGTGCTGGTGCTGGGCCTGTTTGCCGCGCTGGCGCTGCGTTCGCTGCGCTCGCCGGCCCAGGCCATTGCCCTGCCTGCCGCAGCCGTGCAGGCCGTGGTGGTGCTGGCGGGTGCTGCCTCGATCTTCACGCCCCACAACACCGTGGAAAACACGGCCAAGAAGGGCGTGGACATCGTCAAGGAAGTGGCTGTGGTGAGCGATGCCGCCAGCCCGGACAACCGCTGGACGCACTATGGCCGCGACGACCACAGCAACCGCTTTGCACCGTTCGACCAGATCACGGCCGACAACGTCAAGGGGCTGGAAGTGGCCTGGACCTACCGCACCGGCGCGAAAACCGGTGGCGGCAACGAAGACCAGAACACCCCCATCCAGGTGGGTGACTCGGTCTACCTGTGCACGCCGCAGAACAAGGTCATGGCGCTGAACGCCGAAACCGGCGAGGAAAAGTGGGTGTTCGATCCCAAGACGCGTGAGAATAAGTGGTGGAGCCGCTGCCGTGGCGTGGCCTACTACGAAGTGCCTGCCGTGGCATCGGCCGCTCCCGCCGCACAAGGCGGCGACAGCGCGCCTGCCGCACCGGCGCCTGCCAAGTGCAGCGCACGCATCATTACCACCGACAAGGATGCACGCCTGTGGGCGCTGGATGCCAAGACCGGTGAAGTCTGCGATGGCTTTGGTGACACCGGCAAGGGCTATACCGACCTGAGCGTGGGCATGGGCCAGTACCAGGACTTCTATTACATGCCCACGTCGCAGCCGCTGGTGGCGGGTGACCGCGTGGTCATCGGCGGCTGGGTCTGGGACGGCAAGAAGACCGAGCAACCTTCCGGTGTGGTGCGTGCTTACAGCCTGAAGGATGGCGCGCTGGAATGGGCCTGGGATCTGGGCAACCCTGCGATCACCAAGCTGCCCCCCGAAGGGCAGACCTACACCAAGGGCACTCCCAATTTCTGGTCGCATGGCGCCTATGACGCCAAGCTGGGCCTGATCTACCTGCCGCTGGGCAATGCCACGCCCGACTTCTGGGGTGCGCACCGCACACCCGAGATGAACCAGTACTCCACGTCCGTGGTGGCACTGAAGGCCGACACCGGCCGCGAAGCATGGCACTTCCAGGCTCTGCACATGGACACCTGGGACTATGACAACGGCACGCCTCCCACCCTGGTGGATGTGCCCGATGGCAAGGGTGGCAACACCCCGGGCCTGGTGCTTGCCACCAAGACCCACCAGCTGTTCCTGCTGGACCGCACCAATGGCAAGCCGCTGGCGGATGTGGAAGAAAAGCCCGCGCCCCAGGGTGTGATGGAAGGTGATGCTGCACCATCGCCCACCCAGCCCTGGTCCGTGGGCATGCCGCAGGTGGCCAAGAACACCTTGACGGAGAAGGACATGTGGGGCGCCACCATGTTCGACCAGCTGTACTGCCGCATCAAGTTCAAGCAATTGAAATATGACGGCCCCTACACCAAGCTGACCGACAAGATGACGCTAATCTACCCCGGCTACTACGGTGGCTTCAACTGGGGCGGTCATGCCTATGATCCGCGTACCAACATGCTCATCGTCAACGACATGGTCATGCCGCAGATCGGCTTCCTGCACCCGCAGGAAGGCGCCAAGGAAAAGCTGGAGTCGCTGAAGAAGAACGACATCACCAATGCCTCGTGGGCCACCCACGTGCAGGAAGGCACGCCCTTCCAGTCCATCCGTGGTGCGTTCAACTCCTTCCTGGGTCTGCCCTGCCACCAGCCTTCCTGGGGCAATCTGACGGCCATCGACCTGAACACCAAGTCGATTGCCTGGCAGGTGCCGCTGGGTACGGTGGAAGACAGCAAGCTCCAGGGCGTGCGCTTTGGTCTGCCGGTGCCGGTGGGCATGCCTTCGCTGTCCGGCCCGTTTGCCACGGCGGGTGGCCTGACCTTCTATGCCGGTACCCAGGACTACTACCTGCGCGCCTTTGACAACCAGAGCGGCAAGGAGGTCTGGAAGGGCCGTCTGCCCGTGGGAGCCCAGGCCACGCCCATGACCTATCTGTCGCCCGAATCGGGCCGCCAGTTCGTGGTGGTGTCTGCCGGTGGTGCTCGCATGACCACCGACAAGGGCGATTATGTGATTGCCTACGCACTGCCTAAGAAGTAGGCAGCGGCTGGGGCTGAGGCCCCGTGACCCCGCGACAGAGAGGCCCGCCCTCCGCAAGGAAGGCGGGTTTTTTTGCGTCTGCCAGCGGCTGCGGACCTGACCTGACTTGGTCTGGTCTGTGCGTTTTCTGCAGAGCCGGATGGCGGTGACCAGGCTTTGGGGGCAGTGGTGGGTGATGCGCAATACCATCCTGCGGCCCAATGAAGCGGCGGCAATTGAGTCTGTAGTTTGTCGCCTAAATGACAAGTATTAGACAATCGAAGGCGCTGCGCTGTCGCTGGAACGGGCCGATAAGCCGCGCCATTGCTGGGATCTGGCCTCAGGGAATGGATGATTAAAGGGTAAACCCTTGATGTGGATTTCCCGTAAAGGTTGCCCCGGAGTACGCACCTACATTGCAAGCTCTTTCGAGCAAGCAAGAGCAAGAGGAGACTTGAATGCAGCGTCGTACGTGGGGTGCCGTGGCCTGTGCCGTGGCCGCTTTGTGGGCTACCGGTGCCCAGGCCCAGGCCAACTACCCGAACCAACCCATCACCCTGCTGGTGCCCTACGCGGCCGGCGGGACCACCGACGTCCTGGCGCGCGCCCTGGCCAACAGCATGGGCAAGCTGCTCAAGCAGAGCGTGATCGTGGAAAACCGGCCCGGTGCCGGCGGTTCCATGGGCGTGGTGGAAATGCTCAAGACCAAGCCCGACGGCTACAAGCTGACCTTGACCCCGGTGGGCATCTTCCGCCAGCCGTACCTGCAGAAAACGCCGTACGACCCGATCCGCGATGTGACCTACATCGCCTCGTTCGCCACCTATGACTTCATTCTGGGCGTGTCCGCGACGGCGCCGCACAAGACGCTGAAGGATCTGGTGGATTACGCCAAGAAGAACCCCGGCGCCATCGACTACGGCACGCCCGGCAAGTATTCCGGCAACCAGGTGGCCATGGTGCTGCTGGGCAAGGCCGTGGGCACGGAATTCGTGCATGTGCCGTTCAAGGGCGACGCCGAGAACGTGAACGCGCTGCTGGCTGGTCACATCAAGTCGTCGGTGTCCACCAACAGCATCATGACCTTCATCGAATCGGGCAAGGTCCGTCCGCTGGCGATTGCGTCCGAGCAGCGCTCGCCCGCCTTCCCCAATCTGCCGACCTTCAAGGAGCAGGGCTATGACGTGGTCGTGCCATCTCCGCTGGGCGTGGGCGGTCCCAAGGGGCTGCCCCAGCCCATCGTGGAGAAGCTGGATGCGGCCGTGAAGGCAGCGCTGCAGGACCCCGACTTCCAGCGCGTCGTCAAGAACTACGGCATCCGCACCGATTACCGTGACGCCAAGACCTACACCGAGTTCGCACGCACCACGTTTTCGGGTGAAAAGGCCTTGGTGCAGAGCATGGGCCTGAACGACTGAGGCTGGCGCTGACCGCTACCCGGAGCCCAGGCATATCCCGTGGCTCCGGTGCGGTCCCCGGGGCCTGCCTGCGCAGGCTGCTTACAGTCTTTACCTGCGTGATGGACAGCGGCGTGCAAAGCGGTGGCATGCTGGCTCCATCACCACTTGCAGGAAAGGACGAACCCATGCGTACATCCCGTTGGCTGGCACTGGCTGGCGCCGCGGTGGCTGCGGCGGCCCTCTCGGGCTGCATACTGCCTCCGCCGCACGACCATGGCAGGGACGGCGGTCGTGGCGATGGCCGTTATGACAACCGAGGTGACCGTGACGGCGACGGCCGCTGGGACCGCGATGGCCGGCCCTCGGGCCCACCGCCCGGCGGCTATGGCCAGCGCTATTGACAGTGAAGATGAGGACGGCCTCCGATGGGGGCCGGATGCAAAAAACGGGTGCCTTGGCACCCGTTTTTTTTATGGACTTGCGCTGAAAGCGCCGCCGCGTGTGCGGCCCCCTGTGTTCTGACGTCCGGCCAACCGATGTCATAGATGCCACCGATGCAACCGGTGACACAGGCACCGCTGCCGCCGCCGGAATCAGTCCGCCGGATCCTCGGGCTCGGCCAGGAAGCCTCCGCTCTGGTGGGCCCACAGCTTGGCGTAGATGCCGCCCTTGGCCAGCAGTTGCTGGTGCGTGCCTTCTTCGACGATATGGCCTTCGTTCATCACGATCAACCGGTCCATGGCGGCAATGGTCGAGAGGCGGTGGGCAATGGCAATCACCGTCTTGCCGTGCATCAGGCCATCCAGGCTGTGCTGGATGGCGGCTTCCACCTCGCTGTCCAGTGCGCTGGTGGCTTCGTCCAGCAGCAGGATGGGGGCGTTTTTCAGCATCACCCGGGCAATGGCCACGCGCTGGCGCTGGCCGCCCGAAAGCTTGACGCCGCGCTCGCCCACCTGGGCGTCATAGCCGCTGCGGCCTTTGAGGTCGGTCAGCGTGGCGATGAAGTCCGAGGCCTCGGCCTTGTCGGCAGCGGCGCGCATCTCGGCCTCGGTGGCATCGGGCCGGCCGTAGAGGATGTTGTCGCGCATGGAGCGGTGCAGCAGCGAGGTGTCCTGCGTGACCATGCCAATGGCGCCGCGCAGGCTGTCCTGCGTGACGTGTCGGATGTCCTGGCCGTCGATGGTGATACGGCCGCTTTGCGGCTCGTGAAAGCGCAGCAGCAGATTGACCAGCGTGGACTTGCCGGCGCCCGAGCGGCCGATCAGGCCGATGCGTTCGCCCGGGCGGATCTGCAGATTCAGCTGGTCGATGACCTTCTTGCCGCCGTCCTTGTAGCTGAAATCCACGCCTTCAAAGGCAATGGCTCCCTGCGTGACCTGCAGCGGCTGGGCATTGGGCGCATCGACGATGGAGCGGGGCTTGGTCAGGGTGGTAATGCCGTCCTGGATGGTGCCCACGTTCTCAAACAGGCCGGTCATCTGCCACATCACCCAGTGTGAATAGCCCATCAGGCGCAGCGCCATGGCAATCACCGCGGCCACCACGCCGGCGCTGGCATGGCCCTGGGTCCACAGGTAGAGGGCGGTGCCGCCGCTGCCCAGCAGCAGCAGGGCAATCATCAGGTGGTTGGTGATCTCGAACAGGCTGACCAGGCGCATCTGCGCATAGCCCGTGGCCTTGAAGGCCTCCATGGCGTTGCGCGCGTACTCGGCCTCGCGGCGCGTGTGGGCGAACAGCTTGACGGTGGCGATGTTGGTATAGGCATCGGTCACGCGGCCGGTCATCATCGAACGCGCATCGGCCTGCTTCTTGCCGATCTGCCCCAGGCGCGGCACAAAGTAGAAGCAGGCGGCGATGTAGGCGGCAAACCAGATGGCGAAGGGAATCATCAGCCGCCATTCGAAGCTGGCCGCCAGGATCAGGATGCCGATCATGTACACGCCGACCCCGACCAGCACGTCGACCACCATGAACACCACTTCGCGCACGGACAGCGCGGTCTGCATGATCTTGGTGGTGATGCGGCCGGCAAATTCGTCCGCGTAGAACGACATGCTCTGCCCCAGCATCAGCTTGTGGAAGACCCAGCGCAGCCGCATCGGAAAGTTGATGGCCAGTACCTGGTGCATGACCTGGGTGTGCAGGGCCAGCAGCGCCACGCTGCCCAGCAGGATGCCGACAATGCCCAGCACTGTGTCGCGTTGCTGTTCCCAGAAGTTGGCGGGCGATACCGTGCCCAGCCAATCGACCACATGGCCCATGATGGCGAACAGCAGCGCTTCGTACACCGACAGCAGGGCCGAAGTGAGGGTTAACAGCGCAATCCAGCCGCGCATACCCCGGGTGCAGGCCCAGATAAAGGCAAAGAAGCCTGTGGGAGGAACCGGGGGTTCTGTTGCCGGATAGGGCGGCACCTGTTTTTCAAATAAACCGAACAAGATCGAGCTCTCCTTGTACTGCCCATGGTAGTGGGGCGGCCACCCGGTGGAAAAGGAGCAGGCGATGCCCGTGCGGTGGCGGGGAGATTGGCGCAGTCCCTGCCGGCGCCGGGATCCCGTGGCAGGTGCAATCGCTGCCTATACTTTGCCCGGGCTGCTCCGTCCTACAGGGGGCAGCCGATTCAAGCGAAAGCAGGTAGAGATTGAAAGCATATTGCAAACGGATGAAGAGCGGGAGTGCATGGCTTGCCATGTGCCTGTTGGCAGGGGCTGTGCAGGCCGTGCAAGGGCCAACGGTCCAGGACATCGAAGTGTTGAAAACCATTCCCGGCGGGCAGTGGGAGTTGACCAGCCGTGTCGATCACGCGGAAAAGGCGACGCCACCGCAGCTGGGCTGTCTGTCGGCCGAAGGCCTGGCCCGTGGTCTGCAGGAGCTGGTGACCACGGTGCAGTCGGAGCAGCGCTGCACCATCCAGCTGACGAGCAACACCGACGCGCTGGGTGTGCTGGAGCTGCGTTGCCCGCAGGACGGGCGTGAGCTGGTGCCGGCGGTGATGGAGTTCCGGCGCCCGGCGCCGGATCGCCTGGAAGTGCGCAGCCAGCTGCAGTTTGGACCCCGCTCCATGCACCTGGCGCAGGACTACCAATGGAAAGGTGCCTGCCCCCAGTGACCGGGTGAAGGCGCCGCTGCCCGGTCCGGGGCAGAAGGGCCTGGGAGGTACCGGCAGCGGCCTGCGGCTGCCGGTACCTCCGAGCGGCGGGCGCCCACAGGGCGCGCCGGGCGGCAGGTGCAGGTATCAGGCCGTGACCATGCCCAGGAACTGGCGCAGTTCCGGCGTTTGCGGCGCACCGAAAATCTGCTCCGGTGCCCCGACTTCGTGCACCTTGCCCTGGTGCATGAAGACCACTTTGTCGCTGACCTTGCGGGCAAAGCTCATTTCGTGCGTGACCATGATCAGCGTCATGCCCTGTTCGGCCAGGCTTTCCACCACGCCCAGCACTTCGGCCACCAGTTCCGGGTCCAGGGCGGAAGTGACTTCGTCGCACAGCAGGATTTCCGGGTCCATGGCCAGGGCGCGGGCAATGGCCACGCGCTGCTGCTGTCCGCCGGAGAGCTGGTCGGGCATGGCGTCGAACTTCTCGGCCAGGCCGACACGGTCCAGCAGGCGTTCGGCATTGGCGCGGGCGGTGTCCTGCGGCTGGCGCATCACCAACGAGGGGGCCAGCATCACATTGCGGCCCACGCTCAGGTGGGGAAACAGGTTAAAGCTCTGGAAGATCATGCCCACGTTCTTGCGCAGCTCGCGCAGGGATTGGGCGTTGTCGGCCTGCAGCGGCTGGCCATGTACCAGCAGCTGGCCTTCCTGAAAGGTTTCCAGGCCGTTGATGCAGCGCAGCAGCGTGCTCTTGCCGGAGCCGCTCTTGCCGATGATGGACACCACTTCGCTGCGGTTGATCTGCAGGTCCACGCCCTTGAGCACTTCGTTGCTGCCATAGCGCTTGCGCAGGCCACGGATATCGACCAGGGGGAAGGTGGAAGGAGAGGATGCAGGGGCGTTCATGTGCGCAATCCAGAAGTCGTCAGGGGAAACAGGGGGAGGCGTGCCATCAGGTGCGGGGACGCAGTCGTTTTTCCATGCGTTGGCTCCACAGCGACAGCGGGAAGCACAGCACGAAGTACAGCGCGGCCACGCAGCCGTAAACCAGGAAGGGTTCGAACGTGGCGTTGGCAATCAGCTGTCCGGCCTTGGTCACTTCCACAAAGCCGATCACGCTGGTCAGCGCGGTGGCCTTGATGATCTGCACGCCAAAGCCGGCGGTGGGGGCAATGCCCAGGCGCATGGCCTGGGGCAGGATCACGTGGCGTAGCTGTTCGGTGAAGCTCATGGCCAGGCAGGACGAAGCCTCCCATTGGCCGTGGGGCACGGCCTCCACACAGCCGCGCCAGATGTCGCACAGATAGGCGGCGGAGTACAGCGTCAGGCACACGGCGGCCGCCATCAGTGCCGAAGTCTCGATGCCGATCAGCGCCATGCCGAAGTAGGTGAGAAACAGCTGCATCAGCAGGGGCGTGCCCTGGAATAGCTGCACATAGAGCGACACGGCGCGCACGGCCCCGGGCAGCTTGGACAGGCGCAGCACCAGCAGGCCCAGGCCCAGCAGGCCGCCGCAGACAAAAGCGATGAGAGACAGGCCCACTGTCCAGCGCAGGGCCAGCAGCAGCTGGCGGGCAATGTCCCAGTACGTGAATTCAACCATGGGGAACACTCCGAAATCAGCGACGGCGGCCAAAGACACAACGGGGGCCGAACCAGTTCAGGAACTGGCGCAGCAGCACGGCCAGACCCAGGTAGACCAGGGTGACCACGATGTACGACTCCAGGCTGCGGAAGGTGCGGCTGGAGATCAGGTTGGCGGCGTAGGAGATTTCCTCGGTCGAGATCTGGCTGCACACGGCCGAGCCCAGCATCACGATGATGATCTGCCCCGTCAGGGCCGGCCAGACACGGTTCAGGGCAGGTGGCAGCACCACACGGGTGAAGATCTGCATGCGGTTCAGCGCCAGGCACTGGGCGGCTTCGATCTGGCCGCGCGGCGTGGCTTCGATGCCGGCACGGATCTGCTCACAGGCGTAGGCCCCCAGGTTCAGCGTCATGGCCAGCACGCTGGCCACTTCGGGCGACATGCGCAGGCCCAGCGAGGGCAGGCCGAAGAACAGGAAGAACAGCTGGATGATGAAAGGGGTGTTGCGGAACACTTCCACATAGGAGGCGACCAGGGTGCGTACCGCCAGGCCGGCGTGCAGGCGCATCCAGGCGCAGGCAATGCCCAGCAGCACACCCAGTGGCACGGCAAAGGCCGTCAGCAGCACGGTGAGCCACAGGCCCTGAAGGAGCATGGGCCATTGGCCCAGCACCGTTGCGAAGTTCATTTCCATGGGCGTGGCCCCGTTCTCGATTCTGTGCAATATCCAAAGTCAGGTCCTGGCGGCGCGGGCGCGCCAGGCGGGAGGGACCCATGGGGTCCGTCCCGGAAGTCGACCGGCGGTCAGTCCGGCAGATTGCCCATGTCGCGGCCCAGCCACTTCTTGGAGTAGGAGTTCAGCGTGCCGTCCTGCTTGGCGGTGCGCAGGATGTCATTGACCTTGTTCAGCAGCGCGGTCTCGCCCTTGCGCACGCCGATGTAGTTGGGCGAGTCCTTGATCAGCAGCTTGTATTCGGCCTGGACCTTGGGGTTCTTGGCCAGTGCGGCGCCGGCGACGGCTGCGCCCACGGCCACGAACTGGGTTTGCTGCGTCATGAAGGCGGCCATGGTGGCGTTGTCGTCTTCAAAGCGCTGGATCTTCAGCGTCTTGGGGGCGAGGTGCAGCAGCGCCTCGTCCTGGATGGTGCCGCGCGTCACGGCCAGGGTCTTGCCGCCCAGGTCGTCAAAGCTCTTGACGGCGATGTCCTTGGGGCCGAAGACGGCCTGGAAGAAGGGGGCGTACGAGGTGGTGAAGTCGATCACCTTGGCGCGCTCTTCGTTCTTGCCCAGGGCCGAGACGATCAGGTCGATCTTGTTGGCCTGCAGGTAGGGAATGCGGTTGGGGGTGCTCAGGGGCACGAATTCGGCTTTGACGCCCAGCTTGTCTGCAATCAGCTGGGCCGTGGCCACGTCCACGCCGGTGGGCTTGAAGTCGGGGCCCATGAAGCCGTAGGGCGGGTAATCGGTGGGAATGCCCAGGGCGATCGACTTCTTGTCGAGCACGCGCTGCAGCGACTTGTCCTCTTGCGCCATGGCGCCGGCAGAAACGGAGAGGGCGATGGCGGCCAGTGTGGTGGCGGTGAAGGTGCGGCGGCTCAAGGACATGGGTGCACTCCGGGAAGCAAAAAAGTTGCGGGTGCACTGCTTGAGCATTTACCGTGCCAGCTTGAAACGCGGGTTTCTGTTTGCGGTGTCGGGGCGGTGCCAGGCGGTGTCCGCACCCCGGGTGCACGTGCCCAGCCGGGAGACTGCCGATGGCTTTTTCTACAGAGCGCCAAAGCAGGCATCGGTTTTGCAAGCAGGGATGGTGTTGTTGAAACTTTTGTGCCTTTGTTTCATATTTTTGGCACGTTCGTTTCATGTGCGGTGCAAGCCACGCCCCATGGTGGTGCGCACTCCCCAAATTGGAGACAAGGTTCCATCCCATGCACGATCCGCTCAATCCCAGCACGCTGGATGCCCGCATCCGCCATGTCTATGCCCAGCTGTCCTCGGCCGAACGCAAGCTGGCCGATATGGTGCTCACCCGGCAGCGGGAGCTGCTGGGCTATTCGGCCACGGAACTGGCCGGACTGGCTGGCACGTCCAAGTCCAGCGCGGCGCGCTTTTTCCGCAGCCTGGGCTATGCCGGGTATGACGAATTCCGCCAGGCCCTGCGGGCGGCGCAGTTGCAGCAGTCGCCCCTGGCGCGCATGGAGCAGCCACGCCGCAAGCGCAGCCTGGCGCAGCATTTCCAGGCCCATCTGCAGGCCGATGCCGGGCTGCTGAATGCCTGGGCGGAGTCCATCCCCGAGGCGCAGCTGGAAGCGGCGATTGCCATGCTGGTCAGGGCGCGCAAGGTCTGGGTGGTGGGCTACCGCCACAGCCACCTGACCGCGTTCTATGCCCAGTCGCTGCTGGCCCAGGTGCGGGGAGAGGTCGGCAGCCTCAACGATGTGGCCGGGCGCGAAGCGGATCTGCTGGCCAGTGCCTCGGAAAAAGATGTGCTGCTGGCCGTGGACTTTCGCCGCCGCAGCACGCGCCTGCCGCGCCTGCTGGCGGCGGCGCAGGCCGTGGGGGCCCAGACGCTGGTGCTGACCGATGCGCCGGTGTCCGCCCTGGCCATGCAGGCCCAGGTGGTGCTGCGCTGTGGCGCCAGCAGCCCGCAAGGCCTGTTCGATTCCTATGTGTGCGCCGTCAGCCTGGTGAACTTTCTGGCCAGTGCCCTGGCCCAGCAGCAGCGTGTTCCCACCCAGGAGCGGCTGGAACGCATCGAGCGCCTGCATGTGGCGCTGGATGACCTGGAACCCCAGCTGTGACCCGCCGCTGGCTGGCGTGATGTGTTTTCTCCCCCTCTCTCTGTCCCTGATGTTGAAAGCCCCTATGACTTCTGCTTCCCTCCCGGCCCTGACCGTGGAATGCTTTGCCAACCCTGCCGCCAACCGCATGACACCGTATGGTGCGCGCCGCACCGACATCCTGGGTGCCGATGCGCTGGCCCTGGCGCAGCGCGAGCTGTCGCAATGGCAAGGCTATGCCCCCACGCCCCTGCACAGCCTGCCGGCGCTGGCCCGCGCACTGGGCGTAGCCAGCGTGCACTACAAGGATGAAGGCGGCCGCTTTGGACTGGGCAGTTTCAAGGCGCTGGGCGGCGCCTATGCGGTGGCCCGTCTGCTGTGCCGCGAGCTGGGGCGCAAGCTCGGCCGTGCGCTTGGCACCCAGGACCTGCTGCGCCCGGAAATGCGTGCGCTGTGCCAGAACATTACCGTGACCTGTGCCACCGATGGCAACCATGGCCGCTCCGTGGCCTGGGGCGCGCAGCGCTTCGGCTGCCAGTGCGTGATCTACATCCACGCCACGGTGAGCGAAGGCCGCAAGGAGGCCATCGCACAGTACGGTGCGCAGGTGGTGCGCACCAGCGGCAATTACGACGATGCCGTGCGCCAGGCCGATGCCGATGCACAGGTGCACGGCCGTTTCGTGATCTCCGACACCTCCTACCCCGGCTATATGGATGTGCCGCGCGATGTGATGCAGGGCTACCAGCTGATGGTGGAAGAGGCCGCTGCGCAGCTGCAGGAGCGCCCCACGCACATTTTTGTGCAGGCGGGGGTGGGTGGTCTGGCGGCAGCCGTCTGCGGCTACTTCTGGGAACGCGATGGGGGCGACCGCCCCTTCTATGTGGTGGTGGAGCCCGACAAGGCCGATTGCCTGGCGCAGAGCGCCAAGGCGGGCGCACTGACTGCGGTGACGGGCGACATCGACACGCTGATGGCGGGCCTGGCCTGCGGCGAGGTCTCGCACCTGGCCTGGGAAATTCTGGAAAAAGGCACAGATGCGTTCTGCGTGATTTCCGACAGCGCAGCGGTGCAGGCCATGCGCCTGCTGGCCCATCCACTGGAGGCCGATCCGGTGATCGTCGCTGGCGAGTCGGCCGTGGCCGGTGTGGCTGCGGCCCTGGCGGCCAGCCAGAGCGACACCGCACGCGCCCTGCTGGGCCTGAACGCCGGCAGCCGCATCCTGTTCTTCGGCAGCGAGGCGGCGACCGATCCGGTGCTGTATGCCGAGCTGGTGGGCGAAACTGCCCAAGCCGTGGCCGCACGCGCCGACAAGGTGGCCGCATGAGTGCGATGGGCACCCTGCGCATCGATGGTGCGCGGCTGCTGCAGCGGCTGAAGGAGTTGGGCCAGTTCGGTGCGCTGGAGGGCGGCGGGACCAACCGTCTGGCCCTGGGGGACGCCGACAAGGCCGGCCGTGACTGGACCGTGGCACAGATGCAGGCACTGGGGATGCAGGTGCAGGTCGATGCCATCGGCAATGTGGTGGCCACCTGTGCCGGCACCGAAGACCTGCCGCCGGTGATGACCGGCAGCCATATCGACACCGTGCGCACCGGCGGCCTGTATGACGGCAACTATGGCGTGATGGCGGGTCTGGAGGTGGTGGCCACCTTGCGTGACGCAGGGCTGCGCACGCGCAGGCCCCTGCAGGTGGCGTTCTTCACCAACGAGGAAGGCGCCCGCTTTCAGCCCGACATGATGGGCAGCCTGGTGATGGTGGGCGGCATGCCGCTTGAAGAGGCGCTGGCGGTCCGGGCCGTGGACAACGGTGCCACCGTGGGCGCCGAGCTGCAGCGCATCGGCTATGCCGGTGGGGCGCCTGTGGGAGCGCCGCAGGTGGACAGCTTTGTGGAGCTGCACATCGAGCAAGGCCCCGTGCTGGAGCAGCAGGGGGTGGAGATCGGCGTGGTCGAAGGCGTGCAAGGCATCTGCTGGATGGAATTCACCTTCGACGGCACCAGCAACCATGCCGGCACCACGCCCATGGCCTTGCGCCATGACGCGGGCATGTGCGCCATGCGCACCGCCGCCTTTGTCGCCGAGCTGGTGGCGCGCTACGGCGGCCGGCAACTGGGCACCGTGGGGGCCCTGCAGCTCAAACCCAATCTGATCAATGTGATTGCGGCGCAGGCGGTGATGACGGTCGATCTGCGCAACACCGATGGCGCGATGCTGCTGCAGGCGCAGGCCGAGGTGCTGGCGTTTGCACGGCGGATCGCGGCCGAGAACGGGGTGCGCTTTGCACACCGGCAGCTGGCGGACTTTGCCCCCGTGGCCTTCGATGCCGCGCTGGTGCGCAGCGTGGAGCAGCACGCCGGTGCACAGGGTCTGAGCACCTTGCGCATGCCCAGCGGTGCGGGCCATGACGCGCAGATGCTGGCCCGCGTCTGCCCCACGGCCATGGTGTTTGTGCCTTCGGCCGCAGGCCTGTCGCACAACGTGCGCGAGCACACCGATGCCGCGCAGCTGGAGCAGGGCGCGAATGTGCTGCTGCAGGTGCTGCTGGAGCGCGCGAACCGCATGTGAATGCAACGGACCGCCTGGGCGCCGTGCGGCGGCCCGGGCAGTGTCCACCCCATAGAAAGCGAATGTGAAATGACCCGTATCGTCAACGTTGCCCTGGGCCAGCTGGGCCCGGTGCAGAAAGCCGACTCCCGCGCCAGCGTGGTGCAGCGCCTGTGCGCCATGATGCGTGAGGCCAAAAGCCTGGGGGCCGATGTGATCGTCTACCCCGAGCTGGCGCTGACCACCTTCTTCCCGCGCTGGTACATCGAGGACCAGGCCGAGCTGCACCGCTACTACGAGCGCAGCATGCCCAATGCAGAGGTGCTGCCGCTGTTCGAGCTGTCCAAGGCGCTGGGCATCGGCTTTTACCTGGGCTACGCCGAGCTGGCCGAGGAAGCCGGTCGGCTGATGCAGTACAACACGGCCATTCTGGTGGACAAGACCGGCAGCATCGTCGGCAAGTACCGCAAGATCCATGTGCCCGGCCACTTCGAGCACGAACCCTGGCGCCAGTTCCAGCATTTGGAAAAACGCTATTTCACACCCGGCAAGTCCTTCGATGTGTACCAGGCCTTTGGCGGCACCATGGGCATGGCGCTGTGCAACGACCGCCGCTGGGCAGAGAGCTACCGTGTGATGGCGCTGCAGGGCGCGGAAATGATCTTCATCGGCTACAACACGCCCGTGCACAACGCACCGGCCCCGCAGCACGACGACCTCTCGCTGTTCCACAACCAGCTGGCGGTGCAGGCCGGGGCCTACCAAAACGGTTGCTGGGTGGCCAGCGTGGCCAAGGGCGGTGTGGAAGAGGGGGTGGACAGCATTGCCGGCAGCCTGCTGGTGGCACCCAGCGGTGAGGTGGTGGCGCGCTGCACGACCAAGGACGATGAAGTGGTGCTGGGCCGCGCCGACCTGGATTTCTGCGCCGTGTACAAGCGCACCACGTTCGACTTCGATCTGCACCGCCATCCGGAATGCTATGGCCTGGTCACAGCCCGCAAGGGCGAGAAGCTGGCGGCCGATGGCTCGCCCTGGGTCACTGCCTGAAACCGTGGCCTGAACCCACGGCCCTGGCATGGCGTTAGCGCAGCGCCAGGGCGGCCAGACCCGCTGCCGCTGCCTGCAGGGCCAGCGCCATGCCCCAGTGCATGCGGCCTTGCATGGCGGCGCCCAGGGTCCACTGTCCGGCCAGCAGCACGCCAAAGCCCCAGAGGTTGCGCGACAGCGGCGCCTGGTCGGCCTGCCAGAGAAATGCGACGGCGCCGCCCACCAGGGCCGCAAAGTCCAGCACCGCGAACAGGCGCAGCGCGCGGCCCATGGGCGGGGCGAACCGCTGGCGGTGTGCCGCCAGGTCGAACGCCGGTTTGGGGAAGCGCTGCGCCACATCGGCCGGCTGCCAGCCCGGGGGCATCAGCCACACCCTGGCCTTGTCGCTCCAGCGGTGTGCCTGCCAGCTGTCGTGCACCAGATGGCGGTAGACGGCGGCATTGGCCCACAGCGGGTCCCAGCTGTTGAGCAGGCCGCGGGTGCCGTAGACGCAGGGGTCGTGTGGGTCTTCTTCCTTGAAGGTGCCGAACAGCCGGTCCCACACGATCAGGATGCCGCCGTAGTTCTTGTCCACATAGGCGTCGTTGACGGCGTGGTGCACGCGGTGGTTGCTGGGGGAGCAGAACCAGCGGTCGAACCAGCCCAGGCGGCGCACCTGCTCGGTGTGCACCCAGAACTGGTAGAGCAGATCGATCAGGCCGACCACGGCAAACACCAGCGGCGGCACGCCCAGCAGCGCCATCGGCAGGTAGAAGATCCAGGCCAGCAGCGCGCCAGAGCTGGTCTGGCGCAGCGCGGTGGACAGGTTGTAGTCCTGGCTCTGGTGGTGCACCACATGGGCCGCCCACAGCACGGCGACTTCGTGCCCCATGCGGTGCAGCCAGTAGTAGCAGAAGTCGTAGAGCAGCAGGGCCAGCAGCCAGCCGGGCAGGCTGAACCAGAAGGCGTCATGGCGCCACAGGGCCGCGTGGTGGGTCACGGCGGTGTAGATGCCCAGCGTCAGCAGCTTGGTGAAGACCGCGCTGGTCTGGCTCAGCACGCCCAGGTTCAGCGAGGTGATGGCATCGGCCAGTGTGTAGGTGTTGCGGCCGCGCCGGCGGCCGATGGCCCATTCCACGGCCATCAGTGCAAGGAACACCGGGAGGGCCAGAACAATGATTTGGCTGGGTGAGAGCATGGCGCCCGATTCTGGGCGCGGATGGCAGGCACAGCCTTGGCGCGAACCCTAGTTGCGCCCGCAGGCGGTCTGCTGCACGGGTGCCCATGGGGCGGCAACAAAAAACCGCCTGAGCGCAAGCGCTCAGGCGGTTGTCTGGGGCGGCGTGGCCGGCGTTCAGGCGGTGGGCAGGAAGCCTTCCACCGACAGATAGCGTTCGCCCGTGTCATAGGCAAAGCCCAGCACCTTGGCGCCTGCGGGCAGCTCGGGCAGCTTCTGTGCAATCGCGGCCAGCGTGGCACCCGAGGAGATGCCGACCAGCAGACCTTCTTCGCGCGCCACGCGGCGGGCGTATTCGCGGGCGGGTTCGGCATCCACCTGGATCACGCCGTCCAGCAGGCTGGTGTCCAGGTTCTTGGGCACAAAGCCGGCGCCAATGCCCTGGATGGGGTGGGGCGCAGGCTGGCCACCGGAGATCACGGGCGAGGCCGCAGGCTCGACGGCAAACACCTTCAGATTGGGGAACTTGGCCTTGAGCACCCGGGCTACGCCGGTCAGGTGACCGCCGGTGCCCACGCCGGTGATCAGCACGTCAATGCCTTCGGGGAAGTCCTTGAGCACTTCCTGGGCGGTGGTCGCTTCGTGCACCGCCACGTTGGCAGGATTTTCGAACTGCTGGGGAATCCAGGCCCCGGGCGTCTGTGCGGCCAGTTCCTGTGCGCGGGCGATGGCGCCCTTCATGCCCTTTTCCTTGGGCGTCAGGTCGAACGTGGCGCCATAGGCCAGCATCAGGCGGCGGCGTTCGATGGACATGCTCTCGGGCATCACCAGGACCAGCTTGTAGCCCTTGACGGCGGCCACCAGGGCCAGGCCCACGCCGGTGTTACCGCTGGTCGGCTCGATGATCACGCCGCCGGGCTTCAGTGCGCCGGACTTCTCCGCATCCTCCACCATGGACAGCGCAATGCGGTCCTTGATGGAGCCACCGGGGTTGCCACGCTCGGACTTGATCCAGACATTGGCGCCTGCACCGTAGAGGCGGTTGATGCGGATGGCGGGCGTGTTGCCGATGGTTTGCAGAACGTTGTCGAATTTCATGGTCTCTCCAGCAGGTGGGTGGAATTCGGGAACGGCCATTGTGGCGCACTTGTTCCGCCTGGGCGGAATATGAATATGCCCTGGAGACAGGGTCGGCGGCACCCTGTGGTGCTTCCCTGGCTACGGGCTTGTCCGGGCTGCCAAAGCCGTGTGCCGCGCAGAAACTGCAGCTTGCACTTGATGCACATCAAGCGCCGGGTGATCGGTGGCCCGCAAACGCCTGTGGCGCGAAACAATGGACAGGTGTCTTCATGCAAAGGAGGTTCCCCTTGTTGCTCACGTTCAATCACACCATGCTGCTGCTGGGCGCATGCTGCGTGCTGTTGATGGTCGGCTTTTCCTACCGTGATCAGCGCTGGGGCCCCTGGACCATGCTCGTGGCCGTGATCTGCCTGCTGCTGCTGATGGGCTACAGCATCCTGAACCTGCTGTAGCGCAGGGTTGTGCCCGGCCCTGCCGGCAGACGGGCGCCAGACGGGCGATAATGCGCGCTGTGAAGTTCGCTGGACCGCCGCTGGTGCTGGTGCCGAAAGGCCGCACTGGAGGAACGTCCGGACTGCATAGGGCGGCGTAGCAGCTAACGGCTGTCCACCGTGAGGTGAGGATCAGAGCAACAGAGACGAGTCTGGCAGGAGTGCCGCAAGGCAGACCATCCAGGGTGAAACGGGCAATCTCTACGCGCAGCAATACCAAGTAGGCACACGTTGACGGGGCCCCCGGAGTGTGCGGGTAGGTAGCATCGAGCTGGTGGGGCGACCCCCAGCCCAGAGTAATGGCGGTCACGCAGCGGGCAACCGTTGTGCACAGAATCCGGCTTACAGGCGAACTTCACACTTTTAGATTCCAACAAAAAACCGCGCTTCCAGCCACTGGGAGCGCGGTTTTTGTTTCCGTGGATGCCGTAGGTGCCGAGGGTGGCGCGCAAGTTGAAAAGAATTTTTCAACTTTCCGGATCAATGCGCCCGCCGGCCATCCTGACTTCCAGGTGTTTCTCATTGGAGAGAAGGTTGCCTGGGCAACCCCCGCTATGCATTTGCAAGTGCGGGCGGTGGCGATGCTGAAAAGAATTTGCCAGATGGCGGGCCGCAGCGCAGGGGCGCGCCGGTGGGCGATTCACCGCGCTGCGCCATGGCCGGGCGGTGGGTGCGCCCGCCGCCGCAGGCTGGGGCACGTCGGTGGTGCGGGCGGGGCCCCGCCCGGCGGGACGCCGCGCCGCAGCAGGGGGTTAGAACCGTTCCCAGGGCATGGCGTAGCGCCACTGTCCCTCGGGCAGCTTGGCCACCGAGATGCGGCCGATGCGCTGGCGCTTCATGCCGATCACTTCCAGGCCCACGCATTCGCACATCTCGGCAATCTCTTCGGGAAAGATGCCTTTGAGCGCAAAGCGCAGATGGGTCTCGTTCTGCCAGCTGACCTTGATGCGGGGCAGGCGCTTGCCGTCGATGGAGGTGCCGTCGCACAGGCGCTCCAGCCCGCCTTCATCGATGGTGCCGCGCACTTCGACAATGCATTCCTGCTCCAGGTACAGCGCTTCTTCCTGCAGCTTGCGCGCCACGCGGTGGTCCTGGGTGAACACCATCAGGCCGCTGGCGGGCACCGGAATGGGCAGCAGGCATTCCAGGTTCTTGAAATGCTTTTGCAGCACCAGGATGGGCGCTGGCGTGTCCACATCGGCCAGGTTCTCGGGCACCAGCAGATCGTAGGCATTGCCCACCTTGCCGCGGGTGTGGCCGCGTGCGCCCTGGGGGTTGCGCACGGTGTAGCCGGCGGGCTTGTGCAGCAGCAAGGTGACGGGGGGCGCGCCTTCGGGCTTGGCGCCTTCCTTGACGCTGACGGCTTGCTGCGGGCGCACGCGGGTGGCAGGGGTCTGGACGGTGATGCCGTCCACCTGCACGGCGCCGCTTTCAATGTAAAGCTCGGCTTCGGCGCGCGAGCAGCCCAGCTGGGCGGCCAGGCGTTTGGACAGGCGGACGCCTTCGTCCTGTGCTTCGGGGTGTTCAGTCGGTGACATAAGCGCGCAGTCTACGAGGCCCGCGATGGCCTGTGGGCCTCGCGGTATCTGCGGCGGCCAAAAAGCGGGGCCGCCGTGTGCGGCCCCGGCGAGGCGCCAGCGTCAGGCAGCCGGTGCTAGCCCCAGCGCCTGGATGCGTTCCACATGGGCCAGCAGGCTGCGCTCGGCCAGCTTCCACAGCGGCTGGGGCGTGTCGGCGTAGGCGTGCTGCACCCAGTCCTGCATGCTGCCGCCGGGCAGGGCCTGCATGGCGGCCAGCACCTTGGCCTCGCGTGCCAGGCGGTGGTTTCTCAGGCGGGCGATGACCGCGCGGGCGGCGCCCAGCACATAGCCGTGTGCGGGCAGGATGAAGTCGATCTCTTCCTGCGCACAGATGGCGTCCAGCGTGTCCAGCGAGCGCAGGTAGGCATCCATATTGCCGTCCGGCGGGTTCACGATGGGCGTGCTGCCGTTCAGGATGTGGTCTCCGCTGAACAGCAGCTCGTCCTCTTCCAGCACCAGGCAGACATGGTTGGCGGCGTGGCCGGGCGTGAACACGGCGCGCAGGGTGTGGGTGACGGGGATGTCCTGGCCTGCCGGCGGCGAGGCAGACAGCACCAGCCGCTCCCCATCCTGCAGCGCCAGATCCGGGGTGAACCGGGCGGATGCCGAGGCCGTGGGGGCGGACGGCAGGCCATGGATCTGCGGGCGGGGCACGCCCCGGTCCTGGCACAGCTGCTGCAGCACAAAGGCCCCGGGGGCATGGTCGGCATGGGAATGGGTGCAGACGATGGCGCGGATATCGCCGCCCGCGGCGTCGTACAGGCGCTGGATGTGGGCGGCATCGGCCGGACCGGGGTCGATGGCGATGAAACCCGTGGCCGTCTCCCCCACCAGATAGCTGTTGGTGCCGGGACCGGTCATCACGCTGGCGTTGGGGGCCGTCAGGCGCAGCAGGTTTTTGCGCAGCGGCACGGGCTGTTCGCTCTGCCAGTCGAGCGGGTGCAGGCATTGGCCGTCGGGGCAGACCATGGCCAGCTCGCCGTAGGGGGCTTCGTCCTCGGTAAAACGCGCTTCCTTGCCGCTTTGCAGGCCGGTGCGGGGTGAATGCTTCCACAGCGGACCGTTGACCACGGCCGCCAGCACGCCTTCGGTGCTGCCCAGCTGGGCCAGCCGCGTCAGGGTGCGGATGGTGGGGAAGATCATGGGCATCTGCCGGGCCTGGAAGCGCTCCAGCGCCTGGGCCGGCTGCACCCAGACGGGCTCGAACTGCTCGCGGTTGTCGGGCTCCGGTGTCTGGCCGGACGGCATGCGGGCCACAAAAAAGGGCACGGCAAAGCGCTTGGGCAGGTTGCGGTCGGCTGTGAAATGGCCAATCTGCCACAGCTGGGCCACGTCCAGCCGCAGGCCGCGCGCGCGCAGCTGGGGCCACAGCGGGGCATGGCGGTCCAGCGCATCCACATCGGCCTGGGTGGCGGGGCTGCCGTCGGCATGCACGGCCAGCAGCAGGCCCATTTCCTCGAAGGTTTCGCGCAATGCCGCGGTGGCGGCCGTGCGGCCGGTGGCGTCCAGCCCGTCGCGGCTGCGCACCACATCGTCGCTGGCCTGTGCGTCCTGGGCCTCGATGCCGCCGCCGGGGAAGACGTACATGCCCGGCGCGAAGCTGGCACGCTCGGAGCGGCGGGTCATCAGCACTTCGCAGCCGCCGTCCGGCAGGTCGCGTAGCAGCAGCAGGGTGGACGCGTCCAGCGGCGTGACGGGGACGCGCTGGGGGTGGATGAGCAGGTGGTCGCGGGGCATGGCCACATTATTGGGGCGGTGCGGCGTGCACGTCTGTCACCTGCAGCCATGCATATAAACACATGCCGGAATCTTATGAAAGGACGGCTACCATGGCTGTCATTGATCCAGATCAGACCCGATCCGCTTGCTAAGGCCATCACCCATGACCGTTTTTCACCGCCGCACCCTGCTGGGCGCCTTTGCCGCCGCTGCCCTGACCACTTCCGCCCCCGCCGTGCTGGCGCAGGGTGACTGGCCCAGCCACCAGCCGGTGACCATCATCATGACCTTCAATGCCGGCTCCGGCGTGGATGTGGTGGCGCGCCTGATCCAGGAGCCGCTGTCCAAGCTGATCGGCCAGACCGTGATCATCGACTACAAGCCCGGGGCGGCCGGCAACATCGCCAGCGAGTATGTGGCCCGCGCCAAGCCGGACGGATACACCCTGGTGTTCGGCACGGCGGCCACCCATGGCACCAATGCGGCGCTCTACCCCAAGCTGCCGTTTGACGTGGAGAAGGACTTCGAGGCCGTGGCCCCGGTGGTCGATGTGTCGAATGTGCTGACCATCAACCCGGATGTGATCAAGGTGAATTCGCTGGCCGAGTTCGTCAAGGAAGTCAAAGCCAACCCCGGCAAGTACAACTTTGCCTCCACGGGCAATGGCACCGGCACGCACATGGCGTTTGCCGAGCTGAACTGGCGCCTGGGCCTGGACATGGTGCATGTGCCCTACAAGGGCGGTCCGGAAGCCATCACCTCGGTGCTGCGCGGCGAGACCTGCTGCATCATGAACCAGGTGCAGACCGTGCTGCCGCACTACAAGAGCGGCAAGCTCAGGCTGCTGGCTGCCACCACCGCCAAGCCGATTGCGGCCGTGCCGGAAGTGCCGCCCGTGGCCGCCAGCGGTCTGCCCGGCACCAAGGGTTTTGACAGCGCCATCTGGTTCGGCCTGTGGGCTCCCAAGGGCACGCCGGCGCCCATTGTCAACAAGCTGAACGCGGCCATCCAGCAGGTGCTGCACCAGCCCGAGATCAAGAAGCGCCTGGAAGACAGCGGCAACAGCCTGCGCTTCGAGACGCCCGAGCAGTTCCGCAAGACCGTGCACGAAAACCGCCTGAAGTCGGCCGAGATCGTGAAGGCGGCCAAGATCACCATCCAGTAAGCGGCGCTGCGGCCGCCCGCTCGGCACCAGGCGCGGGCGCCGCCGCCATGCAAAAAAGCGACAGGCAGGCCTGTCGCTTTTTTGTTGCCCTTTGCAGGCGCCGGGGCGGGCGCCCAGGTGTCAAAGCGCCAGAAGCCTATTTGCCCTTGCTGTAGCCCATGGCCACCACGATGGCACAGACCAGGTAGAAGGCCTGCAGCTCCAGCGCCCAGCCGCCCGTGGGGTGCAGCCCCAGGAACTGCCCGGTGTGCACCAGAAACAGCGCAAACAGCATGCTGATGGCCATCACGATGGCGGCGGGTACCACCCACAGGCCCACCAGCATCAGCAGCGGCGCCACCACTTCGCCCAGGTAGACGCCGTACGCCACCCAGCCAGGCAGGCCGGCCTTCATCACCAGCGATTCGATGCCGCCCACCCCCTTGGTGATCTTGGCCCAGCCGTGGAACAGCATCAGCACGGCCAGGGTGACACGCAGCAGCACCATGGCCGCCTGGGGGTGGTGGAAAACACGCAGCAGATTGTTCATGGTCACCTGTCGTCAAAAAAGCTGGGGGAATGGTAATGCAGCCTGGCGGCGCTGCGGGGCAACACGCTGGTGCTGTCGGCGCAAAGCGGCTACGGTGTACAGGCAGATGCCATCTGCCGTGTAGGCGGTTTGCGCAAAGCGTATGCAACGGCGCACAAACCGGCGCGGCACGCCTAGCATGGACAGCACCGACACGGACCACAGCGCTTTCGTGTACGCGGAAGGGGCACGGTCATCGTCCTGTCACCCGCAGGGTTGCAGGATGGGCTCCAGCCCCTTTTTTCTTCGGACGTTTCTTACTGAGGAGGTACCACATGGTCGCAATTTCCCACCGTTCCACCTGGCTGGCTGCCGCAGCGGTTGCCGCTGCGCTGGGCATCGCAGGTTGCAGTTCCACCGGTCAGACCCAGGGCAAGGGCAGCGCGCCGCAGACCAAGGAACAGCTGGAGTCCCAGTCCACCGCCGCACTGAACCGGCTGTATGAGGCCATGCCCGGCACCCGCGAGCTGGTGGCCAAGTCGCGCGGCGTGCTGGTGTGCCCGGCGGTGATCGGCGGCAGCTTTGTGATCGGTGCCGAGCACGGCAAATGCGTGCTGCGTGCCAACGGCACCACGCGCGGCTACTACAGCACCACGGCAGCGTCGATCGGCTGGCAGGCAGGCGGGGCATCCAAGGCGGTCATCTACGTCTTCAGCTCGCAGGATGCCTACAACAAGTTCCTGAACAGCGATGGCTGGTCTGTGGGGGCCGATGCCAATGTGGCCGTGGGCAAGGCCGGCGCCAATGGCGGTGTCGACACCACCACGGCCAACGCGCCGGTCAGCAGCTATGTGCTGAACAATACCGGTCTGGAAGCCGGCGTGTCCGTCAACGGCAGCAAGATCAGCAAGATCAGCATGTGACGGCGCAGCTGCGCCGCCAGCGTGCGGTGCAACATGCAACATACGAAATGCAAAAAGACCGGCCTGGGCCGGTCTTTTTTTGTGCTGTCGGATGCGCCGCCGTTCAGGTGGGCGAGTCGGTGCTGGCGCCGGGCGCGGGCTGGTACCAGCGGGTGGCGATCAGCTCGGGTTCGTCGTGTTCCAGCAGCTTCTGCCAGTGCAGATCGGCGTCCTGCACGAACAGATCGCTCACCAGGGCCTGGGCCAGGCGGGTGGCGCCGATGCCCAGGCCGGGAATGTCGCTGCCCAGGGCCGCATGGCTCATGGTGGCGCCCCAGTTGAACAGGTGCAGGCGCGACAGGGCCTCGGCCTTGTCGCCGTCGGCGCTCTGGAGCGCGAAGTTGGCCGCCAGATAGGGGAAGCGGGCCGGTTCAGGCTGGGCGGCCGCCATGGCAGGGGACACATGGCGGCCCCAGGTGTCGATGTGCGGGGTGTAGCGGGCCAGCTCGGGGCGGTCCAGCAGGTCCACATCAAAGCCGGTGCCCAGGATGACGGCGTCAAAGCGCTGCACGCTGCCGTCGGCCAGCGTCACGGTCACACCGTCGGCCAGGGGCTGCACATCCTTCCAGCCGCAGCCCAGGCGCAGCGTGAAGCTGTCGTGGGCGTCGCAGCGGCGCACGGTTTCCCAGGGCGGAGGCACCTGTTCGTCGAAGATGTAGGTGTAAAAGCGCCATTTGCGCGCATCGTCCAGTGCCGAGTAACCGCGCAAAAAGCCGGGAAAGGAGGCGGCCTTGCTCTTGTTGATCTGCGGCAGCACGGCGCGGCGGGCGAACTGGCTGACGGCGGCGCCGGCTTCCAGCGCGCAGGCGGCATTGTCAAAAGCCGAGGCACCGGCGCCCAGCACGGCGATGTGCCGGCCGCGCAGGGCATCGAAGTCGATGGCATCCATGGTGTGGAACACGCGGCCGGCGGCCAGCGGGTCCTGCATGGACAGCGAGGGAAAATCCGGCCAGCGCGGGGCGCCGCTGCCGTCGCGGCCCAGTGCCAGGATGATCTTGCGGGTGCGCACCGTCTCCACGCCCTGGGGGCCTTGCAGGCGGGCGGTCAGCACACCGTCGGCATCGCCGACTTCCAGCAGGCGCACGCCGTTTTCCACCTGCACCCCGGCGGTGTCGCGTACCCACAGCAGGTAGTCACGCCAGTCCACGCGGCCGATCTTGTGCAGCCCTGCCCATCCAGGGGTGGCGGCATCGAAAGGCGAGATGTCGCCGGTGCCGTGCTGGGCTTCGTACCAGGCGCGGAAGGTGAGGCTGGGCACGCCCAGGTCGGGGCCGATCAGCTGCTTGGGGCTGCGCAGCGTCAGCATGCGGGCGTAGGTGGCCCAGGGACCTTCGTCGCCCCGGGCGGCGGCGTCGATCACGCGGATCTTGCGCACGCCTTCGCGCAGCAGGGCAAAGCCCGCGGTCTGGCCGCACATGCCGGCGCCCACCACCAGCACGTCCAGGGTGGGGTCGTCGGCAGCGGCCGTGCCCTGCACCCAGTTGGGGGCGGGGTAGTTCAGGCGCTCCAGGTCACGGCGGGCCTCGGCGGCGAGGGCTTCGAGCGCGGGCTGGTTGCGGGGGCTGGACAGGGTTTGGAGGGGAACCGCAGGAAGTTCGGCGGAAGAGGAGGGGGAAAGGCTTTCGTTCGTCACAGGTAGGAAGATAATCCAAGGATGACCCAACTTGACTGTTTCTATAGCCTTTCTTCTCCCTGGGCCTATCTCGGAGGCCCCCAACTGCAGGACATCGTGCGCCGCCACGGCGTCAAGCTGGTGCTCAAGCCCTATGACTTCCAGCTGGTGGTGCCGCAGACCGGCGGCATTCCGCTCAAGACCCGTCCCGAGCCCCGCAAGACCTACCACGCGCTGGAACTGGCACGCTGGAGCGACTATCTGGGCCTGCCGCTGAACCTGGTGCCTGCCCACTATCCCCAGGGCGTGGCCGACGACGTGAACTGGAACAAGACCCCGGGCTGGATGGTGATTGCCGCCCAGTTGCAGGGCCTGGATGCCTTCCCGCTGTCGCACGCGCTGCTGCGTGCCCTGTGGGCCGAAGAGCGCAAGACCTCCGACGCGGCGGTGCGCATTGCCGTGGCCAACGAAGCCGGCTATGACGGCGCCGCCCTGCATGCGCTGGAAACCTCGGCCGAGGTGCAGGCCCAGTACCAGGCCAACAGCGAGGAAGCCGTGGCCCAGGGCGTGTTTGGCGCCCCCACCTTCATCCTGAACGGCGAGCGTTTCTGGGGCCAGGACCGCCTGCCGTTCGTCGACCGTGCACTGGCCAAGCTGGCCGCTGCCAAGGCCTGACAGGGCCTGATCCACCCTCTGCCACACACCATGCACATTCGCTTCACCAAGATGCAGGGCGCGGGCAACGACTTTGTCGTGCTCGACGAGACGCAAGGCCGCCTGGGCCTGACGGCGGCGCAGTACCGCTTTCTGGCGGACCGCCATTTCGGCGTGGGCGCCGACCAGATCCTGACGGTGCGCCCTTCGCCCGCCGACGGCGTGGATTTTGAATACGTGATCCACAACGCCGACGGCGGTGAGGTGGAGCAGTGCGGCAACGGCTCGCGCTGTTTTGCCCGCTTTGTGTATGACAAGGGCCTGACCGACAAGACCACCATCCGCGTGCAGACGCTCAGCGGGGTGATCGCGCCCCAGCTCACGCCGGATGGCCGCGTCACCGTGGACATGGGCCTGCCGGTGCTGGACGCCCCGCGCGTGCCTTTCGACGCCAGCGGGCTGACGGCAGCCACGCGCCACCGGGCCCAGGTCTGGCCGCTGGCGCTGGCGGCGCCTGCGCCCGCCCAGGTCGAGGTGGTGGTGGTCTCCATGGGCAATCCGCACGCGGTGCAGCTGGTGGACGATGTCGACCAGTTCCCCGTGGCGGTGGTGGGCCCGCAGGTGGAGCGCCATGTGCGTTTTCCGCAACGCGTGAACGCGGGCTTTCTGCAGGTGCAAAACCGCGCGCAGACCAAGCTGCGCGTCTATGAACGTGGCTCGGGCGAGACCCTGGCCTGCGGCACCGGCGCCTGCGCGGCCGTGGTCGCCGGCATCCAGCAGGGTTTGCTGGATGCGCGTGTCGATGTACAAACCCGGGGGGGCTTGCTGACGATCGCCTGGGAGGGCGGCGCGCAAGACCATGTGTTCATGACCGGCCCGGCCACCACGGTGTTCGAAGGCCAGATCGAGATTCCTGACGCTTTATGACTTCCAACGTCTCCACCATGAATGACGACAGCATTGCCGACTACCTGCGGCAGCACCCCGAATTCTTTGAACGCCACGCCGAGCTGCTGTCGACCGTGCAGCTGAGCAGCGGCCACGGCGGCCGTGCCGTCAGCCTGCAGGAACGCCAGGCCGAGATGCTGCGCGACAAGATCAAGGGCATGGAGCAGCGCATCATGGAAATGGTGCGCAACAGCAGCGACAACGCCAGCATTGCCCACAAGATCCACCGCTGGAGCTGTGCGCTGGCCAAGGTCCAGGATCCGCGCCAGCTGCCGCACACGGTCAGCGAAGGCATCCAGCGCGAATTCGAGGTGCCCCAGGTGGCCGTGCGCGTGTGGGATGTGGCCGGCCCCTACCAGGGCGGCATGTACACCATGGGCGTGAGCGACGATGCCAAGTCCTTCGCCACCTCGCTGACCATGCCGTTCTGCGGCCCCAACCTGGGTTTCGAGCCCACCAGCTGGCTGTCCAAGCCCAGCGAGGTGCAGTCGCTGGCGCTGCTGACGCTGCGCGAAGGCCCGAACGACAGTGCGGCCCCGGCCTTCGGCCTGCTGGTCCTGGGTTCGCCCGATCCGCTGCGTTTCGATGCCACCATGGGCACCGAGTTTCTGGCGCGCATTGCCGAACATGCTAGCGCGGCCCTGGGCCGCCTGCGCATCACCCCCGGCAACTGACGGGTACCACCATGGCGGCCACCGGTCGGCTTACCGCAGGGCGTCCCCGCGCCGGCCAGCCCGCCATGGCGCACCCGGTGCTGGACGCCGTGGCGGGCCAGTACCTGGAGCATGTGCGGGTGGAAAAGCGCCTGTCGGCCCGCACGCTGGCTCTGTACACCTTGGATCTGGAGCGCCTGAGCACGCTGGCACAGACCGTTCAGACCCCGCTGCTGCAGTTGCAGCCGGTGCAGATACGCCGCTTTGTGGCCCAGATGCACGGCCAGGGGCGCAGCGGGCGGGGCATTGCACTGATCCTCTCGGGCTGGCGCGGTTTCTTTCACTGGGCGGCGCAGCAGGGGCTGGTGCCGCACAACCCGGTGCAGGGGGTGCGGGCACCCAAACAGGCCAAGCCCCTGCCCAAGGCCCTGGGGGTGGACGATGCGGTGCAGCTGGCCGGTTTCCGCAACGACGATGCCGATCCCTGGACCGAGGCGCGCGACGCCGCCATGACCGAGCTGCTCTACAGCAGCGGCCTGCGCGTGGGCGAACTGGTGGGCCTGAATCTGCAGCCCGGCGATGCGGCGCAAAGCGGCTGGATCGACTGGGAGGCGGCCGAAGCCCATGTGCTGGGCAAGGGCGGAAAGCGCCGCACCGTGCCGGTGGGCAAGCATGCGCTGTCGGCCTTGCAGCGCTGGCTGCGCCACCGTGCCGAGCCGTTTGAGCCCGATTGGGCAGAGCCAGCGTTGTTCGTGGGCGCACGGGGCGGGCGCATGTCGGCCCAGACCGCCTGGGCGCGGCTGCGCCAGCGCGGCCAGCAGGCGGGCCTGGCGCAACCGGTGCACCCGCATGTCCTGCGCCATTCCTTTGCCAGCCACATGCTGCAAAGCAGCGGCGACCTGCGTGCCGTGCAGGAGCTGCTGGGCCATGCCAACATCGCCACCACCCAGGTCTATACCCGGCTGGATTTCCAGCACCTGGCCCAGGCCTACGAGCAGGCCCACCCACGCGCCAAGCGCAAGGAGTGAGCGCGGCAGGGGGCGATGGCCCCTGTGCCCACCGTCGCCGTGGCTTCCTGATTTGATAGCGGCCTGTGCCGGTATAGCGCTATGGGGCAATCGATAACACCTGCAAGGCGGACGCCCCCATGGGCGCAGGGCACTTGACCGGCTGGCTACACTGACTGTTGTTGCGCGCCCTGGAATTTTCGGGCGGCGCCCCCAGCTGATTGCTGTTTTCCCCCGTTTCGCGGCGGCCCGGTGCGGCTGCCGCGCCAGATTACAAGGCATACCACCATGGCACTGATTCCCGTCAGCATCCTCACCGGCTTCCTGGGCTCGGGCAAGACCACCTTGCTCAAGCGCGTGCTCAGCGAATCCCACGGCATGAAGATCGCCGTGATCGAAAACGAATTCGGCGAAGAGAACATCGACACCGACATTCTGAAGACCGAATCCAAGGAACAGATCCTGCAGATGAGCAATGGCTGCATCTGCTGCACCATCCGCGAAGACCTGCGCGAAGCCCTGCAACTGCTGGCCGCCAAGCGCCGCAAGGGGCTGGTGGAGTTCGACCGCATCGTGATCGAGACCACCGGCCTGGCCGACCCCGGCCCGGTGGCACAGACCTTCTTCATGGACGACGAGATCGCCGAGAGCTATCTGATCGACTCCATCATCACCCTGGTGGATGCCAAGCATGCCAACCAGCAGCTGGACGACCGCCAGGAAGCACGCCGCCAGGTGGGCTTTGCCGACCAGATCTTCCTGACCAAGACCGACCTGGTCAACGCCTCCGACAAGGAGGCACTGGTCCACCGCCTCAAGCACATGAACCCGCGCGCGCCCATCCAGGCCGTGCATTTCGGCGAAGTGCCGCTGTCCGAAGTGTTTGACCTGCGCGGCTTCAATCTGAACGCCAAGCTGGACATCGATCCCGATTTCCTCAAGGCTGACGAGCACGACCACAGCCATTGCGACCATGATCACGGCAAGTGCGAGCATGACCACGATCACGGCCATGCCCACCACCACGAACACGGCGAGCACTGCGACCATGACCATGCCCATGGTGCGGAGTGCAAGCACCCGCACCACCACCACCATGACGACGATGTGAAGAGCTTCGTCTACCGTGCCAGCCGTCCGTTCGACCCGGCCAAGCTGGAGGACTTCCTGGGCGCGATCGTCAACATCTACGGCCCACGCATGCTGCGCTACAAAGGGGTGCTGAACATGAAGGGCACCGAGCGCAAGGTGATCTTCCAGGGCGTGCACCAGCTGATGGGCAGCGACCTGGGGCCGGAATGGGAAGCCGACGAGGCGCGTGAAAGCCGCATGGTGTTCATCGGCATTGACCTGCCGCAGGACATCTTCAAGCAAGGGCTGGAACAAAGCCTGGCATAAACCCTGCTTCGTGGTTTGCCGCCGGTCGCGGCCGGGCCCCTGGCCGGCCGCGGGGCCGCTGCCGCACCGGCGCAGAATCGCCCGCCACCTCTCGCAGCCATGCGGGAGAGGGCGGGCGATTTACATGGTCTTACCAAAGCTGGTTGTGTGATATCCGCAACTTTGCGTTAGGTATTGTTGGAGATGGCTACAATCCCGCCCCTAAAGAGAACCCGGTCGGTCTGCCCACGGGGAAGACAGACTGGGACGGTCATACTGTGAGGAGACAGGACGTGACAGCCGAGACCAGCAAGAAGAAAGCCACACCCAAAGTGGCTGCACCTGCGGCCCCCAAAGCCGCAGCCGTGAAGACGCCTGTCAAGGCAGCTGCCAAGAAGGTGGCCGCACAGCCCAAGGCTGCGGCAGCCCCCGCCGTTTCCCCTGCGCGCAGCCCTGCGCGCAGCGCCTCAACCCAGCCTCTGGCAGCCGCTTCGACGGCTGCCAAGCCCACAAGCACGAAAGCCATGCCTTCCACTATCTCTGCCCCCACAGCCGCCGTGCTCAAGCGTGACCCCAAGCTGGCCAACAACTGGAAAACCAAGTCTGCCGAAGAGCTGAGCGATGCCGAAGTCATTGCCATGCCCGACGAGGAGTACATGAACGACAAGCAGATGGCGTTCTTCCGTCACAAGCTGGTGCAGCTCAAGCAGGACATGCACAACAACGCGGGCGAGACGGCTGAAAACCTGCGCGAAGACACCGTGGTGGTGCCCGATCCCGCAGACCGTGCCACCATTGAGGAAGAGCACGCCCTGGAACTGCGCACCCGCGACCGCGAGCGCAAGCTGCTGAAGAAGATCGAACAGTCCATCGCCCGCATCGACGCCGGTGACTACGGCTACTGCGACGAAACCGGCGAGCCCATCGGCGTGGGCCGTCTGCTGGCCCGTCCCACGGCCACGCTGTCGCTGGAAGCCCAGCAGCGCCGCGAGCTGAAGCAAAAGATGTTTGGGGACTGATCCACACCCCGGATCCACCGCCCACCGTTGCAGGACACCATGAACCAGGAATCAGGCAAGACAGGCGGTTTTCTCTCCAAGATGCTGCAGAAGGTCACGGGCTCCTCCGCGCAGGAGCCTGCCGACCTGGCTGCCAGCGATGAAGGGTCTGGCAAGGAGGCCCTGCACCAGATGGTGGAGCGCAAGCGCCGCGACGACGCCATCCGTGCCCAGGAATTTGCTGAGCTGCGGCAGCTGCGCAGCCAAAGCGGCCGCGGCGGCCCCCCGGCACGCATGCCGGCTTCGGCGTTTTTGCCTTCGGCGCTGGACGCCGAAGACCACGGCACCACCACCTTGCGAAAAATCGATGCCATCGAAGCGCAGATGGCGCAGCAATGGCTGAGCGCTGCCGATGGCTGCGCGCCGGTGGCCGACGCCGTGCCCCCGGTCACAGACGCCCACGCTGCGGCGTCTAGCCCGGCACCGGGCCGGCCGCCTGGCATGACGGCGGCCCAGTGGCAGGTGATCCCCACGCTGGGCGAGGAAAGCCGGGTGCCCCCGGTGCCGGTCGACACCGCGGACGGTGCGGGCTTTGCCATCACGCCCGATATCGAAGAAGCCGCCATCCTGTTTGCCCATGGTGATCTGGATGGCGCCAAAGCGCGCCTGCTGGAGCTGCTGGTGCATGGCCTGGACCATGCGCCGGTGGACCGCCGGGCGGTGGCAGGCATCTGGCAGGTGGTGCTGGACCTGTACCGTGCCATTGGCGATGAAGAAGGGTTCGAGCCGCTGGCGCTGGACTGGGCGAGCTATTTCGGCCATGCGGCGCCGGTGTGGTTCTCCATGCCGCAGCAGCTGGGCATGTCGTCCCTGGACATGGCGGTCAGGCTTCAGCCCGCCGGGCGGGACGGGCTGGCAGGGGTGATCGAAGGGGATGCCACCCCCTGGCTGCAGGCCTTGCAGGCCCGTGCGCGGCTGGGCACGCCGCTGGAGATTTCCTGCGAGCGCCTGATCCGCCTGGACTTTGTGGCTGCCGGCATGGTGCTGAACTGGGCGGCCGAGATGCAGGTACTGGGCCACCAGCTGCGCTTCACCCAGCTGCACCATCTGGTGGCGGTGTTCCTGCAGGTGATCGGTATCGAGGCCCACGCCAAGCTGCAGCTGCGCGCCCCCTGAGGGGGGCGGCGTGTCGCCGGTGGCGGGGGGGGACGTAAGCCTTGTCCAGGCCAAAAAAACTGTGCTCCGGCCTCTTGCAAGCGGCTCAATCGCCTCGATATATTGAAGCTATGGAACAGTATCACGGCACCACCATCCTCAGCGTGCGGCGCGAAACGCCGGACGGCATCCAGGTCGCCATTGGCGGCGACGGCCAGGTCACGCTGGGCAACATCGTTGTCAAGGGCACGGCCCGCAAGGTGCGCAAGCTCTACCATGGCAAGGTGCTGGCCGGCTTTGCCGGCGCCACGGCCGATGCCTTCACGCTGTTCGAGCGGTTCGAGGCCAAGCTGGAAAAGCACCAGGGCCACCTGACGCGCGCGGCCATCGAGCTGACCAAGGACTGGCGCACCGACCGCGTGCTGCGCCGCCTGGAGGCCATGCTGGCCGTGGCCGATGCCTCGGCGTCCCTGATCATCACCGGCAACGGCGATGTGCTGGAGCCCGAGCAGGGCATCGTGGCCATCGGCTCCGGCGGGGCCTATGCCCATTCGGCCGCCAAGGCGCTGCTGAACCACACCGAGCTGTCGGCGGAAGAGGTGGTCAAGAAGTCGCTGGAGATCGCCGGCGAGCTGTGCATCTACACCAATATGCACCACACCATCGAGACGCTGTAAACCGGTTTCTCCATTGTTTTGATAGCGCCCTGTGCTCGCGCTTGCCGCACAGGATGCCCATTTGAGTCATAAAGCCATGTCGTCCATGACCCCGCAGGAAATCGTCTCCGAGCTGGACCACCACATCGTCGGCCAGCCCAGCGCCAAGCGCGCCGTGGCCATTGCGCTGCGCAACCGCTGGCGCCGCCAGCAGGTGCCCGATGGCCTGCGCCAGGAAATCACACCCAAGAACATCCTGATGATCGGCCCCACCGGCGTGGGCAAGACCGAGATCGCGCGCCGCCTGGCCAAGCTGGCCGATGCGCCTTTCATCAAGGTGGAAGCCACCAAGTTCACCGAAGTCGGCTATGTGGGCAAGGACGTGGATGCCATCATCCGCGACCTGGCCGAAATCGCCGTCAAGCAGACGCGCGAAGCCGAGATCAAGAAGTTGCGCGTGCGCGCCGAAGATGCCGCCGAAGAGCGCATTCTGGATGTGCTGCTGCCCCAGGCCCGCACGCACGATGCCGTGCCGGCCGACAGTGCCACGCGCCAGGTGTTCCGCAAGAAGCTGCGCCAGGGCGAGCTGGACGACAAGGAGATCGAGATCGATCTGGCCGAAGCCCGTCCGGCGCTGGAAATCATGGGTCCCCAGGGCATGGAGGAGATGACCGAGCAGCTGCGCGGCATGTTCAGCCAGATGGGCCAGGAAAAGCGCAAGACGCGCAAGCTGCCCATCCAGGAGGCCTTGAAGCTGCTGACCGATGAGGAAGCGGCCAAGCTGGTCAACGAGGACGACATCAAGACCCGCGCCATTGCCAATGCCGAACAGAACGGCATTGTCTTCATCGACGAGATCGACAAGGTGGCCACGCGCCAGGAAACCAGCGGCTCCGACGTGTCGCGCCAGGGCGTGCAGCGCGATCTGCTGCCGCTGGTGGAAGGCACCACGGTGTCCACCAAGTACGGCATGGTCAAGACCGACCATATTCTGTTCATCGCCTCGGGTGCGTTTCACCTGTCCAAACCCAGCGATCTGATTCCGGAGCTGCAGGGGCGCTTCCCCATCCGGGTGGAGCTGGCGTCGCTGTCGGTGCAGGACTTCGAAGCCATCCTCACGCAGACCCATGCCTCGCTGGTCAAGCAGTACCAGGCGCTGCTGGCCACCGAAGGGGTGACACTGGCGTTCACCCCCGAAGGCATCACCCGCCTGGCCCACACGGCCTTCCAGGTGAACGAGCGCACCGAGAACATCGGGGCCCGGCGCCTGTCCACGGTCATGGAGCGCCTGCTGGACGAGGTGAGCTTTGACGCCGCCAAGCTGGCGGGCCAGACCATCACCATCGACGCTGCCTATGTCGATGAGCGGCTCCAGATGCTCAGCCAGGACGAGGATTTGTCGCGCTTCATCCTGTGATCTGACCCCGATTGCACGCCACGCCCCCTGCGGTCCTTGCGACGGCAGGGGCGTTTTGTTTGCGAAATGCAATTAATTCCCGAGCTCAAGCTTTGTCTGTGCACTACCGCCTAAGTTCTTGTAGACAAAGGACTTTTGTGTATCTGCTATAGAAATCTTCATCCTAAGTTGTTGATTTCATTGCAAATGTTTGTGACAGGCGTCGAGGCAAGAACCGGATTTGCTGCTACAGTGCAAAAAAGTGCAATTAAGTGGTGAAAGTTGCCTCTGCAGCCCAGGCGCAGAGGTCGCAAGGTTCAACCTAGCCGGGGTCAACAACCGTGTTTCAAGGGGCGTCTTCGCTGAGTCTGGATGCGAAGGGGCGGCTTTCAGTGCCGACCCGGCATCGTGACGCCCTCCTGGCCATGGCCGAAGGCCAGATCACCATCACCAAGCATCCCCACGGCTGCCTCATGTTGTTTCCCCGTCCTGAATGGCTGAAGTTCCGCGAACGCATCGCAGAGCTACCCATGTCCGCGCAGTGGTGGAAGCGCATCTTTCTGGGCAACGCCCAGGATGTGGACATGGATGGCACCGGCCGCGTGCTGGTGGCACCCGAGCTGCGCCAGGCCGTGGGCCTGAGCAAAGAGGTGGTGTTGCTGGGCATGGGCAACCACTTTGAGCTGTGGGACCGCGCCACTTACGAAGCACAGGAGGCAGAGGCCATGCAGGCCGACATGCCGAACGTTTTCCAGGATTTTGCTTTTTGAAAAGGGCGAGCGTTGAACCAGCCCCTCCAACACATCACCGTCCTGTTGGACGAAGCCGTGGACGCCCTGCTGGGTGCGGCCGGGCCTTCGCCCGCCGGTCAGTGGGTGGATGCGACTTTTGGCCGTGGCGGCCATTCCCGCAAGATTTTGCAGCGACTGGGGCCGGATGGCCGCCTGGTCGCTTTCGATAAAGACCCGGAAGCGATTGCCGAAGCGGCACGCATCACGGACCCGCGTTTTTCCATCCGCCACGAAGGCTTCCGCCATCTGGACGAATTGCCCGCAGGCAGCTGTGCCGGCGTGCTGATGGACCTGGGCGTGAGTTCGCCCCAGATCGACAGCCCCGAGCGGGGTTTCAGCTTCCGTTTCGACGGCCCTCTGGACATGCGCATGGACACCACCCGTGGCCAGAGCGTGGCCGACTGGCTGGCCGATGCGGAGGTGCACCAGATCGCGGAGGTGATACGTGACTATGGCGAAGAACGGTTTGCTGGGCCCATTGCAAAGGCGATTGTTGCTCGGCGCACAGAAAAAGGCCCACTCACCACTACTGCCGAGCTGGCCAGCATCGTGGCTGGTGCGGTCCGCACACGGGAGGCAGGCCAGAACCCTGCCACGCGGACCTTTCAGGCTTTTCGGATTTTCATCAATGCCGAGCTCGAAGAGCTGCAGCAGGCGCTGGCCGCCGCGCTGAAGGTGCTGCAGCCGGGTGGCCGCCTGGCCGTGATCAGCTTCCACTCGCTGGAAGACCGCATCGTCAAGCAGTTCATCGCCCAGCATTCCAAAGAGGTGTATGACCGCCGGGCGCCGTTTGCGGCGCCCCAGCCCATGCGCCTGAAGGCGCTGGAACGCATCAAGCCCAGCGCGCAGGAAATCGAGGGCAATCCGCGTTCGCGCAGCGCCGTGATGCGCGTGGCCGAGCGCACCGAGGTGCCTGCATGATCTGGCCGCTGCGCACTGCTTCCACCCACCTGGCTGCCTGGCAGCGGGAGGAAGCATGCTGCGCCTGAACATCCTCCTGCTGGCGGCCGTGGTGGCGAGTGCACTGTTTCTGGTGCACACGCAGTACGAGGCACGCCGCCTGTTCACCGAGCGTGAACGGGCGCAGCATGACGCGCGCGAGCTGACGACCGAGTACCAGCGCCTGCAGGTGGAAAAGCGTGCCCAGGCCACGCCGCTGCGCATCGAACGCCTGGCGGTGGCGCAGAGCATGCAGAGCGCCACACCGGCCATCACCCAGTATGTGGAAGACAAGGCGGCTGCCGGAGGTGCGCAATGAGCGTGCACCGCAGCGTCACCTACACCTCCAGCCCGCTGCTGGCGAGCAAGACGCCCAAGTGGCGCAGCAAGTTCATCATGGGCTTGATGGTGCTGGGCTTCACCGGCCTGGGCGTGCGTGCCGCCTATGTGCAGGTGTTCGGCAACGAATTTTTCCAGCGCCAGGGTGAGGTGCGTTACGCCCGCACGCTGGAGCTGCCGGCCAACCGCGGCCGCATTCTGGACCGCAATGGCCTGATCCTGGCGTCCAGCGTGCCGGCAGCCAGCATCTGGGCCATTCCCGAAGATATAGAGCTGGACAGCGCCGAAGTGCGCGCCAAGCTGCCCCAGCTGGCCCGGCTGATGGACATGCCGCTGGCGGCCATCAAGAGCAAGCTGGACAACGACAAGAGCTTTGTCTGGCTCAAGCGCCAGCTGGACTGGGAAGTCGGCCAGCAGATCAAGGCGCTGGGGATCAAGGGCATCTACCAGACCAAGGAATACAAGCGCGAGTACCCCGAAGGCGAGTCGGCAGCCCACATCGTGGGCTTTACCAATGTGGAAGACCATGGCCAGGAGGGCATGGAGCTGGCTTTCGACAAGGATCTGGCGGGCAAGCCGGGTTCGCGCCGGGTGATCAAGGACCGTTTCGGCCGCGTGGTCGAAGGCCTGGGCGAGGAAATTCCGCCCATGGACGGTCGGGAGATTCAGCTGTCCATCGACAGCAAGATCCAGTTCTACGCCTACCAGAAGCTGCGTGACCAGGTCATCGCCCACAAGGCCAAGGCCGGCACGGTGGTGGTGATGGACGCCAAGACCGGCGAGCTGCTGGCGCTGGCCAACTACCCCAGCTACGACCCGGGCAACCGCAAGCGCCTGACGGGCGAGCAGCTGCGCAACCGCGCCATCACCGACGTGTTCGAGCCGGGCTCGACCATGAAGCCCATCACCGTGGGCGTGGCGCTGCAAAGCGGCAAGTTCAAGCCCAGCACCATCGTGGACACCACGCCCGGCCGCATCAACGTGACCGGCTCGACCATCTCCGACACCCACAACTACGGGGTGCTGACGGTGGAGGGGGTGATCCAGAAGTCCAGCAACGTGGGCACGACCAAGATTTCCCAGCAGCTCACGGCCCAGGAGATGTGGGAGACCTATTCGGCGCTGGGCTTCGGCCAGAAGCCGCAGATTTCCTTCCCGGGCGCCCAGAGCGGGCGCTTGCGACCGTACAAGACCTGGCGGCCGGTGGAGCAGGCCACCATGTCCTACGGCTACGGGCTTTCAGCCAGTCTGCTGCAGATCACCCGGGCCTATACGGTGTTCTCGAATGACGGCAAGGTGATACCGGCCAGCATGCTCAAGATCGATCGCCCCCCTGTGGGCGTTCCTATTTTTTCGGAGCGCACGGCGAGTTCCGTGCGCAAGATGCTGGCGCTGGCCGCCGGCCCCGGGGGCACCGGTCAGCGTGCCCAGACCGTGGGCTATTCGGTGGGCGGCAAGTCGGGTACGGCGCGCAAGCAGGAAGGCAAGGGCTATGCCGCGGGCAAGTACCGCGCCTGGTTTGCCGGCATGGCGCCGATCGAGAGCCCGCGTGTGATTGTTTCCGTGATGGTGGACGAGCCCATGAATGGCACCTACTACGGTGGCACGGTGGCGGCCCCGGTATTTAGCGATGTGGTGCAGCAGACGCTGCGCCTGATGGGCGTGCACCCCGATATGGCCGTGCAGCCCCAGATTGTGGCCAACCCGGTGGAGGAGTCGCTGTGAGCACGCTGCACACACTCGCCACACCGCAGGATGCCGTGCGCTGGCTGCGCAGCCGCGTGACCGGGGCCTTGCGCACCGACAGCCGCCAGGTGCAGCCCGGGGACGGCTTTATCGCCTGGCCCGGCGGCGTGACCGATGGCCGGGCCTATGTGGCATCGGCCCTGGAGCGCGGCGCTGCAGCCTGCCTGGTGGAGCTGGAGGGCGCCGACGCCTTTGAGCTGCAAGGGGAGGCGGTCGCGGCCTTTTCCGGTCTGAAGGCGGCCACGGGCGACATTGCCGACCTGTGGTTTGACCGTCCCTCGGACGCGCTGACCGTGCTGGCCGTGACCGGTACCAATGGCAAGACCTCCACCGCCTGGTGGCTGGCCCATGCACTCTCGGCCTGGCCGCTGCACCAGCGCACCGGCTGCGCCCTGGTCGGCACGCTGGGCATTGGCGTGCCGCCGGCGCTGGTCAGCACCGGCATGACCACCCCCGACCCGGTCTGCCTGCAAGAGGCGTTCCGCGGCTATGTGGACCAGGGTCTGGCCGCCTGTGCGATCGAGGCATCGTCCATCGGCATCGAAGAGCACCGCCTGGATGGCACACGCATCCGCTGCGCGGTCTTCACCAATTTCACCCAGGACCACCTGGACTACCACGGCAGCATGGAGGCCTACTGGGCCGCCAAGGCCCGTCTGTTCCGCTGGAACGGCTTGCAGACCGCCGTGGTCAATATCGACGATGCCCATGGCGCTACCCTGGCGCAGCAGCTGCAGACACAAGAAGGCTTGGAGGTCTGGACGCTGTCCATCCGCCAGCCCGCACGCCTGTGGGCGCGGGACATCGGTCACGGCAGCGAAGGGCTGCGCTTCACCGTGGTCGAAGGCGATGCCGCGGTGCCGCTGCAGACCCGGGTGGTGGGCCACTACAACATCAGCAACCTGCTGGGCGTGATCGCCACGTTGCGCAGCCTGGGCATGCCGCTGGCGCAGGCCGTGCAGGCCTGCGCGCACCTGGAGCCGGTGCCCGGCCGCATGCAGCAGATTGCCCAGCCCGGTCAGCCGCTGGTGGCCGTGGACTATGCCCACACCCCCGATGCGCTGGAGCAGGCCTTGACCGCCTTGCAGCCGGTGGCGCAGGAGCGTGGCGGCCGGCTGTGGTGCGTGTTCGGCTGCGGCGGCAACCGGGATGCCAGCAAGCGCCCGTTGATGGGGCAGGCCGCCCAGCGCCGGGCCGACCAGGTGCTGGTGACCAGCGACAACCCGCGCGGCGAAGTGCCCGAGGCCATCGTGCAGCAGATTGTGGCGGGCATGCAGCCCGGTGCCCTGGTCCAGGTGGACCGGGCCGCGGCCATTGCCCAGGCCATTGCCCAGGCGGCGCCCCAGGACGTGGTGCTGCTGGCCGGCAAGGGCCATGAGGATTACCAGGAAGTGATGGGCGTGAAGCGCCCGTTCTCGGACATGGCCGAGGCGCAGCGTGCGCTGGCGGCCCGCGAAGGACAAGCAAAGTGATGATGACATTGCAACAGGCACTGGTTTGGATCCAGCGCTCCCAGCCCGCAGCGCGGCTGGTGGGCGATGGCGCCACGCCCCTGCAGCGCGTGTGCACCGACACGCGCCAGCTGCAGGCCGGTGACCTGTTTGTGGCGCTCAAAGGCGAGCGCATGGACGCCAACGATTTTCTGCCGCAGGCCCGGGCCGCCGGCGCCGTGGCCGTTGTGGCCCACCGCGGCCTGGAGGCCGCCGGGCTGGCCGGTATCGAAGTGGCCGACAGCACCCTGGCGCTGGGCGACCTTGCGGCCGGCTGGCGGGCGCAGTTCGGTCTGCCGCTGGTGGCCATCACGGGCAGCAACGGCAAGACCACGGTCACCCAGATGGTGGCCAGCATCCTGCGTGCCGCTGCCGGCGAGGCCGCTTTTGCCACACAGGGTAACTTCAACAATGCCATCGGCGTGCCGCTGACCCTGCTGCGTCTGCAGGCGCAGCACCGTCTGGGCGTGGTGGAACTGGGCATGAACCACCCTGGCGAGATTGCCGAGCTGGCGCGCATTGCCCAGCCCACGGTGGCCTTGGTGAACAACGCCCAGCGCGAGCACCAGGAATTCATGCACACCGTGCAGGCGGTGGCCGAAGAGAACGGCAGCGTGTTTGCCTTCCTTCCGGCGGACGGTGTGGCGGTGTTCCCGGCGGACGAAGAATTCACCGCGCTGTGGCGCGCGCTGGCGGGGAACCGCCGGCAGCTGACCTTTGGTGGCGAAGGTGCCGATGTGCGCTGCACCACCGCGCAGTGGCAAGGTGGCGCATGGCAGGTCCAGTTGCAGACACCGGCAGGTGCCGTGGCATGCCAGCTGCACATTGCCGGGCGCCACAACGTGCGCAATGCCCAGGCCGCCGCCGCCTGTGCACTGGCCGCGGGGGTGCCTCTGCAGGCCATCGGGGAAGGGCTGAATGCCTTCCGCCCGGTGAAGGGACGCTCGCGTTCGGCCGCCTTGCAGGTCCATGGCCGCAGCGTGGCTTTGGTGGACGATACCTACAATGCCAACCCCGATTCGATGCAGGCCGCGATTGCGGTACTGGCCGAATTGCCGGCGCCGCGTGTGCTGGTGCTGGGCGACATGGGTGAAGTGGGTACGCAAGGCCCGCAGTTCCATGCCGAGATCGGTGCGGCTGCGCATGCGGCCGGTATCGAGCATGTGTTGGCATACGGTGCGCTGATGCAGCACGCCGTGCAGGCCTGTGGTGACACGGGCCGTCATTTTTCAGACAAGGCTGCATTGAATGAAGCAGTCCTGGCATTGCTGCCCCAGGCGGGCAGCGTGCTGGTCAAGGGTTCGCGAAGCATGAAGATGGAAGAGGTGGTGCAGGCGCTGGAGTCTGCCCAGGAAGGGGGCGCAGCATGCTGCTGATACTCGCCCAGTGGTTGCAGGATCTGTTTCCGGACCTGACGTTTTTGCGCGTGGTGCAGTACATCACGTTCCGTGCGGTGATGGCGGCGCTGACGGCGCTGCTGATCGGTCTGTGGATCGGCCCCAAGGCCATCCGCATGCTCACGGCCCTGAAGGTGGGCCAGCCGGTGCGTGGCTATGCCATGCAGACCCATCTGGTCAAGAACGGTACGCCCACCATGGGGGGGGTGCTGATCCTGTTTGCGATTTCGGTCTCCACCCTGCTGTGGTTCGACCTGTCGAACCGCTTTGTCTGGATCGTGCTGCTGGTGACCTTGGGCTTTGGTGCCATCGGCTGGGTGGATGACTGGCGCAAGGTGGTCAACAAAGACCCCGAAGGCATGCGTTCGGGCGAAAAGTATTTCTGGCAGTCGGTCATCGGTCTGGTGGCCGCGCTGTACCTGGTGTTCAGCATTTCCGAGAACTCCAACGGCCGCGTGCTGGAGCTGTTCATCACCTGGGTGCAATCCGGCTTCTCGCTGGACCTGCCGCCCAAGGCCGGTCTGCAAGTGCCTTTCTTCAAGGAAATCAGCTATCCCCTGGGCGTGCTGGGCTTTGTGGTGATGACCTATCTGGTCATCGTGGGCGCCAGCAATGCGGTCAACCTCACCGATGGCCTGGATGGCCTGGCCATCATGCCGGTGATCATGGTGGGCACGGCGCTGGGCATTTTTGCCTATGTGACCGGCAACGCCAGCTATGCCAAGTACCTGCATTTCCCCAGCATTCCCGGTACCGGCGAGCTGATGATCTTCTGCGGCGCCATGGCGGGTGCGGGCCTGGCCTTTCTGTGGTTCAACGCCCACCCGGCCCAGATCTTCATGGGCGATGTGGGGGCGCTGGCCCTGGGCGCAGCCCTGGGCACCATTGCGGTGATCGTGCGCCAGGAAATCGTGCTGGCCATCATGGGCGGCATTTTCGTGGCCGAGGCCGTGTCGGTGATGCTGCAGGTGACGTACTTCAAGTACACCAAGAAGCGCTATGGCGAAGGCCGCCGTCTGCTGAAGATGGCCCCCTTGCACCACCACTTTGAAAAGAGTGGCTGGAAAGAGACGCAGGTGGTGATCCGTTTCTGGATCATCACCATGCTGCTGTGCCTGATCGGCCTGTCCACGCTGAAGCTGAGGTGACAGCCATGGCAGACCACGACCTCCAGCCACCCGTCACGCCTCCCACGCCCGAGGCGCTGGAAGGGGAGCGCCTGCCCGTGCCGGTGAACCCGGCGGACACAGTTGCTGCCGACGTGGCCGTGGCGACGGTGGCGGACACGGACACCGATACATTGGGCGCTGGCGCTGAAGCTGTAGTTGATGTGGCAGGCTCCGAAGCCGCGTCCGAACTCGTTGCCGCCGTGTCCGCCACCGGTGCAGCGGAGGAAATCGCCCCCGCGCTGGATGCGGTCGAGGTGCCTGCCGCGCCGCCCGTGGTGGAGCCGGTGCCGGATATTTCCACGCTGAGCGCCGCCAAGGATGCGGCGGCCTTCGTGGCCCAGATCTTTGCCGACCCGAGCATCTCCGATGCGGCCGACAGCGAGGTCACGGCGGTGCAGGCCGCCGAGCAGGAGCCCGTGGTGGAGCTGCCCCCGGTGCCGGCGCTGTGGCCGCAGGGCCAGGCGCAGCACCTGCAGGGCCAGCGCGTGCTGGTGCTGGGGCTGGGCATTTCGGGCATCGCCATGGCGCGCTGGTGCACACGTGCCGGTGCCGAGGTGACGGTGGCCGACACGCGTGCAGCCCCGCCCCATCTGCCCACCCTGCAGACCGAGCTGCCCGGCGTGCGCTTTGTGGCCGGTGACTTCACGGCTGCTTTGGTGGACGGCCAGAACCTGACCGCGGTCTACCGCTCCCCGGGCCTGAGCCCCGAGAGCGTGGCCGCCGTCTTTGACGCTGCGCGCGCCATCGGTCTGCCGGTGGGCGGCGAGCTGGATCTGTTTGCCATGGCCCTGAAGGGTCTGGCCCAGGCCCATGGCTATGCGCCCAAGGTGCTGGCCATCACCGGCACCAACGGCAAGACCACCGTCACCTCGCTGACCGGCCAGCTGCTGGAGCATGCCGGCCTGACGGTGGGTGTGGCCGGCAACATCGGCCCTTCGCTGCTGGACACGCTGTCGGCCCGCATCGATGCGCAGGACCTGCCGCAGGCCTGGGTGCTGGAGTTGTCCAGCTTCCAGCTCGACGGGGTGCAAGGCTTCGAGCCCACGGCGGCCACGGTGCTGAACATCACCCAGGACCATCTGGACTGGCATGGCGGCATGCCTGCCTATGCAGCCGCCAAGGCGCGCATCTTTGGCGACAAGGCACTGATGGTGCTCAACCGCGAAGACCGCACCGTGATGGACATGCTGCCGCCACCGGTCAAGGTCAAGCTGCAGAAGCCGCAGCTGCGCGCCCATGTCACGTTCGGCGCAGACATGCCGCGCAGCCCCGGTGACTTCGGTATCGAAGTGGTGGGCGGCATGGCCTGGCTGGTGCGGGCCATGGAATCCGACGAAGTCGGTCGCCGTTCGCGCGATCCGCAGGATGATTTGTTTATCCAGCGCCTGCTGCCGGCCGATGCGCTGCGCATCCGTGGCCGCCACAACGCCACCAATGCCCTGGCAGCGCTGGCGCTGGCCCAGGCCGCAGGCTGTGCGCTGGCCCCGATGCTCTACGGCCTGCGGGAATACCGGGGGGAACCCCACCGCGTCCAGCCCATCGGCATGGTGGGCGGTATCGAGTATTTCGACGACAGCAAGGGCACCAATGTGGGCGCCACGGTGGCCGCGCTGACCGGCCTGGGGGCCGACCGCCGCATCGTGCTGATTCTGGGCGGTCTGGGCAAAGGCCAGGATTTCTCGCCGCTGGCAGCGCCGGTGTCGCGCTATGTGCGTGCCGTGGTGCTGATCGGCCGCGATGCGCCGCAGATCCGTGCGGCGCTGGCTGGCGAAGGGGTGCCGCTGTCGGATGCCGACAGCATGGAAGCCGCCGTACGCCAAGCCACGGCCCAGGCGCAGGCCGGCGATGCCGTGCTGATGTCGCCCGCGTGCGCCAGCATGGACATGTTCCGTGACTATGCCCACCGTGCCGAGGTGTTCGTCGAGTCCGTGCGCCAGCTGGCCCACGATGCCGGACACGAGCTGGAAGGAGCCGAATGATGGACATGTCCAGCGTGCTCCAACGCGTATCCAACTGGTTTGGCGGCACGTCCGACAAGCCGGTGGATGTGCTGCCGGTGCGCGTGGGCGGCACGGAATACCGTGCCACGCCGGCACGGCCGGTGCAGATGCTGGGCCTGGACCAGGCGCTGGTGTGGGTGGTCATCGCCTTGCTGACCTGGGGCGTGGTGATGGTGTATTCGGCCTCGATCGCGATGCCGGACAACCCCCGTTTCGGCAAGATCGAGCCCTACCACTTCGTGCTGCGCCATGTGATTGCGCTGGGCGTCGGCTTTGTCGGTGCGCTGCTGGCCTTCCAGATCTCGATGAAGACCTGGGAGCGCATGGCGCGCAAGCTGTTCATCCTCTCCATCCTGCTGCTGGTGGCCGTGCTGGTGCCGCATGTGGGCGTGGTGGTGAACGGGGCGCGGCGCTGGATTTCGCTGGGCATCATGAACTTCCAGCCTTCCGAGCTGGCCAAGTTTGCGGTGCTGGTCTATGCGGCCGACTACATGGTGCGCCGAATGGAAATGAAGGAGCGCTTCTTCCGTGCGGTGCTGCCCATGGCGGCGGCCGTGTTCGTCTGCGGCGTGCTGCTGCTGGCCGAGCCGGACATGGGGGCCTTCATGGTGATCGTGGTGATCTCCATGGGCATCCTGTTCCTGGGCGGTGTGAACGCGCGCATGTTCTTCCTGATGGCGGCGCTGGTCATCGGTGCCTTCGTCATCATGATCGCCTTCTCCGACTGGCGGCGCGAGCGGATTTTTGCCTACCTGGACCCCTGGGACATGAAGCACGCGCTGGGCAAGGGCTACCAGCTGTCGCATGCGCTGATCGCCATCGGCCGGGGCGAGCTGTTCGGCGTGGGCCTGGGTCGCAGCGTGGAAAAGCTGCACTGGCTGCCGGAAGCGCACACCGACTTTCTGCTGTCGGTGATCGGCGAAGAGTTCGGCCTGGTCGGCCTGCTGGTGCTGATCGTGGCCTTTGTCTGGCTGACGCGCCGCATCATGGAAATCGGCCGCCAGGCGATTGCGCTGGACCGGGTGTTTTCCGGGCTGGTGGCGCAGGGCGTGGCCATCTGGATCGGGTTCCAGGCCTTCATCAACATGGGGGTGAACCTGGGCGCGCTGCCCACCAAGGGGCTGACGCTGCCGCTGATGAGCTTCGGCGGATCGGCCGTGCTGATGAACCTGATTGCCATCGCGGTGGTGCTGCGCATTGATTACGAGAACAAGGTCCTCATGCCATCGGGCAGGGGAGCAGTGAAATGACAGAGAAAGTGGCACTGGTCATGGCGGGCGGAACGGGAGGTCATATCTTCCCGGGCCTGGCCGTGGCGCAGGCTTTGCGGGAGCGCGGCTGGCGCGTGCACTGGCTGGGTGCGCCCGGCAGCATGGAGTCCCGTCTGGTTCCGCCCCAGGGCTTTGCCCTGGAAACGATTGAATTCGGCGGCGTGCGCGGCAAGGGGCTGGTGACGCTGGCCCTGCTGCCGCTGCGCCTGCTCAAGGCCTTCTGGCAGGCCTGGCGCGTGGTGCGCCGCGTCCAGCCCGATGTGCTGGTGGGCTTCGGCGGCTACATCACCTTCCCTGGCGGGATGATGGGTGTGCTGGCCGGCAAGAAGCTGGTGCTGCACGAACAGAACTCGGTGGCAGGGACCGCCAACAAGGTGCTGGCCAGCGTGGCCGACCGGGTGTTCACGGCGTTCCCGAACGTGTTCGCCAAGGGCCGCTGGGTGGGCAATCCGCTGCGCGAAGCCTTTGTGCGCCAGCCTGAGCCCGAGGCCCGCTTTGCCGGACGCAGCGGCCCGCTCAAGCTGCTGGTGGTCGGCGGCAGCCTGGGCGCCAAGGCGCTGAACGACATCGTGCCCCAGGCGCTGGCGTTGATTCCGGCGGCGCAGCGCCCCAGCGTGCTGCACCAGAGCGGCGCCAAGCAGATCGACGAGCTGCGGGCCAACTATGCCGCCGCCGGCGTGCAGGCGGAGCTGACCCCCTTCATTGACGACACGGCCCAGGCCTTTGCCGATGCCGATGTGATTGTCTGCCGTGCCGGTGCCAGCACCGTGACCGAGATCGCTGCCGTCGGTGCGGCAGCGGTGTTCGTGCCTTTCCCCCATGCGGTGGATGACCACCAGACCGCCAATGCCCGCTTCCTGGTGGAGCAGGGCGGTGGCTGGCTGATCCCGCAAAAGGCGCTGACGGCTGAAAAATTGGCAGAAATGCTACAGAATACGGAGCGTTCTACGCTGCTTGAACGGGCGAGAGACGCTAAGAAGATGCAAAAGATTCAGGCTACCCACGAGGTCGTGGCGGCATGCGAGGAGTTGTCCGCATGAAGCACGCCATCCAGAACATCCATTTCGTCGGCATCGGCGGTGCCGGCATGAGCGGCATCGCCGAGGTGCTGCACAACCTGGGCTACCGCGTCTCGGGCTCGGACCTGTCGAGCTCGGCCGTGCTGCAGCGCCTGCAGTCGCTGGGCATCCACACCTTTGTGGGCCATGCGGCCGAACATATCGGCCACGCCGATGTGGTGGTCACCTCCACAGCGGTGCAGGGCAGCAACCCCGAAGTGGTGGCAGCCCGCGAGAAGAAGATTCCCGTCGTGCCGCGTGCGCTGATGCTGGCGGAACTGATGCGCTTCAAGCAGGGCATCGCCATTGCCGGAGCCCATGGCAAGACCACCACCACCAGCCTGGTGACCAGCGTGCTGGCCGAAGCCGGCCTGGATCCCACGTTCGTGATCGGCGGCAAGCTCAACAGCGCCGGCGCCAATGCCAAGCTGGGCCATGGCGACTACATCGTGGTGGAGGCCGACGAATCCGATGCGTCGTTCCTGAACCTGCTGCCGGTGATGGCCGTGGTCACGAACATCGATGCCGACCACATGGAAACCTACGGCCATGACTTCGGCAAGCTCAAGCAGGCGTTTGTGGATTTCCTGCACCGCATGCCGTTCTATGGCCGCGCCATCCTGTGCGTGGACAGCCCGGCCGTGCGCGAGATACTGCCCCAGCTGGCCCGTCCGGTGACCACCTACGGCTTTGCCGAGGATGCCCAGGTGCGGGCCGTCAATGTGCGCGCCGTGGCCGGTCAGATGCATTTCACCGTGCGCCGCAGCAACGGCCAGCCCATGCCGGACCTGGAGGTGGTGCTGAGCCTGCCGGGCGAGCACAACGTGCTCAACGCACTGTCTGCCGTGGCCGTGGCCATGGAACTGGAAGTTCCCGACGCCGCATTGCTGCGCGCTCTGGAAGGTTTCAAGGGCGTGGGCCGTCGCTTCCAGCGCTACGGCGAATTGCCTGCAGCCCAGGGCGGCGTGTTCACGGTGATCGACGACTACGGCCACCATCCGGTGGAAATGGCGGCCACGCTGGCCGCCGCCCGTGGCGCCTTCCCGGGCCAGCGCCTGGTGCTGGCCTTCCAGCCGCACCGCTACACCCGCACGCGCGACTGCTTTGAAGATTTCGTGCAGGTCATCGGCCATGCCGACAGCGTGCTGCTGTCCGAGGTGTATGCCGCTGGTGAAGCGCCCATCGTGGCGGCCGATGGCCGTTCGCTGACCCGTGCATTGCGCGTGGCAGGCCGGGTGGAACCAATTTTTGTTGAGCAAATCGCTGATATGCCCCAGGCAATTGCGGACAATGCTCGGTCTGGCGATGTGGTGCTGTGCATGGGGGCGGGCTCGATTGGCGCCGTCCCGGGGAAATTGGTCGAAATGCTATCGAAGAGTGAGCGGTCTGGGCAAACGGGAGGTGCGCAGTGAGTACGCACGCACAAGATATAGATGTCCAGGCACTGGGCAAGGTCGCCGTCTTGATGGGCGGCAGCTCGTCCGAGCGCGAAGTCTCGCTGATGTCCGGCAGCGGTGTGCTGCAGGCCCTGCGTTCGCAGGGGGTGGATGCCCATGCATTTGACCCTGCTGAACGCGATCTCGGTGAGCTGAAGAAAGAGGGTTTTGCCCGCTGCTTCATCGCCTTGCATGGCCGCCACGGCGAAGACGGCACGGTGCAGGGAGCGCTGGAATTGCTGCGCATTCCCTATACCGGCCCGGGCGTGATGGCTTCCAGCATGGCCATGGACAAGGTCATGACCAAGCGCATCTGGCGCTTCGAAGGCCTGCCCACACCGGATTGGCGCATGGTGGCCAGCGCGGACCAGACCCGCGCGGCATTCGCGGCGCTGGGTGCGCCCATGATCGTCAAGCCGGCACGCGACGGCTCCAGCATGGGGCTGACCAAGGTGGAGGACGCCAGCCAGTGCGAAGCGGCCTATGCCCTGGCTGCCAAGTACGACGAAGAAGTGCTGTGCGAGCAGTTCATCTCCGGGGACGAAACCACCTGCGCCGTGCTGGGTGAAGGCCGGGGCGCACAGGCCCTGCCCGTGATCCGCATCGTCGCGCCGGACGGCAACTACGACTACCAGAACAAGTACTTCACCGACGTCACGCAGTACCACTGCCCGAGCGGCCTGCCGGCCGAGGAAGAGGCCGAGATCCAGCGCATCGTCGAGCAGGCATTCCGCACGCTGGGCTGCCGCGGCTGGTCGCGCGCCGACATCATGATCCGCGCCAGCGACCGCAAGCCCTTCCTGCTGGAAATCAACACCTCGCCGGGAATGACCGGCCATTCGCTGGTGCCCATGGCTGCACGTGCCAAGGGCATCTCGTACGAAGCGCTGTGCCTGCGCATTCTGGCGACGGCCTCGCTGGATGGCGACGCACACGCCGTGGAAGGGAGTGCCTGATGCGCCACGCACTGCCCCTGGACGTCCGCCTGATGAACGCGACCGCGTCGGTCCTGTTCGCGGGCTGTGCCGTCCTGCTGGTGGCGGTGCTGGGCTGGTGGGCAGTGCGCCATCCGGCGTTCTCGATCGCGCGCATCGTGGTCGAAGGCGAGCTGGTGCACAACAACGCGGTGACGCTGCGGGCCAATGTGGCCCCCAGCCTGACCGGCAATTTCTTTACCGTGGACCTGGCCGGCGCACGCAAGGCGTTCGAGCTGGTGCCATGGGTGCGCACCGCCGAAGTGCGCCGCGAGTTCCCCAACAGCCTGCGCGTGATCCTGAAGGAGCATGTGGCCCAGGCGTACTGGGGGCCGGAGAACGGCACCTCCATGGTCAATGCCATGGGCGAGGTGTTCGAGGCCAATGTGGGCGAGGTGGAGCGCGAAGGCCTGCCCCGCCTGCAGGGCCCGGAAGGCTCGGCATCCCAGGTGCTGGCCATGTTCTACGCGCTGGAGCCGGCCTTCGAGCCGCTGCAGGTGGAAGTGGACGCCCTGACGCTGCGTGACCGCGGCAGCTGGGTGGCGCGCCTGGACAACGACGCGGTGATCGAGCTGGGCAACGGCTCCCCCGAACAGGTGCTGCAGCGTGCCCAGCGTTTCGTGCGCACGCTGGGCCAGGTCACCGGCCAGTACCAGCGCCGTGCCGATGCACTGGAATATGCAGATTTGCGCTATCCCGATGGCTATGCGCTGCGCCTCAAGGGCGTGACCACCGTGTCGCGCGAACGGGCCTTGCAGCTGAGCCGGGATGCCGCAGCGAGAGAAAAGAAGAAAACCCGAACAACCGAGGGCAGGAACTGATATGGCAAGAGAATACAAAGACGTGGTCGTGGGACTGGACATTGGTACCGCCAAGGTCATGGCCGTTGTCGCCGAAGTCATGCCTGGCGGAGAACTCAAGCTGGCGGGGCTGGGTGTGGCACCCAGCAACGGCCTCAAGCGCGGCGTGGTGGTGAACATCGACGCCACGGTGCAAAGCATCCAGCAGGCGCTGAAGGAAGCCGAGCTGATGGCCGACTGCAAGATCCAGCGCGTGCACACCGGCATCACCGGCAGCCATATCCGCGGCCTGAACCAGAGCGGCATGGTGGCCATCAAGGACAAGGAAGTCACCCAGGCCGATGTGGCACGCGTGATCGAGACCGCCAAGGCCGTCAGCATCTCATCCGACCAGCGTCTGCTGCTGGTGGAACCGCAGGAATTCGTGATCGACGGCCAGGATGTGAAAGAGCCGATCGGCATGAGCGGCATCCGCCTGGAAGCCAAGGTGCACATCGTGACCGGCGCACAGAGCGCGGCCGAGAACATCATCAAGTGCGTGCGCCGCTGCGGTCTGGAAGTGGAGCAGCTGCTGCTGAACCCGCTGGCCGCCAGCCAGGCCGTGCTGACCGATGACGAGCGCGAACTGGGCGTGGCCCTGGTGGACATTGGCGCCGGCACCACCGACGTCGCCATCTTCACCGGCGGTGCGATCCGCCACACGGCCGTGATCCCGATCGCCGGCGACCTGATCACCAGCGACATCGCCATGGCGCTGCGCACCCCCACCAAGGACGCGGAAGACATCAAGGTCGAAAGCGGTTACGCCAAGCAGATGCTGGCCGACCCGGACAGCCAGGTCGAAGTGCCGGGCCTGGGCGATCGCAGCCCCCGCATGATCAGCAAGCAGGCGCTGGCCGGCGTGATCGAGCCGCGTGTGGAAGAAATCTTCTCGCTGGTGCACCAGGTCATCCGCGAGTCCGGTTACGAAGAAGTCCTGTCCTCCGGCATCGTGCTCACAGGCGGCAGCGCCGTGATGCCCGGCATGGTGGAGCTGGGCGAAGACATTTTCCTCAAACCCGTGCGCCGCGGAGTACCTCAGTACGCCAGCGCCTTGGCCGACATGGTGGCGCAACCGCGCTCGGCCACGGTGATGGGATTGTTAGAGGAGGCTCGCATGGCGCGTATGCGCGGTTTCAAGGTGGCACAAAAGAGTGGGTCGGTGAAGACCGCTTTTGGGCGATTCAAAGACTTCATTGTGGGAAACTTCTAACTATGTGCTCTCGACGTTTGCGCATCACGGGGCCTCCCACGGATTTTCGCTATCAGCGATACCGAAGAACAGCCAAAACGACAGCAGCAGTGACCAATTACGTAGAAATTTCAGGAGCACCAACATGACCATCGAAATGATCGAAGCCGAAGAATTCAACCAGGGCACACGAATCAAGGTGATCGGCGTGGGCGGCGGTGGCAGCAATGCCGTGGAGCACATGATTGCCTGCAATGTGCAGGGTGTGGAGTTTGTCTGCGCCAACACGGACGCCCAGGCACTGATCCGCAGCAATGCACACCGCACCATCCAGCTGGGCCAGAGCGGTCTGGGTGCCGGCAGCAAGCCCGACAAGGGCCGTGATGCCGCTGAAGTGGCGGTCGAAGACATCCGCGCTGCCATCGATGGCGCCCACATGCTGTTCATCACGGCCGGCATGGGTGGCGGCACCGGCACCGGCGCTGCACCGGTGATTGCCCGTGTGGCCAAGGAAATGGGCATCCTGACGGTGGGCGTGGTGACCAAGCCCTTCGACTGGGAAGGCAGCCGCCGCATGTCCAACGCCGATGGTGGCCTGTCCGAGCTGGAAGCCAACGTCGACTCGCTGATCGTGGTGCTGAACGAGAAGCTGCTGGAAGTGCTGGGTGACGATATCTCCCAGGACGAAGCCTTCGCCCACGCCAACGACGTGCTGAAGAATGCGGTGGGCGGCATTGCCGAAATCATCAACGAATACGGCCATGTGAACGTCGACTTTGAAGACGTGCGCACCGTGATGGGCGAGCCCGGCAAGGCCATGATGGGCACGGCCCGCGCATCCGGTCCGGACCGCGCCCGCATTGCGGCCGAACAGGCGGTGGCCTGCCCGCTGCTGGAAGGCATCGACCTGTCGGGCGCCCGCGGTGTGCTGGTGCTGGTGACCGCCGCCAAGGGCAGCCTGAAGCTGTCGGAATCGCGTCTGGCCATGTCCACCATCAACGCCTACGCTTCGCCCGATGCGCACGTGATCTACGGCGCGGCCTACGACGACTCGCTGGGTGATGACATCCGCGTGACCGTGGTGGCCACCGGTCTGGCCCGCCAGAACGCCCGCCGCCAGCCGATGTCGGTGGTGCAGGGCGGTCTGCGCACCGGTACCGACGGCATGTACGCCATGCCCACGGCTTCCATGGGTGCCGCAGTGACCGGCGCCGCTCCTTCCATCGGTGCAGTGGGCCAGGCCGACTACGGCGGCATGAACGTGCCCAGCGTGTGGCGTACCAACCGCACCCAGGCCGCAGCCCGTGTGGACGCGCTGTCCTCCGGCGGCATGGACGATCTGGAGATCCCGGCTTTCCTGCGCAAGCAGGCTGACTGACGGTTTCCCGTAAAACCACCAGCAGGCCCGCAGCGCGCAAGCGCTCGGGCCCATTTTTTTGCCCGGCAATGGCACTGCAGCAATCGCAGCTATTGGGATTTCCCATGACCGTGCCCGGCAGGAAAATGCCGCAGATCGGTAAAATTGACACCATGCTTCAGCAACGCACCCTCAAGACCATCACCCGTGCCGTGGGCATGGGTCTGCACAGCGGCCAGCGGGTCGAGATGACCTTGCGCCCGGCGCAGCCCGATACCGGCATCGTCTTCCGGCGTGTGGATTTGCCGGAGCCGGTGGACATTCCCGTCAATGCCATGTCGGTGGCCGATACGCGCATGGCCACCACCATTGCCACGGGCAGTGCCAAGGTGCACACCATCGAACACCTGATGTCCGCCCTGTGCGGCCTGGGCATCGACAACCTGTATATCGACATCACGGCCGAGGAAGTGCCCATCCTGGATGGCTCTTCGTCGTCCTTTGTGTTTCTGCTGCAAAGCGCGGGCATCGAAACCCAGAATGCCCCCCGCCGCTTCATCCGGGTGACCAAGCCGGTGGAAGTGCGCGAAGGCGAGGGCGCCAACCTGAAATGGGCCCGTTTCGAGCCCTACCATGGCTTCAAGCTGCGTTTTGACATCGACTTCGCCCACCCGGCCGTGGATTCCACCGGCCAGTCGGTGGAGTTCGACCTGGGCGCCGGCAACTACCCGCGCGACATCGCCCGGGCCCGCACCTTCGGTTTCACCAAGGATGTGGAAATGCTGCGCAACAACGGCCTGGCGCTGGGCGGCGGGCTGGACAATGCCATCGTCATGGACGACTACAAGGTCCTGAACAGCGACGGCCTGCGCTATGACGACGAGTTCGCCAAGCACAAGATCCTGGATGCCATGGGCGATCTGTACGCAGTGGGCAAGCCGCTGCTGGCGGCCTACAGCGCGTTTCGTTCGGGCCACGGCATGAACAACCAGCTGCTGCGTGCGCTGATGGCCGACCCCTCGGCCTGGGAAGTGGTCAGCTTTGACAGCGACCGCAAGGCACCGGCGGGCTTTGCCCAGCTCGCCCAGGCCTGGTAAGCCGGTTCCGGGCGGCTGCAGATGCTGATCTTTCGCTGGCTGGCCTCTGTGCTGCTGCTGGGCTCGGCCCTGTGCTTTGTGTTCTACCTGGGAACCGGGCAGGCGCGGTACAAGCGCTGGGGGCTGCTGGTGCTGAAGTGGACCGTGGTGGCTGCACTGGCCTTTTTTGCGGTGCTGATCTTCGGGCGTATCGTCTGACGGCGTGGCTTCATGGGGCCGCGCATGCTGCGTTCCACCGACTTTCTGTCACGCAATTTACGGTTTGCAAAGCACTGTCACCTCGCCGCAAAGCTGCGGTAAAACCGGCGCTGCAGCGTTCCCGCACCGCTGCAATCGGTGCATGATGGTGTACATGCCGGTCCTTGGCCGGCCCTTCTCACCCCAGGAAAGGAGTGTCCGATGAAAAAAATGTCTGCACTGGCAGCCGCCCTGGCCCTTGGCATGGGTATGTCGGCTGTCGCACAGGCCCAGCCTCACCGCAATGACGACCGCCGCGGTCCGCCTTCGCATTCCCAGGGACAGGGTCCTTACAAGCACGATGACCGCCGCAATGACCGCCGCGACTGGGACCGTGACCACCGCCGCGATGACCGCCGTGATGACCGCGATTTCCGCCGGGGCGCCGGCCCGGACCACCGCTGGGTCAAGGGCCACCGCGTGCCTCCGCAATACCGGGGTCCGCAGTATGTGGTGCAGGACTGGCGCGGCCACCACCTGAGTGCGCCGCCCCGCGGCTACCACTGGGTGCAGTACGGCGGCGACTACATGCTGGTGGCGATTGCCACGGGCGTGATCACCCAGCTGATCCTGAGCGGCGTGCGCTACTGAGTCCGTGCGCCCATCAGCAACAAAGGCACCCTGCGGGGTGCCTTTTTGCATGGTGGCATTCCGCCAGCGGAGCAAGAGGTGCCGCCGGGGTGGTGCTCAGTAGGTGCGTCCGCCTTTGTACAGCGCATGCTGGCGGCGCTGCAAGGTGGTCTCCTGCGCCAGTCGGTCCATCACATGGCCGGCATGGGCATGGGTGATGGCCAGGCCCAGGGCATCGGCCGCATCGGGGCCGGGCAGACCGGGCAGTTGGAGCATGCGTTTGACCATCTCCTGCACCTGGTCCTTGGCTGCACGGCCGTGGCCGGTGATGGCTTTCTTCATCTGCAGTGCAGTGTATTCGGCCACCGGCAGCCCATGCATCACCAGGGCCGCAATCGCCGCCCCGCGGGCCTGCCCCAGCAGCAGCGTGGACTGGGGGTTGACGTTGACGAAGACGATTTCGACGGACGCGGTGGCCGGCTGGTAGCGGGTGATGACCTCGCCAATGCCTTCGTACAGGATTTTCAGCCGCGCCGGCAGATCGCCCAGTTCCACCCCGGGCGTGCGCGTGGTGCGGATGGTGCCGCAGGCCACATAGCGCAGCTGCTGGCCTTCGCGGTCCACCACGCCGAAGCCGGTGGTTTGCAGGCCGGGGTCGATACCGAGAATGCGCATGAAAAAGTGCTGTGAACAAAGAGGAGTCGACGCACACCGCGCCGCCCGGCGATTGTGCCCCATGCCCGGGATACACTGCGCGTCCTGCTTGCTTGCCCGTTGTGTGTGCCCATGTCCCTGCCTGTCCATCGACGTCTGTTGCGCGCCTTGTGGCGCGGAGTGTGGGGGCTGGGTGCCGCCGTGCTGCTGTTCCTGGGCTGGCGCATCGCGGTGCTGGCCACCACGCCCGCTGAGCGCCAAGCGGACGTCGTGCAGCAGGTCTTCAGCACCGAAGCCCTGCCGCCTTTCACGCCCGAGCACCTGGCCTTGGTGCGCGGCTTGCAGGTCTGGTGGCTGCCGGTGGAGTCCGGGGCGCCGGGCGTGGACCCGCGGCAGCCGCTGCGGGGGGCAGATTCCAGTGTGTCCAGCGTGCAGGTGGCGCGGCGGTTGCTGGCGACCGACGATGCCGCCCTGGCCATGCGGAGGCTGGTGGAGGTGGCGCGCTGGGTGTACCCCTTTGTGGAGCGGGCCCACCTGGCGCCGGGGCGCTATGCGGTGCCTGCCGAGCTGCAGGCGCAGCTGCCCGGGGTGCAGCAGGGCCAGTTCCAGCTGCGTGCAGAACATCTGACGCTGCTGCGCGGCGCCATCTGGCAGGAACTGACGGGGCGCAGCCTGGAAGAGGTGCTGGCCGAGAGCACCGAGGCCGAGCCGCTGTGGCCCATGCCCTTCATCGACGGCAAGCGCCCCTATGGCGACCGGTCCTACTACACCATCGACATGGCGGACCTGCTGGGCAGTCCGTTCGCACTGGATGCGCGCGGCCACGCCATCATCGTGCCGGCCCGCGATGCGGCGCTGAAGCGCCTGCATGAGGAGACGCTGACCGCGCTGCAGCTGCTGTTCCTGTACGGTGAAATGGACGGGATGGCGCCCTTACGGTAGCGGCGTGGCCGCCATGCGGCGCTGGATGGCGCTGCTGCGCTGGTTCAGGTAGGGCGAGCGCGGGTTAGCCTCAAAGTGGCGCGGGTTGGGCAGCATCACCGCCAGGCGGGCGGCTTCGGCAGGGGACAGCCCGGCGGCGCTCTTGCCGAAGTAATGCCGGGCTGCGGCCTCGGCGCCAAAGATGCCGTTGCCCCATTCCACGCTGTTGAGGTAGATCTCCAGAATGCGCTGCTTGCTCAGCAGCAACTCCAGCAGATGGGCCAGCACCAGTTCCTGGCCTTTGCGCAGCATATTGCGCTCGCCGGACAGCAGCAGGTTCTTGGCCAGCTGCTGGGTGATGGTGGAGCCGCCAAACAGGCGCGCAGGCCGGGTGGACTGCTTGCGCGCCGCGCGGTGTTCCTCCTTGGCGTTGCGCTCCATGGCGCGTTCGATGGCATCCCAGCGCACGCCGCCGTGTTCCACGAATTGGTCGTCTTCCGAGGTCAGCACGGCGCGCTTGAGGTGGTCCGAGATCTGGGCATAGTCCACCCAGCGCTGCTGCCAGGGACGCTCGGCACCGTCTTTCCACTGCTGCCACATTTCCGAGCGCTGGAAGGTGGTGGATTCGGGCGCCACCACCACCATCAGCCCGATGCGCAGCACAAAGAACAGCTGCAGTCCCACTGCCGCCAGCAGCACCAGGCCCAGCCAACGTTCGAATGCCTTCATGCGCAGACTCCGCCGGCCCTGGCTCAGTGGGCGGCTTCGCTGGCCAGCAGGGCGCGCAGTTCGGCCAGCACCTGGGCCGAAGGCGGACGCACACCGCGCCACAGCGCGAAGGATTCCGCGGCCTGCTCCACCAGCATGCCCAGGCCGTCGCGGCCCGTGGCGCCATGCAGCGCGGCCCAGTCCAGGAACGCGGCGGCGGCGGGGCCGTACATCATGTCGTAGGCCAGGCTGCCGGGACGCAGCACCGTGGCCGGCACCGGAACGCCAGCACCTTGCAGGCTGGCGGCCGTGCCATTGATGACCACGTCAAAGTCACCGTCCAGCGCCTGCTGCGCTTGTGCCTGCAGCACCACGTTCTGGCGTGCTGCCAGTTCCGCATGCTGGGCGACCAGCGTTTCGGCCTTGGCCGCTGTGCGGTTGCAGACCACGATGCGGCGGGGCGACTGCTCCAGCAGCGGGCCGAGCACGCCGGCCGCGGCGCCACCGGCCCCGATCAGCAGAATGTCCTTGCCGGCCAGTGCCACGCCGGCATTGCGGGTGATGTCGGCCACCAGGCCCAGGCCGTCGGTGTTGTCGGCATACCAGCTGCCATCGGCCTGCCGGGCCAGGGTGTTGGCCGCACCGGCCAGCGCCACGCGCGGGCTGTGCCCGGTAGCTGCCTGGGCCGCTTCCAGCTTGAAAGGCACGGTGATGTTGCAGCCCTGGCCGCCGGCGGCGGCGAAGCCCGCCAGTGCCGTGGCAAAGCCGTCCAGTGGTGCCAGGCAGCGGTCGTACTGCAGCGCCTGGTCGGTCAGCGCGGCGAAGCGGGCGTGGATCCAGGGCGAGCGGCTGTGGGCCACGGGGTTGCCCATTACGCAATAGGAATCAGGAGCAGCAGTCATGGGTAGGCGCTGGCCAAGGGGCCGCGTGAAATCCGGAAAACAGGGCAGGGCCGCAGTGTCCGGGCGGGTAGGGGGTGGCGGCGAAACGGCTGGGGTGCGCCGCGCAGCGGGGTGGTCTGCCGCTCACCGGACATCGGTCTGCAGCGTCTGGTCGCGGGTGAACTTGAAGCGGGAGACCACGGCGATCTGGTCGGCCTTGGCGCGCATGGCCGGGCCAAAGTGACCGTAGGGGCCGGCGGCGCGGGCAATGGCCTCGGCACGGGTGTCGAGCTGGCGGTTGCCCGAGCCCTGCACCACTTCGGTGGCCAGCACTTTGCCGTCGTGGTTGACGGTCAGGATCATGGTCAGCTCGCCATAGAGTTTCTTGCCGGCCTGCTCGGGGAAATTCTCGGTGCCCTTGTCTTCCACCTTGCGGCGCAGCGCGTCGTAGTAGACCGCGTAGACCTCCTCGCGCGTGGCGGGGCTGATGTAGCGCTTCTTGGGGCGGGCGTTTTCTTCGTTGATCCGCTTTTCGATCTCGGCCAGCAGCTTGACCAGCTGTTGGCGGCGTTCCTGTTCCTGCGCCGCCTGCTTGCTGGACGCCTGCTGGGTCGGGTCCTGCTGCGGCAGCGTGGCCAGTTGCTTGCGCAGCTGGGTCAGCAGCACGCTCTGCTGCTCCTGCATTGCATCGATTTCGCGCTGGCGGTTCTCGAAATCATCGCCAATGGCCGTGATGGCCGAGTAGGGCATGGGGCTGGTGGCCCGGCCCTGGGCCGCATCGCCGCCGCCGGCCAGCGCGGCCTGGGCGATGGCCTGGGCTTTTTCTGGTCGCTCCTGGGTGTGGGCGTTGACCAGAATCACCTCCAGCGGGGTGTCCTGGAACACGCGGTTGAACTGCTCTGGCGCCACAAAGCGCACGCTCAGCAGCACCGCGTGGACGGCCACCGAGACCCCCAGTGCAATCGACAGGGGGGACAGGGAGCGGAGGGCGGCAGGCAGGGTCACGGAGCGGGATTATCGGCGCTGGCGCCTTCGCTGTCGTTCACATCCACGGCAATGGCGATCGGGCCGGCCACGTTGTCGTCTTCTTCCGACACCTCGTCGACCGGCGCGTCGTCGCTGGTGTCATCCGGGTCGTCCAGGCGTTCCAGCACCGTGCCGTGGATGTCCAGCGTGATCTCGTCGATCTCGCCCAGCTTCACGCGGATGCGGGCACCACGCGGCAGGTTTTGCGCACCCAGCACCGAGATCACCAGGGGCAGCGTGTCGGCGCGCACCAGCATCCCGGCGGGACCGTTGTCCTTGATGACTGCGGCTTCCAGTTCGGTGATGCCGTTCTGTTCCAGGTACTTCAGCGTCCAGAAGCGTTCCATGCCGGCCTGGTAGCCGTTGTAGGCACTGTAGGCGCCGTCAAAGCTGCTGATGATGCCGAACAGTTCGGCATCCTTGGGCTTGAATGGTGCCGCCAGGGCGGCCGTGGCACCGTGGCGGGCGCAGGCAATGATCTGCCACTGGTTCACCAGGTCGGTGTAGCGGCGCAGCGGCGAGGTGGCCCAGGAATAGGCTTTCACGCCGATACCGGCGTGGGGCAGGGCCTTGGTGGACATGCGAACCTTCACGCCCGGGGCCAGGCTGGCCTGGCTGCGGTAGATGCCGGGCACGCCGTATTCGGCCAGCATCAGGCCCCAGCTGCTGTTGGCGACGATGGCGGCCTCGGCCACGATCAGGTCCAGCGCGGCACCGCGCTTGCGCACGGTGATGCTGACCTTTTCGCTGCCGTTGGGCTCGCCGTCGCCATTGCCTTCCAGGCGGAAGGTGTAGTCGGGGCGCGAGAAGTTCTCGGGCTTGCCGCGCACCACTTCGCGCTCGGCCTTCAGGTGGCGCGCCAGCTTGTGCAGAAAGGACAGCTGGTCGCGCACGGCCAGCAGGTTGGCGGGGGTGTTCTCGACCTCGAGGCTGCCGTCGCTCAGCCACTCCTCGGTGACGATGTGGTCCAGCTTGTCGTGGCGGAAATTGGTCACCACCGGCACGCGTTCCAGCCTGGTTTCCTTGGCCAGCACCTCGAACGTGGTTTCGTCATAGGTCACGTACAGCGACACGGCGGGGTTGGCACGGCCTTCGTCCAGCGTGTAGATGCGCACCACCTCGTCCGGCAGCATGGTGATCTTGTAGCCGGGCATGTAGACGGTGGACAGGCGGTTGCGGCCCAGCTTGTCCAGGTCGGAGCCGGGCTGGATGGCCAGACCAGGCGCGGCAATGTGGATGCCCAGAGTGACCTTGCCGCTGCCCAGGCCCTGGACGGACAGGGCATCGTCGATTTCGGTGGTCATCGAATCGTCGATGGAATAGGCCTGCACATCGGCCAGCGGCAGATCGGCCGGTGGCTGGGGGGCGGTGATGGCCGGGAAGCCTGTGCCCTTGGGGAAGTTGTCGAACAGAAAGCGCTGCCAGTGGAACTGGTAGGCCGAGTCGATGGCTCCGGCCGTCTGCAGCAGGTCCAGCGGTGCTTTCTGGGCGTTGCGGCTGGCCTCGACCACGGCCTTGTATTCGGGGGCGTTCTTGTCGGGGCGGAACAGGATCTTGTAGAGCTGCTCGCGGATGGGCTGCGGGCAGGTGCCCGCCACCAGTTCCTGCGCCCAGCCGTCGATCTGGGCCTGGAGCAGCTTTTTCTTCTCGATGGCGGCCAGGGCCTGCTGCAGGATTTCGGCCGGCGCCTTCTTGAAGCGGCCCTTGCCGGCGCGGCGGAAGTAGTGGGGCGCGCCATACAGCGCGAACAGCATGCCGGCCTGCTGGGCCAGCGGCGCGTTGTCGGAGAAATAGTCGCGCGCAATGTCGGCAAAGCCGAACTCTTCTTCGGGGGCGAATTCCCAGGCCAGGTCCAGCTCCACGGTGGCGGCAATGGCTTCGGCCTCGGACATCAGCGCTGCCGGCTCGGGCTTTTCGAACTTCAGCAGGATGTTGGCAGCCTTGACCTTGACCCGTTTGCCGGTGCCAAGCTCGATTTGGGAGGAGGACTCGGCCTCGGACAGGATACGGCCAGCCAGGAATTTGCCGGCGTCTTCAAACAATGCGTGCATGGCCGGCATTTTCCCATGCCGGCTTTGCCCTTTCGTCGCAGTGGCACCACGGGGGATGCGGGGCTGCGTGTTCAGGCCAGTTGCAGAAAGTCGCAGATGTCGGGGATATAGGCTTCGAAACCGCTCAGTGCATGGTCGCTGCCTTCGATGAGGATGTGCTCGGCCAGCGGGTAACGGGCCAGCATTTCACGCCAGTCCAGCAGCTCGTCGCCTTTGGCAAACAGGCCCAGCTCCCGCCCGGCCGGGGCCTTGCCGTGCAGTCCCAGGGCCTGCAGCTCGGGAATGTATTCAGGGCGGAAGAAAAAGCGGGTCTCCGGATCGTGCCAGCTGCTGTGCTCGCCGATGTAGCGTTCCAGGTCGCGGTCGGGGTAGGCGGCCGGGTTGATCAGCACGCTGGGGCAGCCCTTGAGGTGGGCCACCCAGCTGGCATAGAAGCCGCCCAGCGAGGAGCCGATCACCGCCATCTGGTCCGCCGGCCAGTCGCGCACGCCCTCGGCCACCAGTTCCATGGCCTCCCGGGGGGAGGGCGGCAGCTGCGGGCACCACCAGTGCACGTCCGGGTGGTGGTGGTGCACATGGGCCGCCATGGCCTGGGCCTTGGCCGATTGCGGGGAGGAGCGAAAGCCGTGCAGGTACAGCAGGTGGGTGGTGGTCGCCATCCCTGCATGGTAGCCGCTGGACCGCAGGGATGGATGACAGCCAGGGTGCCCCCTGGCCGGTGCAGGGCGCAGCCGCCCCGCGATAATGGAGGGCTTATGGCCGCCGAAATCGACAAACCTTCCCTGCTGCAGCGCTTTGTACCGCTGTTTCGCAACTTCGACTATCCGTTGCTGCTGTGCGTGGGTTTGCTGGCGTGTATCGGTCTGCTGGCCATGTATTCCGCCGGTTATGACCATGGCACGCGCTTTGTGGACCATGGCCGCAACATGCTGCTGGCCGCCGGCCTGCTGTTCGTGGTGGCCCAGGTGCCGCCGCAGCGCCTGATGCTGCTGGCCGTGCCGCTGTACACGCTGGGTGTGGCCCTGCTGGTGGCCGTGCTGCTGTTCGGCATCACCAAGAAGGGGGCCACCCGCTGGGTGAATGTGGGGGTGGTCATCCAGCCTTCCGAGCTGCTGAAGATCGCCACGCCGCTGATGCTGGCCTGGTGGTTCCAGATGCGCGAGGGCCAGCGCCGGGCCATGGACTTTGTGATCGCCTTCGTGCTGCTGCTGGTGCCCGTGGGCCTGATCATGAAGCAGCCGGATCTGGGCACCTCGCTGCTGGTGATGGCCGCCGGGCTGGCGGTGATCTTTTTTGCCGGTCTGTCCTGGAAGCTGATCGTGCCGCCGGTGGTGCTGGGCGTGGTGGGCATTGTGCTGATCATCTGGAACGAACCCACGCTGTGCGCCGATGGCGTGAGCTGGTACTTTCTGCACGATTACCAGCGCACCCGGGTGTGCACGCTGCTCGATCCCACGCGCGATCCGCTGGGCAAGGGGTTCCACATCATCCAGGGCATGATCGCCATCGGCTCCGGCGGCGTCTGGGGCAAGGGCTTCATGGCCGGTACGCAGACCCACCTGGAATTCATTCCCGAACGCACCACCGACTTCATTTTTGCGGCCTTCTCCGAAGAGTTCGGGCTGCTGGGCAACAGCCTGCTGATCATTGGTTTCCTGCTGCTGGTGTGGCGCGGCCTGGCGATTGCCATGCACGCCAACACGCTGTTCGCGCGCCTGATGGGCGCGGCCGTGGCCATGATCTTCTTTACCTACGCCTTTGTGAACATGGGCATGGTCAGCGGCATCCTGCCGGTGGTGGGTGTGCCGCTGCCGTTCGTCAGCTACGGCGGCACGGCCATGGTCACGCTGGGGCTGGCGCTGGGGGTGCTGATGTCGGTGGCCCGCCACCAGCGCAACGTGCCCAAGGAAGTCGGCTCGCGTTTGTGAAGGATTGCCAGGACCGGTGACAGGCTCTTGCCTGCCGCGATGGGCTGGAGTACAACTGGCAGGCCGCCGTGTCGGATTTCTCTGGTGGGAAGTTCGCACGGCGGTTTTTTCATGTCCAGTTGTGAGGAGCAATGCCCATGGCCGCCAAATTCGCCCTGAAAAAGACCTCGAACGGAAAGTTCAGCTTCAACCTGCTGGCCGGCAACGGCCAGGTCATCCTGACCAGCGAGGTCTATGAGGCCAAGGCCAGTGCCAGCAACGGCATTGCCTCGGTGCGCAAGAATGCGGCCGATGTGGCGCGCTTTGACAAGCTGCAGGCCAAGGACGGATCGCCGTATTTCACCCTCAAGGCCACCAACGGCCAGGTGATCGGCCAGAGCCAGATGTATTCCAGCGAGTCGGCACGCGATGCCGGCATTGCCTCGGTGCAGGCCAATGCGCCCGAAGCGGCGCTGGACGACCAGACCGCCTGACAGCGGGGGGCGGCGCAGGCCGGGTGCCGCACGGCGCCCAGCGGCCCGTTGAGAGGCGGGGGCATGGTGGCTTGCCTACAATGCTTGCCATGATCTCCCGCGAACCCACCATCGAGCGCCTGGCCACGGCCCGGCAACTGCTGCTTGAACCTTTTGGGCTGGACGAGCGCCACCTCGGCGCTGCGCTGGCCGAGATCCGCGCCCACCAGGTGGACGACGCCGACCTCTATTTCCAGTACACCCGCGCCGAAGGCTGGAGCTTGGAAGAGGGCATCGTCAAGACCGGCTCCTTCTCCATCGACCAGGGCGTGGGCGTGCGTGCGGTCAGCGGCGAGAAAACCGCTTTCGCGTACTCCGACGATATTTCCGAAGCCTCGCTGCTGGACGCTGCGCGGGCTGTGCGCGCCATTTCCTCGGCCACACAAAGCCGCAAGGTGCGCATTCCCAAGGCCAAGATCGCGCCCAGCCGCACGCTGTACGCCGGCCTGGACCCGATCGCGTCCATGGACAGCACCGCCAAGGTGGAACTGCTGGGCAAGGTCGAAACACTGGCCCGTGCCAAGGACCCGCGCATCGTGCAGGTGATGGCCGGTCTGGCCAGCGAATACGACGTGGTCATGGTGGCCCGTGCCGATGGCACGCTGGCCGCCGATGTGCGCCCGCTGGTGCGTCTGTCGGTGACCGTGATTGCCGAGCAGAGCGGCCGCCGCGAGGTGGGGTCGTCCGGCGGCGGCGGTCGCTTCGGTCTGGCGTACTTCAGCGACGAACAGATCGCCCAGTACGTGGACGAAGCCGTGGACCAGGCCCTGGTCAACCTCGAGTCGCGCCCCGCACCGGCCGGCATGATGACCGTGGTGCTGGGCTCGGGCTGGCCGGGTGTGCTGCTGCACGAGGCCGTGGGCCATGGCCTGGAAGGCGACTTCAACCGCAAGGGTTCCAGCGCCTTCAGCGGCCGCATCGGCCAGCGCGTGGCCGCCAAGGGTGTGACCATCCTGGACGACGGCACGCTGACCGACCGCCGCGGTTCGCTGAACGTGGACGATGAAGGCTGCCCTTCGCAGGCCAATGTGCTGATCGAGGACGGAATCCTGAAGGGCTATATGCAGGACGCGATGAACGCCCGCCTGATGGGCGTCAAGCCCACCGGCAACGGCCGCCGCGAAAGCTATGCCCACCTGCCCATGCCGCGCATGACCAACACCTACATGCTGGGTGGCGACAAGGATCCGCAGGAAATCGTCGCCTCCATCAAGAAGGGCCTGTACGCCACCAACTTCGGGGGCGGCCAGGTGGACATCACCAGCGGCAAGTTCGTGTTCTCGGCCAGCCAGGCGTACTGGGTGGAAAACGGCAAGATCCAGTACCCCGTCAAGGGTGCCACCTTGGTGGGCAACGGCCCCGAGTGCATGAAGAAGGTGAGCCTGATCGGCAACGACATGCGCCTGGACAGCGGCGTGGGCACCTGTGGCAAGGAAGGCCAGAGCGTGCCGGTGGGTGTGGGCCAGCCGACCATGCGCATTGACGGACTGACGGTGGGTGGTACCGCTTAATTATTGAAATTTCACAGGATTCCTGCATAACTCATGTAAAACGCTGCGCCGTGCAAACGGTGTGGCGTTTTTTATTGGGTTTTTTGGAATTTTCCTGCGTTGGTGGATGGGGTGGGTGTTGCGCTGCCGCATGAGCGGTGCTACATTCAACCGCTATGCAAGTACGCAGCGCTTTCTATTTTTACTTTTGGTTCTCGGTCCCAGGCGGATGAGAGGCAAGCGCTCGCACACACGAACACCTCCCAAAAAACCGCCGAAGCTGAAAAGCCCGGCGGTTTTTTTTTCACCCCTTCACTTTCCACACATCCAACAGGACCACGAGGCTGACATGAACGCTCACCACACCTCCTCCGGCGACGCTTGGTATCGCTCTGTGCAAAAGACTGAAAAGACTGGCCAGACCGACGACGAACGCATTGAGGACATTACCGTGTTGCCCCCTCCCGAGCACCTGATCCGCTTCTTCCCCATCGACGGCACGGCCGTGGAAACCCTGGTGAGTGGCACCCGCAACAGCATCCAGCGCATCATGCGCAACCAGGATGACCGCCTGCTGGTCATTGTGGGTCCCTGTTCCATCCACGATCCCGCCGCCGCACTGGAATACGCCCGCCGCCTGGCCGTGGTGCGCGAGCAGTACAAGGACCGCCTGGAAGTGGTGATGCGCGTGTACTTCGAAAAGCCCCGCACCACCGTGGGCTGGAAGGGCCTGATCAACGACCCCTACCTGGATGGCAGCTACCGCATCGACGAAGGCCTGCGCATTGCGCGCCAGCTGCTGATTGACATTAACCGCCTGGGCGTGCCGGCGGCCAGCGAGTTCCTGGACGTGATCTCGCCCCAGTACATCGGCGACCTGATCAGCTGGGGCGCCATCGGTGCCCGCACCACCGAAAGCCAGGTGCACCGCGAGCTGGCCTCGGGCATCTCGGCGCCCATCGGCTTCAAGAACGGCACCGACGGCAATATCCGCATTGCCACCGATGCCATCCAGTCCGCCAGCCGTGGCCACCACTTCCTGTCGGTGCACAAGAACGGCCAGGTGGCCATCGTCAACACCTCGGGCAACCCGGACTGCCACGTTATCCTGCGCGGCGGCAAGACCCCGAACTACGATGCCGCCCATGTGTCCGCCGCCTGTGCCGACCTGGAAAAGGCCGGCCTGCCGGCCACGCTGATGGTGGACTGCAGCCATGCCAACAGTTCCAAGCAGCACGAGCGCCAGAAGGACGTGGCCGCCGACATCGCCGACCAGATGCGTGGCGGCTCGAACCAGATCTTCGGCGTGATGCTGGAAAGCCATCTGGTGGCCGGCGCCCAGAAGTTCACCCCGGGCAAGGACGATGCCTGCGGCCTGGCCTACGGCCAGAGCATCACCGACGCCTGCATCGGTTGGGACGACACCCTGTCCACGCTGCAGGTGCTGGCCGATGCCGTGCACGCCCGCCGCAGCGTGCTGGCCGAGGCCGAGCAGGCCCTGGTGGCCGCCTGAATGTAGCGGGGGCGACTTTTGCTCTGAAAAACAGAGCTTCAACCGCCCGTGCAACGCTGATTTCCATCAGTGATTGCCCTGAAAACAAGGAGTTGCCCATCCAGGCGGCTCCTTTTTTCATGGACACTGCGCAGACGCCCTCCGGGCCGTGTTCTGACCGCCAGACGCTGGTCCGGGGCCGGTGCCGGGCTGAGGCCATGGCGGGCGCAGCGGCGTCCACCATCCCCGATTTGTGAGAACGAAAGGCGCACTATGCAGCACGAAGTCATCATCAACCTGGCCGCGGGGCAGGAGCTCCGCATCGACCTGACCCATGTGCCGGCGATGGCGAACGAAGATGGCCGCCGCTGGCTGGACGAGCAGTTCACCGCACTGGAGTGCGAACCGCTGCGTCCCAGCGGCAAGGTGCTGCTGGCCGACAAGGTACTGGTGGTGGCACGCGCGGGCCAACGCCAGCTGCAGGGCGATGCCGTCTGGCGCGAGACCTTCGGCCGTGCGGCCGCTGCGGTGCTGCAGCGCCCGCTGATCCGTGTGGATGTGCCGGGCATGGCCGTTTCGTTCTGACGGCCCTGCCGGGCTGCTGTCTGGCACCCCCTCCCAGGTGGTGCCGGGGGAATCATAGTGCCGGGGCTTGCGGGCCGTGGGCCAGCTGCTGCAGGGCTTCGCCCGTCATGCGGTAGCGGATCCATTCGCTCTGGGGCTTGGCACCCAGGCTGTCGTAGAACGCAATGGACGGGGCGTTCCAGTCCAGCACGCTCCACTCGAAACGGCCGCAGTCCTTGTCCAGAGCGATGCGGGCCAGGTGCTGCAGCAAGGCCTTGCCAGCGCCCACGCCACGCTGCTGGGGCGTGACATACAGGTCTTCCAGATACAGCCCATGCTGGCCCTGCCAGGTGGAATAGTTGAAGAAGTAGATGGCAAAGCCGACGGGGGCGCCGTCCAGCTCGCAGATCAGGCCATGCACCGTAGGCTGCGCCGCAAACAGCGTGCGGTGGATGTGTGCCGGGGTGGACTGCACCTCGTGCTCGGCTTTTTCGTAGATGGCCAGCTCGCGGATGAAGCGCAGGATGGTGTCGGTATCAGCGATGGTGGCCGGGCGGATGTTCAGTGGGGACATGTAAAAAGAGGAAAGAAATAGCTGCCTGCACAGATGGTATCTGTGCAGGCAGCTATGAAATTGAATGGGGTTTTAGGGCCTGTTGGCCCTGGGTCGGGCTGGATCGCCCGCGCTTCAGGCGTGCAGCGGCTGCACCGGCATCTCCCAGCCGGCAAAGCGCTCCATGCAGCGGCGCACCACATGGAAGTGGTCTTCGAAGAACTGGGACTCCATGGACGGCAGGTCCTGGATGGGCACCCAGCGGGCCAGGGCGGCATCGTCGCCGCCGGTGACGGTGGGCAGAGCGGTGCCGGGGGCATCGCCCAGGTCCAGCGCATGCACATGGGTGATGGTGCGCCCGCGCAGGCTACGGTCCGGGTGGTCAAACACTTCCACGCCCTGCAGCCGCTCGCGCAGCTGGGCCTCGCTCAGCGGGAACAGGGTTTCCTCCTGCAGCTCGCGCAGGCAGGACTGCCACAGCGTATCGCGCGGCTCCACAAAACCGCCGGGCAGGGCCCACAGGCCTTTGCCGGGGCGGTGACCGCGCTGCACCAGCAGCAGGTGTTCGTTGCAGCGCACAAAGCCGTCGACCGTCACAAATACCGGCGGGTAGGGCGCGCTGGACCAGGCGGCCTGGTAGCCCCGGATCATCTGCCACTCCTGCTGGATTTCCGCGTACTGCGGCGTGCGCGCCCATTCCTGCAGAAAGCGCAGCACGGCGGGCGGTACCTGTGTCTCCAATGCGGGCCACAGCGCGGCCAGTTCGGCGGTGGGCGTGCCCAGGTAGGCATCGCGCACGGGGGTGGCGTCAAAGTCGCCCTGGCGCGGCAGGCTGACCAGCTCCCAACCGGGAAAGCGTGCCAGGTAGTCGCTGCTGATGTCCTTGAAATGGCCCACCAGCGCAATGCGGCCCCCTGGCGGCACCAGGGCCTGTACGCCGGTACGCACGGCGGCCACCCAGCGGGGCTCGTCGTAGAAGTCGCGCATGGGCAGGCAGCGCACGCGGGCCTGGTCGGCGTTGGGCAGGGACGCGAGGATCAACGCCGCGCGCTCCTGCCAGGTGAACGGGTTCTTGGGGCTGCGCGCCTGGCCGGCGCTGCCCAGCACCACCACCACCTGCTCGGCACGCGCCAGTGCCTGCTGCAGCAAGGCCAGGTGGCCGTTGTGAAAAGGCTGGAAGCGCCCGATCAGCACGGCAGTGTGGGGAGCGGCTTTCGGTGCGGTGGTCATGGCAGGGTCTCCAGGGGCGGTGCGGTCACGCCCACCACAATGGGGGCGGCCGCACAGGCGGTCTCGGTTGGGTGCTATTTTCGGTGCAGTTGCAGTCTACTGGCGCACGGGCTGCTGCAATTTTGATAGACGCCTGCGCAGACCGGAATGGGGCTTTCTCCCCACTTCGGCACGGCAGGCCGTGCAGGACGGCCGTCATTCGCTCCAGTCATAGCTGGCCGCAATCGGCATCTGCCGGCCGCTGCCGAAGGCACGCTGGCGCAGGCGGATGACCGGGGGCGTCTGGTGGCGCTTGTATTCGCTGCGGTGCAGCAGGTGCCGGACTTTCTCGACCATGGCCTTGCCCTCGGGTGTGGCCTGCAGCATGTTCACGGTCTCCTGTGCCGCCAGATGCTCGGCGGCAGACAGGCCGTTGCCTTCGATCAGCAGCTTGAGGATGGCGTCCAGCAGCGTGTAGGGCGGAAGGTTGTCCTGGTCGGTCTGTCCCGGCGCCAGCTCGGCCGATGGCGGCTTGTCGATGATGGTCTGCGGAATCACCTCGCGACCATGGGCTTCGTTGATGTGGCGTGCCAGCGCAAACACCTCGGTCTTGTACAGGTCGCCCAGCAGGCCCAGGCCGCCGTTGGTGTCGCCATACAGCGTGCAGTAGCCGACCGACAGCTCGGACTTGTTGCCGGTGGTCAGCAGCAGGTGGCCATAGCAGTTGGAGTACTCCATCAGCACCGTGCCGCGCACGCGGGCCTGCAGATTCTCCAGCGTCAGACCCCCCAGCGGCTCGCCAAAGCTGGCCTGGAACTGCTGGGCAAATGCATCGACCTGGGCCGCAATGGGGTGGTGGATCAGCTCCACGCCCAGGTTGCGGCACAGGGCGACCGAATCGTCCACCGATCCGCTGCTGGAAATGCGGCTGGGCATGGTGATGGCGGTGACGTTCTCCGGCCCCAGCGCCTCGGTGGCCAGGGCCAGGGTTAGCGCGCTGTCGATGCCGCCGCTGCTGCCCACCACCACCTTGCGGAAACCGCAGCGCCGGGCGTAGTCACGCAGGCCCAGCCGGGTCTGTGCACGGTAGAAGGCCATGGTGGACAGGCCTTGCGCGGGCACGGTCCGGGTGGGCGTGCCATTGCCCAGGGAAAAGCAGCCGCGGTGCAGCTGCAGCGTGGTGATGTGCTCGGCAAAGCGCTCGGCCTCGAACACCACGCCGCTGGCGGGTTCGATGGCAAACGAGGCACCGTCGAACACGATCTGGTCATGTCCGCCCACCTGGTTGACATAGACGATGGGCAGGCCGTGGCGGCGCGCGGCGGCACTGAACACCTGGTGGCGTTGTTCGCGCCGGCCCACGTTGGAGGGGCTGGCATTGATGCTGACCACCACGTCGGGGGCGGCGTCGGCCATGCGCTCGAACGGGTTCACGGCATAGTCGCTGCCGCTGTCGTTCCAGCCGTCTTCGCAGATCAGAAAGCCCACCTGGGCATCGCCCACGCGCAGCACCTTGGCCACATCGCGCCCGGGCTCGAAATGGCGGCGCTCGTCAAAGATGTTGTAGGTGGGCAGCAGCTGCTTGTCGTACTGCAGCTTGACCTGGCCATCCTGCAGCACCAGCAGGCTGTTGTGCAGGCGCTTGCCCGGGCCGTGGGCGGGCGTGGGAGCGCCCACCACCCAGCACAGTCCGGGCCACTGGCGCGTGGCGGCCAGCAGTTCCTGCAGGCCGCGCGCGCAGCGGGCCAGAAAGGCAGGCTCGTCCAGCATGTCTTCCGGGTAGTAGCCGCACAGCGACAGCTCGGAAAATACCACCAGGTCTGCCTGGGCCTCGTGGGCCTGGCGTGCGGCCGTTTCCATCTTGCGCAGATTGCCGGAGACGTCGCCCACCGTCATGTTCAGTTGGGCCAGGGTGATGCGCAGCATGGAGTACTCCTTGAAAGCAGGGATTCGGTGCAGGGGCGGTGTCGGTATCGGTGCCCGGCGTTCAGGCCGCAGCTGGGATATGGAACACCTGGCGCAGGTAGGCGAGGTAGGTCTCGTCTTCGCACAGCGTCTTGCCCGGCGTGTCGGAAATCTTGGCCACCGGCTGGCCGTTGGCGCGGGTGAGCTTCATCACGATGTTCAGCGGCTGCAGGCCCACGTCGTTGGTGAGGTTGGTGCCGATGCCAAAGCCCAGCTGGATGTGCGGGGCGAAGTGGCGCCACAGCGCCAGCGCCTTGTCCAGGTCCAGTCCGTCGGAGAACACCAGGCGCTTGCTGTGGGTGTTGATGCGCAGCTTGCGGTAGTGGCGCAGGGCTTTCTCGCCCCACTCGAAGGGGTCACCCGAGTCGTGGCGCAGACCATCGAACAGTTTGGCAAAGTACAGGTCGAAGTCTTCCAGGAAGGCGTCCATGCCCACGGTGTCGGTCAGCGCAATCCCCAGGTCGCCCCGGTATTCCTGCACCCAGTCTTCCAGCGCGGCCTTCTGGAAATCACGCAGGCGCACCCCTTGCGACTGGTAGCTCTGCATGTATTCATGGGCCATGGTGCCGATGGGCGAGATGTCCAGATCGCGCGCCAGCAGCACGCTGGAAGTGCCCTTGAACCACTGCGGCACCTCGCGTGCCAGGGTGCTGACCACTTCGCGCTGCCAGGTGCCAGAAAAGCGCCGGCGCAGGCCGAAGTCCGAGACCTCAAATGGGTGGGCCAGCGTGGGGCCGCCCTTCAAGGCGCGCATCTGGTCGATCTTGGCCTGCAGGCGCCGGCGCCCTTCCTCCAGCGTGCCGGGCTGCTGCAGGCGGCGGAAATACAGCTCGTTGACGATGCACAGCACCGGAATCTCGAAGCCCATCACATGCACCTGGGGGCCATGGGCTTCGATGGCCAGGCTGCCGTCGGCCTGGCCTTTGACGGTGATGAAGTCCCGCTGGTACTGGAACAGGCGCAGGTAGTCGATGAAGTCGCTCTTGATGTAGCGCAGGCTGCCCACGTAATCCAGTTCGTCCTTGGTGAAGCGCAGATCGCAGAGGTGGTCGATTTCGGCGCGCACCTCGGCTTCCAGTTCGGCCAGCGGAAAGGCCGTGGCATTGCGGCAGGCAAAGCGGTACTCGGCGGTGGTCTGGGGGTTGCGGTGCAGCATGGCCTGCCACATGGTGAACTTGTACAAGTCCGTGTCGAGCAGGCTGGTGATGATGGGCGTCATGCCGTTGTCTCTTCAAAAATGGGAGCTGCTGCCGTTGGTGCAGGCGGCTCCTGAGCCTAATTTCTTATAAACCGAATGCAGTGCTGCTGGTGCAGCGTACACCCAAGTCGCGCATCTGCTGCACCAGGCCATCGTGCGCGGCCTCGAAGCCGGTCACCGGGCTCATGCAGTCGGTCAGCAGCACCAGGCGGTCGGGGGCCATGCCGCTGTGCTGCACGATGTGCTCGACGGTGGCGCGCACGCAGTGGCTGCTGGCCTCGCCGGCGATCACCACGGTGTCGAAGGCGGCCAGGTGGGTGAGCAGGGCGCGGTTCAGGCCGGTGCCGGGGTCGTGCGGATCGGGCACTTCGGCGCGGATGGCGCTGTAGTGCTCGGACCAGGGATTCATGCCCTTGAACACATGGTGCACGGCGCGCTGCTGCGCGGCCTGCCAGCGGCGGCAGGCTTCCAGCACATCGGCATGCACGCCATGGCCCCAGCTGCCGATCTCGCAGTGCAGCGGCCAGACCATCAGGGTGTAGCGGCCTTCGGCTTCCAGCGCGTCCAGGTAGTGCAGCACGCGGGGCAGGGCGGCGGCATCGCGCGGCGTGAAGTCGCCGGAGCGCACCTGGGCGGCGGTGATGGGGGTGAACGGGGCCACGGCGCTGCCATCGCGCTGCTGCCAGAACGCGGGGTGGGCCACGTCGTAGGCCTGGTGCGAGTCCAGCGTGACGGTGATGCCGTCCAGCCGCGCAGCGTGCTGGTCGATCCAGCCGGCCAGGCGCTGCATATCGGCATGGGCCCCGGCCACCGGCAGCGCAGGGCCGGTGGCGGCGGGCCTGCCCGGCAGTGCGGCCGGCCACCAGGCCGCAGGCAGATCGCAGAAATCGTTTTGGGGGTCGATGACCAGCAACTGGGTCGTGGATGCCATGGTGTCTCTCCTCGTTGCGGTCAGTGTAAACCTGTTAAATCAACTTTGCAACTAAGTAATTGAGCGCAGGTTTAGGTACAGTGCTGCAAGTTTCCAATAGGAATGGGATGGCTTGCAGGCATACTGTGGTGTAAAAAAGGACTTGGTATCACGATGAATCAAACAGAGGCGCCATATCCGCAGGTACTGGTCAGCGTGGATACGGTCGTGCTGACGCTGCAGGACGATGCGCTGCACGTGGTGCTGGTGCGCCGCAGCCAGCCACCGTTTGAAGGTGTCTGGGCCTTGCCGGGCGGGTATATCCATGCCCAGGAAGACGCCGATGCCCAGGACAGCGCCGTGCGGGTGCTGCGGGACAAGGTGGGCATTGCAGGTGCCTATCTGGAACAGCTGGCCACCTTCAGCGGCCCGGCGCGCGATCCGCGTGGCTGGTCGGTGGCCATTGCCTATTGCGCCCTGGTGTCCAGTGCACAGCTGCCGCAGCATGACGGGGTGAAACGGGTGCCGGTGGCGGCCCTGGGCCAGCTGCCGTTCGATCACCATGCCATCGTGGCCGCGGCGCTGGCGCGGGTGCGCAACAAAAGCCAGTATTCCTCGCTGCCTGTGCACCTGTGCGGCGAGACATTCACCTTGCCCCAGCTGCAGCAGGTCTATGAAAGCATCCTGGGCGAGCCGCTGAACAAGGTCAGCTTTCGCCGCAAGATGGATGAAATGCAGTTGCTGGAAGCCGTGCCCGGTGCCATGCGCAGCGGTGGTGCCCACCGTCCGGCCCAGCTGTACCGGGTACGTGCGCCGTTCCAGCAGGCGCTGGCGCTGAGCGTGCGCGGGCTGTAGCAGCGCTTGCCGGTCGTGAAAAAGCCTGCGCAAGGCAGGCTGGGTGGAGAGTGGGAGGGCTGCTAGGCGACGGCGCCGATCCCCAGCAACGCCAGCACCACAAAGATGACGGCGACCACGATGAAGATATAGAACAGGATCTTGGCGATTCCGGCGGCGCCGGAGGCCACGCCGGTAAAGCCCAAGACCCCGGCGACCAGCGAGATGATGGCAAAGATGATGGCCCACTTCAGCATGTGCGCACCTCCTAGGTAGTTGACGATGGACCCAGGGTAGGCCGATTTGGCGGCGGCCGCGTGCAGGGCAGGGCTGCAATCCGGGTAGGCCAAGGACGACAATGGCGGCGCCCCAGACTCGGCGGGGTTGCCCGGGCCGGGCATGAAAAAAGCCAGGCAGAGCCTGGCTTGGGAGGGGGCGGTGCCGAAGAATTACTTCAGGCCGGCAGCGGCGCGAAGTTCGGCCGCCTTGTCGGTACGTTCCCAGGTGAATTCCGGCTCTTCGCGGCCGAAGTGGCCGTAGGCCGCGGTCTTGCTGTAGATGGGTCGCAGCAGGTCCAGCATCTGGATGATGCCCTTGGGGCGCAGGTCGAAGTGCTCGGCCACCAGCTTGGAGATCTGGTCGTCGGGGATCACGCCCGTGCCTTCGGTGTACACGGTGATGTTCATCGGGCGGGCCACGCCTATGGCGTAGGCCACCTGCACCTGGCACTGGCGTGCCAGACCGGCTGCAACCACGTTCTTGGCCACATAGCGGGCAGCGTAGGCAGCCGAGCGGTCCACCTTGGACGGGTCCTTGCCCGAGAAGGCGCCGCCGCCGTGGGGACAGGCACCACCGTAGGTGTCCACAATGATCTTGCGGCCGGTCAGACCGCAGTCGCCTTGCGGGCCGCCGATGACGAAACGGCCCGTGGGGTTGATCAGGTACTTGGTGTTCTGCAGCCATTCGTTGGGCAGCACGGGCTTGATGATCTCTTCGATGATGGCTTCGGTGAACGATGCCTTCATCTTGGTCGCGGTTTCCGACTGGTCGGGGCTGTGCTGGGTGGACAGCACCACGGTGTCGATGCTGTGGGGCTTGCCGTCCACATAGCGCATGGTCACCTGGCTCTTGGCGTCGGGGCGCAGGAACGGCAGGCGGCCATCCTTGCGCAGCTGGGCCTGGCGTTCCATCAGGCGGTGGGCGTAATAGATGGGGGCGGGCATCAGCTCGGGCGTTTCATCGCAGGCGTAGCCGAACATCAGGCCCTGGTCGCCGGCGCCGATGTTCAGTTCGTCGTCGCTGGCCTTGTCCACGCCCTGGGCGATGTCCTGGCTTTGCTTGTCATAGGCCACCAGCACGGCGCAGCCCTTGTAGTCGATGCCGTAGTCGGTGTTGTCGTAGCCGATGCGCTTGATCGTGTCGCGGGCCACCTGGATGTAGTCCACGTTGGCACCGGTGGTGATTTCACCGGCCAATACCACCAGACCGGTGTTGGTCAGTGTCTCTGCCGCCACGCGGCTGTAGGGGTCTTGGGTGAAAATGGCGTCCAGAATCGCATCGGAAATCTGGTCCGCAACCTTGTCGGGATGGCCTTCCGAGACGGATTCGGAGGTAAAAAGAAAATCGTTCGCCATTGAATAAACTCCTGTTCTAGCCGATTGCGTTGCTCGGCCAAAGGAGTCGGGCGAACGCTTTAGCAGTTTTGTTTTACGTCGCCCTGCAAGTTGCTCTGTTAACTCGGCGACAGCCCCTATTCTAATGCTTTCCCTGTTTCGCATTTTTTCCGCATTGCCATTGGGCCTGCTGCATGCCGTGGGTGCTGCCATGGGCTGGCTGGCATGGCTGCTGTCGCCCACCTACCGGCGCCGCTTCCTGGCCAACACCGCGCAGGCGGGCTACCGCTTCGGGGAGGTGGCCGCGGCGGTGGGTCATGCCGGTCGCATGGTGTTCGAGTCCCCGCGCCTGTGGGTGCGCACCACCCAGGTCAACACCATCCATGGGGCCGAGGTGGTGGAGCAGGCCTGGGCGCGCGGCAAGGGCATTCTGTATCTGACGCCGCATCTGGGCTGCTTCGAGCTGTCGGTGCAGGCCGCCGCGCAGCGCTGGTCGGGGGAGCATGGGCCCATCACCATCCTCTACCGTCCGGCCAAGCAGGCCTGGCTGGCCGAGCTGATGCTGACGGCGCGCAACCGCGCCGGCATCCAGGCCGTGCCCACCAATCTGTCGGGGGTGCGCCAGATGATCAAGGCCCTGCGCAAGGGCGAGGCCGTGGGCCTGCTGCCCGACCAGGTGCCTCCGGACGGCCAGGGTCAATGGGCGCCGTTCTTCGGCAAAGACGCGTACACCATGACGCTGGCTGCGCGCCTGGCGCTGCAGACCGGCGCCACCGTGGTGCTGGCGCGCTGCGAGCGCCTGTCCTGGGGGCGGGGGTTCGAGTTGTTTTTTGAGGAAATGCCGGTGCCACTGTCTGACGAGCTGGAGGCTGCCGTGGTGCAGATCAACCAGGCCATGGAGCACACCATCCGCCAATGCCCGCAGCAGTATCTGTGGGGCTACGGCCGCTACAAGCTGCCACGCAAGGAAGCCGTGGCCGAAGCCGCCACGCAGAAAGCCGACGCATGAACTGGAGCAAGTTGGGTATCGGCCTGATGCATGTCCTGGCCCCACTGCCGCTGCCGGTGCTGCGCGGCATGGGACGTGGGCTGGGCCATCTGCTGTTTCTGCTGGCGCGCCCGCGCCGCAAGGTGGCGCTGCGCAATTTCGAGCTGTGCTTTCCGGAGGTGCCCGAAGCCCAGCGCAAGGCCTGGGCCCGGGAAAGCTTTGTGGTGTTCTGCCAGACCTTTCTGGACCGCAGCTGGCTGTGGTTCGGCTCCGAGGCGCTGGTGCGCAGCCGGGTCAAGCTGGTGGGTGCCACGCACGAGCTGGAGGGCGATACGCCGACCATCGTGTTTGCCCCCCATTTCTACAGCATGGATGCCGGCGGGCTGGCGCTGCCCTTGAACACCACGCGCGAATTCACCTCCATCTTCGCCACCAACCCCAACCCGGTGCTGGACGACTGGTTCATGACCGGCCGCCAGCGTTTTGGCAATGTGAAGATGCTCAACCGCGCCGATGGCGTGAAGCCCATCATCCAGTGCCTGCGCAAGGGCGGCCTGCTGTACCTGCTGCCGGACATGGACTATGGCCGCAACGATTCGGTCTTTGTGCCGTTCTTTGCCGTGCCCGAAGTGGCGACCATTCCCTCGCTGTCGCGCTTTGCCCGGCTGGGCAAGGCCAAGGTGGTGGCACTGTACAACCGCATGACGCCCGAGGGCTATGTGGCCGAACTCACCCCCGCCTGGGGGGACTTTCCCACCGATGACCATGTGGCCGACACCGCCCGCATGAACCGCGAGCTGGAAGCCGCCATCCGTACCATGCCGGCCCAGTACTACTGGGTGCACAAGCGCTTCAAGACGCGGCCCGAAGGCCAGCCTTCGCTGTACCGGTGATTCAGTAATCCAGAGGCAGATCGGCTGCCGGTGCACCCTGGGTCGGTGCAGGCGCGGTGTGGTGGGTGAGCGCGGACAGCAGCAACTGGTGCAGGCTGCGGATCACCACTGCGGGCTGCTCGTGCACCAGCCAGTGGCTGGCGCCGGGCACGGGCTCCACCGTCAGGTGGGGCACCCACTGCTCCAGGCCGTTCAGCAACTCGGGCCGCAGTGCCACATCGTCCATGCCCCACAGCACCTGGGTGGGCACGGGGGTGCTCAGCAGGCTGTCGGGCAGCTGGAGCTGCAGGATGCTGTGGTCCCCCTCCCGCGGCGGCACCAGAGGGCTGGCGCTGTAGTAGTGGCAGGCCGTGGCCAGTGACTGCTGCCAGTGCGCCAGGTAACGGGCCTGCAGCTCGGGCGTCAGCCAGTCGGGCAGGGCACCGGCGGGTGTGCGAAAGAAGTCCCACAGCCGCCGCGCGCCATCGGCCAGCAGCTTTTCGGCCGCATCGGGGCGGCGCAAAAAATGCATGTACTGGCTGGCCGCCTGCTGGGCCGGGTTGTGCTGCAGCTCGCGCAGGAATGTGCCGGGGTGGGGGGCGTTGACGATCAGCAACTGCTGCAGCAACTGCGGGTGCTGGATGGCCAGGTTCCAGGCCAGTGCACCGCCCCAGTCATGGGCGATCACGCAGGCGGCTGGCTGGCCCGGGCTTTCGCGCGCGATCAGCTCCACCAGATCCTGCACCAGGGCCTTGGGCCGGTAGGCCGCCACATCGGCCGGCTGGCTGGAGTGGCCGTAGCCGCGCAGGTCGGGCGCCACGCAGCGCCACCGGTCGGAAAATGGCGTCATCACGCCATCCCAGATGAAGGCCCCTTCGGGAAAGCCGTGCACAAACAGCAACAGGGGTTTTCCAGGGGCTCCGCAGGCCCTGCAGTCCAGCGTGATGCCCTGGGGCAGGTGATGGCGGATGGTTTCGATCATGGCACCTCCGTGAGTTGGCGCCATATTCCCCAAAGTGCGGGGCCGCGTCTATGCGGTATTGCGCGGGCTGGCGCTGTCCGCCGCCGGGGCGTCTGCTGCTGGGGCCGGTGTGGCGGGCGCCAGTCCTTCGGGGTGGCACCAATGCCAGAGCAGTTGGGCCACATCGTCCACGCCCTGCTTCTTGAGGGCCGAGAACAGGCGCACCTCGCCGCCGCCGGCATTGAGCTTGGTGATGGACAGCACCTTGGCCTGTTCGGCGCGGGTCAGCTTGTCGGCCTTGGTCAGCAGCACCAGGAACTTCAGGCCCTGGGCCACGCGTGGGCGCAGGGCGTCCAGCAGGGCTTCGTCCAGTTCGGTCAGGCCCAGGCGGGGATCGCACAGCAGCACCACGGCGGTCAGGCTTTCGCGCTGAATCAGGTAGTTCAGCATCACCTGCTGCCAGCGCTGCTTGTCCGAGCGGGACACTGCGGCATAGCCATAACCGGGCAAATCGGCCAGCACGGCGTCGGTCACGCCCTGTTTACCCAGGGAAAACAGGTTGATGTGCTGGGTGCGGCCCGGTTTCTTGGACGCGAAAGCCAATTGCTTTTGCTGCGTCAAAGTGTTGATGGACGTGGATTTACCCGCGTTGGAACGGCCCACGAAGGCAATTTCGGGGACGGTAATTTCGGGCAATTGGTGGAGTTGGGCGGCGGTTGTCAAAAACCGTGCCGTATGCATCCAGCCCATGGCCAGTTTGGGATCAATCAACGCAGTTTCTTGACCCGCAGCAAAAGCGGGATTGATGTTGGTCATGGGGTATATCTATGCGAAAGGGCCTCATTGTAGAATCCAGAGGTTTCGCGCATATATAACCAGACCCTCGATCTTATGAAGCTGCTTGCCTCGTTGCTGACGGCTGCCGCATTGGCAGCACCCGCTCTTTCGGCCTTTGCGGCCGGTGAAACTTCCGCTAAGCCAGATCTGGCCAAAGGGGAGGCTAGCTTTACTGCCGTCTGTGCTGCCTGTCACGGCGCGGATGGCAATTCGTCTATTGTCGCTAATCCTAAATTGGCACACCAGCATCCAGAGTATTTGGTCAAGCAGCTGCAGGAGTTCAAGAACGACAAACGCGCTGACCCGGTGATGAAGGGCTTTGCCAGCACGCTGTCCGATGGCGACATGCAGAACATCGCGGCCTGGCTGGCCAAGCAGCCCGCCAAGCCCGGTTTCGCCACCGACAAGGAACTGGTCACCCTGGGCGAGCGCATCTACCGCGGCGGCATTGCCGACCGCAAGGTGGCGGCCTGCGTGGGCTGCCACAGCCCGAACGGCGCCGGCATTCCGGTGCAGTACCCGCGCCTGTCGGGTCAGCATGCGGACTACACCGTCAAGCAACTCCAATCCTTCCGAGATGGTGTTCGCAAGAACAGCCCGCAGATGAAGGACGTCGCTGCTAAGATGAATGATCGCGAAATCAAGGCGGTGGCCGACTATATTGCCGGCCTGCGCTGAAGCCAGGCTGCATGGCACACCAAGGTGTCGTGCATGCAGGGAACTAGCCGCCCAAAAATAAACCCAAACAGGCGGGTCCATCCACACAAGGGATGGCCCCGCCTGTTTTGCTTACGCGCCGTGTTGTGTGCTCCCCATGTCTGAATCCTCTCCCAGCGCCCGCTCCGACCAACGCTCGCATGTCCTGCGGTCGTTCATGGAGTTGTTGGCATCGATGCGCTTTGCCATTGCGCTGCTGACCATTATTTGTATTGCCTCGGTGATCGGCACCGTGCTCAAGCAGCACGAGCCGCTGGTCAACTACGTCAACCAGTTCGGCCCGTTCTGGGCCGAGTTGTTTCTGGCCATCAAGCTCAATGCGGTCTACAGCGCCTGGTGGTTTCTGCTGATTCTGGCGTTTCTGGTGACCAGCACCACGCTGTGCCTGATGCGCCATGTGCCCAAGTACCTGGCCGACCTGCGCAACTACAAGGAAAACATCCGCGAGAAAAGCCTGCAGGCCTTTCACCACAAGGCGCAGAACTCGCTGACCGAATCGGCCGATGCGGCTGCCCAGCGCATTGGCGGCATGCTGGCGCGCGGCGGCTGGAAGGTGAAACTGCAGGAGCGGGACACCGCCGATGGCAAGGGTTACATGCTGGCGGCCAAGGCCGGAGCAGCCAACAAGATCGGTTACATCGCGGCGCACAGTGCCATCGTGCTGATCTGCCTGGGCGGTCTGCTGGATGGCGACATGGTGGTGCGTGCCCAGATGTGGTTTGGCGGCAAGACGCCCTACACCGGCGCGGGCCGCATTTCCGATGTGCCCGCCCAGCACCGCCTGTCGCTGAACAACCCCACCTTCCGCGGCAACCTGATGGTGGCCGAAGGCACGCAGGCCGGCACCGCCATCCTGAGCCAGTCGGATGGCGTGTTGCTGCAGGAGCTGCCGTTTGCGGTGGAGCTCAAGAAATTCATCGTGGAGTACTACTCCACCGGCATGCCCAAGCTGTTTGCCAGCGAGGTGGTCATCCACGACCGGGAAACGGGCGAACAGCTGGAAAAGCGCATCGAGGTGAATCACCCGGCCAGCTACAAGGGCATCGAGATCTACCAGTCCAGTTTTGACGATGGCGGCTCCAGCGTGAAGCTGCGCAGCGTGCCGTTTGTGGCCGGCTCCAAGCCTTTTGGCGTGGAAGGCATCATCGGCAGCAGCACCCAGCTGGAGCAGGTGGGCGCGGCCAAGCAGATGGCGCTGGAGTTCACCGAGCTGCGCACCATCAATGTGGAGAATTTCGCGGCCCGCAAGAAGGCCGGCGACGCCGCCGTGGATGTGCGCAAGGTGGATTTGCGCAGTTCCATCGAGTCGCGCCTGGGCGCTGGCCACAAGACGGCCACCGAAAAGGAGCTGCGCAACGTGGGCCCCAGCATCGGCTACAAGCTGCGCGATGCCTCGGGCCAGGCCCGTGAATACCAGAACTACATGCTGCCTGTGGACATGGGCGAAGGCGTGCCGGTGTTCCTGCTGGGCGTGCGGGAGACGCCGGCCGAGCCGTTCCGCTTCCTGCGGGTGCCGGCCGATGACCAGGGCAGCATGGACGGGTTCATGCGCCTGCGCGCCGCCCTGCAAGACCCGGCCATGCTGAAGGAGGCGGTGCAGCGCTATGCCCGCCAGGCAGTGGCGACGGACCGTGCGGACCTGCGCGATGCGCTGGCCCAGTCGGCCCTGCGTGCAGTGACCCTGTTTGCCGGTACGCCCGCAGCGGACGGCAAGCCCAATGGCGGCCTGCAGGCCATCTCGCAGTTCATGGAAGCCAGCGTGCCCGAGTCCGAACGCGACCGCGCCAGCGAGGTGCTGATCCGTATCCTGAACGGCGTGTTGTTTGACCTGGCGCAGCTGTCGCGCGAAAAAGCCGGCCTCAAGCCGCTGGAGCCGGGCGAGCAGACGCTGTCCTTCATGACGCAGGCGGTGTTCTCGCTCAGCGATGCACAGTTCTACCCGGCGCCCATGGCCTTCATGCTGGAAGACTTCAAGCAGGTGCAGGCCAGCGTGTTCCAGGTGGCACGGGCCCCCGGAAAGAACGTTGTCTACCTGGGCTGCTTCTTCCTGATTCTGGGCGTTTTTGCCATGCTCTATGTGCGCGACCGTCGCCTGTGGGTGTGGGTGGCGCCGGCAGGCCAGGGCAGCCAGGCCACGATGGCCCTGTCGACGAACCGCAAGACCATGGACACCGACCGCGAGTTCGCCCAACTGGCTGAGAAATTAATAGCAGCACCCGCTGCCACTGCAAACGCTACGGAGCGATCAGTATGAATACCGCAACCCCCACGACCACGACCATCTCATTGAACGAAGGCTTTCTGGCCAAGCGCAACTGGATGGACTGGGTTTTTGCCGTGCTGGCCTTGGCTGGCGGGCTGTTTGCCTTCCAGCGCTATGGCGCATTCATGGACGTCTATGAAAAGGCGATCCTGATCGGCACCATTCCCTGTGCCGTTTGGCTGGGCTGGTTCTGGCGTCCGCTGCAAAAGCTGATGGTGGTGGTGGCCGCGCTGGCAATGCTGGGGATCTGGCTCTACCAGGGCGCCGACGGGGCGGCGCACATCGACCGTGCAGATGCTGTGTTCGGTCTCAAATACTTCCTCTCCAGCCAGTCCGCGATCCTGTGGATGTGCGTGCTGTGCTTCATCGCCACGGTGTTCTACTGGATCGGCCTGTTCGCCAAGGGCGAGCGCGACACCATGGGCATGCTGGGCTCGCGCATTGCCTGGGTGGCGGTGACCATGGCCCTGGTGGGCACCATGGTGCGCTGGTACGAAAGCTATCTGCTGGGTCCGGACATCGGCCACATCCCGGTGAGCAATCTGTACGAAGTGTTCGTGATGTTCATCTGGATGACCACGGTGTTCTATCTGTACTACGAGCAGCAGTACAACACCCGCGCCCTGGGCGGCTTTGTGATGCTGGTGGTCAGTGCGGCCGTGGGCTTTCTGCTCTGGTACACCGTGGTGCGCGAGGCGCATGAAATCCAGCCGCTGGTGCCGGCCCTCAAGAGCTGGTGGATGAAGCTGCACGTGCCGGCCAACTTCATCGGCTACGGCACGTTCGCGCTGGCCGCCATGGTCTCGTTCGCCTACCTGATCAAGCAGCAGGCCGAGGAAACCAAGTGGTACAAGCTGGCACCGCTGTGGCTGCTGGGTGTGGCCCTGTGCTTCGAGCCGCTGGCCTTCCGCCAGAGCCAGGCCACGGGCAGCAGCTACTGGCTGGTCTATTTCGGCATCTCGGCACTGATCGTGGGCGCCATCCTGGCGGCCCGCAAGCCCATTGCCGCACGCCTGCCGGCCTTCGAGATCCTGGACGATGTGATGTACAAGTCCATTGCCGTGGGCTTTGCCTTCTTCACCATTGCCACGGTGCTGGGCGCGCTGTGGGCGGCCGAGGCCTGGGGCGGCTACTGGAGTTGGGACCCCAAGGAGACCTGGGCGCTGATCGTGTGGCTGAACTACGCGGCCTGGCTGCACATGCGCCTGATGAAGGGCCTGCGCGGCACGGTGTCGGCCTGGTGGGCCCTGGTGGGCCTGGCCGTCACCACCTTTGCCTTCCTGGGGGTGAACATGTTCCTGAGCGGCTTGCACAGCTACGGCGAACTGTAAGTCGTGGGCCGTGGAGGCCCCGCTGCAAAAAAATGCGGAGTGCCTGGTGCGCGGACGCGGCGGATTTCAGACTAGAGACAGTCTGGAAAACCCACGGTCAGCGAACCTGGCACTCCGCTTTGCATGGGGCGCGCGGCAGCGCGCTGCACGGGGCTTCAGGGAACTGGCATGCGGGTGCATGATCTCACCCTGACGCTGCACCTCTGCGCAGTTTCCGGAGCGCGACCATGAATACCTCCCGCACACGCACGGCTTTCCCTGTTTCTTCCGCTTTCCCTGCGCCTGCGGCCAGCGAGATCACGGCGCCGGCCGTCTATGCCCAGCGCCGTGCCTGGCTGCAGTGGGCCGCCAGCGGTGCGGCCGGCGCTGCCCTGGCCGGCTGGGCCGGGCGCGATGCCCTGGCGGCGGCCAGCCCGGGCGGAGGCAAGCTGGCGGCCTTGCCGGGCGCCACATCGTCGGTGGCAGGCGCGGCGACCATGGAGAAGATCACGTCCTACCGGGACGCCAGCAGCTACAACAACTTCTATGAATTCGGGACCGGCAAGGACGACCCGGCCCGCTATGCCGATGCGCTGCCCATCCGTCCGTGGAGCGTGCAGGTGGAAGGGCTGGTGCACAAGCCGGGCACCTGGGCGCTGGAGGACCTGCTCAAGCTCAGCCCCATGGAGGAGCGCATCTACCGCCTGCGCTGCGTGGAAGGCTGGAGCATGGTCATCCCCTGGGTGGGCTACTCGCTGGCGGCGCTGATCCGCAAGGTGGAGCCGCTGGGCAGTGCCCGGTATGTGCAGTTCGTCACGCTGGCCGATGCCGAGCACATGCGCGGCCTGCGTTCGCGCGTGCTGGATTGGCCCTATACCGAAGGCCTGCGTCTGGACGAGGCACTGCACCCGCTGACGCTGCTGGCCTTTGGCATGTACGGTGAAGTGCTGCCCAAGCAGAACGGCGCGCCGGTGCGGTTGGTGGTGCCGTGGAAATACGGTTTCAAAAGCGCCAAGAGCATTGTCAAGATCCGCTTTGTGGAGGCCATGCCTGCCACGGCCTGGAACAAGGCTGCGCGCAACGAATACGGCTTCTATTCCAATGTGAACCCCGAGGTGCCGCATCCGCGCTGGAGCCAGGCCACCGAACGGCGCATCGGGGACGGCGGCTTGCTGGCGCCCAAGCGCAAGACCCTGCTGTTCAACGGCTATGGCGACCAGGTGGCTGGCCTGTACGCCGGCATGGACCTGAAAAGCAATTTCTGATGGCACGCACCGCAGTGTCCGGGGGCGAGGCGGGCTGGCACGTTGCGCTGCAGCGGGCGCTGCTGTCGCGCGCGGCCAAGCCGGTGGTGTGGGTGCTGTGGCTGCTGCCGCTGGCCTGGCTGGTGTGGGGCGTGCTGGCCGACAGTCTGGGCGCCAACCCGGCGGAGGCGCTGATCCGCGGCACCGGCGACTGGGCCTTGCGCGCGCTGTGGCTGGCCCTGGCGGTCACGCCGCTGCGGCAGTGGCTGCGTCTGAATGCCCTGGCGCGCCTGCGCCGCCTCCTGGGGCTGTTCGCCTTTTTCTACGCAGTGTTGCACCTGGCGTGCTACGCCTGGCTGGACCAGGGCTGGGTGTGGGGTGACATCGTGGCGGATGTGCTGGAGCGACCTTTCATTCTGGTGGGCATGCTCACCTTCGTGCTGTTGCTGGTGCTGGCGCTGACATCGCCGCGTGCGGTGCTGCGCTGGCTGGGGGGCGTGCGCTGGCAGCGTGTGCACCGCATCGTGTATGGCGCGGGGCTGCTGGCCTTGCTGCATTTTTACTGGATGCGGACCGGCAAGAACGACACGGCGGAAGTGGCGGTGTATGGCGGTTTGCTGGCGGTGCTGCTGGGCTGGCGGGTGTGGGCACGGCGCAAGCCGGCAGCCCGATAGCCGGGCGCTCAGGGCGTGGTCTGGTCGCCGCGGACCAGCGAAGGCGCTGGCGCAGGGGTTGGGGGCATGGTGCGGCGGGTCGTCAGATCGATGCGGTCGCGCGGCAGCTGGTAGGCGCTGGCATCCATCAGGTCAATGCCGCAGGCCAGGCCGTCCAGCCACGCATAGAAGTCCGCAATCGCCTGGGCGCCCTGGATGGGGGCACCGTGCTGCGGCACCAGCATGTCCACGTCCAGCTGGCGGGCCATGGCGGTCCACAGGCGCAGAATCTTGTTGGACACCATGTAGCGGCGGTGAAAGGCTTCCATGTGGGGCAGATGCGGGGCCAGTTCGCGCACCGGCTGGCTGGCCTGTGTGCCCGAGACCATGGAGGCGCCCAGATCCCCGGTGAACAGGATGCGGCTGACCGGGTCGTAGAAGTGGAAATTGCCCTCTGCATGCAGAAAATGCGCAGGCACCAGCCACAGCGTGCTGCGGCCCAGCGGCAGACGGGCGCCTTCGTCCGGCACGGCAATGATGCGGTCCTGGGTCTGTCCCACCTTGGTGAAATGCGGGGCAAAGCGCTCCCAGATGCGCGAGATGACCAGCATGGCACGGGTGCTGGTCAGCCACTGGTCCAGCGAGGCGATGATGTCCGGGTCGGCATGCGAGGCCAGCAGGTACGACAGCCGCGGCGGCGGGAAGTGGGGCGCCATGCTGGCAAACAGCCCGTGAAACGCCAGATTGCCACCCGGGTCGATGAGCGCGCCCACACCATGGTCGATCACCAGGAACTGGTTGGACTGCACGGCCTGGCCGTCTTCTTCCACCAGGTCGGTGAACATCAGGCAGACATGCTGGGGATCGCGGTAGAGCTCGACAGCCATGGGGAAACTCCGGTCAGGAACAGGGGAGGGCAATGTATGCCGCGCCCCTGGCGTGCCGGTTGATGTGCCTCAACAGCGAACCCGTACCACCAATTCTGGGGATGCCAGGGGGACTGGCATCGCCATCAGCGCCCAGATGTCGTTCGGAATGACTTCTGGCGATATTGCCGGGAGGCGTTGGCGCTCTCCCCGCCGCCAGGCATCATTGGCCGGCAGGCTTGGCTGGGGTGTCTGCCATCGGATTCAGGGTTTCGGGCAGGGTGGCACGCTGTGCGGCGGCCGGATCGGTCGGCAGATACAGCGGGCCACGCTGGCCGCAGCCCCACAGGGCTGCCGTACTGGCGGCAAGGACAAAAGTCCTGATTAGAATTTGGGAAGCTCTCAACATGTGCGAATTGTAATGACCGACCTTGAATTCTTGGACCGTGCGGAACAGCTGTTGCTGGCGGTCGAGCAGTCTGCCGACCGCATCAACGACACCTCCGATGCCGATGTCGACGCCCAGCGCGTGGGCGGCATGGTGACATTGGTGTTCCCCAACCGCAGCCAGATCATCATCAATCTGCAAAAGCCACTGCACGAAGTGTGGTTGGCGGCCAAGGCCGGCGGCTTCCATTTTCGCCTGGATGGTGGGCAGTGGCAGGACACCAAGGGGGCGGGTGAGTTCTTTGAACGTCTGAGCACCTACGCCTCCGAGCAGTCGGGGCTGGCGCTGTCATTCACCGCCCAGGGCTGACCGCGGCACCGGGACCTCGGTGCAGTGCCCGGGCCTGGTGCCCAGGGTACGTGGGACATAAAAAAACCGCATGCGTGGTGCATGCGGTTTTTTTGTGCCTGGGGTCCGATCGGCCCGATCAGTTGCGGAACAGATCCAGGATGCGGCTGCGTTCCTCGGGAGGCGGCGCGGCGGTGGCGCCTTCCGCGGCAGCATCGTCCATGCCCAGGCTGCTGACGCCGGCGTTGCGCGCGTATTCCTCGTAGAACCATTCACCGCCGACATTGACCACGCCAGGCGGCACGGGCATTTCGGCCACGGGAACGCCCTTGAGCGCGTGCTGCATGAAGTTGATCCACACCGGCAGGCTCAGGCCGCCGCCGGTTTCGCGGGAACCCAGGTTGCGCGGGGTGTCGTAGCCGATCCAGGTGGCGGCTGCCAGCGTGGGCTGGTAGCCGGCGAACCAGGCATCCATGGCATCGTTGGTGGTGCCGGTCTTGCCATACAGGTCCGGGCGCTTGAGCGTGGCCTGGGCCTTGGCTGCCGTGCCCACGCGGGCCACATCCTGCAGCAGGCTGCTCATGATGAAGGCGTTGCGCGGCTCGATGGCCTGGGGCAGTTGTTCCAGCGGAGGCGGGGTGTATTCCGACAGCACGCGGCCCTTGTAATCCGTGATCTTGGCGATCAGCCAGGGATTGACGCGGTGTCCGCCATTGGCAAACACGGCGTAGGCGGCGGCGACCTGCATCGGCGTCACCGAGCCGGCGCCCAGGGCCATGGTCAGGTAGGCCGGGTGCTTGGCGGCATCAAACCCGAAGCGGGTGATCCACTCCTGGCCCTGCTTGGGACCGACGGCCTGCAGCAGACGGATGGAGATCATGTTCTTGGACTTGTTCAAGCCCGTGCGCATGGTCATGGGGCCGTCGTAGCGGCCGTCGTAGTTCTTGGGCTCCCAGGGCTGGCCACCGGTGACACCGGCGCTGAAGAACAGCGGGGCATCGTTGATCATGGTGGCGGGCGTGAAGCCCTTTTCCAGCGCGGCCGAATAGATGAACGGCTTGAAGCTGGAACCCGGCTGGCGCCAGGCCTGGGTGACGTGGTTGAACTTGTTCTTGTCGAAGTCAAAACCACCCACCAGGGCGCGGATGGCGCCGGTCTGCGGGGTCAGCGCCACGAACGCGCCTTCCACTTCGGGCAGTTGGGTGGCTTCCCAGCCGGCCTTGGTCTTGGCCACGCGGATCACGGCGCCGGGGCGCAGCTTGATGTTGGGCGGCGCCTTGTCGCTCAGGCCGGATTGCACGGGCTTGAGGCCGTCGCCGGTGATCTGCAGCTTCTCGCCATCCGGGCGCTGGGCCACGATCTTGCGGGCCGAGGCTTCCAGCACCACGGCGGCCAGCAGGTCGCCGTTGTCCGGGTGCGATGCCAGGGCGTCGTCGATCACATCTTCCTGGGCCTGTGCGTCGGCTGGCAGGGCGACAAACTTCTCCGGACCTCGGTAGCGCTGGCGGCGCTCATAGTCCATCAGGCCCTGGCGCAGCGCGTTGTACGCGGCTTCCTGTTCACCGGCATTCAGCGTGGTGTAGACGTTCAGGCCGCGCGTGTAGGCGTCATTGCCATACTGGGCAAACACCAGCTGGCGCACCATTTCGGCCACGTATTCGGCGTGCACGCGGGTATTGGCGGCACTCGAATTCTTCAGCTGCAGCGGCTCGGCGCGGGCCTGCTCGGCCTGCTGTGCCGTGATGAAGCCGTTGTCCTGCATGCGGTCGATGATGTACTGCTGGCGGATATGGGCGCGCTTGGGGTTGCTGATCGGGTTGTAGGCCGATGGTGCCTTGGGCAGACCTGCCAGCATGGCCGCTTCGGCCACGGTGATGTCCTTCAGCGGCTTGCCGAAATAGGCTTCGCTGGCGGCAGCAAAACCGTAGGCGCGGTTGCCCAGGTAGATCTGGTTCATGTAGATCTCCAGGATCTGTTCCTTGGAGAGCAGATGTTCCAGCTTGAAGGTCAGCAGGATTTCGTAGATCTTGCGGGTGTAGGTCTTCTCGGAAGAGAGGTACACATTGCGCGCCACCTGCATGGTGATGGTGGAAGCACCCTGGCTCTTGACCCGGCCAAGGTTGGCCAGGGCCGCACGCAGCATGCCCTTGTAGTCCACACCACCGTGCTCGAAGAAGCGGGTGTCTTCAATCGCCAGCACGGCGTCGACCATCACCTTGGGGATGTCGGCGATGGGCGTGAGTGTGCGCCGCTCTTCGCCAAATTCACCCAGCAAGGCACCTTCGGTCGAGTAGACGCGCAGGGGCAGCTTGGGCCGGTAGTCGGCCAGTTCGGAAACGTCTGGCAGGTTGGGGTAGGCCATGGCCAGAGCCACGGCAACAGTCAGCAGAATGGCCACGAAGCCCGCTGCCATCACGCCCAAGAGCCACAGCAGCGACTTGGGAAGCCAGTGCATTTTTCGTGGGGACTTGGGGGAGGCGTTGGAGGTGGTCTTCTCGTTGTTCGGAGAGGAAGTAGGCATGTCGCTCCACGCAGAAGTGGGTAGGCATTATAGGAAGCGTGCTTTAAGCCAGGCTGAAACAGGTTGTGGCAGTTGCCCGACCTTGGAAACGGCATCGCGTCAGGCCACGTGTGCATGGCGCTGCGCAGCTTGACGGAAAATGGCGTCTGGCGCTGAGGTGGTGCTTGAACGCTAGGAAGCTAGGAAGAGATGGAATCCAACAGCAAGATCGTGGCATTGGTCGGCCTGCCCGGCTCGGGAAAATCAACCGTGGGACGGCATCTGTCCAAGCGCTGGGGGATTCCCTTCATCGACTCTGACCATGAAATCGAAGCGCGCACGGGCGGCCCGGTGCGCGACTTCTTTGCGGCCCATGGCGAAGCGGCGTTCCGCGATCTGGAGCAGACGGTGATTGCGCAGCTGTGTGCCGACACCGGCCAGGCCCGGATTCTGGCCACCGGCGGTGGCGCGGTGCTGCGCGAGGCCAACCGCCAGGTGCTGCACCAGCACTGCCATGTGTTCTATCTGAAGGCCTCGCCCGAAGAGCTGTACCAGCGCCTGCGCAACGACAAGACCCGGCCCTTGCTGCAGGTGGACGACCCAGCCCAGCGGCTGCGCGAGCTGTTCGAGGCGCGGGATGCCCTGTATGCCGGGACCGCGCACTATGTGATCGATTCGGCCCGCCTGTCTTCGCACCAGCTGCTGCACCGCGTGGCCATGCAGGCCGAGATGGCGGGCATTGTCCCGGCCCGCGCGCAGCCCTGAATGGGCGCCAGCGGGCGCCACACGTAAAAAAGCGCTGCGGCCAGTGGACGCAGCGCTGGGAGGAGAAGCTCGCCCGTCTGGTGGAGGGTCAGGCTGCCGGGGCCAGGGCGTGCAGCAGCTTGGCGTGGATGCCGCCGAAGCCGCCATTGCTCATGCAGACGATATGGTCGCCCGGCTGCGCGGCTTCCACGATCATGTTCACCAGGGTGGGCAGGTCGTTGCTGCTGCGGGCTGCTTCGCCCAGGGGAGCCAGGGCGCCGGAGACATCCCAGTCCAGTCCGGCGGTATGGCAGAACACCAGATCGGCTTCTTTCAGCGCCCAGGGCAGCTGGGATTTCATAGTGCCCAGCTTCATGGTGTTGCTGCGCGGCTCGAACACGGCCAGGATGCGCGGGCTCTGGCCCAGGCGTTTGCGCAGGCCTTCCAGCGTGGTGCGGATGGCCGTGGGGTGGTGGGCAAAGTCGTCGTAGACGGCAATGCCCTGCACCGTGCCGCGCAGTTCCATGCGGCGCTTGACGTTGTGAAAGCGCCCCAGGGCTTCGGCTGCCACCTGGGGCGACACGCCCACATGTTCGGCGGCGGCAATGGCTGCCAGCGCATTGAGCTGGTTGTGCACGCCGGTCAGCTGCCATTCCACACGGGCCACCGGGCGGCCGCGCTGCAGCACCTCAAAGGCGTGGGCCGGGCCTTCGGCGCTGAATTCCGATACGGCGCTGCCGAAATGCGTCACCTCGCTCCAGCAGCCCTGGTTCAGCACCCGTGTCAGCGATTCTTCCAGGCCGTTGCTCACAATCCGTCCCGTGGCCGGCACGGTGCGTACCAGGTGGTGGAACTGGCGCTCGATGGCGCCCAGATCGTCAAAGATGTCGGCGTGGTCGAACTCCAGGTTGTTCAGCACCGCCGTGCGCGGGCGGTAGTGCACAAACTTGCTGCGCTTGTCGAAGAAGGCGGTGTCGTATTCATCCGCCTCGATCACGAACAGCGGGCGCTCCTGGCCGGCGGCCAACTGGCCCAGGCGGGCGCTGACGCCAAAGTCCAGCGGCACGCCGCCGACCAGAAAGCCGGGTGTCAGACCCGCGCATTCCAGGACCCAGGCCAGCATTGACGTGGTGGTGGTCTTGCCGTGCGTGCCGGCCACGGCCAGCACATGGCGGCCTTGCAGCACATGCTCGGACAGCCATTGCGGGCCGCTGGTGTAGGGCAGGCCGGCATCCAGGATGGCTTCCATCAGCGGGAATTTGGGCGAACCGTCGGCCAGGCGTGCGCGGCTGACGACGTTGCCCACGACGAACACATCGGGCTTCAGCGCCAGTTGCTCCACGCCGTAGCCTTCAATCAGCTCGATGCCCAGGGCACGCAACTGGTCGCTCATCGGCGGGTACACGCCCGCGTCGCAACCGGTCACTTTATGGCCCGCCTCGCGTGCCAACGCAGCCACCCCGCCCATGAAGGTGCCGCAAATCCCCAGGATGTGAATATGCATGCGCCCAATTCTACGGGGCCGGCCATGCCGCGGCGGCGGTCCCAGAGCATGGAATGCAAGCGGTTGCTACCAATTTTGCAGCGGTTGGGTTTTTCGGCAAGCCGCCCCAGGCGGGCATGCTGTGGCGCGCAGCGGGGTGCGGCGAAAGCGCCGGGCAGAGCCGAGGCCGGCAAGGACGCTGCGGCGCAGATGGCACAGGCGAGGTGCTCCTGGCCGTTGGCGCAGGGGTATCCCGGACTGGGCCACAATGGGTCCATGTCTGTACCGTCCATTGCCGATGAAATCGCCCAGACCGCTGCCCGCCTGGTGGTGGAAGAGGGACTGGAGTGGGGCCCTGCCAAGCGCCGTGCCGTGCGCCAGCTGGGCTTGCCGCAGCGCACCCCCTTGCCGGACAACGACCGGGTCGAAGCCGCGGTGCGGGAATATATCGAGCTGTTCTGCGCCGACACCCAGCCCCAGGAGCTGCGCGCGCTGCGCGAGCTGGCCGTGGTGTGGATGGAGCGGATGGCACCGTTTCGCCCCTATCTGGCCGGAGCGGTATGGCGCGGCACGGCCACCCGGCTGTCGGACATCTATATCCAGATGTTCTGCGACGACCCCAAGTCGGCCGAAATCGCGCTCATCGACCACAACGTGCAGTACGACGTGACCCAGGTCACGGGCTTCCATGGCGAGACGGTGGATGCCCTGAGCATCAGCAGCTTCTGCAAACCCCTGAATGAAGCCGTCGGGGTGCACCTGATGGTCTACGACTTCGACGATCTGCGCGGCGCGCTCAAGCCCGATGGGCAGGGCCGCACCGCGCGGGGCGAGGTGACCGCGCTGCGTGCGCTGCTGGATGCGGAGGCCGCAGCATGAGCGCCGCACCCCAAACCCCGCAAGAGACCGTGCAGACCGGGCGTCGCCGTTGGCTGGTGGCCGGCGTGGCGGGTGGCGCTGCCGTGGCCGGCGCTGGCTGGGCCTGGTGGCGCAGCAGTGCAGCGCCTTCACCCAATGCCGTGGCGGAGCAGGCCTTCTGGGCCTTGCAGCTGCAAACGCCGGAAGGCGCTCCGCTGGCGCTGCAGCAGTTTGCCGGCAAGCCTTTGCTGGTGAATTTCTGGGCCACCTGGTGCCCGCCCTGTGTGCGGGAGCTGCCGCTGCTGTCCCGCTTTGCGCAGGAGCAGCCGCAGGTGCAGTTGCTGGGTCTGGCCGTGGACCAGGCTGCGCCGGTGCAGAAATTCCTGGCGCGCCAGCCGCTGGCATTTCCGGTGGCCATGGCTGGGGCAGGCGGCAGCACGCTGACCCGGACCCTGGGCAATGTCACAGGGGGGCTACCTTTCTCTATCTTGTTCGATACAAGAGGAAATGTGAAGCAACGTAAAATAGGTGAGTTAAGCAGCGCCGATCTGCAGCAGTGGGCCCAGTCCCTATAGCTGATTTGGCGCAAGTGAGTGCAGAAATGCGAAGCTTTACCATGTTGGCGTTCGCTAAAAATGCAGCCCAATGTGCGGAGAAGGGCGAAATTAGGGTAAATTCGCGCCCTACTTAGTTTTAGCCGTTGGAGCTTCCATGGATCTGCGAAAACTCAAAACCCTGATTGATCTGGTGTCCGAATCGAATGTGTCGGAGCTGGAAATCACCGAAGCCGAAGGCAAAGTCCGTATCGTCAAGGGCGGTGGCGCCGTGGTGCAGCAGTTTGTGGCTGCACCGGTGCAAGCCGCTCCCGTCGCTGCTGCACCTGCTGCTGCCGCACCCGCTGCCGCCGCTGCGGTCGCTGAATTGCCCGCACCTGTGGTGGGCCATCAAGTGAAGTCCCCCATGGTGGGCACGTTCTACCGTTCTGCCAGCCCAGGCGCCAAGGCGTTTGTCGACGTCGGTGCCCAGGTCAAGGAAGGCGACACGCTGTGCATCATTGAGGCCATGAAGATCCTCAACGAGATCGAAGCCGACAAGTCCGGCACCGTGACCCGCATCCTGGCCGACAACGGCCAAGCCGTGGAATACGGACAACCGCTGTTCGTGATCGAGTGATCTGCCAGGGCCCACAGGGTCAGCGGACTGTGCCGCTGCCCTGCGGATTCCACGGTTCGCCCTGACAGGGCGAGGAACAACGAGGACCTCCATGTTTAAGAAAATTTTGGTTGCCAACCGGGGTGAAATTGCCCTGCGCATCCAGCGTGCTTGCCGCGAAATGGGCATCAAGGCCGTGATGGTCTACTCGGAAGCCGACCGCGAAGCCAAGTACGTCAAGCTGGCCGACGAAGCCGTGTGCATTGGCCCGGGCCCGTCGCCTCTGAGCTACCTCAATATGCCGGCCATCATCTCGGCTGCCGAGGTGACCGATGCCGAAGCCATTCACCCCGGTTATGGCTTCCTGAGTGAGAACGCCGACTTTGCCGAACGTGTCGAGCAAAGCGGTTTCGCCTTCATCGGCCCCACGGCCGATTCCATCCGCATCATGGGTGACAAGGTTTCGGCCAAGCAAGCCATGATCAAGGCGGGCGTGCCCTGCGTGCCCGGCTCGGACGGCGAACTGCCCGAAGACCCGGCCCAGATCCGCCGCATCGCCAAGGCCATCGGCTACCCGGTGATCATCAAGGCCGCTGGCGGCGGTGGTGGCCGCGGCATGCGCGTGGTGCACACCGAAGCCGCCCTGGTCAATGCCGTGCAGATGACCAAGGCCGAAGCCGGTGCTGCCTTCGGCAATCCTGCGGTGTACATGGAGAAGTACCTCCAGAATCCACGCCACATCGAAATCCAGGTGCTGTGCGACCAGCACAAGAACGCGGTGTACCTGGGCGAGCGCGACTGCTCCATGCAGCGCCGCCACCAGAAGGTGATCGAAGAGGCTCCGGCCCCCGGTATCCCCCGCCGCCTGATCGAGAAGATCGGCGAGCGTTGCGTGGCTGCCTGCAAGAAGATCGGCTACCGCGGTGCGGGCACGTTCGAGTTCCTGTACGAGAACGGCGAGTTTTACTTCATTGAAATGAACACCCGCGTCCAGGTGGAGCACCCGGTGACCGAATCGATCACCGGCGTGGACATCGTGCGCACCCAGATCATGGTGGCGGCCGGCGACAAGCTGCCCTTCACCCAGCGCCAGATCAACACGCAGATGCGCGGTCACGCCATCGAGTGCCGCATCAACGCCGAAGATCCGTACAACTTCATGCCTTCGCCCGGCCGTGTCACCATGTGGCACATGCCCGGTGGTCCTGGCGTGCGTGTGGACTCGCACGTGTACAACAACTACTTCGTGCCGCCCAACTACGACTCCATGATCGGCAAGCTGATCGTGTACGGTGACACCCGCGAGCAGGCCCTGGCCCGCATGCGCACGGCGCTGTCGGAAGTGGTGGTCGAAGGCATCAAGACCAATGTGCCCCTGCACCAGGACCTGATGGTGGACGCCAAGTTCATGGAAGGCGGCACCAACATCCATTACCTGGAGCAATGGCTGGAACACCGCAAAAAGCGCTGATCCACCACGGTAGATGACCAGCATGCTGGCCCTTGGCAACGGGGGCCAGCATTTCGTTTTTCAGCCCAAGGAGTTGCCTTATGCATGAGCTGAGCCTGATGTGCCCGGAAGACCGGGTGGAAGATGTGAGCGACGCGCTCGATGCGCTGGATGCCCTGAGCGTGTCCGTGGAGGACATGGACGCCCAGACCGAGGCGGAACAGGCGCTGTTCGGCGAGCCTGGCATGCCGCCCCCCAAGGATGGCTGGAACCGCAGCCGCATCGTGGCCTTGTTCCCCGATGAAGCCGCCGCCCGGCAGGCGCAGGACCTGCTGGTGCTGCAGGATTTCTTTGGCGGTTGCCAGGTCCTGGGCATCCAGGAAGTGGAAGCCCAGGACTGGGTGCGGCTGACGCAGTCGCAGTTCCAGCCGGTGGACATCACCCCCGAGTTCTGGATCGTGCCCACCTGGCACGAGATGCCCGAAGCCGCGAAGGTCAGCATCCGCCTGGATCCGGGCCTGGCCTTCGGTACCGGCACCCATCCCACCACCCGCATGTGCCTGCGCTGGATTGCCACGCAGCCGGCAGGCAGCCTGGGCCGTACGCTGGACTACGGCTGTGGCTCCGGCATTCTGGCCATCGGTGCGGCCAAGTTCGGCGCGCCGGCGATTGATGCGGTGGACATCGATCCCGATGCCGTGGTCTCCTGCGAGCTCAATGCCCAGGCCAACGCGGTGCAGCTGAACGCCGGCCTGCCCGACAAGGCCCAGGGCCAGTACCAGACGGTGTTGGCCAATATCCTGGCGACGCCGCTGCGGATGCTGGCGCCGTTGCTGTGCAACCATGTGCAGGCCGGTGGCCATCTGGTGCTGGCCGGTATCCTGGAGCGCCAGGCGGACGAGCTGAAGCAGGCCTATGCACCCTATGTGCAGCTGGATGTGAGCGACAGCGAAGACGGCTGGATTCTGATGACGGCCCGCAAGGCCTGAGCCGCACGCACAGCTTCTTTTGGGCTGTGACTGTCTGTCCCCCGCGGGTTGCGGGTGTGGCGGGCGGGCGGCCTGCTTCTACAATCGGTGCGCCATGAGCCAGATCACCACCTGTCCTTCCTGCAGCACGCGTTTTCGCGTGGTGGCAGACCAGTTGCGCATTTCCGATGGCTGGGTGCGCTGCGGTCAGTGCCAGGAGGTGTTCGACGCGCGCGACCACCTGGATGCGGTGGTCCCCGTGGAGCCGGTGGCGGCGCCGGAACCCGTGCCGGCAGCCCCTGCCGTCCCGGACGCTGTGGCGCATACCGGTGTGGCCGGTGCGTCTGCCGTGCCAGCCGTGCAAGCCATGCCTATGGCACCCGTTGCCGAGGAGGTGGTGACCGAGCCTGAGGGCGAGGAGCCATCGCTTCCCGTGCCTGACATGCCGGTGCCGGCATCCGAACCGGTGCCTGCGCCGGTCGTGCCACCTGCTCCGGGTTATGAGCTGCCGGCGCCGCAATGGTCGGATGATCCCGACCTGCCGGAACCTCCGGCAGCGCATGAAGAGCCAGAGCCCGAGGCGGTGCTGCCGCTGCGTCCATCGCATGCAGCGGTGGAGCCGGACCATATTTCAGATCCCGAGCCAGTGCTGCAGCTGCCATCGGTCGCGCCTGCCGCACCGGCGTCGGGGCGCACAGACCCCGTATGGAATGCCAGCGCGGCGGCACCGGCTGAGGTGACAAGGCAGGAGCCCTCGGCATCTGCGGAGGCCTTGACTGACGCATGGTCCGCTGCCGACCACCAGGGCCTGCAAGGCACAACACCAGCACAGGATGGTCGATCGGATGCAGAGCCCGTGGCTCCGACTTCGGTGCAGGAAGCGATGGACAGGGTGGACGCATCCACACCGGTGCTGGCGGCAGAGGCGGCTGACGCAGCCGAGGTGGCGGCCCATGCTGCAGAGCCCGTGGATGCCGGGGCTGCAATGCCGCCGCCGGTGGACGCCATTGAATCTGCGGCCCAGAAGCTGGCGCAGTCCGAGGCCGCAATCACCTCCGCGGCAGCACCGGCATTTCCGTTTGCCGAACCGGTGGACGATGACGATCCGCTGGTGCTGGATTCTTCACTGGAGCCGGGGTTTGTGCGCGATGCACGCCGCAAGGCCTGGTGGCAAAAGCCGGTGGTGCGGGTCGCCATGGGCGCGAGCGTGGTGGTGCTGCCGGTGGCGCTGGTCCTGCAAGTGGCTTTGCATGAACGTAACGCTCTGGCGGCCTGGCAACCCAGCCTGCGGCCGGCACTGGAGTTCATGTGCACGGCCCTGCAGTGCAAGCTGGGGCCGCGCCAGCAGATTGGCGCCATGGTGGTGTCGGGCTCCACGTTTGCCAAAGGCGAGCGCGAGCGTGCCTACCAGCTGAGTCTGAGCATACAGAACCGCGCCGGCACGCCCGTGGGCATGCCGGCCGTGGAGTTGACGCTGACCGATGCCCAGGACCAGGCCATTGCCCGCAAGGTGATCCAGGCCAAGGAGCTGGGCGCACCGCCAGAACTCAAGGCCGGTGCCGAGTGGAGCGGCACGGTGCCGGTGACCACCGAAGGTTTGAACCTGCAGGTGTCCGGCTACCGCGTGCTGTTGTTTTACCCCTGATTTTTTTCTTTCAAGGATTTCCCATGCCTGCATTGATTTGCGGATCCCTGGCCTTTGACAACATCATGACCTTCGAAGGTCGCTTTGCAGACCAGATCATGCCGGAGCAGCTGCACATCCTGAATGTGTCTTTCCTGGTGCCTTCGCTGCGCCGGGACTTCGGCGGTTGCGCCGGCAACATCGCTTATGCGCTGCAGCAGCTGGGTGGTCAGCCCTTGCCCATGGCCATGGTCGGCAGCGATGGCGCGGACTACCTGGCACGCATGCAGGCACAGGGCATCGACACCCGCCATGTGGGCCAGGTGCAGGATACGCACACGGCCCAGTGCATGATCATGACCGACCGGGACAACAACCAGATCGCGGCCTTCCACCCTGGTGCCATGTCGCTGGCGCACCAGAACGTGATCACCGCGGAATGCGGTGCCCGCATCGCCATCATCTCGCCCGACGGCCGTGATGCCATGCTGCAGCATGCGGCCCAGCTGGCCCAGGCCGGCATTCCTTTTGTGTTCGACCCCGGTCAGGGCCTGCCCATGTTCAACGGGCAAGAGCTGCTGCAGTTCATCGACCAGGCATCCTGGGTCACCGTCAACGACTACGAAGGCAAGATGCTGTGCGACCGCACCGGGCTGTCGCTGGAGGAGCTGTCGCACAAGGTGCGCGGCCTGGTGGTGACCTTGGGGGCGGAAGGCTGTGAAGTGTGGGAGCAGGGCGTGCGCACCCTGGTGCCTGCGGTCACTCCCGCTGCCGTGGTGGACCCCACAGGATGTGGCGATGCCTGGCGCGCTGCCTTGCTGTACGGTCTGGAACAAGGCTGGCCGCTGGCGCAATGTGCCGAGCTGGGCAACCAGGTGGGCGCGGTCAAGGTGGCACACCGTGGCCCGCAGAACTACACCCTGGAGCAGCTGCGTGACAGCCTGCTGGCGGCCTGATGCCCCGGGCGCTGACCCCATGAAAAAAGCCCGCATCTGCGGGCTTTTTTCATGGGCGATGGCCGCAACGGCCAATGCTTCAGGGCTTGCCGCCGGTAGGGAAGGGCCAGGCAGCCTGGGGTGCCAGCGCTGTCTGTGCCACAGGCGCAGCAGCCACGGCAGGCGCAGCAGCGGCAGCCTTCTTGGCAGGAGCGGCCTTCTTGGCAGGGGCAGCCTTCTTGGCAGCAGCAGGTGCAGCAGCCTTCTTGGCGACAGCAGGCGCTGCAGCCTTCTTGGCAGCAGGCGCAGCGGCCTTCTTGGCAGCAGGTGCAGCGGCCTTCTTGGCGGCAGCAGGCGCAGCAGCCTTCTTGGCAGGAGCGGCCTTCTTGGCGGCAGCAGGAGCAGCAGCCTTCTTGGCAGGAGCAGCCTTCTTGGCGGCAGCAGGCGCAGCAGCCTTCTTGGGTGCAGCGGCCTTGGCGGTGGTGGTCTTCTTGGCGGCGGCCTTGGGAGCAGCAGCCTTGGGAGCGGCGGCCTTCTTGGCCGCAGGAGCAGCAGCCTTCTTGGGTGCAGCAGCCTTGGCGGTGGTGGCCTTCTTGGCGGCGGCCTTGGGAGCAGCAGCCTTGGGGGCGGCGGCCTTCTTGGCAGCAGGAGCAGCAGCCTTCTTGGGTGCAGCAGCCTTGGCGGTGGTGGCCTTCTTGGCGGCGGCCTTGGGAGCAGCAGCCTTGGGAGCGGCGGCCTTCTTGGCAGCAGCAGGAGCAGCAGCCTTCTTGGGCGCAGCAGCCTTGGGAGCGGCAGCCTTCTTGGCAGCAGGTGCAGCGGCCTTCTTGGGAGCTGCGGCCTTAGGTGCAGCAGCCTTGGGAGCGGCAGCCTTCTTGGCAGCAGGTGCAGCGGCCTTCTTGGGAGCAGCAGCCTTGGCGGTGGTGGCCTTCTTGGCAGCGGCCTTGGGGGCTGCGGCCTTGGCGGCGGTCTTCTTCACTTCTGCCTTGACGGCAGTTTTCTTGGTGCTTTCGCTGCCGGTGGTGGCAGCCTTTTTCGCTGCGGTCTTCTTTGCAGTTGCCATCATCTTCTCCTTCGTTGGTTTATACAAAGCGCTGTTTGCGATTGGAACGCAGGGCGTGATCCTGTGCGCCGTGGAGGGATTCAACGCAACACGCATAAAAGCGCCCCATGCCACCAAATTCGCAAAAGCAGTTGATGGCATGGGGCGCATTATGAATTTTCTTGTAGCACTTGAGGAGGTATTAATCCCAAGAAAGTGCACCTCCGGACTGATATTCGATGACTCGTGTCTCAAAGAAGTTACGTTCCTTCTTCAAATCGATCATTTCACTCATCCAGGGGAACGGATTTTCTTCACCCGGGAACAGCTCTTCCAAACCGATTTGTGTGGCGCGGCGATTGGCGATGTAGCGCAGATAGCCCTTGAACATCGATGCATTCATGCCCAGCACACCGCGCGGCATGGTGTCTTCGGCATATTGGTATTCGAGCTCGACGGCCTTGCGGAACAGCTCGTTGATCTCTTCCTTGAATGCCGGGGTCCACAGGTGCGGGTTCTCCAGCTTCAACTGGTTGATCAGGTCGATGCCGAAATTGCAGTGCATGGATTCATCGCGCAGGATGTACTGGTACTGCTCGGCAGCGCCCACCATCTTGTTCTGGCGGCCCAGCGCCAGGATCTGCGTGAAGCCCACGTAGAAGAACAGACCTTCCATCAGGCAGGCAAACACGATCAGGCTCTTGAGCAGGGTCTGGTCGGTTTCCGGCGTGCCGGTGTGGAAGTTCGGGTCCATGATCGCTTCGATGAAGGGGATCAGGAACTCGTCTTTGTTGCGGATGGACTCGACCTCGTTGTACGCGTTGAAGATCTCGCCTTCGTCCAGACCCAGCGACTCCACGATGTACTGGTAGGCGTGGGTGTGGATGGCTTCCTCGAAGGCCTGGCGCAGCAGGAACTGGCGGCATTCCGGTGCGGTGATGTGGCGGTAGGTGCCCAGCACAATGTTGTTGGCAGCCAACGAATCGGCGGTCACAAAGAAGCCCAGATTGCGTTTGACGATGCGGCGCTCGTCTTCGGTCAGGCCATTGGGGCTCTTCCACAGCGCGATGTCGCGCGTCATGTTCACTTCCTGCGGCATCCAGTGGTTGGCGCAGGTGGCCAGGTATTTTTCCCAGGCCCACTTGTACTTGAAGGGCACCAGCTGGTTGACGTCGGTCTTGGCGTTGATGATGCGCTTGTCGGCCGCGTTCACACGCTTGTGGGTGTTGGTGGATGCGCCGCTTTCCGCGCTGCTGGCGGAAGGGGCAAGGGTGTCGTCGTCAAAACTCAGCATGGTGGATTCCTTGGAAAGAGCAGCTGGGTGCGTTCATTGCCATCCAGCTTTTTCGATTCATCGATGTCACAAGTGCGGTGGCAGGCGGCACATGGGCGCGTTGCATTCCGCCGCCGCCGGGGGCATGTCACCCCCGAGGGCCTCGCCCGCTCTGGCGTCTGGCGCCAAAGCGGGGGTGCACCGAGCGCTGGGCGCCCGGTGCACCGGGAGGCGCCTTCCGTTACTGGCAGGCCTCGCAGCCGGGGTCGTCGATCGCGCAGAACTTGATGTCGGTGGCCGGTGCCTGCTGGGCACGGGCGGCGGCTGCGGCCTTTTCCAGCGCACTCATGGAAGCCATGGCGGCAGGGGCGTTGGCCGACACGGCATTCAGCACACGGCTTTGGACCGTGGACTTCTCCACGTGGGTGGCGCTGATGGTGCGCAGGTAGTAGGTGGTCTTCAGACCACGCTGCCAAGCCAGCAGGTAGGTATCGTGCAACTTCTTGCCGGATGCGCCCGCCATGTAGATGTTCAGGCTCTGGGCCTGGTCGATCCACTTCTGGCGGCGGCTGGCAGCCTCCACCAGCCACTGCGGTTCCACTTCGAAGGCGGTGGCGTACAGCTGCTTGAGGTCGTGCGGCACGCGCTCGATGGGGCGCAGCGAACCGTCAAAGTGCTTCAGGTCCATGACCATCACTTCGTCCCACAGGCCTAGCTTCTTCAGGTCACGCACCAGGAACTGGTTGATGACGGTGAATTCGCCGGACAGGTTGGACTTGACCGACAGATTGCCGAACGAGGGCTCGATGGAGGCGTCTACCCCCACGATGTTGGAGATGGTGGCCGTGGGCGCAATGGCCACGCAGTTGGAGTTGCGCATGCCGTCGGCCTGGATCTTGGCGCGCAGCGCTTCCCAGTCCAGACGCACGGTGCGGTCCACGTCCACATAACCGCCGCGTTCCTTTTCCAGCAGGTTCAGCGAATCCAGCGGCAGGATGCCCTGCGACCACAGCGAGCCCTGGTAGCTGGAGTAGGTGCCGCGTTCCTTGGCCAGCTCGGTCGATGCCCAGTAGGCGTAGTAGCAGACCGCTTCCATGGCGGCGTCGGCAAACTCCACGGCAGCTTGGCTGGCGTAGGGGGTGCGCATTTCATACAGCGCATCCTGGAAGGCCATGATGCCCATGCCCACCGGGCGGTGGCGCATGTTGGAGTCGCGGGCCTTGTCCACGGCGTAGTAGTTGATGTCGATCACGTTGTCCAGCATGCGCATGGCCGTGGTGATGGTCTTGCGCAGCTTGGCGTGGTCGATGGCGCCGTTGGTGATGTGGCGTGCCAGGTTCACGGAGCCCAGGTTGCAGACGGCGGTTTCGCTGTCGCTGGTGTTCAGCGTGATTTCCGTGCACAGGTTGGAAGAGTGCACCACGCCCACATGCTGCTGGGGCGAACGGATGTTGCAAGGGTCCTTGAACGTGATCCAGGGGTGGCCGGTCTCGAACAGCATGGACAGCATCTTGCGCCACACATCCACGGCGGGCACGCGCTTGAACAGCGTGATCTCGCCGGTCTGGGTCTTGGCTTCGTAGGCGGTGTAGGCCTTCTCGAACGCCTGGCCGAACAGGTCGTGCAGCTCGGGCACATCGGAAGGCGAGAACAGGGTCCATTCGCCGTTTTCCACCACGCGCTTCATGAACAGGTCGGGAATCCAGTTCGCCGTGTTCATGTCGTGGGTGCGGCGGCGGTCATCGCCGGTGTTCTTGCGCAGTTCCAGGAATTCTTCGATGTCCAGGTGCCAGGTTTCCAGGTAGGCGCAGACAGCGCCCTTGCGCTTGCCGCCCTGGTTCACCGCCACCGCCGTGTCGTTGACCACCTTCAGGAAAGGCACCACGCCTTGCGATTCGCCGTTCGTGCCCTTGATGCGGGCGCCCAGGGCGCGCACATTGGTCCAGTCGTTGCCCAGGCCGCCGGCAAACTTGGACAGCAGCGCGTTTTCCTTGATGGCGTCGTAGATGCCGCCCAGGTCGTCGGACACGGTGGTCAGGTAGCAGCTCGACAGCTGCGAACGCAGCGTGCCGCTGTTGAACAGCGTGGGCGTGGAAGACATGAAGTCGAACGAGCTCAGCAGTTCGTAGAACTCGATGGCGCGGGCGTCGCGGTCGGACTCCTGCAGCGCCAGGCCCATGGCCACACGCATGAAGAAGCTCTGCGGCAGCTCGATGCGCGTCTTGCGCACGTGCAGGAAGTAGCGGTCGTACAGCGTCTGCAAACCCAGGTAGTCGAACTGCTGGTCGCGCTCGGCCTTCAGTGCCTTGCCCAGGCGGGGCAGGTCGAACTTCAGCAGCTCGGGGTTGAGCAGCTCGTTGTCCACGCCCTTCTGGATGAAGCCGGGGAAGTAGTCGGCATAGGCCGCGTCCATGTCGGCCGGCTGCACATCGCGGCCCATGACTTCGCGCACGATGGTGTGCAGCAGCAGGCGGGCGGTGACATAGGTGTAGTCGGGATCGGTCTCGATCAGGGTGCGGGCGGCCAGGATGGCGGCCTTGTAGACCTCGGCCAGCGGCACGCCGTCGTACAGATTGCGCAGCGTCTCGCTCAGGATGGGCGCGGCGGAGATATCGGGGTTCAGGTTGCGGCAGGCGGCTTCAAACAGGGCCTGCAGGCGTTCCTGGTCCAGCGGCTGGCGCTGACCGTTGTCGGTCACGTGCAGCGTGGGCTTGGGGGCTGCGGCGGCTGCGGCTTCTTCCTCGGCCTTCTTCTTGGCGGCGGCGCGTTCCTGGTTGCGGGCTTCGCGGTACAGCACATAGGCGCGGGCCACATCCTGGTGACCGCCACGCATCAGACCCAGTTCCACATGGTCCTGGATGTCTTCAATGTGGAAGGTGCCGCCGCCTGGACGCGAACGCACCAGGGCGCGGATCACGGCGTGGGTCAGGCTGTCGACGGTTTCGCGCACGCTGGCGGACGCAGCGCCCTGGGCGCCGCGCACGGCCAGGAAGGCCTTGGTGGCGGCGGTGGCGATTTTCTGCGGAGCAAAAGGCACGACATCGCCACTGCGGCGGATCACCTGGTAGGTCTCCAGCGCTACCTGGGTGGTCGTGGGCTGGTCGGCAGACAGGGTATTCGGTGCGTCTTGCATGGGTTCCTCTTGATTGGGATGGCGGGGCCGACGGCTGTGGGGCCCTGCGTCTGAATGCGGTAGTTGCAACAAGATGTTACACACTAGATGTAGTGTTCGATCGATTGCCGAGCACTAGGGGTAGTGTACTGCGCAGGCCTATGCTGCCAAGCCGGAAGCGGGAAAAAATCTGTGGCGCCAGGGGCTTGACACGCGGGCAGCGCCCGCCCGCTGGTGCTTTGCCGGCGAAAGTCCGCAAGCCATGCGGGGTGGCAGGCCATGGCGCCGGGCAATGGCGCACCGGCATTGTGTGCACCGGTGGTCCGGGGGCGTGTCTGCCGCTCGGGCGTCGCGTTTTGGCTGCAGCCTGTGGTCAATGGGGATTGACGCAGCGCATGGGGGCGAAAGTCTGCCCACCCATGCCCTCACGGCGCGCTGTGGCAGGGGTGTGGGTACGCACCAAGCAGAAGGAGAAGGCGCCGTGGCGGGCGGTGCGCGGCATGGGCTCAGCGCAATGACCTTGCTGGCGGCGTGGAACGCACGCGGGGGGCTAGGCCGGCGGAAACTGCCAATCCGGGTGGCGGGCCTGCAAGGGGTGCTGCAGGCGCGGCCAGTCAAAACCGGGGCCGGGGTCCTGCTTGCGGCCGGGGGCAATGTGCTCGTGGCCGGCGATGTGCTGCAGCGGGTAATGCTGGCCAATGGCTTCGCTCAGCTGCAGCAGGCTGGTGTACTGGGCGTCTTCAAAGCCCAGGCCTTCCAGGCCTTCGAGCTCGATGCCGATGGAGTCGTCATTGCAGTTGCCGCGCCCGCGCCAGCTGGACTGGCCGGCATGCCAGGCGCGCGCGTCGGCACTGACAAACTGCCAGATCTGGCCGGTGCGCTCGATGAAGAAATGCGAGGACACCTCCAGCCCGCGAATGCCCTGGAAGTAGGGGTGGGCGTCCCAGTCCAGCTGGTTGGTGAACAGCTGCTGCACGCAGCCGGTGCCGAACTGGCCTGGCGGCAGGCTGATGGAATGCACCACCAGCAGATCGATCTGCGCCTGGGCAGGGCGGGGGCCGAAATTGGGCGAAGGCAGGTGGCGCACGCCGGACAGCCAGCCGTCACGCCACACAGGCGGGTCAAAGTCCATGGGAAGAAGGGTCTGCCGCTTAGGGCGCCAGGGGAGTCTGCAAACGGTTCACACGATAGCGCATTTGCTGCTGCCGCAGACCGGGGCGGGACGCCGCTGCCAGGCAGTGGCGGGAAGCCCCGTTCCGGTCGCCAGATGCAGGTCCTGGTGTTCGCAGGTTCAGGGGCGGGGGCCGAGCTTGCGGTGCGCCTCGCAGCAGTAGGACTGCTGCTGTGCATCGTTCAGGGCATCGCGTTGCGGCAGGTGCAGGCCGCAGTGGGCGCAGGCCACCATGGGCTGGGGCGGCGCGAGCGTGGGCTGGGACGGTGGCGCCGGGGGGCGCAGCGACTGGCGCTGCTTCTTCCAATACAGATAGAACACCGCCACCACGGCGATCACCAGCAGGTATTTCATTGCAAGCGCCCCAGCACCACTTCCAGCACGAAGCGCGAACCCACATAGCCCAGCAGCAGCAGCAGCGCGCCGGCATAGATCATGCGCACCGCATGGTTGCCGCGCCAGCCAAAGCGGCCGCGGCCCACCAGCAGCACGGCAAACACCAGCCAGCTCAGCAGGGAAAAGATTTCCTTGTGGCCCCAGCGCCAGGCGTGGCCGTAGAGCTGTTCACCAAACAGCCAGCCGGCCAGCAGCGTGGCCGTCAGCAGGATGAAGCCGGCCGTCACAAAGCGGAAGGTCAGCCGCTCCAGCAGCAGCAGCGGCATGCCGCTGTCGGATTCGGCGCCGGTGCGCATGCGCTGCTCGGCCTGGCTCATCAGCGCGCCGTGCACCACGGCGGCGGCAAACAGCCCATAGCAGGCAATGCCCAGCGCCAGGTGCAGCGGCAACCAGGCCGAGGCCTGGACATGCAGCGGGTGGCCTGGAAACACCAGGGCCAGGGCCACCGTGACCGCGCCCAGTGCGGCCAGCACCCAGCGGGCCCGCATCTGGGGAAAGAGCTGCTGCTCCACGGCGTACACCGTCAGCATCAGCCAGGCCGTGATGGACAGTGCCGGTGCAAAGCCAAAATGGGGCGGGCTGTTCAGCAGGGTGAAGACCAGCGCCAGGCCGTGCAGCACCCAGGCGCAACGCAGGGCCAGCCGGGCCTTGGCAGGCGTGAGGTGGCGTATGCCCAGCGCGGGCACGGCATAGGCCAGGATGGCGGCCATGGACATGCCCCAGCCAGGCAAGGAAGAAGGGGTCGGAACCATATCTGGATGATAGCCGTCGGCGTAGCTGCTGCGCCGCTGTGCGGGCGCAAGTCAGCATCAGAAATGCGGCCAAGCGCCGCAGAAAACCACAGTTTGTCTGCCGGGCGGGGGCCGGGCACCGGCGCATATGGGCTTCCGGGCAGGCGCCATGCCGCCCCGGGCGGCTGCGGCGTTCCCCTGCGCGCGGCAGCGCAGGGGTGGGGCATGTAAAATTGGTGCTTACGCCCGGGGGCGCACGCGCGTCCACCTCCTTTGTCGCTGGCTGGACCTGCGGCAACCGATATTTCCCCGGCCCTGCTGTGCAGGCACCTAGCCTGCCTTGGCAGCAGCACGACCCACTCTTCCCCGGAACAGACAGCTATGGCATCCGCACTCACCGACAAACTCTCGCGACTCGTCAAGGAGATGCGGGGCCAGGCCCGCATCACCGAATCCAATGTGCAGGACATGCTGCGCGAAGTGCGCATGGCCCTGCTGGAAGCCGACGTGGCCCTGCCTGTGGTGCGCGACTTCATCGCCCGGGTCAAGGAAAAGGCGCTGGGCCAGGAGGTGCTGGGCAGTCTGAAGCCCGGTCAGGCCCTGGTGGGCATCGTGAATGCCGAACTCTCCGCCACCATGGGCGAGGGTGTGGCCGACATCAACCTGAATGCCCAGCCTCCCGCCATCATCCTGATGGCCGGCCTGCAAGGTGCCGGTAAAACCACCACCACGGCCAAACTGGCCAAGCACCTGATCGAGAAGCGCAAGAAGAAGGTGCTGACGGTCTCGGGTGACGTGTACCGCCCTGCGGCGATCGAACAGCTCAAGACCGTCACCGCCCAGGCCGGCGCCGAATGGTTCCCCTCCACGCCCGACCAGAAGCCGCACGACATTGCCGTGGCCGCGCTGGACTACGCCAAGAAGCATTTCTTCGACGTGCTGCTGGTGGACACGGCCGGCCGCCTGGCCATCGACGAGCTGTTGATGGCCGAAATCAAGGACCTGCATGCCACCTTGAAGCCGGTGGAAACCCTGTTCGTGGTCGATGCCATGCAGGGCCAGGATGCGATCAACACCGCCAAGGCCTTCAAGGAAGCGCTGCCGCTGACCGGTATCGTGCTGACCAAGCTGGACGGTGACTCGCGCGGTGGTGCCGCCCTGTCGGTGCGCCAGATCACCGGTGCGCCCATCAAGTTTGCCGGTGTGTCGGAAAAGATCGACGGCCTGGAAGTGTTCGATGCCGACCGCCACGCCCAGCGTGTGTTGGGCATGGGGGACATCGTGGCCCTGGTGGAGCAGGTCACCAAGGGCGTGGACATGGAGGCCGCGCAGAAGCTGGCCGAAAAGGTCAAGAGTGGCGACGGGTTTGACCTGAACGACTTTCTGGCCCAGATCCAGCAGATGAAGCAGATGGGCGGTCTGTCCACGCTGATGGACAAGCTGCCTTCCGAGCTGACCGCCAAGGCCGGTGCCGTGGACATGGACAAGGCCGAGCGCGAAATCAAGCGCAAGGAAGGCATCATCTGCTCCATGACCGCCAAGGAGCGCAAAAAGCCCGAAATCATCAAGGCCACCCGCAAGAAGCGCATTGCCGACGGCGCAGGTGTGCAGGTGCAGGAAGTCAACCGCCTGCTCAAGGAGTTCGAGCAGATGCAGACCATGATGAAGAAGATGAAGGGCGGCGGCCTGATGAAGATGATGAAGAAGATGGGTGGCATGAAAGCCATGAAGGGCATGATGGGTGGCGGCGGCATGCCCAAGCTGCCGTTCTGAGCCTTCTTGGCTGTCTGCGCTGTTGCCATGGCAGCGCGGTGTGTGTACCAGGCGCCTGCAACAGGCGCCTTTTTTATGCCCGCTTGGTGGGGGCCGGCGGTCTGTGCCGCCGACCGGGCCGTAGGGCGTTGGGGCGTGTGGTGGACCCGGATGTGAAGTTATCTGCCGCCTTGGCGGTGCCAGCGCTTGTGTCGGATACGAGCAGCGGGCGCTGCAAGGGACGCTGTGGGAGGTGCGGTGCGCCAGTCGCCTTTATTTCAGGCGCCCATAAAAAAACCGCCCGGTCTTGCGACGGGGCGGTATGAATCGGAAAGCGTTGAGTTTTCCAAAGGGGAACGGGTGAATCAGTGGAGCATCAGCGCACCTGCGCTCTTGCTCTTGCCGGCACGGGCCGGTGGGTTGCACAGGCCACATTCGTAGTGGCGTGCGTTTTCATAGGGTTCGGTCACAAACATGCCGGAGCACTTGGAGCACTTGGTGCGGGTCAGCATGTTGGCGTCCACGAACTTCACCAGGCGCCAGGCGCGGGTGAAGGACAGCATCAGATCCAGGCCGGCGGCTTCGATCTGTTCGCTGTAGAGGCGGTAGGCCTTGGTCAGCTGCTCGACTGCATCCAACTCCACGCCCTTGGACAGGTATTCGTAGATGTTCAGGAACAGCGAGCTGTGGATGTTTTCTTGCCAGGTCAGGAACCAGTCGGTGGAAAACGGCAGCTGGCCTTTGGACGGCGACTTGCCAGCGATTTCCTTGTAGAGGCGGATCAGGCGCTCATACGACAGCGTGGTTTCGGATTCGAGCACCTGCATGCGGGCGCCCATGCCGATCAGCATGGCAGCGCGTTCGATCTGCTTGGACTCGTTCAGCACGCTCTTGGTGGTGGTGGCCATGGTGGTTTCTCCGTGTGTGGTTGCGTGGGGCAATCAGCGTGTGCCTTACAGCACTTCGGAGACGCGGCTGGCCATCAGGATGTTGGCGTGCAGCGTGTTGGTGGCTTCGTTGCCGATCTTGTTGCTGCTGTGGTTGGTCAGCAGGCTCCAGACCAGTTCGTCGTCCACACGGAAGCTGCACAGCAAGGTGTTGCGGGAGGCGAGCTTCAGAACTTGTGCGGCGGAGAGGGCACCCAGGATGTCGCAGGCGTCTTCATTGAGGCCCAGACGGAACACGGCTTCTGCCTTGTCTTGGCGGATCAGGGTTTGCGCCAGCATCAGGTAGGTGAGGTTGGCTTCACGGATCTCGGCGAGCAGTTGGTCGTTGTTCATTGGGTGTTCCTTTCCTTTGGAGTCCAGTCAAAAGTGATTGGTCTTTCAGATCGCTGCGGTCTTGCGCTGTTGTCGATCTGATGGAATGGATTGTGAAGAACCCAATGGGGGAACTGAAGTCAGGGTGCGTCGGTGCGCGGAGTCTGGTTCCCTCACCTTGCGTGTAGGAATTTATCTGACATGGCGGCCATCTTCATGGCATTGACAGGGACAGACTGTACCGGCCCGTAGCGCACATCGATACGTGGATAAATGTTACAAAAGGACGTCAATCCAGCGGATGCGCTCTTTATGTAGCTTTACGTAATCCGCTGAATGGCGGCCCATCGCATGCATGGGTTGATATTGCAAGCTATTGAAAATAAACGGATTTATGGTTCTGTTCGATGCCGCTGCCGTGTGTGTCGGGAGCCGGTGGTCATGGCCAACACCATCCGCCGAGATAAACCGGTCACCCGACTTGTAACGTCTTGTGGTCCAGCCCGTAGCTGCCGGCATGCAGGCCGGTGCCGTACACCGGATCGGCCGCAGGTGCTGCGTAAGCCAGGGCTGTAGTCCATTGCTGACAAACGGCAGCCGGTGTAGACAGCGGTTTCGAGCGTGCTGTAGCGGTGCTGGGCCGCTTGCCTGGATGCCGGCGTGCGGAGGGTTACTGTGTATGGCGACTGTGTATCGCTGGGGCGGGCAGGCCACACACGCAAGAAAAAACCCGCAGGGCTTGCGCACTGCGGGTTTTGGGTGTCCTGGTGGTCGTAGTGGGACTTGAACCTACGACATCAGCATTATGAATGCTGCGCTCTAACCAACTGAGCTATACGACCGACAGGGCGCGATTCTATGGGGAAAAAAGGTGGTCCTGCACGAAAGTGGGCAATTTTTTGTGTCCGGTCGCTGCGCAGCAGCCCGGTCTGCATGGCCATGCCCTTGGCTGGCTGGGCCCTGCCACGGCGCAGGAGCGGCAAAGTAGCGCACAGCGTGCAGGCAAAGAAAAACCCGCAAGGCTTGCGCATTGCGGGTTTCAGGGATTCTGGTGGTCGTAGTGGGACTTGAACCTACGACATCAGCATTATGAATGCTGCGCTCTAACCAACTGAGCTATACGACCGACAGATAGAAATTATATACCAGCTTTTATTGGTTGGTAAAGTTCGCCGGGCGCTTGTTCAGGAAAGCGTCCATGCCTTCCTTCTGGTCCTGGGTGGCAAACAGGGAATGGAACAGGCGGCGCTCGAACATCAGGCCGTCGGAGAGCTGGCCTTCATAGGCGCGGTTCACGGCTTCCTTGGCGGCCATCACCGTGATCTGCGAGAAGCCGCTGATGGTGATGGCTGCGGCCAGCGTTTCTTCCATCAGCTTGTCCAGCGGCACCACGCGGCTGACCAGACCGCTGCGCTCGGCCTCGGCGGCGTCCATCATGCGGGCGGTCAGGCACATGTCCATGGCCTTGCTCTTGCTGATGGCGCGGGGCAGGCGCTGCGTACCACCGGCGCCGGGGATCACGCCCAGCTTGATTTCGGGCTGGCCGAACTTGGCGTTGTCCGCGGCGATGATGAAGTCGCACATCATCGCCAGCTCGCAGCCACCGCCCAGGGCAAAGCCGCTGACGGCGGCGATCACGGGCTTGCGGATGCTGCGGATGGTTTCCCAGTTGCGGGTGATGAAGTCACCGCGGTAGGCATCGGCAAAGCTGTACTTGGCCATGGCGCTGATGTCGGCGCCAGCCGCAAAGGCTTTCTCGCTGCCGGTGATGACCATGCAGCCGATCTTTTCGTCCGCCTCGAAGGCCTTCAGCGCCTCGCCCAGCTCGTTCATCAGCTGGTCGTTCAGGGCGTTGAGCTGCTTGGGTCGGTTCAGGGTGATGACGCCGACTTTGTCCGCTTCGACGCGGACTTCGATGGTTTCGTAGGCCAAGGGGCTATCTCCGTAGGTATGTTTATAGGACGGGTGGATGGAGAAACTATACCCAAGCCGCCCGTCCGTACAGTCACCTACGGCCAGACCCTGAAACGGCGGCGCTGGCGGGCAGGCATGGCTTCACTGTGCCGCCAGCCATTTGGCGGCCACGGCGGCATCCTGCATGCCCAGCTTGATGTTGGCGGGCGTTTCCGTGTCGGGCGCTGCCGGCGATTTGCCCGAGCGCTTGGGCGCCGGTCGGGCGGCCGCCTTGGCCGCAGCCGGCAGTTGCAGCGACAGGCGCAGCAGCTGGTGGTCGCGGGCGACCAGGGCCGTCACCACCTCGCCCGGGCGGGTGTAGAGCGGCAGGTCCTGCAGCTTGCTTAGGCGCCAGCCGTCGCCGCCTGCGCGTTCCACGCCCAGCCATTCGTCGCCGGCCATCAGGCCCGCCTGCTCGGCCAGGCCGCCGCGCAGCACGGTCTTGATCAGCACGCTGCGCTTGTCCTGTACGCGCAGGCCCAGTTGCTGGGCCAGGGCCGGGCGGTCGGCCTGCAGCAGCACGCCGTGGGCCGCCAGCAGTTCGGCCAGTGGCAGCTCGCCGGTGCCGTGCACCCACTGGGCGATTTCGGTTTCCCAGCTGCGGCCCGTCAGCTCCTGCAGCACGGCCAGCACATCGGCCTCGGCCATCGGGCCGCCGTGGCAGCGGGCCCACAGGCCGCGCATCACCTGGTCCAGCGTGACCGGGCCTTCGCGGCGCAGTGCCAGGTCCAGGCACAGGGCCACCAGCGAGCCCTTGGTGTAGTAGCTGACGGTGGCGTTGGCGGTGTTCTCGTCCTGGCGGTAGTACTTGACCCAGGCGTCCCAGCTGGACTGCGCCACGCTCTGCACCTGGCGACCGGGCGTCTGCTGCACCTGGTTGATGGTCTTGGTCAGCAGGGCCAGGTACTGGGCGTTGTCGATCAGGCCGGCACGGCGCAGCAGCAGGTCGTCGTAGTAGCTGGTGAAGCCTTCGAAGAACCACAGCAGCTGGGTGTAGTTCTCGGCGTTGTAGTCGTAGCGGGCAAATTCGGCCGGGCGCAGGCGCTTGACGTTCCAGGTGTGGAAGTACTCGTGGCTGATCAGGCCCAGCAGCGTGGTGTAGCCCTCGGGCTGCTTGCCGCCTTCGCCCAGGGCGCTGGCGCTGCGCGGCAGGTCGCGCCGGCCGCAGATCAGCGCGGTGGAATTGCGGTGCTCCAGCCCGCCGTAGTTGTCGTCCGTGGCGTTGAGCATGAACACGTAGCTGCGGTGCGGCGGCTTCTTGCCCTTGCCATGCCAGAAACGGATTTCCTCTTCGCAGATGGTCTGGGTGTCGCGCAGCAGCTTGTCGCCGTCAAAGCTGGCCGGGGCGCCGGCCACCACAAAGCGGTGGGGCACACCACAGGCGGTGAAGCGGCCCTGCCAGAAGGCGCCCAGTTCCACCGGGCAGTCCACCAGCTCGTCATAGTCGGCCGCCAGATAGTGGCCAAAGCCCTGGCTGTCCACCGCATGGGGCGTCAGGCCCGTGGCCAGCTGCCAGTCGGCCGGGGTGGCGGCAGAGCGGGCGATTTCCAGCGCATGCGGGGTGCGTTCCTGGCCATGCACGCGCAGCAGCAGGCTGGTGCCGTTGAAAAAGCCGCGCCGGCTGTCCAGCCAGGCGGTGCGCACCGAGGTGTCATAGGCGCAGACCTGCCAGTGCAGCTCCATCGGCTGGCCGGCCTTGCAGTCGAGCTGCCAGCGGTGCTTGTCCAGCTGCTGCACGGAAATGGCCTTGCGGCCCTGGGTCGCCTTCAGCCCTTGCAGGTTCTTGGCGAATTCGCGCACCAGGTAGCTGCCCGGAATCCACACCGGCAGCGACAGCTGCTGGCCGGCCTGGGGCGCGGCAATGCGCAGGCGCACGGCAAACAGGTGGGCGTGCAGGTCCAGAGCTTCCACCCGGTACTGCAGCGGGGCATGGGGCGGCTCCAGGGCCTCGGTGGACACGGCGTGCGCTGCCGCTGCCGACAGCTTGGGGGCCGATGGGGCGGTGTTTTGGGGGATGGATGTGGACATGGCGGCGTCGGCGAGAGAGGGCGGCGTGCCTGGCGGCCACGCCGCAAAAAAGAACAGGGCCTGCACGGCGGCAGGCCCCGGGGGCTTAGCGTTTGGCGGCAGCGAGGTGTTTTTCCACCTCGGAAGCCGGAATGGCACCGGGCACGCGGCTGTTGTCTTCAAAGATCAGCGTGGGGGTGCCGGTGATCTTGTGTTTCTTGCCCAGGGCCAGGTTGCGCTGCAGGGCCGTCACATCGCAGCTGGCGGCGGCAGGGGCCTTGTCGCGCAGCATCATGTCGTGCCAGGCTGTGACCTTGTCCTTGGAGCACCAGATGTTGCGCGACTTCTCGGCCGAGTCCGGGCTCAGGATGGGGTAGAGGAACATGTAGATGGTGACGTTGTCCACCTTCTGCATGTCGCGCTCGAAACGCTTGCAGTAGCCGCAGTTCGGATCTTCGAACACGGCCAGCTTGCGCTCGCCCTTGCCCCGCACGACGGTGAAGGCGTCCTGCAGCGGCAGGTCCTTGAACTGCACCTCGGTCAGCTTGGTGATGCGGTCTTCGGTCAGGTTGCGGCGGGCCTTGGTGTCGATCAGCTCGCCCTGGATCAGGTAGTTGCCCTTGGCATCGGTGTAGAACAGGTCGGTACCGATGCGCACCTCGTACAGACCCTGCATGGGCGTGGGGCGGATCTCGTCGATCTTGTCCAGCTGCGGAATGCGCTCGGCCAGGGTCTTTTTCAGGTTGGCGTCCTGGGCATGGGCGCCCAGGCCCAGGGTGAGGGCGGCGGCGACAAGCAGGGCAGAGGGAATCAGCTTCATGAATACAACCGTGCAATAAGAGGCAAAAACAAAGGGTTGGGGTGGCCTGGGCGGCAAAGGTTCCCCGGTCAGCGCCGGGAGGCACCCTCCAGGGTCACAGGCCCATGGCCTGGCGGGCCATCCAGTCCTTGAGCGGGCCGCTGCGCTCGAACGCCTGCATGCCCCAGTTGCGCAGCGCCTGCAGCGGCGCTTCGGGCCGGCTGAACAGTTGCTGCAGCCCGTCCATGGCCAGTCCCATCGGCGCCAGGCCGGCCTTGCGTTCGCGCTCGTAGCGGCGCAGCAGCTTGCTGTCGCCGGTGCTGCGCCAGGCGTCGCGCTCCTGCAGGATGCGCGCCAGGGCCTGCACATCGGCCAGGCCCAGGTTCAGACCCTGGCCGGCCAGCGGGTGCACATTGTGGGCGGCGTCGCCGGCCAGCACCCAGCTGGCGGCCGGGTTGCCGGGCTGCGCACCGCTCCAGCGGCGGGCCACGGCCTGCTGCAGCGGCCAGGTCAGGCGCGGGCCTTGCAGCTCCAGCGTGCCCAGGGCGTGCTGGCTCAGCTCCTGCAGCCGGGTGGTGAAATCGGTGGGCGCCGCATCTTTCCATTGCTGGGCGGCTTCGGGTGCGGTGGACCAGACCACGGCCACGGTGTGGCCTTCGGGTCCGTCCAGCGGCAGCAAGGCCAGGATGCCGTCGGCGCTGAACCACTGGCGGGCCACCTGGCCGTGGGGCTTTTCGCAGACCAGGCGTGTGGCCAGGGCGTGCTGGGGGTAGGGGGTGACGTCAAACTCCACGCCGAATTCGCTGCGCGTGCTGCTGGCACGGCCTTCGCAGATGGCGGTCAGCGGGGCGTCCACCGGGCGCTCGACCACTTCGACCAGCGGCTGGTAGCGCACGGCTTCGACCAGGCGGTTTTCCAGCGCGGGCACATCGACGATCCAGCCCAGGGCATCGACCGACTGGGCACCGGCATCGAAATGCACGCTGCCGCCTTCATCGCCGAACACTTCCATGTGGCGCAGTGCGGTGGCGTGGACGGGGTCGGGCCAGACCCGCAGCGAGGCCAGCAGCTGCCTGGAACTGGTGTTGAGCGCATAGGCACGCACATCGCGCGCGGCGTCAGGGGCTGGCGGGGTGGCAACCAGGGCGACACGCAGTCGCTCGCGCGCCAGCAACAGGGCCAGGGTGCGGCCCACGATGCCGGCCCCACGGATACATACGTCAAAGGATTGCGCCATGGCCTGCATTGTAGGAGGGCGGCGCTGGCCCCCGCTGGCGTGCTGCCATGTTCCAATCACCCGCGGGACCGGGCAGACCGGGGTCAGATCAGAAGGAGACGAAAAAATGGCAGCAGCATCATGGGATGCGGTGGAGACTTCGGCCGATGTGCAGGGCCGCATTGCCCAGCTGTGGGTGTACCCGGTCAAATCCTGCGCCGGGGTGCAGGTGCCCGCGGTGCGGCTGGACGTCACCGGGCTGGCCCAGGACCGGGAATGGATGGTGGTCGATCCGCAGGGTGTGTTTCTGACCCAGCGCAGCCACCCGCGCATGGTGCTGATCCAGCCCGAGCTGCTGGACGGCGGCGACGTGCTGGCGCTGCAGGCCCCCGGCCAGGCGCGCCATGTGGTGCAGCCGCCGGCCGATGCCGCCCTGCAGCAGGTGGAGGTGTGGGACGACCGCGTGGCCGGCCACGACCAGGGCGATGCCGTGGCAGGGTGGTTGAGTGCCTTCCTGGGCACGGACTGCCGTCTGGTGCGCTTTGACCGCAGCCGCCAGCGCCCGTGCAGCCGCAAATGGACGGGCGATGTGGCAGCCAGCACCTTTTTTGCCGATGGCTACCCGCTGCTGGTGACCACCACCGCGGCAGGCACCGAGCTGGCCGAACGTGTGCAGTCTGCCGGTGGTCCGCATGTGGACCTGCTGCGCTTTCGCGCGAACCTGGTGCTGGACGGCCTGGAGGCCCATGAGGAAGACCATCTGGCCCAGCTGCACATCCGCACCGCGGGCGGCGTGGTCACGCTGCGCCCGGTCAAGCCCTGCACGCGCTGCCCGATTCCGGACATCGACCCCGCCACCGCCGCAAGCAGCCTGGACGTGAGCACCGCCCTGGCGGGCTACCGTGCCGATGCGCGCATGGACGGCGCCATCACCTTCGGCATGAATGCCATCGTGCTGCAAGGGGCCGGCCTGGTGCTGGAAGCCGGCCAGCCCATGGTGGGCGAGCTGGCGTTCGACTAGGACGGGTGCTTCACGCGGCCGTGCGGCCGATCTCCGGCCAGCGGTGGTGCAGATAGATCCACGACAGCAGGCCGATGGCCATCAGCGCGGCCGAGCCAAGTGCCAGGGCCGCGGTGGAATGCATGACCAGCGGAGCCAGCACGCCGGCCACCAGGCCGTTGGCGGTCGACCCCACCACGGCCTGCAGCGAGGACGCCAGTCCCCGGCGCAGCGGGTACAGATCCAGCACCAGCAGCGTGACCACCGGCACCATCAGCGACCAGCCGAACGCGTAGATGCCCACCGGCAGCAGCGCCCAGCCGACATGGGCCGGCAGCAGCAGATTGGCCACCACATTGGCGATGGAGACCACGGTCATGATCAGCAGGCCGTGGCGGATCTGCCGCTTGGGCGCAATGCGTCCGGCGAGCCGGCCGCTGACCCAGGCGCCGCCCATGATGCCGGCAATGGTCAGCAGGAACAGCCAGAAGAACTGCGTGGGCCCCAGGCCCAGGTGGTCGCCCAGAAACGCCGGGGCCGACAGCACGTAGAGGAAAAAGCCGTTGAACGGCACGCCGCTGGCCAGGGCCAGCAGCAGAAAGCGTGGGTCGGTGCACAGCTCGCCATAGCCGCGCATCAGATGGCGCACGTCAAAGGGCTGGCGCTGGCTGGCATGCAGCGACTCGGGCAGCTGCCGCCAGTTGACGGCCAGCAGCGCCACGCCGATGCCCGTCAGCAGCCAGAAGATGCTGGCCCAGCCCAGATGCACGAACAGCCAGCCGCCCATGATGGGGGCGATGGCCGGGGCCACGCCGAAGAAGATGGTGATCTGGCTCATCACCCGCTGGGCCTCGGTGGGCGGGAAGATGTCGCGCACGATGGCGCGCGAGACTACCACCCCTGCGCCGGTGGACAGGCCTTGCAGCGCGCGGAAGAACACCAGCTGGCCGATGTCCTGCGACAGCGCGCAGCCGGCCGACGCCAGGGTGAACACCGCCAGACCGCCCAGAATCACCGGGCGGCGGCCAAAGCTGTCGGCCAGGGCCCCGTGGAATAGGTTCATGAAGGCAAAGCCGAACAGATAGGCCGACAGCGTTTGCTGCATCTGCAGCGGCGTGGCGTCCAGTGCCCGCGCAATGCCCGAGAACGCGGGCAGGTAGGTGTCGATGGCGAAGGGGCCGAGCATGCCCAGCACGGCCAGCAGCACGGCAAGGGTCCAGCGCGGACCACGCCACAGGGTATCGGCATGGGGGTGCATGGGAAGTGTCACAGGGGAGAACAGTCCCGCAGTGTGCCAGCAATGGCCGCCGCTGGCAGCCGGGGCGGCGACAGCCCCGCTGCCGGGCGGCATGCGGCAGGCCACGGCACGGTGCGCTCGGCGGCAGTGCCGTTCAGGGCTGGTACGGCACCCAGGTGGTGGAGTCCTTGGAGCGCATCCAGTAGCGCTGATCCGGCATGCGCAGCATGGTCACGGTTTCGTTGTCGGTCACGAAATCGGTGCCGGCCATGGCCTGGCTGCGTGCCTCCAAGGGGGTGGATCCCGCCTGGAAGGGCGAGTTCTGGAACATGCCGTTGAGCAGGGTGAACAGGTCCACATAGCTCACCGGCTTGTCCACGCGCACCTGGGGTTCGGGGGGCGTGGGCGTGTTGAGCAGGTACACCAGGGTGGGCACCAGCGTGATGCGTGGCGTGGGGATCTCGCGCATGCCGGGAATCTGCATGCTGTCGCCGCGCAGGTTGGCGCCGTGTTCGGGCAGCATGATCAGCACGGTGGGGCGACCGCTGGCCTTGAGCTCCTGGGTGAAGCGGGCAAAGTCGTCCAGCAGTTGCTGCAGCCGGGGCTTGTAGGTGGCGATGCTGTTGCTGGCGCTGGCATCCGGCGCGTGCACACCGTCATGCAGGGTGATGGAGTTGTAGTACAGCGCCACCGGGGCCTGGCTGTCCAGGGCCTTGCGTTTTTCCAGCCACTGGTGGAGGGTGCCGTAGTCGCTGAAGATGGTGCTGTTGTCAAAGCTGCGGTAGGCCGCAGGGGCCCCCTGGTTGGACTGCAGCTTGCCCCCCAGACCGCCGCGCTCTTCGAGTTCCTTGGCGAAGTTGTCGTAGACGCCATCGTGGTTCAGCAGGCCCTGGGCCTGGTAGCCCACGCCTTCCAGGGCCGGGAACACATAGCAGCTGCGGTCCAGACCCTGGTACAGCCCTTCGTGCGTGGCCTGGCCGCACATGCCGTGCAGCAGGCGCAGCGATGCCGGGCCGCTGTAGCTGGAGGCGCTGTTGAACTGGCTGAACACCATCTGCGCCTGGGTCATGAAGGGGTGCTCGGCCAGGCCCACATGGGTCATGTCGTCCCAGGCCAGCGAGCAGACATGCAGCACCACCACATCGAATGCGCTGGCGGGATGCTGCAGCACCACCTTGCGCTGCTGCTCCCGGTCGAAGAACGCGGTCAGCATGCTGTCGGGGGTCAGCGTGGTGTTGCCGGCGGGGCCGCCCGTGGCCGAGGGCACCGACGCGGCGGCGGCTGTCATGCCGTTGCGCGGCTGCTGGGTGGTTTGCCAGGCCGCGTGCAGGCCCACTCCCAGGATGCCCAGGATGGCAAACGTGGCAAAGCGGATGCGTGCGGACAGCAGGACATATACCGCCAGGGCGGCGGCCAGTCCCAGCAGCAGTTGCCAGCTCACCAGCCGGCCGATCAGCTCCAGCGTGTAGCGGGTGCTGAAGCCGGCCAGCAGGTGGGCCTGTGAAAAGGCCCGCTCCAGGCTGGGCAGGCCGCTTTCGGCGTACAGCAGCAGCACGGCGCAGACGATGCCGGCCAGGGTGCGCAGCCGCAGCCAGTGTGGCTTGCGCACGGGCCAGAAGACCCAGATGGCCAGCAACAGATTGGGCAGCCACTGCATGTGCAGGTGGCCGGTGAAATGCAGGGCCGTCTTGGCCAGGAAATAGAACGCCCAGAAGCTCATGGCAATACCTGCGCTGTACGCGCCTGCGGCGCGCCAGCGAAACACCCGCCACAGCCCAGGCTGCCGGCAACCGGGTGGCGGTTGGAAGGGAGAGAGGGGGACGGCACGCGGTTCTTCATGGTGCATGCACCTGTGCCGCCTGGTAGCTGGCGTAGTTCAGCGGCGTGTGCGCAGGCGCAGGCGACGGGGTGGGCACCGGAGCCGGCGCCTTCCACAGGCCGCGCAACTGGCCGCGCAGGTACGCCAGCAGCACGCGGTAACCCTTGCCGCTCATCTGCAGCATGTCGCGCAGCGTGTGGGCACTGTTGTTGGCTTCATAGGTATTGCTCCAGCCTTTCCAGGCTTCGGCGCGGGCGAAGGTGCATTGCACCAGCGCGATCTGCTGCTGGTGAGTCATGTCCCCAAACTGCAGGCCCATGAGGCCCTCGCTGTTGTGCGAGGTGACCTGGGCCGGGAAGGTGTGTTCCTGTCCCTCAGACCACAGGCCCACGTCGATGTGCATGCCCGCGCTGATGGGCTGGCCCGGCGCCAGCCGCAGTCCCAGTCCGCTGAGCGAGAAGTCATGGCACTGCGCGGGCAGGGTGTGGCCGGAGGGCAGGTACAGCACGGTCTGCAGCTCGGTGGCCACACGGTGCATGCGCCGCACCTGGCGGGTTTCGCCAGCCACCCCCATGGCCGCGCCCAGCATGAAGACGCTGTAGAGCGTCCACACCAGGTTCAGCAGCAGGGCCACGGTATCGCGCTGCTCGGAGAAGAACAGGTGCCACAGCCCGAACAGCAGGGCGGACAGGTTGAGCAGCACCAGCAGCACATAGGGGCGCGAGATATGGCTGTCGAAATAGGCCTCTTCCACCAGGCCGCCCTTGGCGGTGACGTTGAACTTGCCTAGCTTGGGCGCGATCAGCGCCACTGTGGTGGGCAGGGTGATGTACCAGGCCAGCACGGTCTCGTAGACCTCGGCCCAGAACGTGTGGCGGTACGGGCCCTGGATGTGGGCGTTGGCGATGGTGGCCTGCACGATGTAGGGAATCAGGTAGAGCAGCAGCAGCATCGACGAGGTGGAGATGATGTGCAGCCCGAAGAACAGATAGGCCATGGGGGCGGTCAGAAAGACCAGCCGCGGCAGCCCGAAGAAGAAATGCAGCATGGCATTGCCGTAGCAGATGCGCTGCCAGAAATCCAGGCCCTTGCCCAGGAAAGGGTTGTCCACCCGGAAGATTTGGGCCATGCCGCGTGCCCATCGGATGCGCTGGCCGATGTGGGCGGACAGGCTTTCGGTGGCCAGACCGGCGGCCTGGATGTCGCGGATATAGGCGGTGTGGTAGCCACGCCGGTGCAGCTTGAGGGCGGTGTGGGCGTCTTCGGTGACGGTTTCCACGGCAATGCCCCCCACCTCCATCAGCGGGCCACGCCGCAGCACGGCACAGGAGCCGCAGAAGAAGGTGGCGTTCCAGAAGTCGTTGCCATCCTGGATCAGCCCGTAGAACAGGGCCCCTTCGTTGGGGACGCGGCGGAAGGTGCCGAGGTTGCGCTCGAACGGGTCGGGCGAGAAGAAATGGTGTGGCGTCTGCAGCATGGCGCACTGCGGGTCGCGCTGGAACCAGCCCACGGCGGTGCGCAGGAAGCTGTTCACCGGGATGTGGTCGCAGTCGAAGATGGCCACCAGATCCCCGTGCGTCATGGCGAGCGCGTGGTTGAGGTTGCCGGCCTTGGCATGCCGGTTGTCCGGGCGGGTGATGTAGTCCACGCCGAACTCTTCGGCAAAGGTGCGGACCTCCTCGCGCTTGCCGTCGTCCAGGATGTAGACCCGCAGCTTGTCGGCCGGCCAGTCCAGGGCCAGCGCGGCCAGCACGGTGGGGCGCACCACTTCCAGCGGTTCGTTGTAGGTGGGGATGAAGACGTCCACCGTCGGCCAGGCATCCGGCTCGCCCACCAGCGGCGCAGGCCGGCGGTGCAAGGGCCAGGCGGTCTGGATGAAGCCCAGCACGACCACCAGCCAGGTGTAGGCCTCGGCCGCCAGCAGGCCGTAGCCCAGCATGGCTTCCAGCCAGGTATCGAAGGTCAGGGTGTGGCTCAGCCGCCACCAGGCATAGCGGCCCATGGCGACCAGGCTGATGGTGGCCAGGGCCAGGGCGGCAAATCGCCCCTGGATCTGGCGCAGCACGATGGACAGCATCCATGCCAGGACCAGAAAGATGAGTTGGCCGTAGCCATTCATGGGGGTGGTGATGACCAGCAGGATGATGGCGCCCCCCAGGGCCAGCACGAGCTGGGGCATGCCTTTGCGCTGCAGCACCGGGGCGACCAGCTGTTCGGCCTGCGGGCGCAGTTGCCACCGGTCTACACGCCGGCCCAGGGCGCCCAGCAGCCGCAGCATCTGGTTCATGGGCCAGGCCAGGAGGTGCCAGACCGTGGCCAGGGTCCGGTGCAGCAGCCAGCCGACGGCATGCAGCACCCAGTTGATGGCGCGCATGGCCGGTGTCAGGGTGCCCGGGGCCGGACCGGGGCGGATGACCAGGCGCAGCAGCCATTGCCAGAGGCTGGCGTTGCGCGGGACATCCAGGTGCCGCGCCAGCCACTGCAGAGGGTCGGGCACTTCGCCTGCCGTGACCGGTTGCCAGGGCGTGGCGGCGGAGCGGTAGACAAACAGGCGCCACACCCAGGACCCCAGCTGGGCGGGCTGGTCGACGCGCAGCTGGTTGGCCAGCCACGCCAGGGTGTGCTGTCCCCGGCTCATGCGGGGGCCCCCGGTGGGGCCGTCAGCCACAGGTGCAGGTTGTGTGCCACCCCCTGCAGGTCATGGGAGGACAGGGCGTGGGGTGCATGCAGCTGCACCGGGCTGCCTTCGGCCCAGCTTTCCGGCACGGCTTCGTCTTCATGGACCACGTCGTCCAGCAGATGTTTCTTCCAGTGGGCGTGCAGCAAGGCGATGCCGCGCTGGTGGCTGAGGCGCCGGGCATCGATGCGGCTGGTCAGGATGCGGAACCGGTCGGGCCCGGCCGCCGCGGGCAGGGCCGCATGCAATGGCGCCAGCGCATGCACGCTGTCCAGCGCCGGCGTGGTGCAGCACAGCACCGCATCGGCGATGGCCAGCGCCTGCCAGGCCAGCGCAGAGGTGGGCAGGCCCACGTCGGCAATGACCAGGGTGTCCGCCGGCAGTGCCAGGGCCTGCAGCTGGGTGTGCAGCCACTGGGGCTGGTCCAGCCACTGCTGTGACAGCTGCAGCTGCTGTGCCATGTTGCTGGGGCCATAGGGCAGGAACAGCAGGCCGTTGGCTGCGGCGACGGCGCAATCCCCCCACCACCGGCCTTGCGCCGCAGGCGCCGCCCAGCCGCTTTGCACCGGGTAGGGCAGTCCCAGGTGTACCCCCAGCTGGTTGCGCGGATGCAGCTCCAGCGCCAGGCAGGCATGGCCCATGGTCTGTAGCATCAATGCCACATGGGCCGCGACGGTGGTGCAGCCCGCGCCGCCGGCAGCTGCCGTCAGTGCAATCAGTCGCATGCAGGCCCTTTCTCGGAAGCGGCGGGCGCCGGAGGTGGTGTGGGCGCATAGGGTTGCAGGTAGCGCAGACGCTGGTGCCTGAGCTTGAGCCGGGCGCGCGTCGGCCGGCGCAGGGGTATGTACCGGGCCAGAAAGACCGCCAAAACGATCCCCAAGGCCATCCACAGCAGGAAAACCCAGAAGCTCATGGTGCACGCTCCTCCGAAGTCGGCTGTTTGCCGAGTGGGTGGGGCTGCCAGGTCAGGGCGGGCGCGGGCGCGGGCGCCGGCTCCGGAGACGCAGCGACCGCTGGCAGCGGCGGGACGACGACCTGGGGGACGAGGGCAGCCCGTACCGGAGGGAGCGCGCCCGCAGCGGCAGGCACCGCACGCGCCGCCCCCAGCATCTGGCTGTAATCCGGCAGGGGGTGCTGTTCATTCTCTTCCATCAGCAGCCGCAGTTGCTGGGCAATGCCGGGCAGCTGGCTGTGGGTGGTCTGGCTGCTGAAGAGGTTGGTGGTGGGGGTGGAGAACAGCCGCTCGATGGTGGGGTTCAGGTCCACCTCCCGGCAGGTGTAGAGAAACAGCCACAGGCTGTGCGCGTCGGCGGTCAGCAGATCCCCGGAGCGCGTGCCGCAATAGGCCTTGAGGGCCATGCTGTGCGAGACATGCGGCAGCAGATGCAGCTGCACCATGGCATGGTTCAGATCCTGGCGCTGTGCGCGCTCGAGCATGTCGCGCACCAGCTCGATGAAGCGCGCGGGTGGTTGGTAACCCTGTTCGGGCACGGGCAGGAAATCGGCCAGGATGGTTTTCCAGTCCGCCGGCAGGTCGCGCATATAGACCTGGTCGCGCATTTTCTGCACATGGCGCACCACGCGGGCCATGCGCATCTCGGCGTAGAACACCTCGTTGGCACCCAGCTGCAACAAGGCCCGCTCGTGGTGTGAGCGCAGCTTGGCACTGGTTTCCCGCACGGCAATCTTCAGGGTGGGCGGGTGCGTGCTGCGCAGGCGGTGGACCAAGGTCGCCAGGGCTTCAAAGTGCTCGGGCGTGCCGGCATCCAGCAGCACCGTGGCGCCGATCGCGGACTGCACGGCGCTTTCCGCCGCCTGCCAGTTGTCCACGGCATTCCAGTGCTGCGGGAGCGCACGCAGCTCATTCAGACAGGCCTGCGTGGCATAGACCACTTCGGCATCCGGTGCCTGTGCCAGGCGTGCGGCCGAGCCACGCACGATGCTGCCATTGGCGCGCAGCAGGCCGTCGGGCCCAGGCTCCAGCCCGTAGCGGGTATTGAACAGCGCGCCCTGCGGGCTGTCCCAGCGCTCCAGCACCAGGCCGGGTTCGGTGGCATGTACTTCCAGGTGCGCGGCATACAGAAAGCTGCGGGCCAGGGCGCTGATGATGGAGCGGATGTGGGGCTGACCCACTTCCACGGTGAAGCACCAGACCGATGCCCGGTGGCGCTGGCGGGCCCAATGCACCCATTGCCCGCTCATGCGTTCCAGGTGGACCAGGCGGGTGCGCTGCAGCAAGCCCGCCGCATTGGTGCACAGCAGGGCATGGTGTGGCCGCAGTCCGGCGGTGTGCAGCTCGGACAACAGCTCGGCCAGCCGGCGTTGGGCGATGTGGGCCTGTGCCTCCAGCGGCAGTATCCAGGGCTGGATACGCCCCTGCTGCAAGGCCTCCTGCAGATCGGCAGGGGCCAGCAACCGGTCCATGGCCTGGGGTGTGTCGGCCACCACAAAAACGCCCCGCGCACTGGCCAGCAGGGAGCGCAACAGCTGCTGCTGCCAGCGGTGGAAATGGGCATCGTCCGGGCCGGTGATGGCCGTGTTCATCCGGGTGGGCAGGGCGGCGATGCGCTCGGGCAGGCCCTCCACGGCCAGTGTGGCGGGCGGGCGCTTGGCCGCTGGCGTGCGCGGGCCGCCGGGCAGACGCCGCCAGGTCAGCAGACGGCCGATGCGTGCCGACAGGGTGTTGCTGGAAGAAGGGGCGGGTGCAGGCATGGCTCAGAACTGTGAATACGGTGTCACCGGCCGCGGGTAGTTGACCAGGGGCGTGCGCACGGGGTCGAAGTAGTAACGCGCATACAGCATCACATTGGTGGGCGCGTAGTAATCCGATCGGTCCAGCGACAGGTGTCCACCCAGGGCCAGATTGGGTGTGACCTGCCGCTCCAGCGTGGCAGCGAATGACCAGCCGGTACCGGAGCCGCCGGCGCTGCGGTAGCCCAGATCGGAGGCTAGGGCCTGCCATGCAGGCGGGATCTGGACCGGGCGCGGGTACAGGGGCGAGGTGCTGGATGCCGTTTGCGACAGGCTGACCGAGGCCTTGACGCGCCAGGTCCAGGCGCCTTCGCGGCCGGTCCATTCCACCGGGAAGGCCAGGGACAGGCTGCGCTTGGGGCTGTAGTAGCCGCCATGGCCCCAGGAGTATTCGGACAGGTCGCGGGTGTGGGCGGTGGCGGTCAGGGTGGCGCCGGCGTACACCCGCTGGAACGGGGTGCGCCAGACATCGGTGCCCGCCGTGGTGCGGACCTGCACGCGCTGGTTGCTGGCCACGTTTTTGCCGGTGTACAGGCCCCAGCTGGCCTGTGCAGACAGGTCCCAGCCAGTGTCCGTTTCGCCCGCAATCCGGGCACTGGCGGTGTTGAGCACCACGCCGCCCCAGGTCTGGCCGGTCACCGGATCGCGCGCGCCGGCATAGGACAGCAGGCTGCCCGTGACCGGACGGCGCTCCAGGCGCAGGGTCCAGCTGGTATCGGTGGCGGTGGGCAGGCTCCAGCGCAGTCCCCCCACCACATTCGTCACCGGCATGCCGATGCCCGTCAGGCCCAGGTCCCAGCCGAAATCATCGCCGTCATGCCCGGTACCGATGTTGTAGCCGCGCGCGGACTGGGTGCGCCAGCCACTCTGGGCATAGCGCTGCAGAAAGTCGCCGCCCTGCTGGCTGTCCTGGGCACGCACGGCCGAGGCCCCCAGCTGGCCGAAACGGGCCACGTCGGGCAGGTCGTCGATATCGCCGCTGTTGAAGAAGGCCGGGTCGAAATTGGCCAGGCGACCGGCGTTCAGGCTCACCCGGTCCACATGCACGAACTGGGGTCCTTCGTAGCCCCGGGGGATCCAGGCCACATTGGCCCATTCCCAGCCGTTGAGGGTGGAGATGCCGTCGGTGCCGGACTTGTGCAGCCGTGTCAGCCCGCTTTCCACCCAGGCCTGCTTGCGGGATTCGATCTGCTGGCGCTGCGTCTCCACGTTCAGGCGTTCTGCGGCCGAGGCGGATGCCATGCCGTCCAGCGCCTGGCCGAACAGCTGGGAGGCCTGGGCGTAATGGCGCTGTGCCCGCTGCAGGCGGGCCCCATGCAGCAGCAGCTCGGTGCGGTCGGCCTCTGGGTCGCGGGCCACAGTGTCCAGCACGGCCTGGGCTTCGTCCATGCGACCCATGCGCTGCCACAGCCGTACCAGCGCCAGCTTGCGCCAGGCGGCTTGCTGGGGAGCCATGGCCTGCGCGGCTTCGGCATGGGGCAAGGCCTGGTGACGGTCGCCGGCCAGGACCCAGGCATTGCCCGTGTCCACCTGCAGATCGAAGTTGTGCGGATCGGCCGCCACCGCCTGCTGCAGCAACGGCAGGGCGGCGGCGCTGTCCTGGGCGGCCATGTGCAGGCGTGAACGGGCGGCTGCGGTGTGCGCCGGGGTGATGCCCGGGCCTTCACGCAGCGGCACGTCGCGTGCCAGCGCCCTGGCGGCGGTGATCCGGCCCTGGCTGTGCAGGTCGGCAATGCGGCGCTCTTCCAGGCCGGACTGCAGATCCAGCAGGCTGGCATTGTCTTCGGGGGCCCAATCGCTGCGGTCCAGCAGGCCGGGCAGGATGGCGGTCAGGCGGGTGTCGGCACGGGCGCGGTCCAGTGCCTGGGCGTAGGCCAGATCCAGCGCCGGCGTGGCAGGCAGGTGGGTGCGCTGGCGCTCCCACAGGGCCACGGCCTGTTCGGGCTGTCCGATGTCGAACCAGGCATTGGCCACCTGGCGTATGGCATCGGGGTCCTGGCCGATCAGGTTTTCTGCCTGGGTCAGCAGTGCCTGGCGCTGCCCGGCATCGGCCTGGGCCAGGGCCTGTGCGATCAGCACCTGCCGCCGGGCTTCCTGCAGCAACAGGGTCTGGGAAGGTGAGCGCTGTGCCGGCGCAATGGCCTGCATGTCCTCCAGTGCGGCACCCGGTTGGTCTTGGGCCAGCCAGATCAGGGCGCGGGCCTGGCGCATGTCGGCATCCGTGGGGGCGAGGGCCACGCCATCGGCCATCACGGCGTTGGCCAGGGCGGGCTGTTTCTGCTGCAGATAGGTGCGTGCCAGCCGGTGGCGCAGCCAGGCATTGTCGGGCGCCAGTGGCAAGGCCGTTTCCAGCAGCTCCATGGCCTGCACGGGCTGGTTCTGGGCCAGGGCCGCCTCGGCCTGGGTCTGCAGCAGATCGGCGCGCAGGCCGGCCGCCTCGGCCGCCGTGGCGGGGGGCAGTTGGGCCAGCAACTGCTCGGCATCGCGGCTGCGGTTTTGCTCCAGGTACATGCCCACCAGGGCGCGTACCGCAGGCATATGGTCGGGGTGGGCTTGCCGCAGTGCCAGCCAGGCCTGTTCGGCCTGCTGGGGCTGGCCGCTGGCTTGCAGGGTGTTGGCCTGGAGGCCCAGCGCTTCGGGGTTGGTGGGCTGAAGCGCCAGGGCTTGCTCGGCCATCTGCGCGGCGGTGGCGGTGTCACCGGCATCCAATGCGTCATTGCCGCGGGCCAGCAGCGCCCAGAATCGGGCGGTGTCGCGCAGCCCGCGCCACTTGGCCACGGGTTCGACGGCCAGGGCCTGGGCAAAGAATTCGGCGGCCTCGGCATGCTGGCTTTGCCGCATGGCGACGATGCCCAGCCCGCCCAGTGCTTCGGCATTGCGCGGCGACAGTTGCAAGGCGCGGCGGTACGCGCTGTCTGCGGCCGGCAAATCCTTGCGGTCCAGCGCGCGGTCGGCCGTGCGCAGCGCCAGCTGGGTGGGGGAAGGTGGCGCGGGCGGTGCGGCCTTGGCTTCTACCCTGGCTGCACCCCCTGGGCTGGCAGGGCTTGCCGTGCTGCCTGCGATCCCGGTGCCGCCTGTGCTGCCGCTACTGCCAAGGGTAGCCTGGGCCTTGGCCAGGTGTTGCTGCATGGCCGTGTCCTGCGGGTAGCGCTGCAGATAGGCCTGGGCGGCGGCGGGGGTGGCGTTCCAGGGCAGTTTGTCGATGGCCCAGCTCCACAGGCTGCGCACGGCCTGTTCGTCGGTGCCGGGCTGGTCCGCCAAGCGGGCCATCTCATTGAGCAGGGCCGGCGTGGTCGAGCCGTGCCGCAGCTGGCGCTGCAGGGCCAGGATGCGGTAGCGCACATCGCCGGTCTGGGTGTATTGCTGCTGCAGTGCGCGGTCCAGTGCGGTGTCGTCTTCCGGTGCGACGCTGCTGACGATCTGGTAGTACTCCAGCGCCATCGAGCCCGAGGTGGGAGGGCCGTCTGGGAACAGCGAGCGCGCCAGCGTGGCCGCCTCCTGCAGGCGGCCCGCCTGGGCCATCAGCCGCATGGTGGCCAGCTTCTGGCTGTCCGGCCCCATCAGGCGCGAGAGCAGGCTCAATTCCTTGGTGGCCGGGTGCTGGGGGAATTGCCGGCGCAGCAGGTCCAGCTGGGCCCGGGCTTCGGCGGCCTTGCCTTCGCGCAGCGCAATATCGCCGAGGGTGGCGTGGCCCCAGGCCGAATCGGGGTGCACCAGCAGCAGCTTTTCGATGTGCTGGCGGGCCAGGTCGGTGCGGTGCTTGCTGATCCACAGCTGTGCGCTGCGGATGATTTCCGCTTCGGCCGTCAGATCGCCAGCGGAACGTGTCTGCGCGGGAGCGGCAGGGATGGCGGCGCAGGCCCAGACGCCGATCGCAGCAGCCCAGTGCCAGGGGGAGGTGGGACGGCGTTGCATGGCGCCCCTAAGCCTTGTACCAAGGCAGTTGCAGCTGTCCCTGGGGGGTGAATGCATAGTCCTTGCGCATCCAGCCCTGGCCGAACAGTGCCAGGCATTGTTCGTAATAGGCCGTGGGGCGCAGCGGTTGTACCTGCAGCCGCTGGCGTTGGGCATCGAGCGCGCGGCTGGCGCCCTGGGCCTGCAGAAAGGGCAGCATGGCGGCACTGAAGCCGGAAGGGCCGGGGCCGCTGATTTCCAGCGTACGCGGGTGGATGTATTCGGGTGGAGCCTGGTCACGCTCGACGATGGCCGCCATCGGTGCCAGGGTCCGCAGCAACTGTGCGCGCCCCGGTGCCTGCGGATGCAGCATGCCGGCCCACAGGTAGGTGCGGATGGCGTTGTAGCCGCCACGGCCTTGGGCCTCCGAATCGGTCTCGTCGGTCAGAAAGCCCTGCTGGCTGTCGTACAGCGTCCAGTCCGGCGAGATGCCGGCCGGGGCGCTGCGCACCAGCAGGTCCAGCGAGGCATCGGCCAGTTGCTGCCAGCCTGGTTCCTGCATCTCCAGGGCCAGCGCCTGCAGGACCTGCAGCGGCAGGTAGCTGGGGTTGAGCCGCCAGCGTTGGCCCGGCTGCTGCACAAACCCTTGCACGCCCGGCAGCAGGCTGGGGCCCAGTCCGGGCAGCTGGGCCACTTCCTTTTGCCAGATCAGCGCTGCCAGCGTGCGGCCCTGGGCGGTATAGGGCCGGTAGCGCCACAGGCGCCCGGCCTGCAGCAGGGTGTAGGCAATCCACAGGTCGGCATCGGATGCGGAATTGCTGTCGATCACGCCCCAGGAACCGTCGTCCTGCCGGCCCCACAGCCAGGCCGGCAGATGCTGGCCCAGATCGCCCTGGCTGAGGTTGTCGCGGGTCCAGTGCAGCAGGGTGTCGAAGCGGCGGCGGTCGTTGGCCACCAGGGCAAAGAACAGCGCATAGCTCTGGCCTTCGGAATAGGTGCGCGACAGCTTGCCGTCGTCCGAGACCACCCGTCCATCGGCCTGCATGAACTGCTGCGCAAAGCGGGGCCAGCTGGCCTCCACCGCTGTGGAACTGGCGGCCTGGCTCCCGGGCACGGCGGACAGTGCGGCACTGGCTCCCACCCATTGCAGCCAGTGCCGGCGGTGCAACAGGCAGTGGGAGGGCTTATGCATCCGCTTGTTCCAGCCGGCGGCGGGCCAGCAGGCGCAGGCTGGCGTAGACCATGAAGGTGAACAGCAGGCCGGTCACGATGCCCAGCACGGCCAGCAGCACCGGATGCGCGTGCAGCCGGTACCACAGCGCGGTCCACCACGGCAGTTGGCCCACGTAGTACACGTCCTGTACCCGGAAGCTTTCCGCTGCGCTGCCGCGCAGCAGGGTCAGGTCGCCGCGCATGCGCTGCAGCGTGTCCACTGCGCTCAGGCCGTCGCGCACCAGCTCCAGGGCCTGGGGCTGGTTGGCCATCAAGGCCACCACGCTGCGGCCGCTTTGCAACGGAGATTCAAATCCCGCAACGGCTGCCAGCGGACCGGAACCCTGCAGCGTGGCCTCTCCGCCGTGCTGGGGGCGCCAGGTGTTGGTGTCCAGGCGCATCAGGTCGGCAATGGTGTCCAGCACGCGCTCGGTTGGGCGCAGCGACTGCGCGCCGGCTTCCACCAAGGCGGGCAGGGCCTTGTGCCAGTGGTCGAGCAAGGGGTTGGCGGCGCCATCGGCGACCAGCAGCAGATCGCGGTCCCCGGCCTTGTCGGCCTGGCTGTAAGGCAGCAGCGTGAAGCGGGTGCCAGGGTAGCCGGTGGCGGCCGACAGCTGGCCAATGGCCGTCAGGTAGGTGGAAATGGCTTCCGGCGTAGGCTGGTCCGGGATCAGCACCGCCGTTTCCTGCAGGTCGGCGAACTTGCTGAACGGGAAGCCCCCGCGCGCAAAAGCCTGCAAGTCAGGCATGGCGATGTAGTGGTGCAGCTTCGAGACGTTGAGCGTGGAGTCGGGGTCGATGGCCGCACGCATTTCCTGCTGGGTGATGGAGGTGCAGCGGCCCATGTCCGGTGCGGGGATTTGCACACCGACGTGGAAGCTGTTCTGGTTGCGCAGCAGTTCGGCAGGCAGCTGGAAGTGGCGCTGCACCAGGGCATCGCCGGACCATCCGCTCACCTGGCTGAGGATGGCCGAAGGGGAAGTCTTGCTGGTAGCCCGCTCCAGCGGCCAGGAGTGCACAAACTGTTCGTTGAACAGCACGCTCACCATGCCGTGTTGCGAGACCTGGTTGGGGGTGTAGCGGTAGCGCAGGTCCACCGGGATGGTGCTGCCATTCCAGGTGAACAGATCGGGCGGCAGCTGCAGGCTCAGATTCACCGCATCGTTGAGCGCATAGCCGCGCAGCTGCAGCTGCCCGGGATCGCGGGCCAGCTCGGCAATGCGCACCGGCCGGTCGGTGGCGATCCAGTTCGGGGCATCGTAGGGCTTGCGCAGGGCGGGCAGCTCCAGCGTCTTGACCGTCACGGTATCGCCGCTGAAGGCCGCACGGCCGACGGCCAGCGCCTGCGCGGCGGTTTCCAGCTGGGCGCTGTCCTTGCCCAGCACCAGCAGCAGCTTGGCCGAAGGCACGCCGGGGTGGTCCACCAGCTGCAGCGTGGGCACGTCGACCGCCGGCAGATGGCGCAATGCCGGCGGGCGCTGGGCATTGGTGGCGAACACAATGCCGTGGCCTGCCGGCAACTGGTCGATCTGCGCCGTGAACGAGGTGCCCCGGTAGCCGGCCTGCTTGCCCAGCCAGGCCGCGACAATGCCTGCCGCCTTGAGGGTGGTGGCATCTGCGCCGGCGGCATAGACAAACTGGGTCTGCAGCTTGCGGTTGTCGCGTTGGTCAAAGAAGGGCAGGGGCAGGTGGGCCAGATCGTTGGGCAGCTGCAGCTGGCGCAGCTGCAGCGTCAGGCGGCTTTCGTCACTGAGATTGGCCCACAGGCTGGAGTGCGAGGGCAGCTCGCATTCCATTGTGTAGTGGCCGATGAACTGCAGGCGCAGCTTGTTGTAGTCCGCAAAAAAGCGCGGATCGATGGGGATGCGGATGTGCTGTGGCTTGCCCAGGTTTTCCTTGGGCAGGACCAGGGTCTGGACCAGCTCGTCGTTGAGGTAGACCTTGAGGTGGGACAGGTCGGCCAACAGCGCGGGAGAGAAGGTGTAGTCCAGGCGCAGGTCGGCGCTTTCCACCACTTCGTCGCCCCGCAGGCTGAAGTCCAGCGTGGTTTGTCCCTCGGTGCCGCGCAGGTTGATGCCGCCGGTGGCCCCCATGCGGGCAAAGCTCAGGTCAATCTGGCGGCCGGGCAGCTCGGCCAGCGTGGTGCCGGGGCTGCTGACCACGGTGGGGCGCTCCTGGGCCCACAGCGTAGGCTGTGAGGGCAGCATGCCGGCTGCCAGCAGGGCAAGCGTCAGCATGTGGCGCTGGGAAAACGGGGAAGTCCAAGGCAGGTTTTTTTTCTTGCAACGCAACATCGTCATTCCGAAAAAGGGCGAGATGGGACGCGTTCGAGCTTAGCCCGCATGCTGAAAAAAGCACCAGTATTTACATCATGTGACGTGGGGGATTGTTTCCATCTGTGCAAAAGCAGTAATAGGAGAACGAAAAAAGCCTGCCTTGGGAGCCAAGGCAGGCTTTGGAGATGGTGGGCCCTGAGTGATTCGAACACTCGACCAACGGATTAAGAGTCCGCTGCTCTACCAGCTGAGCTAAGAGCCCTTTCGGTGTGAACCGAAAGTCGCCAATCCGAAAAACAATTTCAGAATGACTTGAAAAATTGGTGGGCCCTGAGTGATTCGAACACTCGACCAACGGATTAAGAGTCCGCTGCTCTACCAGCTGAGCTAAGAGCCCTTTCGGGATGAACCGAAAGTCGCCGATCTGAAAAACAATTTCAGACCGACTGAAAAAAGTGGTGGGCCCTGAGTGATTCGAACACTCGACCAACGGATTAAGAGTCCGCTGCTCTACCAGCTGAGCTAAGAGCCCACTTTTCTCGGATTGCGTTGCAACCTGAGCCCTCTATTATGCTCCACTTTTTTTGAGTGCGCAGCCAGGCGGTGCAAAAAAACGCAAAAACTTCACTGCAGCGCGTTGCGGCTGGCCAGCTCCACGAACAGGCCGCTGTGGTCCAGTCCGCCCAGGCCGTGCTCCACGCCGTCGGCGTAGAGCTTGGCAAAGAGTTCGGTGATCGGGGCATCGAAGCCGATCTCGCCCGCCGTGGCCAGGGCGTTGCGCAGGTCCTTGAGCTGCACGCTCATCTTGCCGTGCGGGGCAAAGTCGCGTTCCACCATGCGCTGGCCGTGCAACTGCAGGATGCGGCTGTCGGCGAATCCGCCGGAGATGGCTTCGCGCACCTTGGCCATGTCGGCACCGCCCTTGGCGCACAGCAGCAGGGCCTCGGCCACCGCGCCGATGGTGATGCCCACAATCATCTGGTTGGCCAGCTTGGTGAGCTGGCCGGTGCCGTGCGGGCCGACATGGGTGGCGCGGCCCAGGGCGGCGAACACGGGCAGGGCGGCCGCAAAGTCTTCGGCCCTGCCGCCGGCCATGATGGCCAGGGTGCCGTTGTCGGCACCCACGGTGCCGCCGGAGACCGGGGCATCCAGGTGGCGCAGACCGCGCTCGGCCAGGCGCGAGGCATGGTCACGGGCCTCGCGTGGCTGGATGGAGGCCATGTCGATGAACAGGCAGCCCTCGTGCATGCCGTGCACGGCGCCTTCGCCGCCCATGCCGAACAGCACCTCGCCCACCACCGTGCCGTTTTCCAGCAGGCTGATCACGATGTCGCTGTGCGCCGCTGCGGCGCGGGGGGTGTCGTGTACCGTGGCGCCAAAGGCCTGCAGTGCTTCGGCCTTGGCACGGGTACGGTTCCAGACCTGCACCTGGTGGCCGGCCTCACACAGGCGGCGGGCCATGGGCGCGCCCATCAAGCCGGTGCCCAGTACGGCGATGCGCAAAGGTGGGGGAATGGGGGTGGTCAAGGCTGTGTCTCCCGAGCTGTCCGCTGTTGTGTGTGGTGTATGCGGATCATGCCGATGTGTAGCGGCCCGGAGCTTGCAGATGGCTTGCACCCGTATGCTGCTGGCTGCAAAACAGCTTTGCTTTTTAAGCTATCAAAAAAGAAGCTGCCTGCGCTCGTCAGAGTAAGAACACACGCTGTTTGTGGCGTGAATTCCAACGCTTTCGGGCGCAGGCAGCTTCGGTGGCTCAATTGTAAAAATTTGCAGCCGGCGCCGGGCCGGCTGCGCCTGCCTGCGCCCGGGGGGGCGCAGGCAGGATGGCGGGGCTTACATCATTACATCAGCAGGTGTTCGCCGGCGTTGTCGCCGCCCAGGATCACGTAGTTGACCTTGCGGATGTCCATCAGCTTGGTGCCGCCGGCATAGCTGATGGAGGACTGCACGTCCTGTTCCATCTCGATCAGCGTGCTGCGCAGCGGGCCCTTGATGGGCTCCAGAATGCGCTTGCCTTCCACGTGCTTGTACTCGCCCTTGTTGAAGTCGCTGGCCGAGCCGTAGTATTCCTTGAACAGCTCGCCGTCCACTTCCACGGTCTTGCCGGGCGATTCTTCGTGGCCGGCAAACAGCGAGCCGATCATCACCATGGTGGCGCCAAAGCGGATGCTCTTGGCGATGTCGCCATGGCTGCGGATGCCGCCGTCGGCAATGATGGGCTTGGTGGCCACGCGGGCACACCACTTCAGCGCCGACAGCTGCCAGCCGCCCGTGCCAAAGCCGGTCTTGAGCTTGGTGATGCACACCTTGCCCGGACCCACGCCCACCTTGGTGGCGTCGGCGCCCCAGGCTTCCAGGTCGATCACGGCTTCGGGCGTGGCCACGTTGCCGGCAATCACAAAGGCCGCAGGGATCTTGGCCTTCAGGTACTGGATCATGTTCTTCACGCTGTCGGCATGGCCGTGGGCGATGTCGATGGTGATGTACTCGGGGCAGATGTCATCGGCCACGAAGCGGTCGACCACGTCGTAGTCGGCCTGCTTGACGCCCAGCGAGATCGAGGCGTACAGGCCCTGCGACTGCATGGCCTTGGTGAAGGCCACGTTGTCGATGTCAAAGCGGTGCATCACGTAGAAGTAGCCGTGCTGCGCCAAAAACTTGCAGATCTTCTCGTCCAACACCGTTTTCATGTTGGCGGGCACCACCGGCAGGCGGAAGGTGCGGCCACCCAGCTCCACGCTGGCGTCGCATTCGGAGCGGCTTTCCACGCGGCACTTGCGCGGCAGCAGCAGGATGTTGTCGTAGTCGAAGATTTCCATGAGATTCCAAGCTCCTAAAGAGGTCGCAGCGAACGATTTCGCATTGCGATGGGGCGCTTGGCTTGGAGACCGGCTTTGCGGGTGCATCCCGCACGGGGGCACCAGACCTGCAGTTGCACAGGCACAAAAAACCGGACCACAAGTAACTTGGGCCCGGTGATTGATTCTATACGGCCTGCTCCGGCGCGGCAGCCGGCCGCACTGCAATGGTGGGTATATGCAAAACCATATACCGGTCTGCGGGCCATGCCGTCCCCTGTGCGGGGCCCCGCATCCCCGGGCAGCGGCGCAGGGCAGGGCGCGCTTTCTACAATGGCGGCATGTTTCCGCTCGATCTGCTCGACGGTGCCGAAGAATCTTCCGCACCCGCTCACCGCCCATCCTCCTTGCTGGCCAACCTCAATGACGAGCAGCTCGCTGCCGTCACGCTGCCGGCCGGCCATGCGCTGATCCTGGCGGGCGCCGGCTCCGGCAAGACGCGGGTGCTGACCACGCGCATTGCCTGGCTGCTGCAAAGCGGCCAGGTCACGCCCGGCGGCATTCTGGCGGTCACCTTCACCAACAAGGCAGCCAAGGAAATGGTGGCCCGCCTGTCGGCCATGCTGCCCTACAACGTGCGCGGCATGTGGATCGGCACCTTCCACGGCCTGTGCAACCGCCTCCTGCGCGCCCACCATGTGGCGGCCGGCCTGCCCGCGACCTTCCAGATTCTGGACACGCAGGACCAGCTCTCGGCCATCAAGCGCCTGTGCAAGCAGTACCAGGTGGACGAGGAGCGCTTTCCGCCCAAGCAGCTGGGCTGGTTCATTGCCGGCTGCAAGGAAGAAGGCATGCGCCCCAAGGATGTGGTGGCGTCCGACCCCGACACCAAGAAGAAAGTGGAGCTCTACCAGCTGTACGAGGACCAGTGCCAGCGTGAAGGCGTGGTCGATTTCGGCGAGCTGATGCTGCGCAGCTTCGAGCTGCTGCGCGACGACGCGGCGCTGCGCCAGCACTACCAGCGGCGTTTTCGCTTCATCCTGGTGGACGAGTTCCAGGACACCAACAAGCTGCAGTACGCCTGGCTCAAGCAGCTGGCCGGCGAGATGGTGGGCGGTCGCCTGCAATCGAGCTCCAGCGTGCTGGCCGTGGGCGATGACGACCAGAGCATCTACGCCTTCCGTGGTGCGCGCGTGGGCAATATGACCGACTTTGTGCGCGAGTTCGACGTGCAGCACCAGATCAAGCTGGAGCAGAACTACCGCTCGTTCAGCAACATCCTGGACTGCGCCAACGCGCTGATCAGCCACAACAGCCAGCGCCTGGGCAAGAACCTGCGCACCAACCAGGGCGCGGGCGAACCGGTGCGGGTGTATGAGGCCCCCACCGACCTGGATGAAGCCAGCTGGATGGTGGAGGAAATCCGCAATCTGGTGCGGCAGGACGGCGTGCCGCGCCAGGAGATTGCCGTGCTCTACCGCAGCAATGCGCAAAGCCGGGTGATCGAGTCCAAGCTGTTCAATGCCGGCGTGCCCTACCGGGTGTACGGCGGCCTGCGCTTCTTCGAGCGTGCCGAAATCAAGCACGCACTGGCCTATCTGCGCCTGCTGGAGAACCCGCACGATGACACCAGCTTCATGCGGGTGGTGAACTTCCCGGCCCGCGGCATTGGCGCGCGTTCGGTCGAAACGCTGCAGGAAACGGCGCGCGCGGCGGGCTGTTCGCTCAGCGACGCGGTCACGGCCGTGGGCGGTGCGGCCGGCACCAAGCTGCAAGGCTTTGTGGCCAAGATTGACGTGCTGCGCGAAGAAACCCAGGGCAAGAGCCTGCGCCAGACCATCGAGCGCATGCTGGAAGCCAGCGGCCTGATCGACTTCTACCTGAACGAGAAGGAAGGCCAGGACCGCATCGAGAACTTGAAGGAACTGGTGAACGCGGCCGAGAGCTTTGTGACCCAGGAAGGTTTCGGCAAGGATGCGATCGCCCTGCCCATCGACGAGCACAGCCGCACCGACACCGCGCTGACGCAAAGCCCGGCCAGCCAGGGCCTGAACCCTGCGCTGCCCATGCTGGACGTACCGCTGGGCGGCACCGATGCCGAAACCGGCGAAACCCTGTCGCCGCTGGCCGCCTTTCTGGTACACGCGGCACTGGAAGCCGGGGACAACCAGGCCCAGGCCGGCCAGGAGGCCGTGCAACTGATGACGGTGCACGCCAGCAAGGGGCTGGAATTCGATGTGGTCTTCATCGGCGGGCTGGAAGAAGGCCTGTTCCCGCACGAGAACGCGGCTAGCGACAAGGGCGGGCTGGAGGAAGAGCGCCGCCTGATGTATGTGGCCATCACCCGCGCCCGCAAGCGCCTGTACCTCAGCCATTCGCAAAGCCGCATGCTGCACGGGCAGACGCGCTTCAACCTGCCCAGCCGCTTTCTGGATGAGCTGCCCGAAGCCAACCTCAAATGGCTGACCGCCAAGCAGCCGGGCTTTGGCACGTTCACGCCCAAGTTCGGCGGCGGTTCTGCCTATGGCAATGGGTTCCGTGCTGCGTCGGGCGCCCGGTCGTCCGAGGTGTTTGCCAATCCCGTCGTGCCGCCGCAGAAAGCGGTGCCGGGCCATGGCATCACCAAGGGCATCACCGTGTTCCACGCCAAGTTCGGCGAAGGCAAGGTGCTGGCCGTGGAAGGCACGGGCGACGATGCCCGCGCCCAGATCAATTTCCCGCGCCATGGCACCAAGTGGCTGGCGCTGGCGATTGCCAAGCTGACCATTGTGGAGTGAGGGGCCTGCGCCGCTGAGTTGCCGAGGCCGCCCGGGAGGGCGGCTGTGGGCCGCCATCTGTGGGGTCTGGCCCAGTGGGCCTCACCGGGCCGCGCTTGCGCCACTGTCTGACAGCCACACCCGCCGGGTATCGGGTGTGATGAACCTCCTGGTTTGGCCGCAGAGAGGTTTTGCATGCACACCCCACCGGACCCCACACCTCCCCCTTCCGCCGCACCGCAGGTGCCGCGCAGCGACACCGCGCTGCAGTTGCTGGAGCGCGCGCAGTGGCGCGACAGCGTGGCGCTGACCAGCCAGCCTTCGCTGCGCATTGCCACCGTGGCGGGCATGCAGGCGGCCCTGTCCGTGCTGCTGGCGGTGCTGCTGGTGCATGTCTCCCCCTGGCCGCATCTGGTGGGCTTTGCCGCGCTGGGGGCCCTGTCGGCGTTGTTTGGCCGTTTTGCACCGCTGCGGCTGCGCATGCGCATCGTCACCCTCTGCGCCGGGCTGATGGCGCTGGGCGTGCTGATCCCCTCGCTGGCCACGCTGGCCGGGGCCGGGCCGGCCACGATGCTGGGGGTGATGGCGCTGGTGGCCGGGGCTGCCACCCTGGTCGTCAGCCACTGGGTGCTGGGCGGGCCGGGGGCTGTGATCATTGTCTTTGCCACCGGTGCGGCGCTGGTGCCGGCGCCCGATGGACTGACCGTGGCCGCCCGCACCCTGGCCGCCCTGGCGGGCGGTGCCGTGGCATGTGCGACCTGCCGGGCCACCGACTGGCTGCGCAAGGATGCACTGCCCCACCTGGCGCTGTCGCCGCCGGTGGCCCCTCCGCTGCGGCTGGAGCTGCTGGTGGCCCCTCCGCTGCGGCTGGAGCTGCTGGTGGCGCTGCGCATTACCGTGGCCGCCGGGCTGTCGGCCTGGGCGGCCTATCTGGCGGGCATGCCGCATCCGGCCTGGGCGGCCATCGGCGCCGTGGCGGTGATGCAGGGCGCCCACCTGCATATCACCATGAACCGGGCGCTGCAGCGCATGGCGGGCACGGTGGTGGGGGCGGTGGTGGCGTGGCTGATCCTGGCGCAGAACCCCGGCTTTGGCACGGTGCTGGCCTGCATCGTGCTGTTCCAGTTTGTCACCGAGGTCGTCATCGGCTTCAACTACGCGCTGGGCCAGATCGCGGTCACGCCGTCGGCGCTGCTGATGACCCACCTGGCGGCACCCGCCGCCGCGGTGGCCGGCATGCCGGTGGAGCGGGTGATGGACACCATCCTGGGGGCGGCGCTGGGCATCGGGTTTGCGGTGCTCTTTTCCACCCTGGACGACCGCCGCCAGCTGGCGCAGCTGCGGGCACGGGAATCGGGCGCACGGCACTGAAACCGGTGCCGAAACCTGTGCTGTGTGGCCCAGGCATGCTGCATGCAAAAAGGGACGCCGCGGCGTCCCTTTGTCCTTTGCAGGGCAGGCCACTGCCTGGGGCAGTGGCGCGGCATCACGGCGTGGGGCCGGTGTCGTGCGGGGTGTAGGTGACGCCGCCGTCCTCTTCCTGCTCATCGTGGCCGTCCGGTGCCGAGAAGCAGTCGCGGAAGGTGAACACCACCGAGCTGAAGAACATGGCGGCCAGCATCATGGCCGCGCCGATCATCAGTCCGGCCGCGATATCGCCCACCAGGGCCGACAGCAGGGCGGTCACCAGCGCCAGCACCAGGCCGGTGGCAATGAACACGCCCATCCACGATAGAAAGAACACGGCAAATGCGGTCAGATTGCGCCAGCAGGCGATGAAGCTGAAGAACAGCGCCTTGGCCGGAGGGATGTTGTGCCAGTGCACCAGACCGGGCGCATGCCAGAACAGCAGCGACAGCGGCAGGTACAGCAGCAGGGAGAACCACATGGCGGCCTGGAAATCGGCCTCCTGGGCCAGCTCGGGCGTCATGGGGGTGGTGCCCAGGTACACCTGGGCGAACTGGCCGCCGTCGATCAGGGCGGACACGCCCATCACCAGCAGAAAGCCCACGGCATAGAAGGCCCCCAGCAGCGCCATGGCGTGCATGCGCTGGCGACCGGTGCGGAAGGCGACCAGCAGCAGCGCCGGCGTGGGCATGCGGCCCTGCAGGGTCTCGGCGGCGCCTACCATCATCACCAGCGACGCCGTGGGCAGCAGCGCCAGCGCCAGCGCCGGCCCAACCAGCGGGAACAGGGAGATCAGCGACATGGCGGCCATGCACAGGAAGAACAGGGCCGACAGCGCCATCGGGTGGCGCCAGAAAGTCTGTATGCCCTGGCGGACCCATTGGGCACCGGTGCGGGCGGGAACGATATTGAGTTTCATGACCGGAAAGTGAAAGGGCCGGACGGGCGCGGGCAGGAGGCCGATACAGCGGCGACCTGCGGCGCGCGGGAGGGGACCTGAGCACAGGACTGTACCCCAGCCGCCCAAAGCCCCCGGCGGGACGGGCCGGATGGCGGGCGGCGGTGTCAGGCCAGGGCGGTCGGGCGCTCGATGGCGGTCAGCGGATGGGCCACGCGCTGGCGCAGCACGCGTTCGAAGTGGGTGGGGTCGTGGGGCTGCAGCAGCGCGGCTTCGCGCGGCAGATAGAAGTCCCACAGGCGCGAGACCCAGAAGCGCAGCGCACCGGCGCGCAGCATGGGGTTGAGCAGCTCGCGTTCGGCCGCTTCGAGCGGGCGCACGGCCTGGTAGGCGTCCAGCATGGCCTGGGCCCGGGCCGCGTCATGGGCGCCGCTGGCGTGGTCGATGCACCAGTCGTTCAGGCACACGGCCAGGTCGAACAGCCAGGTGTCCACGCCGGCAAAGTAGAAGTCGAAAAAGCCGGTCAGTTCCTCGCCGTCGAACATCACGTTGTCGCGGAACAGGTCGGCGTGGATGGGACCGCGCGGCAGGGCGGCGTGGCTGGGGCTGGCGGCCACATGGTTCTGGAATGCCAGTTCGCTGCGCAGCAGGTCGGCGGCATCCTGTTCCAGATAGGGCAGCACCACGGGCACGGTCTCGTTCCACCAGGGCAGGCTGCGCAGATTGGGTTGCTCGCGGGCGTAGTCACGGCCGGCCAGGTGCATGCGTGCCAGCATGTCGCCGACGGCGGCGCAGTGCACGGCCTGGGGTTGCAGCTGGCTCTTGCCACGCAGCTTCTGCACCACGGCGGCAGGCTTGCCGCAGACCTTGTGCAGGATGTCGCCGCTCTTGGCGTCGGCCTGGGGGGCCGGCACGGGGATGCCGGCCAGCGCCAGGTGCTTCATCAGATACAGGTAGAACGGCAGTTGCTCGAAGGTCAGGCGCTCAAACAAAGTAAGCACCCACTCTCCTTGATCGGTTGTCAGGAAGTAGTTGGTGTTCTCGATGCCACCCTGAATGCCGCGCAGTTCGGTCAGGTTGCCCAGGGGGACACGGCGCAGCAGGTCGCGCGCCTCTTTGTCGGAGACTTCGGTAAAAACGGCCATCGCTCAGGACGCTCAAAAAAACAGGGGGGTGAAAACGAACAACGCCGACACGCACTCCGAAGAGGCCGGTGCCGGCGCAGAGGCAATGGGCCGCAGGGCCCGGGCGCTCAGAACTTGAGGTTCCAGACACGGCGGCCATTGGTGCCGTCGTTGCCGTTCTGGTTCACGCCATCGCGTGCGGCATTGCCGGGCTTGACCTCATAGGAGGGCATGTTGCCGACCTTGGGCTGCACATTGATGCTTTGCGTCTGACCGCCCACGCGCAACTCGTCCACCCGGCTGCCAGCATCTTCTTCGCGAATGCGCTCGATGCGCTGGTTCTGGCGCGACGGAGCGGCGCTGTTGTCCTGCTGGGGCTGGCCCGCAGGCGCAGGGGCCGCAGCGGGTGCAGCCTCGCTGGAAGGCTGTGCCCACGCCACAGCGGAGGCCAGAACGGCGATGGAAAAGAGGATAGGTGCGCGCATAGGGAGATTGTAGTGGCGCGTGCACAATCTTGGGTATGAGCAATTCCAAGACATTGGTGCTGGTGGACGGTTCCAGCTACCTCTACCGCGCCTACCATGCCATGCCCGACCTGCGGGCCGTTCCCGGCGACCCGGCCAGCCCGGCCACGGGTGCCATCCGCGGCATGGTCAACATGATGCAGGCGCTGCGCAAGGATGTGCAGGCCGACTACGCCGTCTGTGTGTTCGACACCAGCGGGCCCACCTTCCGCGATGCCATGTACGACCAGTACAAGGCCACGCGCTCGCCCATGCCCGACGATTTGCGCAGCCAGATCGAGCCCATCCACGAGGTGGTGCAGCTGCTGGGCTGGAAGGTGGTGGCCGTGCCCGGCGTGGAGGCGGATGACGTGATTGCCACCCTGGCGCAGACGGCGGCCGCCCAGGGCATCAATGTGATCGTCTCCAGCGGCGACAAGGACCTGAGCCAGCTGGTGAACGAGCATGTGACCATCATCGACACCATGAACGGCAAGAAGCGCGACATTGCCGGCGTGACGGCCGAGTTCGGCGTGCCGCCCGCCCAGATGATCGACTACCAGGCCCTGGTGGGCGACACCGTGGACAACGTGCCCGGTGTGACCAAGGTGGGCCCCAAGACTGCGGCCAAGTGGCTGGAAGAGTATGGCTCGCTGGACAACCTGATCGCCAATGCGGCGGCGATCAAGGGCGTGGCTGGCCAGAACCTGCGCGATGCGATTGCCTCGGGCCAGCTGGCACTGAGCCGGCAGCTGGTGACCATGAAGACCGATTGCGATCTCTCTGGGCATGTGGCCGGCCTGCCGCAGCTGGACAGCATCACCCTGGGCGAGCCCGATAACGCCGGTCTGGCGCCTTTCTACGAAAAATACGGTTTCAAGGGCCTGGTGCGCGCGCTGGGTGCGGTGGCGGCGGAAGCCACACCGGCCAAGAAGTCCGCTCCCGCATCCCCGCAAGGCGGTCTGTTCGATGCGGATGACGCCGCCACCACCGAAATCGCGGTCGAAGCCCAGCAGCGCGATGTGGTCTATACCACCATCCTGACCGAGGACGCGCTGGACCACTGGCTGGCCAAGCTCCAGGCAGCCGAGTTGGCGGCACTGGACACCGAGACCGATTCACTGGATGAAATGGTCGCCCAGATTGTGGGTATCAGCTTCAGCGTGGCCGTGGGTGAAGCGGCCTACATTCCGCTGCGCCACGAAGGCATGGATGTGCCCGAGCAGCTCGATATGGCCCTGGTGCTGGCCCGGCTCAAGCCCTGGCTGGAAGATGTCTCGAAGAAGAAGCTGGGCCAGCATGTCAAATACGACCAGCATGTGTTTGCCAACCACGGCATCACCGTGCGCGGCTACGCGCACGACACCATGCTGCAGTCCTATGTGCTGGAGGCCGACCGTCCCCACAACCTGACCAGCCTGGCACTGCGCCATGTGAGCCGCACCGGCATCAGCTACGAAGATCTGTGCGGCAAGGGCAAGAACCAGATCCCGTTTGCCCAGGTGAGCGTGGACAAGGCGGCGGCGTACAGCTGCGAAGATTCCGACCAGACGCTGGATGTGCACGGCGTGCTGTGGCCGCGCATCCAGGCCCATGCCGGCCTGCTGCATATCTATGAATTGGAAATGCAGACCAGCGAGGCGCTGTTCCGCATCGAGCGCAATGGCGTGCGCATCGACGCGGGCGAGCTGGCGCGCCAGAGCAACGATCTGGGGGCGCGCATTCTCAAGCTGGAGGAAGAGGCGTACGAGATAGCGGGCCAGCCTTTCAATCTGTCGTCGCCCAAGCAACTGGGCGAGATCTTCTTCGACAAGCTGGGCATGCCGGTGGTGAAGAAGACCGCCACCGGTGCGCGCAGCACCGATGAGGAAGTGCTGGAAAAGCTGGCCGAGGACTACCCGCTGCCCGCCAAGCTGCTGGAGCACCGCAGCCTGTCCAAGCTCAAGGGCACCTACACCGACAAGCTGGCCCAGATGGCCTTGCCCAGCGATGGCCGCGTGCACACGCACTACGCCCAGGCGGTGGCGGTGACCGGGCGCCTGTCCAGCAATGACCCGAACCTGCAGAACATTCCGGTGCGCACACCGGAAGGCCGCCGGGTGCGTGAAGCCTTTGTCGCGCCCGAGGGCAAACTGATTGCCAGCGCCGACTATTCGCAGATCGAGCTGCGCATCATGGCCCATCTCTCCGGGGATGAGGCCCTGCTCACTGCCTTCCGGGACGGCCTGGACGTGCACCGGGCCACGGCGGCCGAGGTGTTTGGCGTCGGCGTCGATGCCGTCAGCAGCGAGCAGCGCCGCTATGCCAAGGTCATCAATTTCGGCCTGATCTACGGCATGAGCAGCTTTGGCCTGGCCAAGAACCTGGGCATTGAGACCAAGGCCGCCGCGGCCTACATCGACAAGTACTTCCAGCGCTACCCCGGCGTGAAGCGCTACATGGACCAGACCGTGGAGCTGGCCCATGCCCAGGGCTATGTGGAGACCGTGTTCGGTCGTCGCCTGGTGCTGCCCGAGATCAACGGCGGCAACGGCCCGCGCAAGAAAGCGGCCGAGCGCGCCGCCATCAACGCGCCCATGCAGGGCACGGCGGCGGACCTGATCAAAAAAGCCATGGTGGCCGTGCAAGCCAAGCTGGATGCCGAAAAGCCCGAGGTCAAGGTCATCATGCAGGTGCACGATGAACTGGTGTTCGAGCTGCCCGCGTCGGAGAAAGACTGGGTCCGGGCGGAAATTCCGGTGCTGATGGCGGGGGTGGCCGATCTGGCCGTGCCGCTGCTGGCCGAGATCGGCTTTGGGCCGAACTGGGAAAAGGCGCACTGAGCACTTTCCGATCAAAGGCGCCGCCCGCCGTCCGTCCCCCCCGTGCGTGCGCATGGGGGTGGAAAACCCCCGCAGGCCTGCGTGCGCAGGAGGGTGTACGGGTTTGGAGGGTGGGTACTTGCTTGTAAGACAAGTGCTTGTAGAGCTTGTGGGACAGGGACCAATGGCTATGGCGCTCTGAGTCCCCTTGCAGGATCATCTGCTATCAGATTATTCAGCAGGGACTCTATGCCATGCAGTACCCAAGCTCTACACCGTATATGTTCCGTCACGCCCGCCGGCCGGGTCGTCGGGGCCTGCGCAACCGGCTGCTAGCCGGGCTTTTCGCGGCGCTCGCCAGCCAGGCGGGCATGGCGGAATCGTCGCCGCTGTTGCTGGTGCAACCCATGGAGCACACCCCGGTGGGCAATGTGGTGGCGCAGCACTTTGTGCGCTGGATGCCGCATTACCTGGGTGAAAAAGCCACGCTGCACCGTCCCAGCAATGCCGGAGGGATGGATGCGATTGTCTGGGCGGCCCGTTCGGGCCCACCCGATCGCACCCTGGTGCTGATGTCGCAGCTGTGGCTGGGGCGGCTGGAAGCACTGCCGGCGGCCCGTGTCTGGGTACCGCTGCAGATCGTACTGCAAGGTTCCTGGTGCCTGATGGCGCCCGAGGCGCGCCACCTGCCGGACTTCGCCGCCTTGCAGGCCTGGCTGCGCACCGTGGGCAGGCCGGTGCGCCTGGGTCTGCCGTTCAATTTCGGCTTCCCCGAGCTGTGGATGCAGGCCATGAGCCGCAAGACCGGTCTGACCTGGCAGGCCAGCACCTATGGCACGGCACGCCAGACGGTCCAGGCACTGGCTGCGGGCAAGGTGGATCTGGTGCTGGACCGCTGTGGCGACAGCTCCCAGTACCTGGGCAACCCGCAGGAGCGGGAACGCAGCGGTTATGCGGGGGTGCAGGTGCTGGCGCAGGTGGGCGCGCCGACACCGCTGGCGGCCGCCACGTTTGCCCAGTGGCAATTGCCGCCCCTGCCGCTGGGCTGGATGGCCTGGTTTGCTTCGGAGTCCATGCCGGAGGAGCGCAGAGAGGCGGTGGGCAAGGCGCTGTATGCCATTTTGCTGCGCCCCGATACCCAGGCGCTGATTGCCGCGCAGCAGCAGCAGCCGGTGCGCATGAGCCCGAGCGAGTCCCAGAGTTTTGTGCGCCGCGCCCAGGTGCAGAGTGAATCCCTGCGGAACTGGCTGGAGCGCTCGGCCGATCCCTTGCGGGAGCTGAACAGCCGGATACCCTGAGATCCTGAGGGGGCGGAGCACAGACAGGCCGGATCTGGCCTGTCGCCTGCGTGGCCTTGCGGCTGCCCGGTCCTGCCGGTCTGCCGGGCCAGGGGCTTACCATGGGAACCTGCGGGCCGGGGTGGTGATCCATGCCGCCCTTTTGCATGGTCCCATGGCACTGCATGCCGCCGCGGCGTGCGCAATGAGCGATTTTTCCGATGTCTCCTGATTCCTCTGCCTGCGCTGCGCCGCAGCGCGGTTTGACCCCTGCCGTGCGCATGGGCCTGTCGATTTCCGTGGCCACCGGGCTGTACGGCATTTCCTTTGGTGCGCTGGCTGTGGCGTCCGGGCTGCATGTCTGGCAGGCCATGGCGCTGAGCGCGCTGATGTTCACCGGGGGCTCGCAGTTCGCATTCATTGGCGTGATCGCTGGTGGCGGCACCGGGGCCGCCGCCCTGGGGGCCGCCAGTCTGCTGGGTCTGCGCAATGCCGTCTACGGCATGCAGATGAACCGCCTGCTGGGCCTGCAGGGCTGGCGCCGCTGGCTGGGGGCGCAGATGACCATTGATGAATCCGCTGCCACGGCGGTTGCCCAGCTGGATGCGGCCGAGCAGCGCCGGGGCTTCTGGACGGCCGGCCTGGGCGTGTACCTGCTGTGGAGCGGCTTCACCCTGTTGGGGGCCTGGCTGGGTGATGCCCTGGGTGACCCGCGCCAGTGGGGGCTGGATGGTGCGGCCGTGGCTGCCTTCCTGGGCCTGCTGTGGCCCAGGCTGCAGCAGCGTGAACCGGTGGCGCTGGCCGTGCTATGCGGGGTGGTCACGGCCTTGGCCGTACCGCTGTTGCCGCCGGGCCTGCCGATTCTGCTCGCAGCCGTGGTGGGCGCCATCTGGGGCTGGTGGCGCAGCCGTGCCGCCACGGCGGGTGCCGAATGTGTGCAGGAGGCCGCATGAGCGCCGGGACGATCGATATCGGCCTGTGGGGCTGGATTCTGGGGGCCTGTGCCGTGGCCTTTGCCACCAAGCTGGCCGGTTACGCCGTGCCTGCGCGCTGGTTGCAGAACCCCCGCATGACCCAGGTTGCGGCCTGCATGACGGTGGCGCTGCTGGCGGCGCTGACGGTGATGAACACCTTCGCCGCAGGCACGGCCCTGGTGCTGGATGCCCGTCTGGCAGCGCTGGCGGTGGCCGCGGTCGCACTGTGGCTGCGTGCGCCTTTTCTGCTGGTGGTGGTACTGGGGGCATTGGCCGCCGCCCTGGTGCGCTGGCTGGCGTAGCCGCGGATCGTCGCCGCCGGTTGGCGGCGGCGTGGCCGCTTGCATCTGGCGCTAGACTGCGCTTTCCGTTGTTCCCCCCTTGATCGACTGTTCACCAGGAGCCTGTCCATGGATTTTCGCGATGCACACAACGATGTCGGCGCCTTGCTGCCCGGCAAGTCCACCGAACAAGGCGCCAGCCGCCGTACCGCCTTGCAGGCGGTGCTGGGCTTGGGCTACGCCGCAGCCGCTGCACCCATCATGGCGCAGACGGCCATCACCACGCCGGGCGATGGGCTGGAGGAGGGCTGGGTGACCATTCCTTCGCAGGGCTTTGACCTGCCGGCCTACCAGGCCCGTCCCAAAGGCAAGAAGCACCCGCCCGTGGTGCTGGTGGTGCAGGAAATCTTTGGCGTGCACGCCTATATCCAGGATGTGTGCCGTCGCCTGGCCAAGGCCGGCTATCTGGCGATCGCGCCCGAGTTCTACGCCCGCCAGGGCAAGGCCAGTGACTACACCGAGATCAGCAAGCTGCAGGCCGAGTTGGTCAGCAAGGTGCCTGATGCCCAGGTGCTGGGCGATCTGGATGCCACGCTGGCCTGGGCGGCCAAGGCCGGCGGCAACACGCAGAAAGCGGCCATCACCGGCTTTTGCTGGGGCGGACGCATCACCTGGCTGTACGCGGCCAGCGGCAAGGTCAAGGCCGGCGTGGCCTGGTACGGCCGCTTGGAAGGCCAGGCTTCGGCCATGACGCCCACCCACCCGCTGGCGCTGGCGGGTCAGCTGAAAGCGCCGGTGCTGGGTCTGTACGGCGGGCAGGACACCGGGATTCCCGTGGCCAGCGTGGCCAAGATGCAGGAGGCCCTGGCACAGGGCAGTGCGGCAGCCAAGAAGTCGGAATTTGTGCTGTTCCCGGATGCACCGCATGCCTTCCATGCGGACTACCGCGCCAGCTACCGCGAAGCCGCCGCCCGGGATGGCTGGCAGCGTCTGCTGCAGTGGCTGCACAGCCACGGGGTGTAAGCAAGCACACCGGCGGGCGGTGCCAGCGTGCTGCTCGCCGTGGCAGCCCTGCCGCCTGGCCGTGGTGGCAGGAAGAGCCGCCGCTGCGGCAAAACCCCCGACCAGGGGGTGGTGCGGCCACCGCTTCCGGCGCAAAAAAGTCAGTAGGTGTAAGCTTTTGGCCCTTGTCGCACAGCCATCGGTGTCTGTGAGTGCGCGGTACGGCGCATTCCAGCGGGCACCCCGTAGCGCGCATGCCGACCTATAAAAATACCCGCCATTTCGGGTGCTCCAACCCGTTCACAAAGCGCAAAAAGCTATGACCTTGGTCGCAATTCTTCTGGCCACACTGGCCGCCGGCATTGGCAGTGTCTGGGTGGCCGACCTGCTGTTGAGGGCCGGCCTGGGCCGCGGCAATGCCCAGCAGGGCATGCTCAGCCTGGCTGCCGGAGCCCTGCTGGCCACGGCCTTCATGCATCTGCTGCCCGAAGCCTTCGAAAGCGAAGCCGGTGCCAAAGACCTGTTTCTGACCCTGCTGGTGGGCGTGGTGTTCTTCTTTCTGCTGACCAAGGCCGAACTGTGGCACCACGGCCATGAACACCACCATGCGCCGCTGGCACAGGCGGAGGACCATACCCACCACGACCACGCGCACCATGGCCATGCCCACCCATCGGCCCATGGCCACACGCACAGCCACCGCAGCGGCGGAGGCTGGTCGCTGCTGACCGGTGACAGCGTGCACTGCTTTGGCGACGGCATCCTGATTGCCTCGGCCTTCCTGGCCGATATGCGGCTGGGTCTGATTGCCGCGGTGTCGGTGCTGGCCCACGAGGTGCCGCACCACATGGGCGATCTGGTGGTGATGCGCCTGAACAGCAACCGCAATGCCGCCGTGCTCAAGGTGTCGCTGGCCGGTGCCGTGACGGCCTTTGGCGGTCTGGTGGGCTACTTTCTGGTGGGGCAACTGGAAGCCTGGCTGCCGTTCTTCCTGACCATCGCGTCCAGCAGCTTTGTCTATGTGGCGCTGTCGGACCTGATTCCGCAGCTGCAAAAACAGCTGTCCGCCCGGGAAACGCTGGCCCAGGTGGTCTGGCTGGCGGTGGGCATCGTGCTGGTCACGGTGGTCAGTCATCTGGCACACGGCGGGCACTGAGCACGCTGCCATTTCACGGCGCCATCGGCACGGATGCTCGCCATGAAAAAACGCTGGCCACCTTGCGGTGCCAGCGTTGGCTGATGCAGATGTGCCAGTGGGCGCGGATCAGGCCATTTCCGGCTGCACCTGGATGTGCGGCTGGTTCATGATGGCCCGCACGGCAGACAGCTGGCGGCGCGAGACCATCAGCAACTCGGGCACGGCGTGCATGCGCAGCGCCCAGCCTTCGCCGTCGTCTTCGGTGTAGTGCTTTTCCAGGCTGCGCATCTGTTCACGGGTGACCAGGGCGTTGCGGTGGATGCGCACGAACTGCAGCGGATAGCGGCCTTCCAGCTCGGTCAGCGAGTTGTCCAGGATGTAGCTGCGGGTGGCCGTGCGCACGGTGACGTACTTCTGCTCGGCTTTCAGATAGATCACCTGGTGCAGCGGCACACGTTCGGTGCGGCCGCGGTCACGGATCAGCAGGGCGGCGGCGCTGCCCATGGACATGGTGGCCGGTGCCTTCTGCTCCAGCGTATACAGGCGGCGCACCTTGGCCACGGCCTGCTGCAGGCGGTCGGGGCGCACCGGCTTGGTCAGGTAGTCCACGGCTTCCACTTCGAACGCATTGGCGGCGTACATGGCGTGGGCCGAGATGAACACCACCGCCGGCGGACGGGGCAGGGAGCGGAGCGTTTGGGCAAAGCGCAGGCCGTCCTGGCCGGGCATCTGCACGTCCAGGAAGATCATGTCAACGGGATGGTGATCCTTGGTGCGGTGCAGCACATCCAGCGCCTGGGCGGCAGTGGCAGCTTCCGATACCAGGAACGGGGCCGAGGGATCCTCGCAATCGCTCAGCAGGACGCGCAGGCGGTTACGGGCCAAGAGTTCATCATCAACGATCAGTACGTGCATAGCTCCTTCTCCCTTATCTCAATATGGCGGATACATCAGGTACTGGCAGCGTGACGACAAACGGACCCTTCATGTCAGGGACAGAAATCGCCTGACCTAGTGCCGCAGTACCAAACGCGTTTGCACATTCGCGTGGGCCATGCCTTGACCCAGCGCAACCTCCCTCCGGTTAACAGGGGTGAAACAAAGTGTATTGGTAACTTGCAAGATGCACCCGTGACTGAAGAGTTTTGTTGTGACTGTCACGTTTCTGCTGCATTTACGGGCCGTTCCCGGCACTTTGCGGCGTTTTCTGCCCGCAAAGCCAGTGGAAACCCTGATGCGGGCCGTGGGGTCAGACTCCGTGGGCCGTGTACTGCAGGCGCCCATGGCATCGGTGCTCTGGCCGTCCCCACGGCAGCCGGACCAGCTCCGTCGGAGAGGCGCCAGACGCCAGCACGGTGAGGGTGTCGCGGTGCAACGTGGGGTCACCGCAGGCCGCAGAAACCGGGGGAGCCGCCGGGCTCGATAAAATTTGCGTATCTTGCATACGCGGCACCCGGATTTCCGGGTGTCCTGAACTTCCGGAAAATCTGTCCTCGCCTATGTCCTCCAACACCACCGCGCAGCCCTCCCACAACCAACTCGACACCAAGGCGCAGGCGTGGTCTGCCCTGTTTTCCGAGCCCATGAGCGACCTGGTCAAGCGCTACACCTCCAGCGTTTTCTTTGACAAGCGCATGTGGAAGGCCGACATCACCGGCAGCCTGGCGCACGCGGAAATGCTGGCTGCACAGGGTGTCATCGGTCAGGACGACTACTCCGCCATCCAGAAGGGCATGGCCCAGATCAAGTCGGAGATCGAAGCCGGTCAGTTCGACTGGAAGCTGGACCTGGAAGATGTGCACCTGAACATCGAAGCGCGTCTGACGGCCCTGGTGGGCGATGCCGGCAAGCGCCTGCACACCGGCCGCAGCCGCAACGACCAGGTGGCCACCGATGTGCGCCTGTGGCTGCGCGACGAGATCGATCTGATCGAAGGTCTGCTCAAGGAGCTGCAGCTGTCGCTGGTGGAAGTGGCCGAGCAGAACGTGGAAGTGATCCTGCCCGGCTTCACCCACCTGCAGGTGGCGCAGCCGGTGAGCTTTGGCCACCACATGCTGGCCTATGTGGAAATGTTCAAGCGCGACGCCGAACGCATGCTGGACGTGCGCAAGCGCGTGAACGTGCTGCCCCTGGGCTCGGCCGCGCTGGCCGGCACCACCTACCCGCTGGACCGCGAGCGCGTGGCCCGCACGCTGGGCATGGAAGGCGTGTCGCAGAATTCGCTGGACGGCGTGAGCGACCGCGACTTCGCCATCGAGTTCACGGCCGCCGCCAGCCTGTGCATGGTGCACGTGAGCCGCCTGTCCGAAGAGCTGATTATCTGGATGAGCCAGAACTTCGGCTTCATCAAGATTGCGGACCGCTTCACCACCGGCTCGTCGATCATGCCCCAGAAGAAGAACCCCGACGTGCCCGAGCTGGCACGCGGCAAGACCGGCCGTGTGGTCGGCCACCTGATGGGCCTGATCACCCTGATGAAGGGCCAGCCCCTGGCCTACAACAAGGACAACCAGGAAGACAAGGAACCGCTGTTCGACACCGTCGACACGCTGAAGGACACGCTGCGCATCTTTGCCGAAATGATTGGCGGCCAAGTCAACCCCGCCTCCGGCAAGAAGGAAGGCGGCATCACCGTGAATGCCGAGAACATGCGTGCTGCGGCCCTGAAGGGCTATGCCACCGCCACCGACCTGGCCGACTACCTGGTCAAGAAGGGTCTGCCTTTCCGCGATGCCCATGAAACCGTGGCCCATGCGGTGAAGCTGGCCTCTATGAAGGGGGTGGACCTGACCGAGCTGCCCTTGATCGAACTCCAGGCCTTCAACCCGCACATCGAAGCCGATGTCTTCGAGGCGCTGAGCCTGGAAGGCTCGCTCAACGCCCGCAACACGCTGGGCGGCACGGCACCGGCCCAGGTGCGCGCACAGCTGGTCAAGCACCGCGCACGCCTGGCCTGAGAGGCCAGGGCGCTGGGCGCAGAGAGGCAGGTCGACAAGACGCCTGTCTGCACACATGCAAAAGGGACGCTTCGGCGTCCCTTTTTTCATGGTGCCTGCACCGGGGCAAAAGGTTGGTTTCGCGGTTGAAGATGTGCAACATCGCAAACCAGTGTGTCTTCGAAATTTTTTCCGGGTATCCGACCGCTACGCTCGCAGATGGCCGTGTATGGCTTCTTCTTTTTTCTGCCTTCGGAGCACGTTGTGACCCTCTCTTCCCGCCGCCGATTCCTGGTCCACTCCGCTGCACAGGCCGCGGTTCTGGCTGCGGCCAGCGGGTCCGCCGGGGTCTGGGCCAAAGGCGGGCGTCCCTTGCGCATCCTGGTGGGCTTTCCGCCGGGCGGTGGCAGCGATGTGATCGCACGCCTGCTGCAGGAGCCGCTGTCGGAGCTGCTGGCCGTGCCCGTGATCGTGGACAACCGCCCCGGCGCGGGCGGGCAGATCGCCGCCCAGCAGCTCAAGGCGGCCCAGCCCGATGGCACGACGGTGTTCCTGACGCACGACCACACCATCTCCATCCTGCCGCAGGTGGTGCGCCAGCCGGGTTTCGATCCGGCACAGGACTTTGTGCCGGTCGGCGGCTTTGCCTCGTTCGTGAACTGCCTGGCCGTGTCTGGACAGCACCCGGCACACAGCGTGGCCGAGTATGTGGACTGGGTGCGCAGCGCTGCCCAGGGGCGCAGTGCGGTGGGAATTCCGGCGCCGGCATCGACCCCGGAGTTTCTGGTGCAGCTGTTGGCCAGGCACTACCAGCTGGATCTGGTGGCAGCGCCCTACAAGGGCAGCGCGCCGATGATCGGCGATCTGCTGGGCCGGCAGATCGAAGCCGGCATTGGCTCGGTGCAGGATTTCGTGGAGTACCACAAGAGCGGCAAGCTGCGCGTGCTGGCCGTGCTGGGGGCACACCGGCAAAAGGCGTTTCCCCAGGTGCCCACCCTGGGCGAGCTGGGTCTGGCGGGCTTCGAGGACATGCCCTACTACGGTTTCTATGCGCCCAAGGGCACGTCCGCAGCGTTTACACAACGTTTTGCCCAGGCGCTGGCCCAGGTGGTGGCGCGTCCGCAGATCCGCAGCCAGCTCGAACAGCTGGGGCTGACGGTGGAGCCCATGAACCCGCAGCAGCTGCAGCGCCGTGAACAGGCCTATACCGCGGCCTGGAAGGCCATCATCCGCAAGAGCGGCTTTCAGCCGCAGTAAGCGCCAGCTCGTGGTGCCTGTGGCGCACCGATGCCGGGTGCCCGCCGTGGGCCATTCCCAGGACGGAAAGCAGGGCACGCCAGCGCGCTGCCTGCCGGATGGCGTCTGCCATGTGCGTTTTGTCCGATTTGTTTCAGCTTGAAACGGCGGCTGCACGCCCTGGGGGAAGTTGCAGCCCTTTGGTACCCTCGTTGCTTCGCAAGAGGAGACCGCATGAAGCGCATGCACAAATGGGCTGCCGCAGCCGCCTTGTTGGGGGCGGGGCAGACATGGGCATTGGACATACAGAACGTCACCCCCCAAGGGCAGGTGGCAGAGATTCGCCAACTGGTGGTGCGGCTGGATGCCGATGCCGTGGCACTGGGCTCGGCCGAAGGGCCGGCACCGGTGGACTTCAGCTGCGCACCCGAGCAGCTGCCCGGCGGCAGCGGCCGCTGGAACAATGCCCGTGAGTGGGTCTGGCAGTGGAACAGCCCGCTGCCCCCCGGCACCCGTTGCACGGTGACGCCGAAAAAAGCCTTTAAGGCGGTGTCCGGCGCCACGCTGACCAGCACCAAGCGCTACCAGTTCGAGACGGCGGGGCCTTTTGTGCGCCACATCTGGCCGCGTGGCTGGGTGGCCATCGATGAGGAACAGTTCTTCCTGCTGCAGCTCAGCGGCCCGGCCACGCAGCAAAGCCTGCAGGAGCATGTGCATTGCCAGGCCGAAGGCGTGGGCGAACGCATCCCGGTGCGCTGGATCGGCGGCAAGGAGCGTGACGCGGTGCTCCAGACCCAGGTCTGGGACCAGGAGCTGCTGAAGAAATCCCCGGACCAGTTTGCCGTGCTGGCCTGCAACCGGCGCCTGACCGCCGGCACCGCCGTGCAGCTGGTGTACGGCAAGGGCGTCGCCGGCCCGCAGGGCGTGGCCAACCGCGAGGAAAAGCGGTTTGACTACACGGTGCGCGAAGCGTTTGCGGCCGAAATGCGCTGCGAACGCGAAAACGCCCAGGCCGGCTGCCTGCCGATCCGCCCGGTCTATCTGCAGTTCAGTGCCCCCGTGCCGCGCAGCAAGGCGCAGGAGATCCGCCTGGTGGGCGGTGGCGACAACCTCAAGCCCGTGCTGGAGCAAGGCAGCGGCGATGTGCGTGAGCTGCGCTTTGAAGGCGGCCTCAAGCCGCTGACCGGCTACCAGCTGGAACTGCCCAAGGACCTGAAGGACGATGCCGGCCGCCCGCTGCGCAATGCCGCGATGTTCCCGCTGGCGATCAAGACCGGCGACACGCCGCCGCTGGCCAAGTTCGCCGCGGCGCCGTTCGGCATTGTCGAACGCTTTGCCGAAGGTCCGGACGGGCCGGCCCTGCTGCCGGTGACCCTGCGCAAGGTGGAAGCCAGCGACAGCTCCCAGGTCAGCACCCTGCAGCTGCAAAGCGATGCCGACATCATCCGCTGGCTCGACAAGGTGCAGAACTACCACGAGAACAGCGTGTCCCGCACCGAGGCCCGCAAGGACGTGAAATCCCTGCCGCCAGTGATCGACCCCGACAACCAAACCTATGTGGCCACGCGCCAGCTGTCGCTGCTGCAGGGCCGGGACGGTGTGCAGCAGATGCAGCTGCCGGCCGGCAGCAAGGAAGACCCGCGCCCGTTCGAGGTGGTGGGCATTCCGCTGCAGCCGGGTTTTCATGTGGTGGAAATCGCATCGCCCCGCCTGGGTGCTGCCTTGCTTGATGAGCGCTACGGCGCGCAGCGCAAGATGTATGTGCGCACCGCCGCACTGGTCACCAACCTGGCGGTGCACTTCAAGCTGGGGCACGAAGGCTCCATGGTCTGGGTGACCTCGCTGGACAAGGGCAAGCCGGTGGCCGGCGCCCGGGTGCAGGTGTCGGATTGCGCGGGCAAGCCGGTGACCCAGGGGGAAACCGATGCCCAGGGGATGCTGCGCCTGCCGGAACTGGCCGGTGAAGCGCCCCGCTGCCGCACAGGCCGCAACAGCGGATCCTATTTTGTGAGCGCCCGCGCCACGCAGGCCGGTGTGGCCGATATGGCCTTTACCTGGAGCGACTGGCAAAAAGGCATCGAGCCCTGGCGCTTCAATGTGCCCGTGGCCTGGTCCGGCGAAAGCCAGCTTGTGGCCCATACGGTGATGGACCGCACCCTGGTGCGGGCCGGCGAAACCGTGTCCATGAAGCATTTCCTGCGTCAGCAGACGCTGACCGGCCTGGGGCTGCCGCAGCAGTGGCCGCAGCAAGCCATCATCACCCACATCGGCAGCGGTCAGCAGTTCCAGCAGGCACTGCAGTGGCGCACCACGGCGACCGGCGGCAAGAGTGCGGAAGCCAGCTTTGCCGTGCCGCGCGCCGCCAAGCTGGGCCAGTACGACGTCGAACTGCGCCTGCCGGGTGGCCGCAGCCTGCAGTCCGGCAGCTTCCGCGTGGAAGCCTTCCGCCTGCCGGTGCTGCAAGGCCAGGTGGCCCCCGTGGACAAGGGGCCGCTGGTGCGCCCGGGCAAGCTGGCCGTGGCCGTGCGCCTGGATTATGTGAACGGCGGTGCCGCCGCCAACCTGCCGGTGCAGGTGACGGCCATGGTGCGTTCGCGTTCGACCAGCTTCAAGGACTGGGATGACTACCGCTTTGGTCCGCCGCAGTCGCAGCGCCGCGAGCAGGGCGAGGAGTCCGACGATGAGGCGCCACGCGAAAGCAACCGCATCGTGCTGGACCGTGCGGCCCTGAAGCTGGATGCCAAGGGCCAGGGGCAGGTGGTGATCGACGCACTGCCGCCGTCCGAGCAGCCGCAGGATCTGGTGCTGGAAGCCACCTATGCCGACCCCAGCGGAGAAATCCAGACCCTGCGCAGCACCCACCCGCTGTGGCCTTCGGCCGTGGCGGTGGGCGTGCGCGCCGAAGGCTGGGCCGCAGCCGGCCAGCAGGTGCGCTTCCAGGCGCTGGCGCTGGGGCTGGACGGCCAGCCCAAGGCGGGCGTGGCTCTGTCGGTCAAGGCCATGCTGCACACCACCACCTCGGCGCGCAAGCGCATGGTGGGGGGCTTCTACACCTACGACAACCAGGAAAGCAGCAAGGACCTGGGCGAGGTCTGCAGCGGCACCAGCGACAGCCGCGGCCTGCTGCTGTGCAACACCAAGCTGGAGCAATCCGGCGAGGTGGAGCTGATTGCCACCGCCAAGGACGAGAAGGGCCATCCCGTGCAGGCCGCCACCAGTGTGTGGATCACGCGCCAGGGCGAGCTGTGGTTCGGCGGCCAGGACCATGACCGCATGGACCTGCTGCCGGAAAAGCGCAGCTACGAGCCGGGTGAAACTGCCCGCCTGCAGGTGCGCATGCCATTCCGCCATGCCACGGCGCTGGTGACGGTGGAGCGCGAAGGCATTCTGGACGCCCGCGTGGTGGAACTGCGCGGCGACAACCCGACGGTGGATGTGCCGGTGCAAAAGGAATGGGGCCCGAACGTGTATGTCAGCGTGATGGCGCTGCGTGGCCGTCTGGTGGAGGTGCCCTGGTACAGCTTTTTCACCTGGGGCTACAAGTCGCCCCGCGCCTGGTGGCAGGCCTTCTGGCATGACGGCAAGCAGTACGCCGCGCCCACGGCACTGGTCGACCTGTCCAAGCCGGCATACCGGCTGGGCATGGCCGAGCTGCAGGTGGGCCAGAAGGGGCAGACGCTGCAGGTGACGGTCACGCCGGACAAGTCCAGCTACCGCATCCGCGACACGGCCCGCGTGATCATCGAAGTCCGCCAGCCCGACGGCAAGCCGGCCGCCGGTGCCGAAGTGGCACTGGCCGCAGTGGACCAGGCGCTGCTGGAGCTGATGCCCAACACCAGCTGGCAGCTGCGCGACGCGCTGTGGCAACGCCGCAGCTGGGGCGTGCAGACGGCGACGGCGCAGATGGAAATCATCGGCCGGCGCCACTATGGCCGCAAGGCCGTGCCGGCCGGCGGCGGCGGTGGGCGTGCACCCACCCGCGAGCTGCTGGACACGCTGCTGCTGTGGAACCCGCGCGTGGTGCTGGACGCCCAGGGCAAGGCCACGGTGAATGTGCCGCTCAACGATGCGCTCACGGCCTTCCGCATTGCTGCCGTGGCCGATGACGGCGTGCAGTGGTTCGGTACGGGCGAAGCCTCCATCCGCACCACGCAGGATCTGCAGATCGTCAGCGGCCTGCCGCCGCTGGTGCGCGAAGGCGACCAGTTCCGCGCCCAGCTCACGTTGCGCAACACCACCAAGGCGGCGATGCAGGTGGAGCTGTCGCCGCGCGCCACCTGGCTGGATCTGAAGCCCCAGACGGTGGAGATTCCCGCCGGCGCCTCGCGCGAAGTGGCCTGGGACGTGACCGTGCCGGCTGCACTGGGCCAGACCCGTACCCAGCAGCTGATGTGGGAGGTGGCGGCCAAGGACAAGACCAGCGGCGCCAGCGATACGCTCAAGATCAGCCAGCGCGTGGAGGCGGCCGTGCCGCTGGCGGTGCAGCAATCGGTGCTGCAGCAGCTGGACGGCCCGTGGAGCCAGCAGGTCAGCCTGCCGGCCAATGCCCTGCCTGGCCGCGGCGGCATGCGCCTGGACTTCAGCGCGCAGCTGGCGGGCGGACCGGATGGCCTGCCCGGCGTCCGCGCCTGGTGGGAACGCTACCCCTACAGCTGCCTGGAGCAGACCAGCAGCCGCGCCATCGGCCTGAAGAATGCCGATCTGTGGCGCAGCACCATGGACAGCCTGCCCACTTACCTGGACGGCGACGGTCTGGCCCTGTACTTCCCGGTGCAGGACGGTCAGCGCGCCCAGGGCAGTGACACCTTGACGGCCCACCTGCTGGCCGTGGCCAGCGTGGCGGCCGAGCTGGACCCGGCGTTTGCCATTCCGCCGGCGCAGCGGGCGCAGATGGAATCCGGCCTGATCGCCTTTGTGGAAGGCCGTCTGCAACGCAAGTTCTGGAGCCCGCGCCAGGATCTGCAGGAGCGCAAGCTGGCCGCCATCGCCGCCTTGGCGCGCGGCGGCAAGGCCCAGGCGCGCATGCTGGGCAGCATCGACATCACCCCCGTGCAGTGGCCCACGCACACGCTGATCGACTGGATCACGGTGCTGCAGAAACTGCCGGATGTGCCCCAGCGTGAGGAGCGCCTGGCCGAGGCGCAGCAGCAGCTGCGCAACCGCCTGAGCTACCACGGCAGCCAGCTGGCCTTCAGCACCGAGGACCAGGACCGCTGGTGGTGGCTGATGCAGGACACGGACAGCAATGCCGCCCGTCTGCTGCTGGCCACCATGGGCGATGCCAGCTGGGCTTCGGAAGTGCCGCGCATGGTGGCCGGTCTGCTGGCACGCCAGAAGGGCGGCGCCTGGTCCACCACCACGGCCAACGTCTGGGGCGGGCTGGCGCTGCGCCAGTTCTCGCGCAAGTTCGAGAACACGCCCGTGGCTGGCACCACCACCACGGTGCTGGGCGCGCAGTCGGTGAATGTCGACTGGAAGGATGTGAAGCCCCTGCCCAAGGCGGAAGCCGGCGCGCAGGACGGCGCAGCGCTGGAGTCCCTGACGACTGCACTGGCCGGTGCGGTGCAGCAAGACCCACAAACGCCGCAGCGCATCTACATGCCCTGGGGCGAGCGCCGTTCGGGCGAGCTGCGCATCACCCACCACGGTGCAGGCAAGCCCTGGGTCACGCTGCAGTCGCTGGCTGCGGTGCCGCGCAAGGAGGCCTTCAATGCCGGCTATGCGGTGCGCAAGACCATCACCCCGGTGCAGCAGGCCGACGGCGTTGCCGCTGGCAAGTACCAGCGCGGCGATGTGCTGCGGGTGCGGCTGGAGGTCGAGGCCGGCGCCGACATGACCTGGGTGGCGCTGAGCGACCCCATCCCCGGTGGTGCCACGATCCTGGGCAGCGGCCTGGGCCGTGACTCCGAAGTGGCGGTGCGGGACCAGAAGGCGCCGGAAGGGGCCTGGCCGGCGTACGAGGAACGGGCGCACAACGCCTTCCGTGCCTACTACGCCTACCTGCCCAAGGGCAAGTCGGTGGTGGAGTACACCATGCGCCTGAACAACGCGGGCACCTTCGCCCTGCCGCCCACCCGGGCCGAGGCGCTGTATGCCCCGGAGGTGTTTGGCGAAGCGCCGAACGCCAGCATGCAGGTGCTTCAGGGCAAGCCCTGAGCACGCAGTCTGCGCAGCAGGTGTCGGCAGATGCCCGCTGCGTGGACAATCAACCGGCCGGCGCCGCACTGCGATTTTTCGGGTGCGGCGCTTTTTTATCGGGCCACCTGGCTGGCGTGGCCTGCCCGCATTTCTGGAGGAGACTTTCCATGCACTACCTGCTGACCTACGAATACACCGCTGACTACCTGGAGCGCCGTGGCACCTACCGCAATGCGCACATTGCCAAGGCCTGGCAGGCACAGGAGCGGGGCGAGCTGCTGCTGGCCGGTGCCGCCGGCGATCCGCCGGACAGCGCGGTGTTTGTCTTCGACTGCGACAGTGCGGCCCCCATCGAGGCCTTTGTGCAGGGCGATCCCTACTACGTGAACGGCCTGGTGGCCCGCCATGTGATCAAGCCCTGGACCACGGTGGTGGGCAAGGACGCCAAGACGCCCATCCGTCCGGACTGAGCCTGCATGCCGCGGCCGTGACGGGCGGCCGCAGCAACAGGATGCGCCAGGGCCCGTGCCCAGGCGCTTTGCCTTCCCAGGTGTCCCCTGTGCCGTTCCCAGGGAGGCCGCCCAATGGCGCAGGCGGTGTCGGGGTGTCATGACGCTGTCATGCCAGCCATCGACAACAGGGGGTTTATCCCGTCATGACGTTGACACAAGTCGTTTCTAGACTGGGTGCATGTCAACCATTCAACTGGAAGCCATCGCCAAATCGTGGGGAGACACCACGGCGCTGCGGGCGATGGATCTGCAGATTCCTGCGGGATCGTTCTGTGTGCTGCTCGGCCCCTCGGGCTGCGGCAAATCCACCACCTTGCGCATCATTGCGGGCCTGGAGTCCGCCACCTCCGGGCGGGTGAAGATCGGTGGCAAGGACGTGACCGATCTGCCGCCAGCCGCCCGCGGCATCGCCATGGTGTTCCAGAACTATGCGTTGTTTCCGCACCTGAGCGTGGCGGAGAACATCGGCTTCGGCCTGTCGGTGCGCAAGGTGCCCAAGGCCGAGGCCGACCAGCGTTTGAAAGAGGCGGCCGACCTGCTGGGCCTGACGCAGCTGCTGGACCGCAAGCCGGGTCAGCTCTCGGGTGGCCAGCAGCAGCGCGTGGCGCTGGGCCGGGCCCTGGTGGCCCAGGCCCATGTGTGTCTGATGGACGAACCCCTGTCCAACCTGGACGCCCAGCTGCGCCAGGAAATGCGCGCGGAGCTGCGTGAGCTGCAGCAGCGCCTGAGCCTGACGGTGGTGTACGTGACGCACGACCAGGCCGAAGCCATGAGCATGGCCGACCAGGTGGTGCTGCTGCACCAGGGCAAGGTCGAGCAGTGCGCGGCACCGCGCACCCTGTATGCACAGCCTGCGACCACATTTGCGGCGCGCTTCATCGGCACGCCGGCGATGAACCTGCTTCAGCTGCAGGACGGCGCCATCGCCGGCAGCGAGGTGCGCCTGCCGGCACCGGCGGGTGCCGCCTGGCTGGGCCTGCGGCCCGAGGCGGTGCACTGGGCCGATGCCGCCGGGGTGCCAGCCGGTGTGACCGGCCAGGAATACCTGGGGGCCGATGTGGTGCTGCGCTGCGCGATTGGCAGCGAGCCGATCATGGTGCGCACCCCCGGCCACCAGCAGGCTGCGGTGGGCGCTGCCGCACACCTGGCCTGGCAGCCCCAGGACATGCATTTCTTTGACGCCCAGGGCCAGCGCATCGCCTGCGGCTGACGTCGGTTTCCGCTCTCCCTTTCTTTCGTTTGAATCGCGCTTCGGCGCACCAGGAGTTTCCATGCAACGCAGCACCTTCTTGAAATCCATTCTGGCCACCACGGCCGCCATGCTGGGCCTGAGCGCACCCACCGCCCAGGCCGCCGAGCCGCTGGAAGTGCCGTTCTACTACCCCGTGGCCGTGGGCGGCCCCATCACCAAGGTGATCGACGGGTACGCCGCCGACTTCAACAAGGCTCACCCGCAGTACAAGGTCACGCCCATCTACGCGGGCACCTACCAGGAGACCATTGTCAAGGCGCTGACGGCCAACAAGTCGGGCAAGGCTCCGGCCACGTCGGTGCTGCTGTCCACCGACATGTTCACGCTGATCGATGAAGATGCCATCGCCCCCATCGATGACTTTGTGAAGACCGATGCCGACAAGGCCTGGCTCAAGGGCTTCTACCCCGCCTTCATGGCCAACAGCCAGACCGGAGGCAAGACCTGGGGGGTGCCGTTCCAGCGCTCCACCGTGGTTATGTACTACAACAAGGACGCGTTCAAGGAGGCCGGCCTCGATCCGAGCAAGGCCCCTGCGACCTGGAAGGAACTGAGCGAGGCGGCCAAGAAGCTGACCAAGAAAGACGCCAACGGCAATGTCACGCAGTACGGCATCCAGATTCCGTCGACCGGCTTTGCCTACTGGATGCTGCAGACGCTGACCACGCCCAATGGCGTGCTGCTGGCCAATGAAGCCGGCACCAAGGTCACGTTCGACCACCCCAAGGTGATCGAGGCGCTGGACTTCTGGGTCAACCTGACCAAGGAAGGCGTGCACCCCAAGGGCGTGGTGGAGTGGGGCACCACCCCCAAGGACTTCATGGAAAAGAAGGCCGCCATCATCGTCACCACCACCGGCAATCTGACCAATCTGAAGGCCAATGCCAAGTTCGACTTTGGCGTGGGCCAGATCGCGGGCAATGTGCGCAAGGGCTCGCCCACCGGGGGCGGCAACTTCTACATCTTCAAGAAGGCGCCCAAGGAGCAGCAGCAGGCGGCGTTCGAGTTCGCCAAGTGGGTGACCCAGCCCGAGCGTGCGGCCCAGTGGAGCATGGACAGCGGCTATGTGGCTGTCTCGGCGGCGGCGTACGACACCCCCACGCTGAAGAAATACGGCCAGGATTTCCCCCAGGCCCTGGTGGCACGTGACCAGCTGCCGGTGTCGGTGGCGGAGTTCTCCACCCACGACAACCAGCGTGTGACCAAGGTGCTCAACGATGCGGTGCAGGCGGCGCTGAACGGCACCAAGACCTCGGCACAGGCCATGAAGGATGCGCAGAAGGAAGCCGATCGCATTCTGCGTTCGTACAAGTAAGCGGCGTCACCGCCAGGCCTGACAAGGCCTGGGATGCCGTGGCCCGGATGGTCGGCCGCACTGCGGCAGCCCGTCCGGGCGCCATGTCTTCGGACAGGCACTGCCACCCGGCGCGGTGGTGATGCGGGATTGCAAACAGAGAAATTTCGGGAATGAGTGCTTCTTCTTCCATCGCCGGGTCCGGTCAGCGCAGCATCCATGCCTGGTTGCTGCTGCTGCCTGCGCTGGTGCTGCTGGTCACGTTCACCCACTGGCCGGCTGTGGCCACTTTGATCGACAGCTTCTATTCCACCCCCAAAGGCGTGCGCGCGGCGGTGTGGGTGGGGCTGGAAAACTACGAGACCATGGTGGATGACCCGGTGTTCTGGCAGGCCGTGCGCAACAACCTGTGGTTTGCAGCGGCCACCATTCCGGCATCGATCGGCCTGGCGCTGCTGATGGCGGTGTGGGTCAACGAACGCATTGCGGGCCGCACCTTCATCCGCATGGCCTATTTCACGCCCACGGTGCTCCCCATGATTGCCGTGGCCAACATCTGGCTGTTCTTCTACACGCCGCAGTACGGCCTGCTGGAGCAGGTGACGGGCGCCCTGGGGCTGCCGTCGCACAACTGGCTGGGCAGTCCCTCGACCGCACTGGGCGCCATCACCCTGGTGGCAGTGTGGAAGGAAGCCGGCTTCTTCATGATCTTCTATCTGGCGGCGCTGCAGACGCTGAATCCCAGCCTCAAGGAAGCGGCGGCCATCGAAGGTGCCTCGCGCTGGTATTTCTTCCGTCGCGTGCAGTGGCCGCTGCTGATGCCCACCACCTTGTTCGTGCTGGTCAACGCCGTCATCAATGCCTTCCGCCTGGTGGACCATGTGTTCATCCTCACCCGCGGCGGGCCGGACAACGCCACCACCTTGCTGCTGTACCACCTGTACGAGGTGGGCTTCAAATTCTGGGACACGGCCTATGCGGCCGCCATCACGGTGGTGCTGGTCGTGGTGCTGGCCGGCGTGGCGCTGTTCCAGTTCTTTGTGCTGGACAAGAAGGTGCACTACAAATGAACCGCACCCACGCCCCTGCGGTGATCTATCGCCACACCTGGTTCGACACGCTGGCCGCCTGGCTGCTGGCCCTGTGCTGGATCCTGCCGCTGGCCTATGCGGTGTGGACGGCTTTCCACCCCAGTGAATACGCCACCCGCTTCGATCTGACGGCGCCGTGGACGCTGCAGAACTTCCGCCACGCCTGGGAGGCCGCGCCGTTTGCACGCTATTTTCTGAACACCACGCTGCTGGTCACCATCATCCTGCTTGCGCAGCTGGTGCTGTCCACCCTGGCGGCGTTCGCCTTTGCGCGCTATGAATTCCGGGGCAAGAACATTGCGTTTGCGCTGGTGCTGGTGCAGCTGATGATCATGCCGGACATCCTGCTGGTGGAAAACTACCAGACCATGGCCAGGCTGGGCCTGGTCGATACGCTGCTGGCCATCGGCCTGCCGTACTTCGCATCGGCCTTTGCCATCTTCCTGCTGCGCCAGACCTTCATGGGCATTCCCAAGGAGCTGGACGAGGCGGCACGCGTGGAAGGTGCCAGTACCCTGCAGATTCTGTGGCGTGTCTATGTGCCCCTGGCCAAGCCGGTCTACACCGCCTTTGCGCTGGTGTCGGTCAGCTTTCACTGGAACAATTTCCTGTGGCCGCTGATCATCACCAACAGCGTGGAATCGCGCCCGCTGACGGTGGGGCTGCAGGTGTTCTCCAGCGTGGAGCAGGGCGTGGACTGGTCCACCATCACCGCCGCGACCCTGATGACTTCGGCACCGCTGCTGGTGGGCTTCATCCTGTTCCAGCGCCAGTTTGTGCAGAGCTTCATGCGCGCCGGCATCAAGTGAGGCGACGGTTGCTGCGCGCACAATCGGACCATGTCTGAGAACGCTGTATCCGGCCTGGTCTTGCGCCAGGCCACGCCCGCCGATCTGCCCCGGTTGATCGCCATCGAAAACGCCTGCTTCACGCCTCAAGAGGCGGCCACTCCTGCCGCCTTTGCGCAGCGCCTGCAATGCATCCCCGACAGTTTCTGGGTGGCCGTGCTGGAAGGCCGGGTGGTGGGCCTGGTCAACGGCCCGGTGGTGAACGAGCGCTATATCCGCGACGGCTTGTTTCGTGAACTGGGGGCCAACCCGGCCAGCGGCGGACACCAGACGGTGCTGGGGCTGGCGGTGGATCCCGCCTGCCGCCAGCTGGGCCTGGGCCGCAGGCTGCTGGCACAGCTGGAAGCCGTGGCCCGCGCCGCACAGCGCGAAACCGTCACGCTCACCTGCCTGCAGGACCGGGTGCCGTTCTACGAAGCGCTGGGCTATGCCAACGAAGGCCCGTCCACATCGGCCCATGCGGGCGCGCAATGGTTCAACATGGTCAAGCCGCTGGCTTGAGAAAGTCTTGGCAATGCAGATCCTGACGTGGAATGTGCAATGGTGCTGCGGGCTGGACGGCGTGGTCAGCCCGCAGCGGATCGTGCAGCACGCGCTGGCGATGGGGGCCGACCACGGCGGTCTGGACGTGCTGTGCCTGCAGGAAGTGGCGGTGGGCCACGACGGCTTGCAGGGTGGGCCGGGCGACCAAGTGGCGCAGCTGCGCGCGCTGCTGCCGGGGTGGCAGCTGTGCTTTGCCGCCACCACCGAGGGCTTTGATGCCCAGGGCCGGCACCGGGCCTTTGGCAATCTGGTGGCCACGCGCCTGCCGGTGGTCGAAGTGGCGCAGCACCGCCTGCCGTGGCGGGCCGAAACCGGCGTGGTCAGCATGCCGCGCGGCTGCCTGGTGGTGACGGTGCGCGACCCTGCGCTGGGCCTGGTGCGGGTGATGACCACGCACCTGGAATACCACAGCGCCCACCAGCGCCGCGACCAGGTGCAGGCACTGCGCCGCCTGCATGCCGAGGCCCTGGCCCAGTGTGCGGCGCTGCCCGGTGCGGCCGGTGCGGCCACGCCTTACGCCACGCCGGTGCATACCCCGCATGCCGTGCTGTGCGGCGACTTCAATCTGGAGCCGCACGAGGCGGAATATGCCCAGCTGGTGGCAGCGGCGGTTCCGGGCGAAGCCGCTTTCCACGACAGCTGGTCGCTGCTGCACCCGGGCGACCAGCAGCCGAACACGTTTCGCCTGTTCGACCGGACCTGGGGGCCGGAGCCGGGGGCCTGCGATTTTGTGCTGGTCAGCGACAGCCTGCGCGAGGCCGTGCGCGGCTGGCGCACGGACAGTATCACCCGGTTTTCGGACCACCAGCCGGTGTGCATCACGCTGGGCTGAACGCCGCATCCAAGGCGGCCTGAGAAGGTCCCCCGGGCTGCCAACCTACCGGGACCGTGGGCCAGGCCGGTGAGAACTTCGGTGCAGCGGGTGCTGCTGCGTCAGCAGGGCCACTGGCCTAGGCGGTAGGCACTGTCCCAGAACATCCATTCCAGCCGCGCCGCATCGGTGTAGGCCTGGTGCATGGCTTCCAGCGTGCGGGCATCCGCCTGGGCGGCCAGCTGATCGATGGTGGCACGCACACGGGCCACCAGGGCGTGGAACTCGTCACCGGCGTAGGTGTCGACCCAGCTCTGGTAGGGGTTGTTCGGTCGGGCTTCGGCCAGGATGGCACGGCCCACTTCGGCATAGATCCAGAAGCAGGGCAGCAGCGCGGCCAGCGCCACCGGGTAGCTGCGGCTCCAGCCCATGGATTGCAGGTAGTGCACATAATGGTGGCAGACCGGGGACAGCGGTGTGGCCTCGAACTGCGCGGCGCTGACTGCGTATTCGCGCATGAAGCCGTCATGCAGGGCGCGTTCCACGACCACGGCCTCTTCGGCTGCCTTGGCGAACTGCACCACGCCGTCGGCATCATCGGCCTTGGCGGCGGCCACGGCCAGGCTGCGGCCAAAGGCCACCAGGTAGTGCGCATCCTGGATCATGTAGTGCTGAAAGCGCTCGCGGCTCAAGGTGCCGGCGGCCAGTTCGCGGTTGAAGGGCAGGGCCAGCGTGGCGTTGAACAAGGGCAGATTGCGCTGCCAGGCAGCATCGGTGAAGCAGGGCGTGCTCATGTGGTGGTTTCTCCGGTAGCCAGGCGCACCGCCGCAGGGGGCGCGCGAAAGCGCCGATCATCGCCCATGGTGCAGACAAACACCGGGATAGGCCGGCATGGCCGGCGGGCTTTGTGCAGCGCCTTGGGGTGTGGCGCAGGCGGTCCGGCGGGGAACGAAGCGGCTGCGCTGCCGCCGCTCTGCTACAACCTCGGCTGGATTCTTTGTGGATGTGGTCTGTGTCAGCTGCTGTGCGTGCTTCTTTGTCGTTGTCCTTTCTGCCCCGGCGTCTGCGTGCGCGCACGGCCTGGCTGTGCCTGGCCGGCAGCCTGGCCGGCCCCGCCTGGGCCCTGCCCAGCTACACCGAGGTGCGCGGGGACTTTCGCCCGTCGGAGACCTGGATGCTCTCGCGCGAAGGGGAGCCGCTGCAGCGCCTGCGCACCGACAGCGCGGCCCGGCGCGGAAACTGGACGCCGCTGGCCGACATCTCTCCCGCACTGCGCATGGCCCTGGTGCTGAGCGAGGACCAGCGTTTCTATGCCCACAGCGGCGTGGATTGGGCGGCCGTCACGGCTGCCGCCTGGGGCAATCTGTGGAACAGCCGCACGCGCGGGGCCAGCACCATCACCATGCAGCTGGCCGGTCTGCTGGACGAGGACTGGCGCCAAAGCGGCGGCGGCCGCAGCGTGACCCAGAAGCTGGGCCAGGCCGTGGCCGCGCAGCGGCTGGAACGCAGCTGGCGCAAGGACCAGATTCTGGAGGCCTACCTGAACCTGGTGCCGTTTCGCGGCGAGATCGTGGGCATCGATGCGTTGTCGCGCAGCCTGTTCGGCAAGGCCCCGCACGGACTGGACCTGCAGGAAGCAGCCATTGCCGCGGCCCTGGTGCGCGCACCCAATGCCAGCGCCCAGCGCGTGGCCCAGCGTGCCTGCGGGGTATGGCGCGACATGCTGCAGGCGCAGTCGTCCGCCAGCCGCCCACGCCCAAAAGCCAGCCAGAACCCAAGCCAGAACGAAGGCGAGCAACCAGCCGAGGCGGTCCGCTGTGAGGCGCTGGAGTGGCAGGTCAGCCAGATCCTGCAGCAGCGGCGCTGGCCGGCCAGCGAGGGCGAGGCCCCCCACTTTGCGCGCCAGTGGCTGCAGCGGGTGCCGGACAGCCGCAAGGCGGCTGCGGTGCGCACCAGCCTGCGCGCCGATGTGCAGCGGGTGGCGCTGCAAAGCCTCAGGCAGCATCTGCTGGAGCTGTCCGGCCGCAATGTGGAAGACGGCGCCGTGGTGGTGCTGGACAACGCCAGCGGCGAGGTGCTGGCCTGGGTGGGATCTTCCGGCAGCCTGAGCCAGGCCCAGGAAGTGGATGGCGTGCTGGCGCGGCGCCAGCCCGGCTCCACGCTCAAGCCGTTTCTCTATGCCCAGGCGATAGCGGAAAAGCGGCTGACGGCGGCTTCGTTGATCGAGGATTCCGCCGCGCAGATCCGCACGGCCAACGGCCTGTACATCCCGCAGAACTACGACCGCAGCTTCAAGGGCTGGGTCTCGGCGCGCACGGCGCTGGGGGCGTCGCTGAACGTGCCGGCGGTGCGCACGCTGGTGATGGTCACGCCGGATGCGTTTTTCGAACAGCTGCAGGCCCTGGGCCTGCGCCTGCCGGAAAGCGGTGGCTACTACGGCTACAGCCTGGCCTTGGGCAGCAGCGAAGTCACCTTGCTGGACCTGACCAATGCCTACCGTGCGCTGGCCAACCAGGGGCTCTACACCCCGGTGGCCTGGGGCAGTGCCGCACGGCCGGCAGCGCTGCGCGCTGTGGATGCCGGTGCCTCCTTTGTCGTGGGTGACATGCTGGCCGACCGCAATGCGCGGGCCATGACCTTCGGCCTGGACAGCGTGCTGGCCACGCGTTTCTGGACCGCTGTGAAGACCGGCACCAGCAAGGACATGCGCGACAACTGGGTGGTGGGCTGGTCGGCCCGCTACACCGTGGGCGTGTGGGTGGGCAATGCCAGCGGCGCGTCCATGCACAGCGTCAGCGGGGCCAGCGGGGCAGCGCCGGTCTGGGCCGAGGTGATGGGGCATCTGCACGCCCGCCAGCCCAGCCGCCCGCCGCAGCCGCCCGCAGGGGTGGCGCAGCAGGCCGTGCGCTATGGGGCCGACCCGGTGACGGGCGTGCCGCCCGAAAGTGCGCGCCAGGAGTGGTTCCTGCCTGGCACGGCCCAGGCGGAATTCCAGATGGGCGGCGCAGGCAGCCAGGTGGCGGCAGGGGCCGGGCGCATTCTGCAGCCGGTGGATGGCAGCGTGCTGGCGCTGGACCCGGACATTCCACCCAGCCGCCAGCGTGTGCAGCTGCGCGCCCGGGCGGGGGAGGCACGCGAGACGGCGCAATGGCGCTGGCGCGTGGCGGGCGAGACCGTGCCAGCCAACCGGCGCGCGCTGGGCCAAGGCGCGCAGGCGCAGTGGTTCCCCTGGCCGGGGCGCCACCGCATCGAGCTGGTGGCGGCGGATGGACGGGTGCTGGACAGCGTGCAGATCGAGGTGCGCGGCGCCGGCGTGCGCTAGCCAGGCGACCGTTCGTCCGGCGTTCAGGGTCAAAGAATGTGAACGGTGCCGCTTTGTGGCGCAGTGGCGACGCGGCGGCGCAGGGCCGACGGGAGAATGGGCAAATCCCTTTTCTGTCCCTCTTTCTTCCTCCTGACCATGGGTGCCCCCTCCTTGCCGTGCCGTCTGCGTGCCGCGCGCCCGCTGCTGGCGGGGGCGCTGCTGGCCTGCACCGGCGTGGCCGCAGTGGCGCAGGAGGGCAATGCCCGGGGCATGACCGTGCCGGCGGCCTCGGTGTCCGCTGCGGTGGCGCAAACGGTCTGGGGGGTGCTGGGCTATACGCGCTGGCCCGGTGATCCATCCCCTGTGCAGCTGTGCCTGGTGGGGGAAACCGCCCACGCCCAGGTGCTGCTGGCGGGCACGGAACTGCCGGGCGGGCGCAGGCTGCAGACCCGGCGCATCAGCCCGGACGATGCACAGCCCCTGAACTCCTGCCATGCGGTGTATGCCGGCCCTCTGCGCCCCGGCCAGTGGCAGCGGCTGATGGCGGCCTGGCCTGCAGGCCAGCCGCTGCTCACGATCAGCGAGGTCGCGGCCGACTGCGCCACCGGCGGCATGTTCTGTCTGGACATCACGCCGCAGGGCGTCAGCTTCGAGCTGAACCTGGATTCCATGGCCCGCAGCGGCGTGCGTGTGAATCCCCGGGTGCTGGGTCTCGCCCGCCGCAAGGAGGGCAGCTGATGCATTTGCGCCAGGCCCTGCGCCGCACCCACACCCGCATTGCCCTGACGGCCGTGGCCGTGGCCAGCGTGCTGCTGCTGGCGGCCGGGCTGACGGCGCTGCGCGCCAACACCCAGGACAACCTGGAGCTGATGGCCCGCTCGCTGGTCTACAACGTGGAGCCGGCCCTGGTGTTTGGCGACAAGCTGGACGCCGCGGAATCGCTGGCCCGGATGGTGCGCGACGAAGGGGTGGCCGAAGCCACGGTCTGGGACGCGCGGGGCAATGTCTTTGCCCAGTGGATGGCACCCAACTGGCTGCCCTGCAACTGCGGTCACCAGCTGGCACGCGTGCTGGGGCTGAAAGTGGCAGCGCAGGAGGTGCGGGCCAATGGGGTGGTGATTGGCCGGGTCGAGCTCAGCAGCAACGGCCAGCGCATGCTGGCGTTCCTGCTGTGGGGCGGCCTGGCGCTGATGGTGTGCATGGCGGCCAGCGTGGTGGTGGGACACATCGTGTCGCGCCGTATCCACCGCAGCATCGTCAAGCCGCTGCAGGAGCTGGGGCGGGTGGCCCGTGCCGTGCACCGCGAGCGTGCCATGGGCCAGCGCGTACCGCTGGCGGACATTGACGAGCTGCGGGAACTGGGGGAGCACTTCAACGCCTTGCTGGACGAGCTGGAGGCGCGCCAGCTGCACCTGCAGCAGGAAAACCTGGTGCTGGAGCACAAGGCCTACCACGATGGGCTGACGGGTGTGTTCAACCGCGTGTACTTCGAGCTGCGGCTGATGGTGGCATTGCGCCAGGCCGCGCAGACCCATGGGCGGCTGGCGCTGCTGTTCCTGGACCTGAACCACTTCAAGGCGGTGAACGACAGCCACGGCCATGCCATGGGAGACCTGCTGCTGAAGGCGGTGGCCCAGCGCACGCAGAGGCAGGTGCGGGATGCCGATCTGGTGGCCCGGCTGGGGGGCGATGAGTTCGTGGTGCTGCTGCTGGAGCCGCATTCGCGGGAGGCGGTGCAGCAGGTGGCACGCAAGATACAGGAGGCGGTGCAGGCCCCGCTGGCGGCGGACGGGGGCGTGGTGCTCCAGCCCTCGGTCAGCATCGGGATGGCGCTGTTCCCGGAAGACGGGCAGACCATGGAGGCGCTGATGGCCGCAGCCGACGGCGCCATGTATGCCGCCAAACAGCAGTTCCGCGCCGGTGCGTAGCCGCGCGGAACACCACAGGAAATGGAGGAAGGGCGTATGGGACGTTGGTTATGGAAGTGGAGTGCCGCCTGCTGGCTGGCGATCGGTCTGGCGGCGTGCCAGAGCCCGGTGCAGCAGCCGGCCGCGCCGGGGCTGTCGCCCGAGCAGGTGCAGGTGCTGCGCTCCCACGGATTCGAGGACCAGGGAGGCAGCTGGGCCCTGATGATGCCAAGCAAGCTGCTGTTTGCGGTGGACACCGACCAGCTGGGCAGCCAGCAGGCCGATTACGTGAACCAGCTGGCCCGGGATCTGAAGCGCGTCGGTATCCAGAGCGTGCGGGTGGAAGGGCATACCGACGATACCGGGCCGGTGCTGTACAACCAGCAACTGTCGGAGCGCCGTGCACAGCGGGTGGCGGAGCAGCTGGTGCGTGCCGGCATGGATCCTTTGCAGATCAGCACCCGGGGCTGGGGCAACAGCAAGCCCCTGCCGATGGCCCAAGGCCAGGACGCGCGGCGGGAAAACCGGCGCGTGGCCATCATCATTCCGGCCCCTGTGGGGCCGTGATCGGATGGCAACACGGGCGGTGGACGGGGTGGCCTGCGCCCTGGCGCAGGCTCTGAGGGCCGCGTGGGCGGCAGGCAGGTAGCGGAGAAGGCCTCAGCGCTCCTGCACCAGCAGGTCGCCGGTGATCTCGGCCACGTTCTTCACGCTGGTCAGGGTCATGGCCACGCGCATTTCCTTTTCCAGCAGCTGGAGCAGATGGCTCACACCGGCACCGCCCTGTGCGGCCAGAGCATAGATGAACGCCCGTCCGATCATGGTGCAGTCGGCGCCCAGTGCCAGCATGCGCACGATATCGAGGCCGTTGCGCACCCCGGAGTCGGCCAGGATCTTGATCTGGCCCTTGACCGCATCGGCAATCGCAGGAAGGGCGCGGGCCGACGAGAGCACACCATCGAGCTGGCGGCCGCCGTGGTTGGAGACGACGATGCCATCGGCACCGAAGCGCACGGCATCCTTGGCGTCCTCGGGGTCGAGGATGCCCTTGATGACCATGGGTCCCTTCCAGAAGTCGCGGATCCACTCCAGGTCGCTCCAGGAGATCGAGGGGTCAAAGTTCGCACCCAGATAGCCCATGTAGTCTTCCAGGCTGACGTTCTTGCCCAGATAGGTCGAGATATTGCCCAGCGTGTGCGGCCGGCCTTGCAGGCCCACGTCCAGCGCCCAGTGCGGGTGGGTGGCCGCCTGCAGGTAGCGGCGCATGGCGGCATTGGGGCCGCTCATGCCGGAGTGCGCATCGCGGTAGCGTGCGCCGGGCACGGGCATGTCCACGGTGAACACCAGGGTCGACACGCCGGCTGCCTGCGCGCGCTCCAGCGCATTCTTCATGAAGCCCCGGTCCTTGAGCACATAGAGCTGGAACCACATGGGGCGCTGGATCTTGGGCGCCACTTCCTCGATGGGGCAGACCGACACGGTGGACATGGTGAAGGGAATGCCCTTCTGGTCGGCGGCCTGGGCGGCCTGCACCTCGCCACGTCGGGCGAACATGCCCAGCAGGCCCACCGGCGCCAGCACCACCGGCAGCGAGAGCTTTTCGCCGAACAGCTCGATGCTGGTGTCCAGCTGGCTCATGTCCTTGAGCACGCGCTGGCGCAGGGCCACATCGGTCAGGTCACTGACATTGCGCGCCAGGGTCTTTTCCGCGTAGGCGCCACCATCGATGTAGTGAAACAGAAACGGTGGCAGGCGCTTCTGCGCGGCTGCGCGGTAGTCGGTGGTGGATGAAATGATCATGTGAAAGGCTTGTGTTGTGTGGATGAAAAGCGTCCCAGCCGCTGCTGGCGGGCCTCCTCGGCATCGGCCTCGGCCAGCTTGGCGTGGACAAAGGCCAGGTGCTCGCCGATGACCGCTCTGGCCTGCTCGGGCTCGCCCTGGACGATGGCCTGCATCAGATCCTGGTGCTGCTGGGTCAGCCGCTCCAGGACCTTGGGGTCCTTGTGCACAAACATCTCGCGGCGGTTCTGGGCCACGGTGTTGAGCACCATGTCGAACAGGCTGCGCATCACCTGCACCACCACCACGTTGTGGGAGGCTTCGGCAATCGCCAGGTGAAACTGGGTGTCGGCCCGGGCGGCGTTGTCGCCATCCTGGCGCTGCTGGTGGTGCAGCATGGCGTCAAAGCAGCGGCGGATGTTGTCGCGGTCCTGGTCGGTGGCGCGCTGGGCCGCCAGCCAGGCGGTGCTGACTTCGATGATCTGGCGCGCTTCCAGCACGTCGTAGCGGTACTGCGGGTCGTCACGCAGCAGGGGGGCCAGCGGGGAGATGGCACGGTCACTCCACAGCGCAGCGGGGGCGCGCACAAACGTGCCCGAACCCATGCGGCTTTCCAGCATGCCGTGGCTGGAGAGCTGCTGTATGGCCTCCCGCAATGCGACGCGCGACACCCCCAGCTCGGCGGCCAGTTGCCGCTCGGCAGGCAGACGCTGGCCGGGCTGCAGCTGTCGCTGCTGCACCAGGGCGCAGAGTTGTTCGGCTACGTGGTCTGAGAGTCGCATACAGAGGGCGCCGAGGGACGGAGGGTCCATCGGTGGGGGATTAAATTGGTCTTACCGAAAATCATGGTCTGACGGGATTCGGATTGTAGAAATCGGATATTGGCCGGTATCACATGGTTTACCCTGGTAATTTTGAAATAATTGGTATGACCAATTTGAAGAGTGCAAGCGATCCTGCCATGGGGCGTGCAGGCATGGCGTGCGGGGCTGCGGTGCCGCAGCGGCGGAGTCGACCGGTTTTTCTGGGGACAATGCGCCCATGACCAAGCTTGCCCACATCACCTGTATCGAAGACCTGCGCGTGATCGCCGAACGCCGTGTGCCGCGCATGTTCTATGACTATGCCGACTCCGGTTCGTACACCCAAGGTACCTACCGCGACAACGAGGCCGCTTTCCAGAAGATCAAGCTGCGCCAGCGCGTGGCCGTCAACATGGAAGGGCGAAGCACGTGCAGCACTATGGTGGGCCAGGACGTGGCCATGCCGGTGGCGATTGCGCCCACCGGCCTGACCGGCATGCAGCATGCCGATGGGGAAATCCTGGCCGCCCGGGCGGCCAAGGCCTTTGGCATTCCTTTCACCTTGTCGACGATGAGCATCTGCTCGCTGGAAGACATTGCCGAGCACACCGGCCGCCACCCGTTCTGGTTCCAGCTGTACATGATGCGCGACCGCGGCTTCATGGAGCGCCTGATCGAACGCGCCAAGGCGGCCAACTGTTCGGCGCTGCAGGTGACGCTCGATCTGCAGATCCTGGGCCAGCGCCACAAGGACATCAAGAACGGTCTGTCCACACCCCCCAAGCCCACGCTGCGCAACCTGATCAACCTGGCCACCAAGCCGCGCTGGTGCATGGGCATGCTGGGCACGCGGCGGCGTTTCATGGGCAACATCGTCGGCCATGTCCAGGGCGTGGCCGACATGGGCTCGCTGGCATCGTGGACGGCCGACCAGTTCGACCCGACGCTGAACTGGAAGGATGTCGAATGGATCAGGCAGCGCTGGGGCGGCAAGCTGATCCTGAAGGGCATCATGGACGCGGAAGACGCGCGGCTGGCGGCCGAGACCGGTGCCGATGCGCTGATCGTCAGCAACCACGGCGGCCGCCAGCTGGACGGTGCGCCCGCCACCATCGATGTGCTCCCGTCCATCGTGCAGGCGGCAGGCCGGGACATCGAGGTGTGGCTGGACAGCGGCATCCGCAGCGGTCAGGACGTGCTCAAGGCCCGTGCGCTGGGTGCGCAGGGCACGCTGATCGGGCGCAGCTTCCTCTATGGCCTGGGTGCCTACGGTCAGGACGGCGTGACGCGTGCGCTGCAGATCATCCAGAAGGAGCTGGACACCACCATGGCCTTCTGCGGCCACACCGACATCAACCGGGTCGGCCAGGACATCCTGCTGCCGGGCACCTACCCGCTGCCGTTTCCGCAGGTCTGATACCGCGGGCATGCTGCGGGCGTGCGGGAGTAGCAGGTTTTCTGCCAATCATGGGGTTTTGCAGGCAAATGCGTGCGATTTCGCATGGAGTTGCATTCCGATGTGCGGAGCTGTCCTACATCCTCAGCCTGGTGCATGTTCCTAGACTGGGCCTTTTGCTGCCGCAGTGGTGGCTGGTGCAGCCCATTCAAAGGAGTGCGACATGCTGGATACCTTGATTCGTGAAGTCAGTGCGCGACTGGGCCTGGGCGACCAGGCCCGCCCCCTGATCCAGATGCTGGTGGCCTACATCGCCAACCCGGCGACCGGCGGGCTGTCGGGCTTTCTGGACAAGTTCCGCTCTGCCGGCATGGACGGCCTGGTGCAGAGCTGGCTGGGATCGGCCACCACGCCGCAGGTGCCCAGTGCCTCGCAGCTGGACACGGTGCTGGGTGCCGGGGACGGCCTGCTGAACAAGCTGGCCACGCGCCTGGGCCTGCCCTACGACAAGGTGAGCACGGCCGTGGCGGCCCTGCTGCCCATGCTGGTCTCGCGCATGACCCCGGGCGGCACGGTGCCGAATGTGCTGCCCACGGAATTCAATGACATTGCCCGCGAAGGCCAGTCGCTGTTTGGCATGGGCCAGGCGGCGGCCGCCCGGGTGGGGACTGCGGCCATGGCCGCCACGGCAAGCGCTGCGGCGCCGGTGGCTGCCGCCAGTGGCGGCATGGGCAAATGGCTGCCATGGCTGATTGCGGCCCTGGTGGTGATCTTCGGCATCAGCTACTGCGCCAAGGGCAAGCCGCCCGCCGAAGCGCCAGCGCCTGCTGCAGTGCCCGTGCCGGCGGCACCGGAGCCTGCACCAGCACCCGCGCCGGCCGCCACCCCGCCGGCGACCGACAGCTTCACCGCACCCGAAGGGGCGGGGGTGCTGGAAGGGATGCTGCAGGACATGCCGATGCTGCGCGTGTTCTTTGACAGCGGCAAGACCGAGGTGGCTCCGGAATTTGCCGACAAGGCCAAGGCCCTGGTGGCCTATCTGCAGGGGAACCCGGACGCCAAGGCAGTGATTTCCGGCTTCAACGATCCCACGGGCGACCCGGCCAAGAACGCCGAACTCTCCAAGCACCGGGCTGAAGCCGTGCAGACCGCCCTGGTGGCTGCCGGTGTGCCCATCGAGCGCACCGCGCTGGAAAAACCGGCCGACACCACGGACACGGGGGCCAGCAATGCGGCCTCACGCCGTGTGGATGTGGTGCTGCGCAAATAGGCAGCGCCGTGCCTGTGACGGTGGCGGCCCAACCTGTGCGTGGCGCGGCACACCCTGTGGAGGCGGCGCCACGCGGCAGACCTTGCCAGCCTGGGCGCCTATCATGGGGCCATGATTGACCATACCGGTATCCATGTGCAGGACCTGGCGCTCAGCCTGGCGTTCTACAAGGCGGCGCTGGCGCCGCTGGGCTATGGCGTGCGGCTGTCCTTGCCGGACGCCGTGGGTTTTGGCGCCGTGCCGCCGGCGCCGGGGGATGACCCGGGCGGTGATTTCTGGCTCACCCGGGCCACACCCATGGAACCGCGCAGCCACATCGCTTTCCGGGCACACAGCCGTGCGCAGGTGGACGCCTTCCACCGTGCGGCGCTGCAGGCTGGCGGCACCGACAATGGCCCGCCCGGTCTGCGTCCGCACTACCACGCGCACTACTACGCGGCGTTTGTGCATGACCCCGATGGCTACAACATCGAGGCCGTCTTTCACGGCGCCTGAGACGGTGGCGGAACAGCAGGGCAGGTGGTAGACCGCCTGGGCGGCATGCGGGGCGGCTGCCCGCTGCGCCGGCATCCATGGCGCACAGGCCCGTCGCCATGCGCGATTGCATCGCTGCCCGGAGGGAGGGGCGTCGCCAATCGTGCCGCCGGGCGCCTGCCGGGCTGGGTATGCTGGTGGTCCGTGGCCTGAGAGGGTGTTGTTGCCTTCCCGGCCAGGGCGTTGGCGCCGTGCCGCAGTGTTTGCGTGCACCGGTCTCACGCCTGGGCGGCGGTGCATGGTGGCACCGGCTGCCGCTTGCCTTGACCCTGCTTCATGTCCCTTTCTCTGAACGATCTCACCTGGTTGTGGGTGCCCATCACCCTGTTCGCCGCTGCGGCGCAAACCGTTCGCAATACCGCCCAGCGCTCGCTGACGCAGGAGCTGGGCACGCTGTCTGCCACCCTGGTGCGTTTCATGTACGGCCTGCCGTTTGCGGGCCTGTGGCTGGCGCTGCTGTATCTGGTGCCGGCGCAGGCACCGGCGGTGCCCGACCTGAGTCCGGCCTACCTGGGCTGGATTGCGCTGGGGGCCTTGTTTCAGGTGGGCGCCACCGTGGCGCTGCTGCTGGCCATGAAGGAGCGCAACTTCGCGGTGGCGGTGACCCTGTCCAAGACCGAGGTGCTGCAGGTGGCCCTGTTCTCCACCGTGTTCCTGCACGAGCTGCCCACGCCGCTGGCGCTGCTGGCCATGGCCGTGGCCACGGCGGGCGTGCTGATCCTGTCGCTGCCGCCGCGCGGCCAGCTGCTGTCGCTGCAGGCCTGGATGAGCAAGTCCGCGCTCTACGGTCTGGTGTGCGGCGCCTGCTTTGCGATCGCCACCGTGGCTTTCCGGGGCGGCGCGCTGGCGCTGGCGGCGGAATCGCCCTGGCTGTCCGGTGCCTGGGGGGTGTTGATTGCGCAGACCTTGCAGACCTTGGGCATGGGGGCCTGGATCCAGTGGCGCAGCGAACAGGGCCTGGCACCTATCTTTCGCGCCTGGCGCATTTCCCTGGTGGCCGGCAGCATGGGGGCCGCGGCCTCGCTGGCCTGGTTCACGGCCTATGCCATGCAGGGCGCGGGCCCGGTGCGCACGCTGGGCATGGTGGAGGTGGTGTTCAGCTACCTGGTGTCGCGCCGCTTGTTGAGCGAGGCGCTGAACCGCAACGAAAAAATCGGCATGGGGCTGATGCTGGTGGGGCTGGTGCTGATCTGCCTGCAAGGGGTGTAGAGCGCAGAGGGGTACCGGTGGCGCTGCAGGCGCCACAATGGGGGCTGTGAACGCGCCAGCCCCCGATCAAGCCCCCGCGCCAGCACCCACCGTGCTGCCGCGCCGCATTGCCCACCTGGACATGGACGCGTTCTTTGCGTCGGTGGAACTGCTGCGCTACCCGCAGCTGCAGGGCTTGCCGGTGGTGATCGGCGGCAGCCGCCACACGCCCGAGGACGAAGCTGCACTGATCGCCCGCTGGGGCGGCCTGGAGCAGATCCCGCTGGAGGCCTTTCCCCGACTGGCCGGCTATGTGGGGCGGGGCGTCATCACCACCGCCACCTATCCGGCACGGCAGTTTGGTGTGGGGTCGGCCATGGGCATGATGAAGGCCGCACGCCTGTGCCCGCAGGCCATTCTGTTGCCCATCGATTTTGTGCGTTACCGCACCTATTCCCGCCGCTTCAAGGAGGTGATCCTGTCCCTGGCACCGGTGATGGAGGACCGGGGCGTGGACGAGGTCTACATCGACTTCACCGCAGTGCCCGGCGGGCAGGAGGAGGGCGGCCGTGCGCTGGCGGCGCGCATCCAACAGGCCATCCATGCCGAAACCGGGCTGACCTGCTCCGTGGGCGTCGCGCCCAACAAGCTGCTGGCCAAGATGGCCAGCGAATTCCAGAAGCCGCGCGGCATCTCCATCGTGCAGCCGCAGGATCTGGAGCAGCTGATCTGGCCGCTGGCCTGCCGCAAGATCAATGGCATCGGTCCCAAGGCAGACGCGAGGCTGAAGGCGCTGGGCATCACCACCATCGGTGATCTGGCGGCCTGCTCGCTCCCTTTTCTGGTCCAGCACTTTGGCAAATCCTATGGGGCCTGGCTGCATGCCGCCGCCCATGGCCAGGATGAGCGGCCGGTGGTCACCGAGAGCGAGCCCGTCAGCATGAGCCGGGAAACCACCTTCGAGCGGGACCTGCATGCCGTGCAGGACAAGGCCGAACTGGGCGCCATCTTCACCCGCCTGTGCGAGCGGGTCGCCGAGGACCTGGTGCGCAAGGGGTATGCGGGACGGACCATCGGCATCAAGCTGCGCTATGCCGACTTTCGCAGCGTGACGCGCGACATGAGCCTGGACCACTTCACCCAGGATGCCGCCGCCATCCGCCGGGCGGCAGGCCTGTGCCTGAAACGGGTGCCTTTGCAGCAGCGCATCCGTTTGCTGGGCGTGCGCGTGGGGGCGCTGGTGGCCTGGGAAAATGGGGCTCCCCGGGATGCCGACGAAGTGCCTGTGGCGAGCCAACGCTCCCGCCCGTCGGATCCCTTTACCGCGCCCCTGTTCTGATGTGCAGAAGGGCGCAGCCGCACGCCTAGCGGTGAATGCAGAAAAGCGCGCCGGTAGTAGCCTCCATTCCATCCAGTACCGGAGTGAGAGGGACCATGCGCACCAATTTGCCAATCACGGAAAAAGAGTACGACTTCTCCAGTGATGAGCTGCTGATGTCCACCACGGACAACAAAGGCCAGATCACCCACTGCAACACCGCCTTCCTGCGCGTGAGCGGTTTCACCATGGACGAGCTGATGGGCCAGCCCCACAACATGGTGCGCCATCCGCACATGCCGCCCGAAGCGTTCAAGGACATGTGGAGCACGATCGGCAATGGCCGCAATTGGAGCGGTCTGGTCAAGAACCGGCGCAAGAATGGCGATTTCTACTGGGTGCGTGCCCATGTCACGCCCATCGTGGTGAATGGCAAGCCGCGGGGCTATATGTCGGTGCGCACCAAGCCGTCGCGTGAGGAGGTGCATGCGGCGCAGGCGCTGTACGCCAGGATCCAGGCCGAGCGCGAAGCCGGTATCAAAACCTTTGTGCTGCACGCCGGCCAGGTGCGTCCCACCGGCTGGCGCGACTATGTGGGCAGGCTGCAGCGGGCCTCCTTCACCCAGCGCCTGGCGGCCATGCTGCTGCTCACGCTGGTGGCAGCCATGCTGCCGGGCTTCATGGGCTGGACGGCACCGTGGCAGCAGGGGCTGCAGCTGGCGGTGGTGGCCGTGCTCTCGGCGGTCATGCTGTTTCGCTTTCACCGGCGAATCACGACCGCCGTGCAGGAAGCCAATGATCTGGCGCGCGATATTGCAGGCTGCAACCTGGCCAACGACCTGCCCAAGCTCAGCGGCCGCCATCCCATGGCCCTGCTGATGGAGCGGCTGCACCAGATTCACATCAATCTGCGGGCGGTGGTGGGGGATGCGCGGCATGAGATCCATGGCTTTGGCCACCTTGCCAACTCCATTGCCCAGGGCTCCAGCCAGCTGTCTGCGCGCACCGAACAGCAGGCCTGCAGCCTGGAGCAGACGGCTGCGGCCATGGAACAGCTGTCCAGCACGGTGCGCCAGTCGGCCGATACGGCGGAGCAGGTGATGAAGGTCAGCGAGCAAAGTGCGTCGCTGGCGCGGCAAGGGGGTGAGGCCGTGTCCAAGGTGGGGGAAGTGGTGCAGCGCATCGAGCATTCCTCGCACAAGATGGGGCAGATCATCACCACCATCGAGGGCATTGCGTTCCAGACCAATATCCTGGCGCTGAACGCGGCAGTGGAAGCGGCGCGTGCCGGGGAGCAGGGGCGTGGCTTTGCGGTGGTGGCTTCCGAAGTGCGCGCGCTGGCCCAGCGCAGTGCGGAAGCGGCAGGGGAGATCCGCGGGCTGATCGGGGAGTCCAAGTCGCAGATTGCGCTGGGAGCGGAACAGATGCTGCAGGCCAGCCAGACCATCGGCGAGGTGGTCACGTCGGTGGCCCATGTCAACGGCCTGATGGGCCAGATCGGTGGCGCCACACGGGAGCAGTCCACGGGCATCTCCCAGGTGAACGATGCGGTCACTGACCTCGATCGGTCCACGCAGGACAATGCCCGCATGGTGGACGAGTCGGCCAAATCCGCGCGCGACATGAGCGAGAACGCGGGCGTGCTGGGCCGCACGCTGGATGTCTTTCGTCTGCCTGGAGAGCCGTCGCAGCAGCGCCCTGCGGCGGTGCAGGTTGCACCGGCCAGCATGCTGGGGACGGTGCCCGGCACCGGCGTGTCAGCGCGTGTGCGGGTGCCGGCCATGCATTGAGTGGCATGGCGTTCAAGTGCTTATGCGCAGGATGCAGAAACATATGCCTTGTGCGATGATTCCGGGCACATACAGAACCGCTGCGGCTTTGGGAGGAGTTGGCAGCGGTTTTTGTCATGCGCCACCAGGCGCAGACATGCCAGAGGAACCCACAGCCCATGCGCACCAATCTGCCCGTTACCCAGAACAACTACGACTATCCCGGGGATGAGTTGCTGGTCTCCATCACCAACCCCAAGGGAGAGATCACCCACTGCAATGCGGCGTTTGTGCGAGTGAGCGGGTACACCTATGACGAGCTTCTGGGCCAGCCGCACAACCTGATCCGCCATCCCGACATGCCGGCGGCCGCATTCCAGGATCTGTGGCGCACGATCGCCCATGGCTATCCGTGGACGGCCCTGGTCAAGAACCGGCGCAAGAACGGGGACCATTACTGGGTGCGGGCCAATGTCACGCCCATCATGGAAGCGGGCAAGCCCCGAGGCTATCTGTCGGTCCGTACCAAACCAGCGGCGGCCGAAGTGGCCGCGGCCGAGGCGCTCTATGCGCAGATGCGCAGCGATGCGGCGCAAGGACAGGAGAGCTTCCGCCTGCGCGGCGGCCAGCTGCGGCACAAGGGCCTGCGCGGCCTGTGGGAGCGCTCCAGGGATGTGGGCGCCGTGGTGCGCATGGTCAGCATGCTGCTGCTGCTGACCGTGGTGGTCATGCTGCCGGACATGCTGGGGTGGCAGGGCACCAGCGCCTGGGCCAGCCGCATCGGCGCCATGGTGCTGGGTGGTGCCTGGATCTGCCAGCATTTCTATGACCGCTGCGTGCGCGGTCTGGAACAGGCCAGCCGCTTTGCGGCGGACATTGCCAGCTGCAACCTGACCACCACCTACGAGAACGGCTACCCCGGTGACATGGGCGCGTTGATGCAGCGCCTGCAGCAGATCCAGATCAATCTGCGGGCGGTGGTGGGCGATGTGCGCTCGGAAGTGAAAGGCTTTGCGAACACGGCGCAGGAAATCGCGCACGGCAGCCTGGATCTGGCGGCACGCACCGAGTCGCAGTCCAGCAATCTGCAGGAAACGGCAGCCTCGATGGAGGAGATCGCCGGCACCGTGGCCCAGACGGCGGACATGGCCCAGTCCATGGAACGCGAAAGCAATGCCAGCAAGGGCGTGGCACGCCGCAGCGGCAGCGCCATTCTGGAAGTGGGCACGGCCATGGAGCATATCCGCGGCTCTTCCACGCGCATGAGCGAGATCATCGGCGTCATCGAGAGCATTGCCTTCCAGACCAATCTGCTGGCCTTGAATGCGGCGGTCGAGGCGGCGCGGGCGGGTGAGCAGGGCCGTGGCTTTGCCGTGGTGGCAGGCGAGGTGCGGGCGCTGGCCCAGCGCAGCGCGGAAGCGGCCAAGGAAATCAGCGTGCTGATCCACCGCACGGTCGACGGCATCAACGACGGCAACGCCCGCATGGGTGCGGCCGGCCAGACCATCAATGGCATGGTGGAGGCGGTCGAACGGGTCAGCGACATGGTCCACCAGATCAGCATCGCCACGCGGGAGCAGTCCATGGGCATTGCCCAGGTGAACGAGGCGGTCGCCCAGCTGGACTCCGTGACGCAGCAGAACGCCGCCCTGGTGGAGGAATCCAGCAGCGCCGCGCATTCCCTGCGGCACAGCGCCACCACGCTGGAGCGCTCGGTGGACGTGTTCACCATGCGCTGACACCTGCGGTACCCGCGCATGCGGTGCGCGGTATCCGGAGGGATGTTGCGAAAAGGCAGCCTTTGGGCTGCCTTTTTTCTGTCTCATCTGCGCGCGCCGCCGGTGTTTTGTCTGCGGTCTTAGGTAGCATGGGGGGATGAATCTCCTGCTGAGCTCACTGGCCGTCGTGGCCTTTGTGGTGCTGGTGTTGCTGCTGTTGGCGCTGTTGGTGCTGATGGTGTACCGGCGCCGGCGTTCGAACGTCTCTAGAAATGCGGTGGGCCAGCAGGCGCACGGCATGGGAGGGCACGTGGGCGCGGACGGCAAGGATGTGCAATTTCGCATGCAGGGAGAGCGCGGCGCGGGCGGGCCCGTGTATGGCGATGTGCTGTGTGGCGATGGGGTGTACCTGCCCAAGGTCTGGGAGTCGGACTACCACACCTCGTTTGACGGCCGCTGGATCCGTACCGGTGCCTATGGCGGCGGCACGCCGTGCCTGATCGACCGCAAGTCGTTGCGCAGCTGGAATCTCACCACCGCCGAAGTGTCGGCGCTGGATGGCGTGCATTGGCGCCTGCCGCGCTGGAGCGAGGCCAGCGCCAACCGGCAGCGCCAGATGGAGGACGGGCAGCAGGTGTTCACGGATGCGGCCTTCGATGAATGGCTGAAGGACAACGTGGAGGGCGCGGCACAGGCCCTGGTGGCGGTGCGCGATCTGTGGGTGCCCGCAGACCAGGTCCCGTCGGAAGACGGACAGCAGGCGCCGGCCCTGACCCAGCCGGACGAAACGCCGGTGAAGCTGTCCATGCAGCGCCACTGGCCGGCATCGTTGCGCACCCAGCGCCGGCCGCTGGAGCCGGTGCTGCGTCCGCGCTGGAAGCTGTTGTTCGGTGAAACGCCCCAGCCCTGGGCTGTGGACGAGCACACCGAGCTGGTGTGGCGCGAGGACGGGCAGGCGTTCGCCTTCTACGGAACGTCGGCCGCGGAAAGCGAACAGATACCGGACACGGCACTGATTGTCTGGAGTGCACAGCATGGCTGGCTGCACTGGGATGCCCCGGCGCCAGCGGACCGCAAGTCCTGGCGCATCGGCATCTCCGTGGTGGGCGATGCCTCGGTGACCAAGTCCGTGGTGCCTGTGCTGCGCTGGGATGGCGACACGCTGCTGCAGCGCATGGAAGTCGACACCCCCGAACTGGAGCGTCTGCACGACGGCCAGCAGATCCACAGTGCCATGGACGGGGTCGACGGCTGTGTCACCCACAGCCGTGACGGCCGTGTGCGGCTGCAGAAGATTCCGCGCACCATGTTCCTGTGGCGCAGGCATCTGGCCAAGCCCGAGCTGTGGCAGGCCTACAGCGCCCCGGTGGCAGGCAAGCCGCTGTGCTGGACCCTGGTGAAGGAAGCGGCCGACGAGACCGGCGCCACCCCCGCCTACCAGCTGGAATGGGGTGAAAGCCGCCTGTCCGGCCTGTGGGAGCTGGAGCATGTGGTGGTCCAGGGCCGCTGGGCGGTGCTGCTGCAGCATGGGGCATCGCCGCTGCGGGGCGAGAAAAATACCGTGCAGATCTGGGATGGTGCCCAGCTGCAGACCCTGAGCCTGCCCTGGCCCGTGGCGCGGCTGCGCCCGGTGCCGTCGTCCAGCGGCAACACCGCGCCGCGGGTGCAGCTGCTGGCCATTGCGGCCTGCGCGGCCAGCAATGGCTCGGACTCCAGCACCGGTCTGTGGCGCTGGCACCTGCAGCCGCCCACCGCCAACTTCCTGGGCCGTGCCGGCTGGGAGGCCTGCTATGCGGTGCGCGATGCCGCACCGGACGCGCTGGGCCACTGGCATGTGCAGCCCGGCTGGCGTGAGGTGGAGCAGATCCAGCACCCCTGTGCCGACGGCGACTATGTGTGGCGCCAGCAGAAGGCGGGTGAGGTGATGTGGTGGTTTGGCGGCCTGCACAAGGAAGCCAACAACCAGTGGAGTCCCGATCTGCCGCGCGGTGAAGGCGTGGCGGTGACGCGCCATGGTGCCGTGCTGTGCGGCACCGGCCCCAGCGCCTGCCCGCACCCGGGCGGGGAAGGCTGGGTGGTGCTGGAGCTGGTGGCGCGCAGCGAGCATGAACCCCACCACTGGAAGCTGCACTGGTTGCAGCCGGCCATGCACGAAGTGCACACGCTGGCATTGCGTGCCTACCTGCCCATGCTGCAAAGCTGGGATGGTGTGGGCCTGCACTGGTACGAAGGCGAGCCCACGGTGGATGGGGCTGCTGCCGACACGGGCGCGGCGTCCAAGGCCAAGGGGCCGGAGCTGCAGACGGTGAGCTGGTCGCAGTGGATAGACGCCAAGGTCGAGGTGCTCTACGAAGGCCCCGAAGGCCTGTGGATGCGCAAGGAAGACATGCGTTACGCCGAAAACATCCTGGCGCGCGATGACTGGCCCTGGAAACGCATCAAGACGGCCGCTGCGGCCCAGATCTAGCGCCCAATCGCTCCATCTGACGCCGCTGCACCCGCGTGGCGCAGCTGGCATGCAAAAAACCCATCTCCTGCCAGGCAGGTGATGGGTTTTGTCGTTGTGGCGACCCGGATTTACTGGCGTGCCGTGCGCAGGGCTGCCGGCATGGCGCTGGGGTGGCTGGTGCGGAAGGGGCTGATGTCCAGGCCGCCGCGGCGTGTGTAGCGCGCATAGACGCTCAGCTTGACCGGCTGGCACTGGCGCCAGATGTCGGTGAACATGCGTTCCACGCACTGCTCGTGGAACTCGTTGTGGTTGCGGAAGCTCACGATGTACTGCAGCAGCCGTTCCTGGTCGATGGCCGGGCCGGTGTAGGCAATCTGCACGCTGCCCCAGTCCGGCTGGCCAGTGACCAGGCAGTTGCTCTTGAGCAGGTGGCTGACCAGGGTTTCGCTGATGGGAGGGGTCTCGGTGTCGGCGCGCAGCAGCTCGGGGCGGGGCTGGTAGTCGGTGCATTCCACATCCAGGCGGTCCAGCTCCAGGCCTTGCAGTTCCTGAACCTTCTGCGTGGCAAAGGCTTCGGGCAGCACCAGGCGCACGCCCACGGTGGCGCTGTGCGCGGCGCCGCGCCAGACGGCTTCGCTGACATCGGCACGCAGGCGGGCCAGCACCTCATCGGCACTGGCAAAACGGCTGTTGTTAAAGCTGTTCAGGTACAGCTTGAACGACTTGCTTTCGATGATGTGGGGCGTTTCGCAGGGGATGGTGAAGTGTACCAGCGCCACCTGGGGCTTGCCGCGCAGGTTCAGCCAGGACAGCTCATAGCCCGTCCACAGGTCGGCGCCAAAGAAGGGCAGCTGGCTGCCGATGCCGATTTCCGTGCGCTTGGTGGCGCGGGGCAGGGGAAAGAGCAGGCTGGGGTCGTACTGGTCGGCGTAGGCCGAGGGCTTGCCCAATTGGGATTGTTCGGGAGTGCTCATAAAAAATAGCTGTCCATGCGCTCCGGATAGGCGTCAGCGCGGAAATTTCACAGTCTGGTGGCGACGGGGTCAGTGGAACTCGCGTTCGCGCAGCCACTTGGTGGCGATCCATTTCTCGCCACGCAGCACCGGATCGCCACCGTGCAGCGTCAGTGTATGGGCTTGGGGCTGGGCATAGCTGAAGAACACCGCATTGCCCTTGCGCGGCTGGATGCGCAGCCGGGCTTCGGGGAAGGAGGTGCCGCCGCCTTCCTCAGGATCGTTCAGGTAGATCACGATCGTGCCCACGCGCTGGCCGCCCCGGCGCACGATGGTGGCCGTGCCGGGCTCGGCCGGGTCGAAGTAGTCGTGGTGGGGCTTGTACTCCGCCCCGGGGCCGTAGTGCAGCACCTGCAGGCCCTCGCCGTTCTCCAGCGGCCACTGCAGCAACTTGGCCAGGCGCGCTTCCAGCCGGGCCACTTCGGGGGTCTGGCCGCGCACGAAGAACATGCCCTGGCTGGTGCGGTCGGCATTGATCTCTTCGCTGCCGGTACGGGTCTCCACGGTGCGCGAGCGTGCCATCTGGGGGCGTGCCGCCGCGACGATGGCATCGCATTCGTCCGCGCTGAGCAGGTTGCCAAACAGCACGATGCGGGGGTGCTCCAGTGCCATCAGCACATGCACGGCACGGTCGCCCACATCGATGTCGGTGGGACTGCGGCGCAGGTCGGGCTCCGGAATCGGCGGGGCAGCCTGGGGCGCGGGGGCACTGCGCCAGCGCACCACCTGCGCAAAGGCCTGGCGGGCCACCGCATCGGACCAGCCGGTGTCGCGCAGCGACTGCAGCAGCGTGGCCTCCTTTTGACCAGCCTGCAGCTGCTGGTCCAGCCAGCGCAGCAGGTCGGGCGTGGAGCCGGGCACCATGGCGCTCAGGCTTTCCAGGGTGGTGGGGGCTGCACGCTCGGGCATAGGGGCTCTCCGTGGTCAGGTTCCAGAAGGGGCGGTACGGCGGAAGACCCAGCGGTCGGGTTGCGAGACTTCCGGTGCATAAGCATAGCCTTCGGCGTCGAACTGTTGAAGCTGGGCCGGACGGGTGAGGCGGTGTTCGATCGCATAGCGTGCCATCAGCCCGCGTGCGCGCTTGGCATGGAAGCTGATGATCTTGTACTTGCCGCCCTTGAAGTCTTCGAACACGCATTCGATGACGTGGGCCTTCAGGTGCGCCAGGTCCACCGCCTTGAAATATTCCTGCGATGCCAGGTTGACGACCACGGGTGCCTTGGCGTCCTTCTGGCGCGCGTTCAGATGCTCGGCGATGCGCGTTCCCCAGTACTGGTAGAGGTTGCGGCCCTGGTTGGTGGCCAGGCGGGTCCCCATTTCCAGGCGGTAGGGCTGCATCCAGTCCAGCGGGCGCAGCACGCCATACAGGCCGCTGAGGATGCACAGGTGCTCCTGTGCCCACTGCAGATCCTGGGTGGACAGGGTCCGGGCCTGCAGTCCTTCGTACACATCGCCATTGAAGGCCAGCACGGCCTGGCGGGCATTGCCGGCGGTGAATTCCGGGCTCCAGGCGGCGTAGCGCGCCACATTCAGTGCCGCCAGCTTGTCGCTGATGGACATCAGGCTGGCCACGTCCTGGGGTGCCAGCTCCCGCAGCACATCGATCAGCGCCTGGGACTGGGGGATGAACTGCGGCAGCGTGTGCGGCAACCGGTCGGGCAGGGGGGTGTCGTAATCCAGCGACTTGGCGGGCGAGAGCAAAAACAGCATGGCAAACAAAACGGAGGCTGGAGTGCAAACAGGGGCCACATGGGCCCCTGTTGTCTTGCGGTGCGATCAGGCAGCGGTGGCGCTGTCTTCGCGTTCAAACGGCAGCGTCATGGCCGCCAGGTCTTTGCGGGTCTCGACCAGGATCAGCGGACCCTCGTCGAGCACCACCACCGGCGGCCGCTCGCGCGGAACGTGCACGGGCTTGGGCTCGGCCGCGATGGCCGCCTGCACGGCAGCGATCTTGTCGGCATCGGAGTTGATCCACTGCAGACCCGAGGCTGCTGCAATCTGCTGCAGCGCATCCAGCGGCAGCTGGTACTGGCCGATGCGGGGCATGCGGCTGGCCGGCTCGGCCGCCGCCACAGGCGCTGCCACCGGTGCCGGAGCCGCCACGGGTGCGGCTGCGACCACGGGTGCGGCGGCCGGTGTGGCCGGTGCAGCAGCGGTTTCGACCGGTGCGGCAGCTTCGGCCACGTGCTCCACGGCGTCGACGGCCGCAGCAGGTGCCGCAGCGCGTTCGAAGTAGCTGCGGCGGGCCGGAGCGGAGTCGTCAGCGCCAGCATCCACGGGGGCGGCGGATTCGACCTGCGGGGCTTCAGCGGTCAGAGGCTGGGCTGCAGCGGCGGCTTCAGCCTCCTCGCTCACTTCGCCTTCGGCGGCGGCATCGCGGCCACGGCCACGGCGGTCGCGGCCATAGCGGTCACGCGAGCGGCGTTGGCGTGGTGCGCCGTCTTCGCCCACCGGGGCGGCAGAGGGCTCGCCATCTTGCGGCAGGGCGGTGGCAGTGTTGTCCAGCACGTCGGCGGCAGAGGCTTCAGGGGCCACAGCCGGGGCGCGTTCGCGGCGGCCTTCGCCGCGTTCTGCGCGCTCGCCACGCTGGCGGCCTTCGCCACGCTCACCGCGCTCACCACGCTCACCACGTTCGCGGCGGGGGCCGCGTTCGCTGCGTGCGGGCTCGGCACCGGCTTCCAGGCTCACGCCTTCGACCAGGTTCTGTGCAGCACCTTCCTGGGCCGACAGGCGTTGCTCGGCATCGCGGCGTTCGCCACGCTCTGCACGCTCACCGCGTTCGCGGCGCGGTGCGCGCTCGGTGCGCTCTCCGTCCTGCGGGCGGTTGGCACGGGCTTCGCCGTTGCGTTCGTTGCGGCGGCCGTTGCCATTGCCGTTGCGCTCGCCACGGCCTTCACCGGCTTCGCTGCGTTCACCGCGTTCGCCACGGTTGCCACCGCGTTCGTTGCGGCGGCCACGGCCTTCGCCGGTGCGACCGTCGCGGCGGGGCTCACGCTGGCCTTCGGGCTTGGCGGCCGGTGCGGCTTCCGTGGCCGGCTGGGCTGCCGGAGCACCAAAGCCGAACAGGCTCTTGAGCCAGGAGAAGAAGCCTTGCTCGCGCACTTCGGGCTTGGCAGCAGGCGCTGCCGCGGCAGCAGCCGGGCGCTGGCCTGCGGCTGCGGTGCGGCTGGCAGCGGGGGCGCGGGGTTCGGCCACCGGTGCCGGCACATCGGGCAGCACGCCCTTGATGATGGGGGTCTGCTTGTTGGTGGGCTCTTGCGAGCGGCGGGTGACCTTGGTCTGGTCTTCCACCACGTCGGCCAGCTTGTAGCTGGAGTCCAGGTCTTCCAGACGCGCGTCGTCGTGCTTCAGACGGTCCAGCTTGTAGTGCGGCGTCTCCAGCGTCTTGTTGGGGACGAGCATCACCGACACGCGCTGCTTGAGCTCGATCTTGGTGATTTCGGTGCGCTTCTCGTTCAGCAGGAAGGAGGCCACTTCCACCGGCACCTGGCAGTGCACGGCGGCCGTGTTGTCCTTCATGGACTCTTCCTGGATGATGCGCAGAATCTGCAGCGCCGAGCTTTCGGTGTCGCGGATATGGCCGGAGCCGCTGCAGCGCGGGCAGTTGATGTGGGCACCTTCGCTCAGGGCGGGCTTCAGGCGCTGGCGGCTCATTTCCATCAGGCCGAACTTGCTGATGGTGCCGAACTGGACGCGGGCACGGTCCTGGCGCAGGGCGTCGCGCAGGCGGTTTTCCACTTCGCGGCGGTTCTTCGACTCTTCCATGTCGATGAAGTCGATCACGATCAGACCGCCCAGGTCGCGCAGTCGCATCTGGCGGGCCACTTCGTCGGCGGCTTCCAGATTGGTGCGGGTGGCGGTTTCCTCGATGTCGCCGCCCTTGATGGCGCGGGCCGAGTTCACGTCCACCGACACCAGTGCTTCGGTGTGGTCGATGACGATGGCGCCACCGGAAGGCAGTTGCACGGTGCGCGAGTAGGCCGATTCGATCTGGTGTTCGATCTGGAAGCGGCTGAACAGCGGCGCGTCGTCGCGGTAGCGCTTCACGCGGGCGGCATGTTCCGGCATCACGTGGGCCATGAACTGCTGGGCCTGCTCGTAAATGTCATCGGTGTCGATCAGGATGTCGCCGATGTCATTGTTGAAATAGTCGCGGATGGCGCGGATCACCAGGCTGGATTCCTGGTAGATCAGGAAAGCGCCCTTGCCCGACTTGGCGGCGCCGTCAACGGCGCTCCACAGCTTGAGCAGGTAGTTCAGGTCCCACTGCAGCTCGGGCGCGGTGCGGCCGATACCGGCGGTGCGCGCAATGATCGACATACCCTTGGGGTACTCGAGCTGGTCCATGGCTTCCTTGAGCTCGGCCCGGTCATCGCCCTCGATGCGGCGCGACACGCCACCGCCACGGGGGTTGTTGGGCATCAGCACCACATAGCGGCCGGCCAGCGAGATGAAGGTGGTCAGGGCGGCGCCCTTGTTGCCGCGCTCTTCCTTTTCGACCTGGACGATCAGTTCCTGGCCTTCACGGATCACATCGTTGATGCGGGCCTGGCTGGGCGATACGCCTTCGGCAAAGTACTGCTTGGAGATTTCCTTGAAGGGCAGGAAGCCGTGGCGGTCTTCACCGTAGTCCACGAAGCAGGCCTCCAGGGAGGGTTCGACGCGGGTGACAACGGCCTTGTAGATATTGCCCTTGCGCTGTTCGCGGCCTTCGATCTCGATCTCGTAGTCGAGCAGTTTCTGGCCGTCCACAATGGCCAGGCGGCGTTCTTCAGGCTGCGTCGCGTTAATCAGCATCCGTTTCATGATGCGTTTCCTTTTCGTGAGGGGCGGGCAGTGGCAGCGATACGCTGCTTCACCGCGACGCCCCTGATTTTTTGCAATCAAAGACAGGCTCTGCTGGAGCCGTGATGCCTGACTGACGCGCTGAAACGAAAAGGAAGGGAATCGCCTGAGGCCTGGTTGCAACTGTGCCGAATCAGGTCAGCAAAGGTGGCAAGGGCAGGGGGCAGGGAGCGAGACGCGCATACAGCAGCGGCCGCTGTGTGCGGTCCGAGCCAGAGGCGACAAAAGACGGTGGGCGGCTTTTCACGGGGGCAGCAACGCTCCGCACCGGCACGTGCCGTTGCGTGATGCTCACCAGCCAGGAAAGAAAAGCCCACATGCTCGCTATACGTTTAATCGGCGGGTGGTGTGCAGAGCACCGTGCTCCAAACAGCACCACCAGCGTGAAGATTCCGTTCAGTGTTTCAATGCGTCAACCAGCCAGGTGGTGCGCCACTCCGTCAGGCCTGTCAGCCTGGAAATCATGGGCGCGACACCTGTGGCATCGACCTTCCTGCACGGGGGAAATGGCTGGCTGGACTAAACTCCATCAAAATCAACCACTTATAAATAAGTCGCGCAGGTGAAACACATTATAGAGGGCAAACCGGCCACCGACCGTTCCCCACAGCAAGTACAGGCAGCCGTGCGACTGATCGAGGTCGACGAGGAATCGGCAGGCCAGCGTCTGGACAACTTCCTGATGCGCCACCTCAAAGGGGTGCCCAAGACCCATGTCTACCGCATCATTCGCAGCGGCGAGGTCCGCATCAACAAGGGCCGTTGTGCGGCCGATACACGGGTGCAGACGGGGGATGTGGTGCGGCTGCCACCGGTGCGCGTGTCCGACAAGGTGCAGGAAAAGGCCGAGCGTCCGGCGCCGGCTCGGGAATTTCCCATCCTGCTGGAAGACGAGCACCTGATCGCCATCGACAAGCCGGCCGGCGTGGCCGTGCACGGCGGATCGGGTGTCAGCTTTGGCGTGATCGAGCAATTGCGCCAGGCGCGGCCGGAGGCCAAGTTTTTGGAGTTGGTGCACCGCTTGGATCGCGAAACCTCGGGCATCCTGCTGGTGGCCAAGAAGCGCTCGGCGCTGACCAAGCTGCAGGACCAGTTCCGGGAACGCGAAACCGGCAAGACCTACCTGGCCCTGGTGGCGGGCAGCTGGCCGGGCAACAAGAAGGTCATCGACACCCCGCTGCGCAAATACCTGCTGCCGGATGGCGAGCGCCGCGTGCGCACCACCACGGCCGACGATCCGGATGCCATGCGGGCGCTGACCCTGGTCAAGGTGCGCAGCCAGCTCGAGGCACGCAGCCTGCAGGGCCTGCCGGCCATGAGCTTGCTGGAAGTGACCATCAAGACCGGCCGCACCCACCAGATCCGGGTGCACCTGGCTTCGCAAGGCCACGGCATCGTGGGGGATGAGAAATATGGGGACTTCGATCTGAACCGCCGTCTGCCCAAGCAGGGACTCAAGCGCATGTTCCTGCATGCCTGGCGGCTGCAGTTCAACCACCCGGCCACCGACGAGCGCATCGAGTTGCGGGCAGAATTGCCCGAAGAGCTGGCCGAGTTTGTGGCCTGAAAGCACGCATGAGCACTGTGGATTCTTCCGTGCGGCCCCGCCGCTTTGATCTGATTGCCTTCGACTGGGATGGCACCTTGTTCGACTCCACCGCCGCCATCACCCGCAGCATCCAGGCTGCGGTGCGCGATGTCGGGGGAACGGTGCCGTCGGATGCCCAGGCGTCCTATGTGATCGGGATGGCACTGATGCCGGCGCTGGCCCATGCAGCGCCCGATGTGCCGCAGGACAAATACCCGGAGCTGGCCAACCGCTACCGCTACCACTATCTGCAGCAGCAGGAGCAGGTGACGCTGTTTGACGGTGTGCTGCCCCTGCTGCAGGCGCTGCGGGAACGCCACCACTGGCTGGTCGTGGCCACCGGCAAGAGCCGCAGGGGGCTGAATGAAGCGCTGGCCACGGTGGATCTGAAAGGCGTGTTCGATGGCTCGCGCACGGCCGATGAAACGGCCGGCAAGCCCCACCCCCTGATGCTGCAGGAGCTGATGGCCGAATTCGGGGTGGCGCCGGACCGGCTGCTGATGATCGGCGATACCACGCACGACCTGGAAATGGCCCGCAACGCCGGCTGTGCCAGCGTGGCGGTGGCCTATGGCGCCCACGGCAGCGAAGGTTTTGCGCCGCTGGGGCCCTTGCATGTCGCGCAGACGGTAGAGGATCTGCACGCCTGGCTGCTGGCCCACGCCTGATGCCGGCTTTGTCCCTATAGTGGCGGTATGACCCTGCCGCCCGACACTGCCATTGCCCTGTGCGCCAGCACCGATCTGCAGGAACGAGGGCGCGGGGTGTCGTTTGATGTGGTTTTTTCGGGACAGACCTGCCGGGGTTTTGCGATTCGTTACAACGGCGTGGCCTATGGCTATCTGAACCGCTGTGCCCACATCCCCATGGAAATGGACCATGAGGCCGACCGCTTTCTCGACGACAGCGGCGAATGGCTGCTGTGCTCCACCCATGGTGCGGTGTATGAACCCCATACCGGGCTGTGCGCGGGCGGCCCCTGCCGCGGCGGCCGCCTGGTGCCGATCGCACTGAGCGAGAGCGACGGGGTGGTGCACTGGCATACTGCCCACAACCTGCAACCTATCGAGTTTTGAGATGAGTTCACCGCAGACGCCCGGTACACCGGGTTCCGACCCTTCTTCCGCACTGCCCGGTCAAGACCTGTGGGCGCGCGCTGCCGTCCCCGAGACGCCGACCGCATCCGCTGCCGCAGCCCAGGCTCAGCCGCCGGGCTGGGAGCGCGATCTGCTGGAAAAGCTGGCCTTTGCCTCGCTCAACGAGCAGCGCAGCGCCCGCCGCTGGCGCCTGTTCTGGCGCTTTTCCTGGCTGATTCTGGGGCTGGCGCTGCTGTGGGCGCTGCTGTCCAAGGAGGTGTCGACGGCCGCCGTGTCCGGTCCGCACACTGCCGTGGTGGACATCAAGGGCGAAATCGCCTCGGGGGCCGACGCGAGTGCCGAATTCGTCATTGCCGCCATGCGCAGTGCGCTGGAGGACCAGGGTGCCCAGGCGCTGGTGCTGCTGATCAACTCGCCGGGCGGCAGTCCGGTGCAGGCCGGCATGATCACCGACGAGATCGTGCGCCTCAAGGCCATCCACCAGAAGCCGATTTACGCGGTGGTCGAGGAAAGCTGCGCTTCGGCGGCCTACTACATCGCCTCGGCGGCGGATGAGATCTTTGTCGACAAGGCCAGCATTGTCGGCAGCATCGGCGTGCTGATGGACGGCTTTGGCTTCACCGAGGTGATGCAGAAGGTCGGCGTGGAGCGCCGCCTGCTGACGGCAGGCGAGAACAAGGGCTTTCTCGACCCCTTCAGCCCGCTGACCGAGAAGCAGCGCGGGTTTGCGGAAACCATGCTGGGCCAGATCCACCAGCAGTTCATCGACGTGGTCAAGCGTGGTCGCGGCGACCGCCTGAAGGTGACGGATGAAACCTTCAGCGGCCTGTTCTGGACCGGTCAGCAAGCCATTGACCTGGGGTTGGCCGACAAGCTGGGCAGCCTGGACTATGTGGCGCGCGAGATCGTCAAGGCCGAAGAGGTGATCGACTACACGCGCCGCGACAACATTGCCGAACGCCTGGCCAAGCGCTTTGGCGCCGCCATTGGCGGTGGTGCGGTGAGTGCGGTGCGCGGCATGGCGCCGGCCATCCGCTGACAGCCCAAGCCCGCAGCAACCCTCTTTCAATACAGAAGCGCCTTCAGCGCCGTCTGCCAAGGTTTCCAGGCATCGTGTCTGGAAATTCCTGTGCAGCGGGCGGAAGGCGCTTGGTGTTTCTGGGGGCGGCTGCGCCGCCTATTGCCTATTGGCTATTGGCTATTGGCTATTGGCTATTGCCCCAGGGCAAACACCACCGGGGTGTGCTTGTCGGGCACGCGGTCCAGCTTTTTCCAGTCGCGCACGGTTTTGGACTGCACGCTGGCGCTCTCCAATGTCAGGCCGCTGGCCACCACCAGGCGGGTGGCGGGTTGCAGGCTTTGCAGCAAGGCCTGCCACAGGGCGGGGTTGCGATAGGGGGTCTCGATGAACAGCTGGGCCTGGTTCAGGCGCTGGCTCAGGCCTTCCAGTTCCTTGATGCGCTGGGCGCGCGGCGCGGCATCCTGGGGCAGGTAGCCCACAAAGGCAAAGTTCTGGCCGTTCAGGCCGCTGGCGGCCAGGCTCAGCAGCAGCGACACCGGGCCGATCAGCGGCACCACGGTGATGCCCAGGTCGTGGGCGGCGCGCACGATGGAGCTGCCGGGGTCGGCCACGGCCGGCATGCCGGCTTCGCTGACCAGACCCATGTCGTGGCCGGCCAGCGCCGGTGCCAGCAGGGCCTTGGCGTCAAACTGGGCACTGCCCTTGCCGCCGTGGTCGCCTTTTTTATGGGCTTCCCGCGGGAGTTCCTGGATCGCCTGGGCCTGCAGCGGGGCCGCCAGCGGGAACAGGGCATCCACCCGCTTCAGGTAGGCGCGGCAGCTTTTGGCGTTTTCGCTCACCCAGTGGGTCAGACGGGCGGCCGTGCGCAGCGTCAGCTCGGGCAGCACGTCGGTCAGCGGGCTCTGGCTGTCGCAGCCAAAATCCAGGGGGGCGGGCACCAGGTACAGGCGCCCCGGGGTGGCGGCGGTGCTCATGGCAGCACCAGCCCGGCAGCGCGCAGCATGCGGCAGGTGCGGATCAGCGGCAGGCCGATCAGCGCGGTGGGGTCATCGCTGTCAATCGCGTCCAGCAGGCTGATGCCCAGGCCTTCGCTCTTGGCGCTGCCGGCGCAGTCATACGGTTTTTCGGCCAGCAGATAGCGTTCGATCTCGGCGTCCGTCAGATCGCGAAAGCGCACGCCCACCTCGGCGATGTCGCTGTGCACCATGCCGGTGGCCTGGCAGACCACGGCCAGGGCGGTGTAAAAGCGCACGGTCTGGCCGCGCATCTGGCGCAGCTGGGCCACGGCGCGTTCGTGCGTCAGCGGTTTGCCTAGCGGCTGGCCGTTCAGGTCGGCCACCTGGTCGGAGCCGATGACGACGGCCTCCGGGTGCTGTTGGGCCACGGCATGGGCCTTGGCCAGTGCCAGGCGCAGCGACAGGTCGCGCGAGGCTTCGCCGGGGCGGGGCGTCTCGTCCACATCGGGCGAGGCGGTGGTGAAAGGGTATTGCAGGCGCTCCAGCAGCTCGCGGCGATAGCGCGAGGTGGAGCCCAGGATCAGTGAGCGGGCCACAGGGGCGGAAGAAGCAGTGGATTCAGGCATGCAAGGATTCTCTTACACTGCCGCCATGAGCAAGGATTTCTCTCCGGATCACCTTGATGTGAAGGCGTTTGCCCAGGCAGGCGCCACACTGACAGGCAGCGATCCGCTGTCACGATATACACGACTGGCCCAGGACGCCGAAGGCCCGGTGGACGGGTTGCAGGTGGATTGGCGCGCCGAAGGCGAATTGCGCGCCGAATCCGGCGGTGCCAGCCATCTGTGGCTGCACTTGACGGTCGAGGCCGGCCTGCCGCTGACCTGCCAGCGCTGCCTGCAGCTGGACCGCATGCCGCTGCAGGTGGACCGTTCCTTCCGCTTTGTGGCGGACGAGGCCACGGCCGAAGCCCTGGACGACGAAGCCGAGGAAGATCTGCTGGCGCTCAGCCGCGATTTCGATCTGCGCGCGTTGATCGAGGACGAGCTGCTGATGGCGCTGCCTCTGGTGCCGCGCCACGAGGTCTGCCCGCAGGAACTGCCCATGCAGTCCAGCGACGCCGACTTCGAGCAGGCCAGCGAGGAAAAGCCCAACCCGTTTGCGGTGTTGCAAGGCTTGCGCAAGAATGGCGCCCCGGACTGACTGGAGGTTTTCTCCATTCAGAAGCCTGCGCTGCTGCAGCGATCTTCGATCGGCAGCGTGGTCTGCCCAAGACACTGGTTATTCATTGCATAACGCTGTTGATAACGTTTGCGCTATACTCTAGGGCTTCGCGCGAAACCCCCTCGTGTCTTTAATGGGCTGATCGCGTATTTTTAGGGCATGCGTCTGTACGCAGGCCATGTCACCAACCCTTTTCAGACTCAGGAGCCATCATGGCTGTTCAGCAAAACAAAAAGTCTCCTTCCAAGCGCGGCATGCACCGTTCGCACAATGCACTGAATGTGCCTGGTATCGCAGTGGAAGCCACCACCGGTGAAACCCACCTGCGCCACCACATCAGCCCCAACGGCGTGTACCGCGGCCGTCAGGTGCTGAAAAACAAGTCCGAAGCCTAAACTAGCGTCTCGGACCCCCGCAAGGCCCGTCGCTACTTCTGGTAGCACGGGCTTTTGCGTTTTTTGAACACGCCCTGGCGTGTGACGGTTTCGGTCTGCCGCTCAGGCCTGCGCACCTTTCCTTCATGATCACTTTGGCAGTTGACTGCATGGGTGGCGATCACGGCCCCCGTGTCACGCTGGCCGCATGCCGCCAGTTTCTGGATTCCCACTCCGATGCCCAGCTGTTGCTGGTGGGGCGTGCGGAGAGTCTGCAGTCGTTTGCGCATCCCCGTGCCACGGTGGTGGGGGCCAGCGAAGTGGTGGGCATGGACGACCCGGTGGAGGTGGCGCTGCGCAAGAAGAAGGATTCTTCGATGCGCGTGGCCATCCAGCAGGTCAAGGATGGCATCGCCCAGGCGGCCGTGTCGGCCGGCAATACCGGTGCGCTGATGGCCGTGTCGCGCTACCTGCTCAAGACCCTGGAAGGCATCGACCGCCCGGCCATTGCCACCCAGATGCCCAATGAAAAAGGCGGCGCCACCACGGTGCTGGACCTGGGGGCCAATGTGGACTGCACACCCGAGCATTTGCTGCAGTTTGCCGTCATGGGCACCGCCCTGGTGAGCGCATTGAACGAGAGCGCTTCCGGTGGCGAGCCGTCGGTGGGCTTGCTCAATATTGGTGAAGAAGCCATCAAGGGCAATGAAACCATCAAGCGCGCCGGCGAATTGCTGCGTGCGGCCGGCGAGGCCAAGGCCCTGAATTTCTACGGCAACGTAGAAGGTAACGACATTTACAAAGGGCCGGTGGACATCGTGGTGTGTGACGGCTTCGTGGGAAATGTGGCCCTGAAGGCCAGCGAAGGCGTGGCCAGCATGATCGTGGGTGGCTTGAAGTCTGAATTCAAGCGCAACATCTTCACGAAATTTGCCGCCATCATGGCCTATCCCGTGTTATCTGCGCTGATGAAGCGTATGGATCACCGTCGATACAATGGAGCGGCCCTGTTGGGCTTGCGTGGCCTGGTGTTCAAAAGCCATGGCTCGGCCGATGCGATCGCTTTTGAGCACGCGCTCAATCGTGCGTATGATGCGGCCCGCAACAACCTGCTTGACCGTGTCCGGGCCCGGATTGCGACTGCGGCCCCTTTGCTGGTGCCTGCCGTTGCTGCACCAACCGCTGGAACCACGGGCAGCCCTGAGTGAGCCTCCGCATGACACGTTACGCACGCATTACCGGCACCGGCAGCTACCTGCCTCCCCGCCGCCTGACCAACAACGACTTGGCGGCGGAGCTGGCCCAGCGCGGTATTGAAACCTCGGACGAATGGATCGTCGAGCGCACGGGCATCCATGCCCGCCACTTTGCCGCTCCCGATGTGGGCAGCAGCGATCTGGCGCTGGAAGCCAGCCGCAATGCGCTGGAAGCCGCAGGCATCACCGCGCAAGACTTGGACCTGATCATCGTCGCCACGTCCACCCCGGACATGGTGTTCCCCTCGACGGCGGCCATCCTGCAGCACAAGCTGGGCATCACCAACGGCTGCCCCGCGTTTGACGTGCAGGCGGTGTGCAGCGGCTTTGTCTATGCATTGACCGTGGCCGACGCCATGATCCGCTCCGGCTCCGCCCGGCGCGTGCTGGTGGTGGGCGCGGAAGTGTTCAGCCGCATCCTGAATTTCAACGACCGCACCACCTGCGTGCTGTTTGGCGACGGCGCCGGCGCCGTGGTGGTGGAAGCCTCCGAAGAGCCCGGCATCCTGGCCAGCGATCTGCATGCCGACGGCAGCCATGTGGGCATTCTGTGCGTGCCCGGCCATGTGTCGGGTGGCGAGGTCCTGGGTTCGCCCATGCTGACCATGGACGGCCAGGCCGTCTTCAAGCTGGCCGTGGGCGTGCTGGAAAAAGCCGCCCGTGCCACGCTGGACAAGGCCGGCATGACCGACGCCGACATCGACTGGCTGATCCCGCACCAGGCCAATATCCGCATCATGCAAAGCACGGCCCGCAAGCTGAAGCTGCCCATGGAGAAGGTGGTGGTCACGGTGGGTGAGCACGGCAATACCTCGGCGGCGTCGATTCCGCTGGCCCTGGACCATGCGGTGCGCAACGGTCAGGTGCAAAAAGGCCAGAACGTCCTGCTCGAAGGCGTGGGCGGCGGTTTCACCTGGGGTGCAGTACTCCTGAAGATGTAGTGTTCGGTGCGCTCCATGAGCGCGCCAGAGCCTGTTTTACCGCTATTGAGTGACCAACACATGACGCAATTTGCATTCGTCTTTCCCGGCCAGGGCTCGCAGTCCGTGGGCATGCTGGACGCCTGGGGCGACCACCCGGTGGTGGCCCAGACGCTGAAGGAAGCCTCTGACGCCATGGGCGAAGACGTGGGCGCCCTGATCCACAGCGGCCCCAAGGAAGCGCTGGCCCTGACGACCAACACCCAGCCCGTGATGCTGGTGGCCGCCGTGGCCGCCTGGCGCGTGTGGCGTGCCGAAGGCGGCGCGCTGCCTGCCGCCGTGGCCGGTCATTCCCTGGGTGAGTATTCCGCCCTGGTGGCGTCCGGCGTGCTGACGCTGGCCCAGGCTGCTCCGCTGGTGCGCCTGCGCGCCGCGGCCATGCAGGAAGCCGTGCCCGTGGGCGTGGGCGCCATGGCCGCCGTGCTGGGTCTGGAAGCCGACAAGGTCAAGGCCGTCTGCGCCGAAGTGACAGCCCAGCTCGGCGGTGCCGAGGTGGTGGAGGCGGTGAACTTCAACGATCCCGGTCAGACCGTGATCGCCGGCTCCAAGGCCGCCGTGGAAGCCGCCAGCGTGGCCGTCAAGGCCGCAGGTGCCAAGCGTGCACTGCCGCTGCCGGTGTCGGCACCGTTCCACTCCAGCCTGATGAAGCCTGCTGCCGAAAAGCTGAAGCTGGCACTGGCTGCGCTGGAGTTGCAAGCTCCCCAGATCCCCGTGATCAACAACATCGACGTGACCGTGCAAACGGACGCCGATGCCATTCGCGACGCTCTGTACCGCCAGGCTTTCGGCCCGGTGCGCTGGGTGGAATGCGTGCAGGCCATCAAGGCCCGCGGCATCACCACCCTGGTGGAGTGCGGCCCCGGCAAGGTGCTGGCCGGCATGACCAAGCGCATTGATGCGGAATTGACGGGTGTTGCCCTGTATGACCCTGCCACACTGGCAGAAGTGAAGGAATTGCTCGCATGACAGAGACGACCACCCCCGGCCAAGTGGCCCTGGTGACCGGTGCCACCCGTGGCATCGGCGCTGCCATTGCCCAGGAACTGGCCGCCCGCGGCTACACCGTGATCGGAACCGCCACCTCGGACGACGGCGCGGCCCGCATCAGCGCGGCCCTGGCCCCTCTGGGCGGCCGTGGCGTGAAGCTGGATGTGAACGACGCTGCTGGCGTGGACGCGCTGGTGGACGACATTGCCAAGAACCAGGGCGGCCTGCACGTGCTGGTCAACAATGCCGGCATCACCCGCGACACCCTGGCCATGCGCATGAAGGATGACGATTGGGACGCCGTGGTCGACACCAATCTGAAGGCAGTATTCCGACTCAGCCGCGCGGCTATTCGCCCGATGATGAAGCAGCGTTTCGGCCGCATTATCAGCATCACCAGTGTGGTGGGCGGCATGGGCAATGCCGGTCAGGCCAACTATGCTGCAGCCAAGGCTGGCGTGGCTGGCATGACGCGCGCTCTGGCCCGTGAACTGGGCAGCCGCGGTATCACCGTGAACTGCGTGGCCCCCGGTTTCATTGCAACAGATATGACTGCAGTGCTCCCAGAAGAGCAGCAAAAGGCCTTGTCCGCACAGATCCCTCTGGGCAAGCTGGGCCAGCCTTCCGACATTGCAAACGCAGTGGCCTATCTGGCCTCTGCCGGTGCCGGCTATGTGACAGGCCAGGAATTGGCTGTCAATGGCGGCATGTACATGTAAATAACGAAAGTTATGCCGTTTCCTCGCGACGGCAAGCCGGCTGAAGGGAGATTCCCTGAACCGGCTAGAATCGCGGGTTCATTCACAACCCCCTGAGGGAAACCATGAGCGATATCGAAGCACGTGTCAAAAAAATCATTGCTGAACAACTCGGCGTTGAAGAGTCCCAAGTGACCAGCGAAAAGGCCTTCGTGGCTGATCTGGGCGCTGACTCCCTGGACACGGTCGAACTGGTGATGGCCCTGGAAGATGAATTCGGCATCGAAATCCCCGATGAAGACGCTGAAAAGATCACGACGGTGCAAAACGCCATCGACTACGCCAACACCCACCAAAAGGGCTAAGCCCTTTTGAGCGCACCGAGCGATAAGAATAAGGTTTGAACGCATGAGCCGTCGTCGCGTTGTCGTGACCGGCCTGGGTTGCATCAGTCCCGTGGGTAACACGGTTGCTGAGGCCTGGGCCAATCTTTTGGCCGGCAAGTCCGGCATTGGCCACATCACCAAGTTTGATGCCACGAATTTTTCGTGCCGCATCGCAGGTGAGGTCAAGGGATTCAACGTGGAGGATTACATGAGCGCCAAGGATGCGCGCTCCATGGACACCTTCATTCACTATGGCATCGCGGCTGCGGAACAGGCTGTGAAGGATGCGGGTCTGCCTACGGGCGAGGCCCTGTCCGACGACCTTGCGACCCGCATCGGTTGCGTGCTCGGGTCCGGTATCGGGGGCTTGCCCCTGATCGAGAACACTCAGATTGAGCTCTCGAACCGGGGTCCCCGACGCATCACCCCATTTTTCGTGCCCGCTTCCATCATCAACATGGTGGCTGGTCACGTTTCCATGCGCTTTGGCTTCAAGGGTCCGAACCTGTCCGTGGTGACAGCGTGCACGACCGGCCTGCACTGCATCGGCGAAGCCGGGCGCATGATCGAGTACGGCGACGCCGACATCGTGGTGGCCGGTGGTACCGAAGCCACGGTGTCCCCGCTGGGCGTGGGCGGCTTTGCTGCCATGCGTGCCCTGTCGACCCGCAATGACGACCCCACCGCAGCTTCTCGTCCCTGGGACAAGGACCGCGACGGCTTCGTGCTGGGCGAGGGCGCTGGCGTGCTGGTGCTGGAAGAGTACGAACACGCCAAGGCCCGTGGCGCCAAGATCTACGCAGAGCTGAGCGGCTACGGCATGAGTGCCGATGCCGGTCACATGACGGCTCCCAATATGGACGGACCGCGCCGCGCCATGTTGAACGCCATGCGCAATGCCGGTGTGAATCCGGATCAGATCAACTATCTGAACGCCCACGGCACCTCGACCCCTCTGGGCGACCAGAACGAAAGCAATGCCATCAAGGCAGCGCTGGGCGATGCCGCGTTCAAGACCGTGGTCAGCTCCACCAAGTCCATGACCGGCCACTTGCTGGGCGGTGCGGGCGGCGTGGAAAGCGTGTTCACCGTGATGGCGCTGCACGATCAGAAGATCCCGCCGACCATCAACCTGGACAACCAGGACCCCGGCTGCGATCTGGACTACTGCGCCAATGTGGCACGCGATGCCAAGATCGATGTGGCCCTGAAGAACAACTTCGGCTTTGGTGGTACCAACGGCTCGCTGATCTTCAAGCGCATCTGACCGCATTGGCAGTCCACAGCGCCCAGGAGTTCTGCTTCTGAAGCGCCCATCACCCGCAGGCCGATCAAACGGCTCTGCGGGTTTTGTTTTTGTGGCACTGCCGTGGCATGGTCGGCAGCATGCCTTCTGCACACCATCTGCCGCCTGCCGTGCGCTACCCCGTGGTGCGCCACCGGCTGCCCGGCTACCTCGGAAGCCTACTGTGGCTGCTGGCGGGCGCCGTGCTGCTGGCCTGGTGGCGGTACAGCGCGCCCCAGCCCGCCGCCGTGCTGGGGGCGGCGGCCCTGCTGTGGCTGGCCGCTGGCGGGGCCCAGTTGCACGCCTGGCGTGCCGCACCACACGGAATGCTGCAATGGGATGGCGGAGCCTGGTGGTGGCAGGCCCAGGGGGAAGCGGAGCCCCAGCCGCTGGAGGTCCTGGAGCTGCGCATCGACCTGCAAACCGCCGTGCTGCTGGCCTGGCGCGGTGCGGGCGGCCGCTGGCAACATGCCTGGCTGCTGCAGCGCAGCGTACCCTGGCGTTGGGGGGATTGGCGGCGTGCGGTATATTCGGCGGCCACCGTGTTCCGCCAGACGGAGTCTGCGGTCTGACCTTTCCCCCGCTGCATGAGCCCCCACGTCGCACCTCCTCCCGCACCTTCTGACACCGATCTGCAACTGGTGGAGCGCACGGTAGCGGGCGACCAGCGGGCCTATGAGCTGCTGGTGCTCAAGTACCAGCGCCGCATCGAGCGCCTGATAGCGCGCATGGTGCGCGACACCGATCTGGTGCAGGACATCGCCCAGGAAACCTTTCTGCGCGCCTACCGGGCCCTGCACCAGTTCCGGGGGGAGGCGCAGTTCTACACCTGGCTGTACCGGATTGCGGTGAACACGGCCAAGAAGGCGCTGCTGGACATGAAGCGCAATCCGGTGGTCACGGAGAGCGCGTTACAAACCTCCGATGACGAGGATGAAACTTCTCGGCCCGGAAACGAACCAATCAACGAGGAGACTCCCGAGACGGTGCTGGCGGCGCAGGAAATTGCAGCTGCCGTGAACGCCGCGATGGATGCTTTGCCCGAGGATTTGCGCCAGGCGGTCACGCTGCGCGAGATCGAAGGGCTGAGCTACGAAGAAATTGCCACTGTCATGGGTTGTCCCATCGGAACCGTGCGTTCGCGCATCTTCCGAGCCCGCGAGGCCATCTCCGCACGCGTCAAGCCGCTGCTGGAGCGCCAATCGGGCAAGCGGTGGTGAGGGTGGTGTTGAACACATGGCAGGCGCAAGCCCAAGTGAGCAGGTAACCCCATGACGGACGATCTGAAAAACAAGGAATTGCTGTCGGCGCTGGTCGACGGCGAGCTGTATGGCGACGAGCTGAGCCAGGCGGTGGCGTGGGCCGAAGAAGGCGAAGGCCATGCCAGCTGGCAGCTCTACCATCTGGTGGGCGATGTGCTGCGCTCGCCCGAGCTGGCCCACCACAGCCAGCACGATCTGCTGAGCGGTCTGCGTGCCCAGCTGGCCCAGGAGCCACCGCTGTCGCTGCAACCCGCCGCGCTGGAGCAACTGGCACCGGCCCAGCTGCCCATGACCTCGGCCGTGCAGAGCCTGGTGCGCGACCCCGTGGCCAATGCCTCGGTGTTCCGCTGGAAGGTGGCCGCCGGCTTTGCCTCCGTGGCAGCCGTGGCCGCCATGGGCTGGAATCTGGTGGTGGTACCGGCCGGCACCGGCAGCCAGCTGGCCCAAGCGCCGGCCGCCAGCCAGGCCAGCGTGCAGCTGGCGCAGGGCACGCCCGGTGTCCCGATGATGTCGGTCCCCCAGACCGATGGCTCGGTGATTGCCGTGGCCACCGGCAATGGCTCGGAAGTGATTCTGCGCGACCCGCGTCTGGACGAACTGCTGGCCGCGCACCGCCAGTTCGGCAGCAAGGCATCGCTGCAGATGCCGGCCGATTTCCTGCGCAATGCCAGCTTTGCCAGCACACCGGTGCCGGCGGCCAACCGCCATTGATCTGCCCGCGGCAGAGTGGGGTGCTTGTGTTTTGATAGCTTTCTGCGCTGATGCAGAGGGCTTTTCAAACTGAAAATCCGATACAGAACATGAAATGAGCGCCCAAGGCGCTCATTTTTTTGTGCATGCGGCCCACAGCGTCCACAGCGCTTCGGTGCATGATGCTGGGGAACCAATCGCAAGGATGCCTTTCCAAACAGGCAGTCTGATAGCGAGATAGAGCGCCTTGGAAAGGATGAAGATGCCCGCATTGCAACGCAAAACCCTGCAAGCCTTGAGTGTGGCGGCCTTGATCGCGGCCGCCGCAGCCGGTGGTGCCGTTTGGAATCTGCCGCTGGCCCAGGCACAGGCCGCAGCCCCCAGCCCGGCCGCGTCGTCGGCTGCCGCACCAGCGGCTGCACCGCTGGTCAGCGGTCTGCCGGATTTCACCGCGCTGGTCGACCATGTCGGCCCTTCGGTGGTCAACATCCGCACCACCGAAAAGGTGGCCGCCCGCGGCAATGGGGGCGGATCGGCACTGGGCATGGACGAGGACATGCTGGAGTTCTTCCGCCGTTTCGGCCTGCCGGTGCCCAATATTCCCAAGCAGCCGCAGCGCCCCGGACCGGGCGGCAGCGACGGGGATGGCGAGTCCCAGCCCAGCGGCGTGGGCTCGGGCTTCATCCTGACCGGCGACGGCTATGTGATGACCAATGCCCACGTGGTCGAAGATGCGGACGAAGTCATCGTCACGCTGACCGACAAGCGCGAGTTCAAGGCCAAGATCGTGGGCAGCGACAAGCGCACCGATGTGGCCGTGGTCAAGATCGATGCCAAGGGCCTGCCCGCCGTGAAGATCGGCGACGTGAGCCGCCTGAAGGTGGGCGAGTGGGTGATGGCCATTGGCTCGCCCTTCGGCCTGGAAAACTCGGTGACGGCCGGCATTGTGTCGGCCAAGCAGCGCGACACCGGTGACTACCTGCCGTTCATCCAGACGGACGTGGCCATCAACCCCGGCAATTCCGGCGGGCCGCTGCTGAACCTGCGCGGCGAGGTGGTGGGCATCAACAGCCAGATCTATTCGCGCTCCGGCGGCTTCATGGGCATCAGCTTTGCGATTCCGATCGACGAAGCCGTGCGCGTGAGCGACCAGCTGCGCTCCACCGGCAAGGTGACGCGCGGCCGCATTGGCGTGCAGATCGGCTCGGTGACCAAGGAGGTGGCGGAATCCATCGGCCTGGGCAAGCCGCGCGGCGCCCTGGTCTCGGCGGTGGAAGCCGGTTCGCCCGCCGCCAAGGCCGGCGTGGAGGCCGGGGACGTGATCATCAAGTACAACGGCACGGACATCGACAAGGTCTCCGACCTGCCGCGCCTGGTGGGCAACACCAAGCCGGGCGTCAAGGGCACGGTCACCGTGTTCCGCCGAGGCAGCAGCAAGGACCTGTCCATCACCATTGCCGAGGTGGAGCCCGACGAGGCCGTGGCCGCACGCAAGAAGGCCGAAAGCAGCAGCGCCGCGACGGCCAGCGCCAAGTCGCTGGGCCTGGTGGTGGCCGATCTGACGGCCGCGCAGAAGAAGGAGCTCAACGTCAAGGGCGGCGTGCGCATTGTCAGCGTGGCCGATGCCGCGGCCCGCGCCGGCCTGCGTGAAGGCGATGTGGTGCTGTCCGTCGCCAATACCGAGGTGGCCGATGCCAAGGGCTTCGAGGCGGCGCTGAGCAAGGCCGACAAGAACAAGCCCGTCAACATGCTGGTGCGCCGCGGGGAGTGGGCCCAGTACGTGCTGGTGCGACCGGCCCGCTGAGGTGGGTGCCTGGGGGCGGCTGCCATGCCGCCCCAAGGGGACTGGGAATGCCCGTGAGCGCAAGGTGGTCGCTTGGGTAGAATCCCTAGTCCGGCGCACAGGTGCCGTCGCGAGCGGGTGCTTGCTGCGGTGCTAGGAGCTGACGGGCATTGCCGGCAGCGAATTTCCGCTGAACCGCAATTGTGGATAAGCTGTGGTTAGTTTTGCTGCATCGCTGGCGCTGAGCCGCCAGACAGCAAAAACGGTGCTTTTGCAGAGGGCTTTTGCCTACAATCAGCAGCCCAACCATCGCAGTTGCCCAAGATTGTTGGTTCAGGGCGCGTCAGAGTCGACGCGCCCTTTTTTCTTGCCTTGTGCGCGCCACATTCATTTAAGTTACCAAGACGCTTTTCGTTGATGAATCACATCCGTAATTTCTCCATCATTGCGCACATCGACCATGGCAAATCCACGCTGGCCGACCGCTTGATCCAGCGTTGTGGCGGCTTGGCCGAGCGCGATATGGAAGCCCAGGTGCTGGACTCGATGGACATCGAGAAAGAGCGTGGCATCACCATCAAGGCGCAGACGGCTGCACTGCAGTACAAGGCCAAGGATGGCAAGGTCTACAACCTCAACCTGATCGACACGCCCGGCCACGTGGACTTCTCGTACGAAGTCTCGCGTTCGCTGTCGGCCTGTGAAGGCGGTCTGCTGGTGGTCGATGCCTCGCAGGGCGTGGAAGCCCAGACCGTGGCCAACTGCTACACCGCACTCGACCTGGGGGTCGAGGTCTTTGCCGTGCTCAACAAGATGGATCTGCCCAATGCGGATCCGGACAACGCCAAGGCCGAGATCGAAGACGTGATCGGCATTGACGCGACCGACGCGATTCCCTGCTCGGCCAAGACCGGCATGGGCATCGACGAGATTCTGGAAGCCATTGTGGCCAAGGTGCCGGCGCCCAAGGGCGACCCGGATGCGCCGCTGCGCGCCATGATCGTGGACAGCTGGTTCGACCCCTATGTGGGCGTCGTGATGCTGGTGCGCGTGGTCGACGGTCAGCTCAAGAAGGGCGAGCGCTTCAAGATGATGGCCACAGGCGCAGCCTATGAAGCCAACAACATCGGCGTGTTCACCCCTGCCAACCAGCCGCGCGATGCGCTCAAGGCCGGCGAAGTGGGCTACATCATTGCCGGCATCAAGGAGTTGAAGGCCGCCAAGGTGGGCGATACCGTCACGCTGGAAAAGAAGCTGCCGAACAATCTGGGCCCTGCCGAGAAGGCGCTGCCCGGCTTCAAGGAAGTCAAGCCCCAGGTGTTTGCGGGTCTGTACCCGACCGAAGCCAGCGAATACGACCAGCTGCGCGATGCGCTGGAAAAGCTGCAGCTCAACGATGCGGCACTGCAGTACGAACCCGAAGTGTCGCAGGCGCTCGGCTTTGGCTTCCGCTGCGGCTTCCTGGGCCTGCTGCACATGGAGATCGTGCAGGAACGCCTGGAGCGCGAGTTCGATCAGGACCTGATCACCACCGCCCCCAGCGTGGTGTACGAAGTGGTCAAGGCCGACGGCGAAGTCATCCAGGTGGAAAACCCCTCCAAGATGCCCGATCAGGGCCGCATGGAAGAAATCCGCGAGCCCATCGTGACCGTGCACCTGTACATGCCGCAAGACTATGTCGGCCCGGTGATGACACTGGCCAACCAGAAGCGCGGCGTGCAGAAGAACATGGCCTACCACGGCCGTCAGGTCATGCTGACCTACGAAATGCCGCTGGGCGAAATCGTGCTGGACTTCTTTGACAAGCTCAAATCGGTCTCGCGCGGCTATGCCTCCATGGACTACGAGTTCCTGGAGTACCGAGCCTCGGACGTGGTGAAGGTCGACATCCTGCTCAACGGCGAAAAGGTCGATGCGCTGTCCATCATCGTGCACCGCTCGCAGGCCACTTTCCGCGGTCGTGCCGTGGTGGCCAAGATGCGTGAAATCATCAGCCGCCAGATGTTCGACGTGGCGATCCAGGCGGCGATCGGCGCCAACATCATCGCCCGTGAAACCGTCAAGGCCATGCGCAAGAACGTGCTGGCCAAGTGCTACGGCGGTGACATCACCCGCAAGCGCAAGCTGCTCGAAAAGCAGAAGGCCGGTAAGAAGCGCATGAAGCAGATCGGCTCGGTGGAAGTGCCGCAGGAGGCTTTCCTGGCCATCCTGCAAGTGGAGGATTGATGCAAGCCATGCAATGGATCACAGCCGCCGTTCTGGCGGCTTTCGTAGGCTATGTGGGCGCCTGGTACACGGGTGCGATCGAAGGCAATTTCGCCCTGTTGATGTTCCTGGCCACCGTCGTGACCGGTGCGTACTGGCTGGCGGAGCGCCTGTATTTCTGGCCGCGCCGCAAGCAGGCGGCACAGGCCCTGGCCGATGCCGCCACGGCACGCCGCGCCGAGCTGGACCGCATGGGCATTGCCAAGGTCGATCTGGACACCACCGAAGGCCAGCAAAAAGCCCTGGTCCAGCCCTGGTGGCTGGATTGGACGGCCGGTCTGTTCCCGGTGATCGCCGTGGTGTTCATCCTGCGCTCCTTCCTGTTCGAGCCGTTCAAGATCCCGTCCGGTTCGATGATTCCCACGCTGCTGGTGGGGGACCTGATCCTGGTGAACAAGTTCACCTACGGTGTGCGCCTGCCGGTGCTCAACACCAAGGTCATCGACGGCAAGACGCCGGAACGTGGCGATGTGATGGTGTTCCGCTACCCGCCCCAGCCCTCGCTGGACTACATCAAGCGTGTGGTGGGTGTGCCCGGTGACACCGTGGCTTACCTGAACAAGCGCCTGACGATCAACGGCCAGCCGGTGCCCACCAAGGACCTGCCCGATTTCTTCGATGAAGACGCCATGCGCTACTTCAACCAGTACGAGGAAACCCTGGGCCTGTTGCCGCACCGCCTGCTCAACACCCAGGGGGTGCCGGCCTTTGTCCAGGGCGCCAGCAACTACGCGTACCGGGAAAACTGCACCTACAGCGTCGAAGGCGTGACCTGCAAGGTGCCCGAAGGCCACTACTTCGTGATGGGCGACAACCGCGACAACTCGCTGGACTCGCGCTACTGGGGTTTTGTGCCGGATGCGAACATCGTCGGCAAGGCCTTCTTTGTCTGGATGAACTTCGGCAACCTCAAGCGCATCGGTTCCTTCAACTGATCGCCGGCACCGGGGGAGGGCGCCATGCCGCTCCCGGCGCACCACAGCCCGCGCCCGCCAGCGCGGGCTTTCCTTCAGGGCGCGGGTGTTTAGGGGGCGCCGCCGCCGCGGCTTTCACGATTGGCGGACAATCAATCCCCTGTCTTTCTGGACATACCAGACCCTGTGCAAGACGACACCCCCTGGATTGCCCGTGCCGGACGGCATGGGTCCCGGCTTCACCCCGCCCCGCCGCCGATGGCATGACGCCGCGCAAGAGTGCCGCGTGGCAGCCGCCCGGTGCATGAAAAAGCACTGGCCGACGGCCTGTATTCCCGATAGATTTCGCTGGCAGGCGCCGCCTGCCTTGTTTACCGATTTAACGACCAGATTCCTAGGTGCTACCCGGCCTTTTAGCTTTGCAGCAGCGTCTGCAACATAATTTTTCTGAACCCGCCTTGCTGCAACGTGCGCTGACGCACCGCAGCTTCTCGGCGGACAACAACGAACGCCTGGAGTTCCTGGGGGACTCCGTGCTCAGTCTGGCCGTCTCCACGCTGCTGTACCAAAGGCTGCAGTCGCTGCCCGAAGGCGATCTCTCCCGTGTGCGGGCCAACTTGGTCAAGGAAGGCACGCTGCACCAGATCGCACTCAAGTTGGAGCTGTCCGGCCTGTTGCGCCTGGGCGAAGGCGAAGCCAAGTCGGGCGGCAAGCAGCGCCCCTCCATCCTGGCCGATGCCGTGGAAGCGCTGATCGGCGCCGTCTATCTGGACGCCGACTACCGCACGGCCGAACGCCTGGTGCACCACCTCTATGAGGGGGTGGACATCAACCCGCACATGCGTGCGGTGCAAAAAGACCCCAAGACCGCACTGCAGGAATGGCTGCAGGGCCGTCGCATGAAGCTGCCGCAGTACAAAGTGGCAGAGATCACCGGGGCCGCGCATTTGCAAACCTTCGAGGTGGCCTGCGAGATCGCAGAACTCCACCTCCATGCCAACGGCACAGGCGCTTCGCGCCGTGCTGCGGAGCAGGCAGCAGCCGCTGCCTTGCTCGATCAACTGAAAGCGAAACATCCATGACCGACGCTGCCAAGAAAAAAACAGCAGGCAAAACCAGCCCCGATCGCGCCAAGAGCCAGATCGACATCAACGATCCCAGCCTGGACTACATCAGTGCCATGCTGTCCGGGGCCAAGCCCGGAGCGGCCGCCACGCCCATCCGCAGCGAAGAGGAAAGCGCCGCCGAGCCCGTGCGCGAAGTGCCGGTGGAAGAGCAGCGCTGTGGCCTGATCGCCATCGTCGGCAAGCCCAACGTGGGCAAGTCCACGCTGATGAACGCGCTGGTGGGGCAGAAGATCTCCATCACCTCGCGCAAGGCGCAGACCACGCGCCACCGCATCACCGGCATCCACACCAAGGACGACACCCAGTTCGTCTTTGTGGACACCCCGGGTTTCCAGACCAAGCACTCCACCGCACTGAACAAATCGCTGAACAAGACGGTGATGGGTGCCATCGGTGACGTGGACCTGATTCTGTTCGTGGTCGAAGCCGGCAGCTTCACCCTGGCCGACGCCAAGGTGCTGAGCCTGTTCAAGCCCGGCATCCCCACGCTGCTGATCGCCAACAAGCTGGATGCCGTGGGCCGCCGCCACGAAATCGCCCCCTGGCTGCAAAGCATGCAGGAGCGCCACCCCTTCGCCGAGTTCGTGCCCATGTCGGCCAAGAACAAGAAGGACATCGAGCGCATGTACGGCATCTGCGCCAAGTACCTGCCGCAGCAGCCCTGGTTCTACAGCCAGAACGAGCTGACCGATCGCAGCGAGAAGTTCCTGGCCGCAGAAACCGTGCGTGAAAAGCTGTTCCGCTTTACCGGCGACGAGCTGCCCTACACCTCGACGGTGGTCATCGACAAGTTCGAGGAAGAGCCCAGCAAGACCCACAAGCGCTTCATGCGCGTGGCCGCCACCATCGTGGTGGAGCGCGATGGCCACAAGGCCATGGTGATCGGTCAGGGCGGCGAGCGCCTCAAGCGCATCAGCACCGAAGCGCGCCAGGAACTGGAAAAGCAGTTCGACGCCAAGGTGTTCCTGGAAGTCTGGGTCAAGGTGAAGTCCGGCTGGGCCGACGACGAGGCCCGCGTCAAATCCTTCGGTTACGAGTGAGCGCCGGGTACTGCAGGGTAGCTTCGCGGTGCCGTGCCAAGGGCTTGCGCCCGGCATCGGCTGCTGCGCAGCGCGCTCTGCGACACTGTGAGGCTCTGTGACAGCCTTTCTTTCCAAGGCCCTTCGGGGCCTTTTGTTTTCACCACACCATGGCCGCCAAAAGGGTTAGCGAAGAACCTGCCTTCATCCTGCACCAGTACGACTGGAGCGAATCCAGCCTGATCCTGGAATGCTTCACCCGCCACCGTGGGCGGGTGGCGCTGGTGGCCAAGGGGGTCAAACGTCACACCTCCAATTTCCGGCCGGTGCTGCTGGCGCTGCAGCCGCTGCGGCTGAACTGGACGCTGTCGGGCGACGGCGCGGCCGACATCCATGTGCTCAAGGGGGCGGAATGGGCCGGCGGCCATGTACTGCCCATGGGCGATGGGCTGATGACCGGCATGTACCTGAACGAGCTGCTGCTGCGTCTGCTGGCCCGTGAAGACCCGTATGCGCTGCTGTTCGACGCCTATGCCGCGGTTGTGCGCCTGCTGGCCGCAGCCTCGGCGCCGCGCCGCCAGGCCGGGGAGGGGGAGGCTGCGGTGGAGCCCGCACTGCGCGCGTTCGAACTGCTGCTGCTGCGCGAGCTGGGCCTGCTGCCCGCGCTGGATAGCGAAACCCTGACCCTGCAGCCGCTGCAGCCCGAGGCCCGCTATGCCCTGGCCGCCGAGTCCGGCCTGCAAGCCACCACCAGCCCGCGTGGCAGCCTCCACGGGGCGCAGTGGCTGGCGCTGAATGCCGCGCTGCAACAGAAAGACCCGATGACCGCCCTGGCACGCTGCTGCGAAGCCGTGGCCGCGCCGCTCAAGCCGCAGCTGCGGGTGCTGTTGCAATACCATTGCGGCAATCCCCCGCTGCGCACCCGCCAGCTGATGTTGGATCTTCAATCGCTATGACCGTTTCTTCCGTTTCGTCCGCTGCCGTGCGCACCGCGCTGTCCGTCAACGTCAACAAGGTCGCACTGGTGCGCAACACGCGCCACCTCGGCATTCCCAGCGTCACGCGTGCGGCGCAGCTGTGCCTGGAGGCCGGTGCGCAGGGCATCACCATCCACCCGCGGCCGGACGAACGGCATATCCGCGGCACGGATGTGTACGAACTGGCCGAGCTGATGCAGGCCTGGCCGCGGGCAGAGTTCAATATCGAAGGCAATCCCACGCAGAACCTGATGGACTTCATCCGGCAGGTGCGCCCCCACCAGGCCACCTTCGTGCCGGACAGTGAGGACCAGTTCACCAGCGACCATGGCTGGACCTTTCCGCAGGATGCCGAGCGGCTGCGTCCGCTGATTGCCGAATGCAAGGCCCTGGGGGTGCGCGTGAGCCTGTTCATGGACCCGGTGCCCGAGCAGATGGCCGCAGCCAAGGCCGTGGGCGCGGACCGCGTGGAGCTGTACACCGAACCCTATGCCGCCTCCTGGGGAACGCCCCAGCATGCCGAGCAGCTGCGCATCTACGCCGTCGCCGCCCAGGCTGCGCTGGATGTGGGCCTGGGCATCAACGCCGGGCACGATCTGAACCGCGACAACCTGCCGGCCTTTGTGGCCCAGGTGCCGGGCGTGGCGGAGGTGTCGATCGGCCATGCACTGATCGCCGATGCCCTGGAGCTGGGCTATGCCGAGACCGTGCGTGGCTACCAGCGTGCCATCGATGCCGGCATGGCGGACCGGGCGTGAAGGCGAGGGTCCACACCGCCGCGCTGGCGGCCTGCGTGGCGGCATCGGGTGTAGGGAATTGACTGTGCGGAGGCTTCTTCCATGATCTACGGCATTGGCACCGATATCTGTGACATCCGCCGCATCCGTGCCAGCCTGGAGCGGCACGGCGAGCGCTTTGCACGCAAGGTGCTCAGCGACGCCGAAATCGCGACCTGGAAAAAGCGCAGCGAGCGCTGGCCGGACCGCGGCGTGCGTTACGTGGCCACGCGCTTTTCGGCCAAGGAGGCCTTCAGCAAGGCCATCGGCCTGGGCATGGTCATGCCCATGACCTGGCGCAGCTGCGAGATTGCCAACCTGCCCAGCGGCCAGCCCACGGTGGTGCTGCATGGCGCGCTCAAGACGTGGTTCGAGGCTCGGGGCCTGCAGGCCCACATCTCCATGTCCGATGAATCGGAATACGCCACCAGCTACTGTGTGGTCGAACAAAAGCCCTGATGGATGACCGCCCGTGCAGTGCAGCAGCACGGGCCGCGATCCGCACCGAAGTCTCTGACACCTTCACCCGTTTCCAAGGTATCTCCATGCGCTTGCACGCTCCTTTGATCATCGACATCGCCGGCACTTCGCTCTCCGACGCGGACCGCGCCCGCCTGGCCCACCCGCTGGTGGGCGGCATCATCCTGTTCAAGCGCAACTGGGAAGACCGCGCGGCCCTGGTGCAGCTGTGTGCCGACATCAAGGCCGTGCAGCCGGACCTGCTGATCTGTGTGGACCACGAAGGCGGGCGCGTGCAGCGCTTTCGCACCGATGGCTTCACCCACATCCCGCCCATGCGCGCCCTGGGTGCGATGTGGATGGATGACGGCAAGGGCAGCAAGCACCGCGAAGGCAGCGGCGCCATGCGCGCCCTGAATGCCGCCACCGCGGCCGGCTATGTGCTGGGCAGCGAACTGCGCGCCTGCGGTGTGGATTTCAGCTTCACCCCGGTGCTGGATCTGGACTATGGCGAAAGTTCGGTCATCGGCGACCGCAGCTTCCACCGGGACCCGCGTGTGGTGGCGGCCCTGGCCAGGAGCCTGATGCACGGCCTGCTGCAGGCCGGCATGGGCAACTGCGGCAAACACTTTCCGGGCCACGGCTTTGTGAAGGCGGATTCGCATGTCGATATCCCCGTGGACCCGCGCAGCCTGAAGGCCATCCTGGACGAAGACGCCGCGCCGTACCCGTGGCTCTCCAGCGTGCTGACGGCCGTGATGCCCGCCCATGTGATCTACCCCAAGGTGGACAAGCGTCCGGCGGGCTTCAGTGAAAAATGGCTCAAGGACATTCTGCGCAGCCGCCTGCGCTATGACGGCGCGATCTTCAGCGACGACCTGAGCATGGAAGGTGCCCGGCGCCTGCACGGCAGCAGCGGCCCGCTGATCAGCTATACCGACGCCGCGCTGTCTGCGCTGCAGGCGGGCTGCGACATGGTGCTGCTGTGCAACCAGAGCCTGGGCTTTGGCGAGCATGTGGACCAGTTGCTGGACGGCATGGACGCCGCGCTGCGCGACGGCCGCTGGGTGCCGGATGTGGACTCCGAATCGCGCCGCGTGTCGCTGCTGCCGGATACCGAACCCCAGGCCTGGGACGATCTGATGCGCCAGCCCGCCTATCTGCAGGCGCTGGACCAGCTGCCCTGAACACCGGCCCCGGCAGGGGCCCTGCATCCGCCGATCCGCTGCAAACCCCGGTTTGCAGCGGATTTTTTTATGCCTTGGATGCCGCCGTTGTCCCGAAAAAAGGGGTGCCAGCTGCCTGCTTCCCAGGGGTGGAAGGGGTGTGTGCAAGAGGGTCTGAAGGGGTGCGCAGGGCCGCAGATCGACCGTGTCGCCCAGGGGGAAGACCTCAGCACAAGTCTTGGGTCTTATATCTAATGGTAAACCCCAGTATTCCACTCCAACAAAAGACCACTGGTCGCATGCAGGTGTGCTCCGCCTCTGAAACAAATGCTTGCTTGCGCTACTAGGATCGGAGCATTAAAACAACATGATCTCGCTCAAAGAAGCGGGAGTTATGTGTGCGCGCGCACCTTCGAAAGTGCATTTGTGTGATGTGGATCTAACTTCTGCATCGCCAAAAAACCACGTTCGATGCAACGAAACACTTCCCACACACTGGCGTGTGGAGCGGTGTTGACACGATGTAGGAATAGAAAAATGTCTAACTTTTCCCCACCCAGCCGCCGATCTTTCCTGATGGCATCCGGTGCCGGTGTGGCACTGACGGGCGTCGCCATGACGTTCCATGCCAACTCCAAGGAAGCCCCCGTACCGCTGGACAAGTACCAGCCCGTGTACTTCAACGCAGAGGAGTGGGCTTTTGTGCTGGCTGCCACCGCACGCCTGATCCCCTCGGAAGGGGACGGCCCCGGAGCCATCGAAGCCCATGTGCCGGTGTTCATCGACCGCCAGCTGAAGGACTACTACGGCAATGCCGACATCTGGTACATGGAAGGCCCGCACGACCCGGCCGCCACGCCCGATCGCGGCTGGCAATCGCCGCTGACGCCTGCGCAGCTGTACCGCCAGGCCATCCCTGCCTTCAACGCAGCGTGCCAGGAACGCTTTGGCAAGGAATTCAAGAGCCTGACGGTCGAGCAGCAGAACGAAGCCCTGACCGCCCTGCAAAAGGGTGAGATCAAGCTGGCTCCCGAGCTGAGCTTCTTCTTCGCCACCCTGCTGGCCAACACCAAGGAAGGCTACTTCGCCGACCCCATGCACGGCGGCAACCATGGCATGCAGGCCTGGAAGTACATCGGTTTCCCCGGCGCGCGTGCCAGCTACGCGGAATGGGTCGACCAGCACAACAAGAAGTACCCACTGGGACCGGTATCCATCAAGGGCGAAAGGGCTTAAACCATGGCACGCATTGAAAAGAAAAAAGACGTGGTCATCGTTGGCCTGGGCTGGACCGGCTCCATCGCCGGGATGGAACTGGCCGCCGAAGGGCTGGAGATCGTGGCGCTGGAGCGCGGCGGCGACCAGAACACCGTGCCCGAGTTCAAGTACCCCAACCAGATCGATGAACTCACCTACGGTGTGCGTCTGAAGAATATGCAGCACCCCCGTCAGCAGACGGTGACGGTGCGCCGCGACGACAACGAAGTCGCCCTGCCTTACCGCGCCATGGGTTCCTTCCTGCCCGCCAACGGCGTGGGCGGTGCCGGCACGCACTGGAACGGTCTGCTGTGGCGTCCGCAGGCGGAAGAAATCAAGCTGCGCACCTATGTGAAGGAACGCTGGGGCGAGTCCATCATTCCGGAAGGCATGAACCTGATGGACTACCCCGTCAGCTATGACGAGCTGGAACCCTTCTTCACCCAGTTTGACGAAGTGGCCGGTGTCTCCGGCAAGGCCGGCAACATCAAGGGCCAGATCCAGGCCGGCGGCAACCCGTTCGAAGGCTGGCGCTCCAAGGACTACCCCATGCCTGCGCTGCCATCGACCTACGATGCTAGCAAGTTCGAAGCCTGCGCCAAGAGCATGGGCCTGCACCCGTTCCCGGCACCTGCCGGCATCGCGTCCACGGCCTATGTGAATCCGTACGGCATGCAGATGGCGCCTTGCAACTTCTGCGGCTTCTGCGAGCGTTTCGGCTGCTACCAGTACTCCAAGTCGTCGCCCCAGACGGCCGTGCTGGACGCCCTCAAGCGCAAGCCCAACTTCGAATACCGCACGCACTCCGAAGTGCTGCGCGTGGAAAGCTCGGCCGACGGCAAGACCGCCACCGGCGTGACGTACTTCGACGCGGTCAAGCAGGAAGAAGTGTTCCAGCCTGCGGACCTGGTGATCCTGTCGTCCTACCAGCTGAACAACGTGCACCTGCTGCTGGTGTCCGGCATCGGCAAGCCCTACGACCCCAAGACCAACACCGGTGTGACGGGCAAGAACTACGCCTATCAGATGAATGGTGGCGTGACCCTGTTCTTCAAGGACGAAAGCTTCAACCCCTTCATCGGTCACGGCTCCAACGGCATGTGCATCGATGACTACGGCATCAACCAGAACGACTTCGGCAAGCTGGGCTTCATCGGTGGCGCCTACTGGCGCGTCGGCACCATGAACGGTCAGCCGATCCGCTCCATGCCGCTGCCCAAGGGCACGCCGGGCTGGGGTGCAGGCTGGAAGAAGGGCATTGGCGAGTGGTACGGCCACTCCATGTCGATCGGCACGCACGGTTCGCACATGTCCTACCGCAACAACCACTTGGACCTGGATCCCACCTACAAGGATCCGCATGGCCGTCCGTTGATGCGCATGACCTTCAACTGGCAGGACAACGACATCAAGATGACCCAGTACCAGAAGGTCAAGGCCGAAGAGGTGGGCAACGCCTTGAAGCCGGATCTGATCCAGTCGGGCTTCAAGAGCATCGGCGCCAAGTTCGACGTGCGTCCTTACCAGACCACGCACAACACCGGCGGTCACGTGATGTCCGAAAAGCCCACCGAAGGGGTGGTCAACCGCTACTGCCAGGCCTGGGACAAGCACAACGTGTTCGTCTTCGGTGCCGGCAACTTTGTGCAGAACACCCAGTACAACCCCACCGGCATGGTCGGCGGTCTGGCTTACTGGACGCTGCATGCCATCCGTACCATGTACCTGAAGAACCCGCGTCCGTTGGTCTGAGGAGCGTTATCCATGAAAAAAATCCTCAGCATCCTGATTGCACTGATCGTCCTGGGTATCGTCGCTGCGCTGGCCCTGGCCTACGCGCCGTTCAAGCCCACTCCGGCCAACGAAACCCTGGCAGCCGACTGGAAGGCCGAGCCCGGCCGCGGTGAATATGTCATGCGTGCAGGCGACTGCATGGCCTGCCACACCGCCAATGGCGGCGAGTCCATGGCCGGTGGCCGTGGCATCGAAAGCCCGCTGGGCACTATCTGGTCGTCCAACATCACGCCCGACAAGGAAACCGGTATCGGTAACTGGACACTGGACCAGTTCCGCGCCGCCATGGTCGACGGCGTGGGTGGCCACGGTCAGCAGCTGTACCCGGCCATGCCGTATGAGAACTACCGTTTCATGACGGAAAGCGATCTGCGCGCCCTGTACGACTACATCCAGACCGAAGTGAAGCCCGTGAAGAACGAAGTGCAGGCCACCAGCCTGACCTTCCCGTTCAACATGCGCTTTGGCCTGCGTGCCTGGAACTGGCTGGCCCTGTCGGGTGAAGCCAAGTTCAAGCCCATGGCCGGTGACGAGCAGCAGATCCGCGGCCAGTACCTGATCGAAGGCGCAGGCCACTGCGCTGCCTGCCATAGCCCGCGCACGACCTTCATGGCTCAGGACGGCACACGCCTGAGCGATGCCAGCTTCCTGACCGGCGGCATGGTGGACGAGTGGACGGCACCTGCACTGCGCGGCAAGGATGCCCGCGTGCAGAAGTGGACGGCCGAAGAGATCGCCGCCTACCTGGCAACAGGCCGCAATGCACACGCGGTGGCCAATGGCGAAATGGCGCTGGTGGTCGAGCACTCGATGCAGTACATGACCGATGCCGACCTGAACGCCATGGCGGTGTTCCTGAAGAGCATGGACGGCCAGCCGGTGGAAGCCGTGCCTGCCAAGGTGGCCGCTGCCGGTCCCCGCAGCATGCCCGCACTGCCTGCTGACGAAGCCGGCAAGGCCACGGCCACGCTGCTGACCTCCGCATCGCCGGACATGCCGGTGGGCGCCCGTCTGTATCTCGACAACTGCGCAGCCTGCCACTTTGTGAGCGGCAAGGGTGCCCCCGAGATCTTCCCCGAGCTGCAAGGCAATGCCATGGTGCTGGGCAAGGACGCCAACCCGTTCGTGTCGGTGATCCTGAACGGTACGTCGGTGCCTTCGACCAGCCGCCGCCCCATGCACCTGGCCATGCAAGGCTATGCCGACCGCCTGACCGATGAAGAAGTGGCCCAGCTGGCCAGCTTCATCCGCAACGGCTGGGGCAACAAGGCTTCCAACGTCAGCGCAAGCGACGTCAGCAAGGTGCGCAAGCACACCCAGGCTGCGGCGGCTCCCGAACGCGCCCAGTAAGCCGCAAGGCGCGCACCCCGGCCCTTTGCGGGACGGGCATGTCTCCCATCGAACCCAGCCGGACAGAGCGTCCGGCTGGGTTTTTTTATGCCGCAAGCGCCTGCCGGCGTGGGATGATTCCGTTTTGCACCGCTGCGCCGATGGGATGGCGCCCGGTGCGGTACAGAACAAGGAGTCTTTTCATGCGCGTTGGTGTGTTGACCGGTGGTGGCGATTGCCCGGGCCTGAATGCGGTGATCCGCTCGGTCACCAAGTCCCTGATCAACCATGGCCAGTGCGAGGTGCTGGGCATTGCCGACGGCTTTGAAGGCCTGATGGGCGAGGTGCCGCGCGTCAAGCCCCTGAGCTGGGATGAGGTCTCGGGCATCCTGCACATCGGCGGCACGATCCTGGGCACCAGCAACAGCGCCAACCCGCTGCGCGACGAAGCCACGCTGGCGCAGGTGGGACGCAACGTCCAGACGCTGGGCCTGGACGTGGTCGTGGCCATCGGCGGCGACGGCACCATGAGCCTGGCCCACGGTCTGTCGCGTGTGGGCCTGCAGTGCGTGGGGGTGCCCAAGACCATCGACAACGACATTGCCCGCTGCGAGCGCAGCTTCGGCTTTGACACGGCCGTGGCCACGGTGACCGAAAGCCTGCGCCGCATCGAGAGCACGGCCAACAGCCACCACCGCGTGATGATCGTGGAGACCATGGGGCGCCATGCCGGCTGGCTGGCGCTGGAATCCGGCATTGCCGGCGCGGCCGACGTCATCCTGCTGCCCGAGATCGACTACGACCTGCAGAGCATCATCCATGTCTGCCAGGAGCGCGAGCAACGCCAGCGCTACACCATCATCTGCATCGGCGAAGGCGCCAAGGAAAGCGGCCACAGCCTGACGGTGCGCGAACACATTGCACACAGCCCCGACCCGGTGCGCCTGGGTGGCGTGGGCCATGTGCTGCGCGAACGCCTGCAGCCCCACCTCCAGAGCGAGGTGCGCACCACGGTGCTGGGCCATGTGCAGCGCGGTGGCGATCCCACCCCGTTCGACCGGGTGCTGGCCACCCAGTTCGGCCACCACGCCGCCCAGCTGGTGCTGCAGGGCCAGTTCGGCCGCATGGTCACGCTGGAGCACGGGGCCATCGGCAGCGTGGCGATTTCCGAGGTCGCCAACACCCAGCGCAAGGTGCCGCTGGACCACGGCCTGCTGCGCATGGCCCGCGATATCGGCATCTGCCTGGGCGAGCACTGCTGAGCGAGCGCCCGGTGCGCCGCCGCAGCCGCCGCCACGGTATGCGGATGCAGGCTTTTACACCGTGCGCAGCGGGCAGGGCGGCCAAAACGCGCTAAGGTGCGGGGCTGCTGAATTTGCAAGAAACACAAGCCATGGACCGACATGAAGAAGCCGTGATGCAACTGCTCACGGCCAACGGCGAAACCTTTGTGGCCCACCGCTACGATGTGGCCGCCGGCTGGCACAGCCCGGCCTTTGTGGCGCTGCGCCCCAGCAAGCGCCAGCTGTATGTGGTGGAGGTCTCGGCCTCCGGATTCCCGCTGGGGCTGGTCAACAAGCTCAACGAACGCGTGGCCAAGTGGTACGCCCCGCTGCTGGAGCAATTGCAGGGCCTGGGCGTGACCGATGCCGAATGGAGCATCAACACCCTGGTGTTTGTGCGCAGCGACCAGATCGCCTGGCTGCAGGAGCGCGTGCAGGACCTGGCCGGCGTGCATGTGCTGAGCCTGGAGCAGGCCAGCGCCAATTGGAACTGGGGCGACGCCGTGTGGTCCGGGGACTATGACTTTGCCAGTGGCGAAGTGCCCCAGCGCGGCAGCGGCAAGGCCGCACTGACGCATTGACACACTGAACCGCGCACTGACGACACGACCCACCACCGCCTGGCGTGCCGCTGTTGCCGCGCACCCAGGCCAGTATCCCCCTCCAGAGCATGAGCACCATTTCTTCCGGCTTTGCCGAACAACTGCGCCAGTCCAGCATCAGCGACTGGAACGCCTGCGTACAGCACCGTTTTGTCGATGAGATCTTTGCCGGCACGCTGGATGATGCCGTGCTGCGCCGCTACCTGGTGCAGGACTACCAGTTCATCAACCGCTTTGTGGCCCTGCTGGGCGCTGCCATTGCCAGTGCCGACCGGTTTGCGCCGCGTGTCACGCTGTCGCAGTTTGCGGCCATGATCACCAGCGACGAGAACACCTATTTCCTGCGCAGCTTCGACGCGCTGGGCGTGCCCGAGTCCGAGCGCCTGGCGCCGTCGCTCACGCCCCAGACCCAGGCCTTCCAGCAACTGATGCACGAAGCCGCGCAAAGCCTGAACTACGCCAACTGCATCGCCGTGCTGGCCGTGGCCGAAGGCCTGTACCTGGACTGGGCGGACCAGCCCGCCAAGCAGCAGCTACCGCTGCCCGCCCGCTTCGAGCATGCGGAGTGGATCACCTTGCACGCGAACGACTTCTTCCGCGGCTTTGTGGCCTGGCTGCGCAGCGAGCTGGACCGGGTCGGTCCTGCGCTGAGCGACGCGGCCCGTGACGAGGCCGCTGGCTACTTCCAGCGTGCCGTGCAGCTGGAGCGGCAATTCTTCGACCATGTGTATGCCTAGGCCTGAAGCCGCAGTGTCTGCACCATCGCCTGCGGACATGGGGCGCATGCACAAGCCCTGCGGCGCACTGTCGCCGCGTGCATGGAGAATGGGTGCGCATTTCCCCAGGAGCACTTTCCCATGCAGATGAACGACATTCCTTTTGGCACCACCGACTGGTCGCAGGTGGAACCCACGGCCCATCCGGGCGAGCAGGGCACCGCCTGGTGGCGCACCCGCCAGTTTGGTGCGCTGCGCGTGCGCATGGTGGAGTACACGCCGGGCTATCTGGCCGACCACTGGTGCAGCAAGGGCCATATCCTGCTGTGCCTGGAAGGGGAGCTGCACACCGAGCTGGACGATGGCCGCCACGTGGTGCTGCGCCCGGGCATGAGCTACCAGGTGGCCGACCAGGCCGAAGCCCACCGTTCTTCGGCGCCCACTGGCGCCAAGCTGTTCATCGTGGACTGAGCGACAGGGGCAGGCGGGGCACAACCCGTTCGGCGGCCAGGGCCGGCCGCCAGCCACTATGATTCCGCCTGTGCGGCGGAGCCTTCCGCCATGTAAAACGATAGCGGGCCACGCCCGCTGGCTGGACGGAAAGCGCCTATGACCACCCTCGGAACCCCTCTCACCCCCCACGCCACCAAAGTCATGCTGCTGGGCAGCGGCGAGCTGGGCAAGGAAGTGCTGATTGCCCTGCAGCGCCTGGGCGTGGAGACCATTGCGGTCGACCGCTATGACCATGCCCCCGGCCAGCAGGTGGCCCACCATGCGCGCACCATCACCATGAGCGATCCGGCGCAGCTCAAGGCCTTGATCGAGGCCGAAAAGCCCGATCTGGTCGTGCCCGAGATCGAAGCCATTGCCACCCCCATGCTGGAAGAGCTGGAAGCCGCCGGCGTGGTCACCGTCATCCCCACGGCGCGTGCCACGCGCCTGACCATGGACCGCGAAGGCATCCGCCGCCTGGCGGCCGAAACCCTGGGCCTGCCCACCAGCCCCTACCGCTTCTGCGATTCGCAGGAGGAGCTGCAGGCCGCCATCGACGGCAGCGACGGCCAGCCCGCGATCGGCTACCCCTGTGTGGTCAAGCCGGTGATGAGCAGCTCCGGCAAGGGCCAGAGCAAGATCGACGGCCCCGCCGATGTGCAGAAAGCCTGGGACTACGCCATGGCTGGTGGCCGCGTGGCCAAGGGCCGTGTGATCGTCGAAGGCTTCATCGATTTCGACTACGAAATCACCCAGCTGACGGTGCGCGCCAAGGGCGCGGACGGCCAGGTCCAGACCCATTTCTGCGATCCGGTGGGCCATATCCAGCAGGCGGGCGACTACGTGGAAAGCTGGCAGCCCCATCCCATGTCCGCCACGGCCCAGGCGAAGTCGCAGCAGATTGCCAAGGCCGTGACCGACAACCTGGGCGGCCTGGGCCTGTTCGGCGTGGAGCTGTTCGTCAAGGGCGAGCAGGTGTGGTTCAGCGAAGTCTCGCCGCGCCCGCACGATACCGGGTTGGTCACGCTGGCCACCCAGTGGCAGAGCGAGTTCGAGCTGCACGCCCGTGCCATCCTGGGCCTGCCGGTGGACACCAGCCTGCGCAACCCCGGTGCCAGCGCTGTGATCTACGGCGGCCAGGACGCCCAGGGCCTGGTGTTCGACGGCGTGGACGAAGCGCTGGCGATTCCCGGTACCGATCTGCGCCTGTTCGGCAAGCCCGAAAGCTTTGTGAAGCGCCGCATGGGCGTGGCCCTGGCGCGCGCTGCGGATGTGGAGCAGGCCCGTGTGACGGCCAAGCTGGCCGCCAGCAAGGTCAAGCCGCGCAAGCCCTGAGCGGCCCTGACGGCGGCCGCTTCGGCGCAGGGACATTGCGTTGAAGCACTCCATAAAAAAGCCACGGCAGCGCAAGCTGCCGTGGCTTTTTTGGCGCCGGCTGCCTTCAGCGGCGCTGGCTGGCCAGGCGCCGCACGATGGCGACCAGCTGGTCGATTTCCTCGAAGGTGTTGTAGAAGGCCAGCGACGGGCGCACCGCGGTTTCCACGCCGAAGCGGCGCAGAATCGGCTGGGCGCAGTGGTGGCCGGTGCGCACGGCAATGCCTTCGGCATTCAGCGCCTTGCCCACCTCGTCGGTCGTATAGCCTTCCAACGTGAACGACAGCACGCTGGCCTTGCCGGGGACGGTACCGATCAGGCGCAGGCCGGCAATCGTGGCCAGCTGCTGCATGCCGTAGTCCACCAACGCGTGCTCGTAGCGGCTGATGTTCTCGATGCCGATGCGCTCCACATACTCCAGCGCCGCCCCCAGGCCCACCGCGTCGGCAATGTTGCCGGTGCCTGCCTCGAAGGTGTTGGGCAGCGGCTGGAACACGGTCTTCTCGAAGCTCACGTCCGCAATCATGTTGCCGCCGCCCTGCCAGGGCGGCATGGTTTCCAGCACGGCGCGGCGGCCCCAGAGGGCGCCGATGCCGGTGGGGGCAAAGATCTTGTGGCCCGAAAAGACGAAGAAGTCCGCCCCGATGTCCTGCACATCGACCGGCGTGTGGGCGATGGACTGGGCGCCATCCACCAGCGTGGTGATGCCGCGCGCCCGGGCACGGGCCACCACTTCCTTGACCGGCACCACGGTGCCCAGCACATTGGACACATGGCCGATGGCGACGATCTTGGTGCGGTCGTTCAGCAGCTTCTCGTATTCGTCGAGGCGGATCTGCCCCTGGTCGTCGACCGGAATCACGCGCAGCTTGGCTCCCTTGGCCTGCGCCAGCTGCTGCCAGGGGACGATGTTGGCGTGGTGCTCCAGGTGGCTGACGATGATTTCATCGCCCGCCCCCACGTTCTGCCCGCCCCAGGCCTTGGCCACCAGGTTGATGGCTTCGGTGGTGCCGCGCACGAAGATGACTTCGTTCACATCGGGCGCGTGGATGAAGCGGCGCACCACTTCACGGGCATGTTCATAGGCATCCGTGGCGCGGGCCGCCAGCGTGTGGGCGGCGCGGTGGATGTTGGAGTTCTCGTGCGCGTAGAAGTGCGCAATGCGTTCGATCACCTGGCGCGGCTTGTGGGTGGTGGCGGCGTTGTCCAGCCAGACCAGCGGCTTGCCGTTGATGCGCTCGGCCAGGATGGGAAAGTCGCGGCGCACGGCCTGCACGTCGAAGCCGGGATGGCGGTCGGCCTGTGCCAGCGGCGTGCTGTCGGCCTGCCCGTGGGGGTGGGGCTTGGCCGGGGTGACAAAACCGCTGGGCAGGGCGACCGCATCCACAAAGTAGAACTGCGGGGCCGCGGCGTCGGTGCTGCCGGCAAGGGCGGTCGCAGGCGCAGCGGGCGTTGCCAGCAGGCCGGAGGGGATGGCGGGAACGAACGGGCTACCCGGTGCCGTGCCCTGGCTGCCCAGTGCGGTCACCGCCTGCTGGCTCAGCGCATCCAGTCCGGGATGGGGGGCGTGCGGCGGCGCAAGGCCCGCAGCGTCCGCAGTGTCCACGGGGGCGGGCCGATGTGTGGCGGCCGCTGCGGCAGTGGCCTGGGGTACGCCATCGGTGGCGTGCCCGAGGCGGGGTTCGTAGGCGGGCAGGGCGGTGAATGCCTGGTCGGGCACGCCGTTGCCGGCGACCGCATGCGGGCGGGCCGTGGCGGCGCGGTGGCCCAGGGCCAGCACGGTGCCGGGGTTGCTGGGCAGCACATTGGCCCCCGGGATCTGCCCCTGTGGAAGCGGCGTGCCGGGCACATTGGGCGCCAGGCCCGCCGGGCTGGCCAGCGGGGAGCCGCCCGGAGCCCAGGTGGTGGGCGGCTGGGCGCCCTGGGGTGCGGCGCTGCCGGGCAGGCTGCGGAACAAGGCTGTTGCCAGCTGGGCCAGCGCGCCGGTGTCCAGCGGCGGCGCCGGGGTGGCGGGAATCGGGGGCGCCAGCGGGGCGGCCTGTGCGGCGGCCGGGGTGGGCGCTTGCGCGGTGGTGGTGCTCAAAACCGCATCTCCTGTGGTGCGCGATGTCGAAAAAGGGGGAGGACTGGTCGTGCTCTGGGGATTGGCGCTGCGCCGGGAGGGGCTGCCACCCCGGCGCAGCACTGCGCGGGCTTACTTGTAGGTGTCCAGTACCGAGTAGTCGTGGTACTTGTTGATTTCCACGTCGTCCAGCACGGCCACGGCATCGGGGGTGAGCACAGCCAGCGAGCAGTACAGCGAGATCAGGTAGCTGGCGATGGCGTGGTTGTTGATGCCCATGAAGCGCACCGACAGGCCCGGGCTCTGTTCGCCGGGCAGACCGGGCTGGAACAGGCCCACCACGCCCTGGCGGCGGTCGCCCACGCGCAGCAGCAGGATCTTGCTCTTGCCATCGGCCACCGGCACCTTGTCCGAAGGGATCAGCGGCACACCGCGCCAGGTGATGAACTGGCTGCCGAACAGGCTGACGGTGGGCGGCGGCGTGCCACGGCGCGTGGCTTCGCGGCCGAAGGCGGCAATGGTCAGCGGGTGGGCCAGGAAGAAGGCGGGTTCCTTCCAGACCTTGGTCAGCAGCTCGTCCAGGTCATCGGGGGTGGGGGCGCCGGTCAGCGGGAAGATGCGCTGTTCGTCGCTCACCTGGGACAGCAGGCCGTAGTCGGGGTTGTTGATCAGCTCGCTTTCCTGGTTCTCCTTGATGGTCTCGATCGTCAGGCGCAGCTGTTCCTTGATCTGGTCGTGCGGGCTGCTGTAGAGGTCGGAGATGCGGGTGTGCACATCCAGCACGGTGGAGACCGCGTTCAGGAAGTACTCGCGCGGCTTGGCGTCGTAGTCCACATAGGTGCGCGGCAGCTGGTTCTCGTGCTGCTTGGCGGTGCAGGTGACCTTGATGTCTTCCGGGTTCTTGACCTGGTTGACGCGGTAGATGCCGGCCTCCACCGGCACCCATTGCAGCAGGTGGGTCAGCCAGCGCGGCGTGATCGTGGCCAGCTGCGGTGCGGTCTTGGTGGCATTGGCAAGCTGGCGGGCTGCGTTGTCGCCCAGGGCGGTGGTACCGCCGACGGTTGCTGTCATGGAAAAAGGCTCCTGGTGGAATCGGTGGTGGGGATGCGGGAAAACAGTCTTCGCCAGTGTTCAATGCCGCCGATCGGGCTTCAACCGGCTATCGCCGCCAAGCGCGTCGCCAGGTGCTGGCGCTGGGTTTCACGCTGCTGGCGTATGCGTTCGGCATGCGCCAGCAGCTCGGCCGTGCCCAGGTGCAGGGCCTGGGCCAGTTTGTGCAGCGTGATCAGGGAGGGCGCCACCTGGCCGCGCTCGATCTCGCCCACATAGGAGCGGTTCAGATCGGACTGTGCAGCCAGGTGCTCCTGCGACCAGCCATGCCCTTCGCGCAGCTGGCGCACGGCCAGGCCGAAGTCCTGGACCAAGTGTTGCGCGGGCATGTTCAGGCGGCCACGCGGGCGGTGCGTTCCGGGGCCGGAGCGGACAGCACCGGGGGCGTGGCGGGCGGCACCGCAGCAGTCACGGGCGGCTCCGCCGGTTGCTCTGCCTGGCGCAGGCTGGCCTGGCTGACATGGGTGCCGGCGGGCACGTCGTCGGTGATCCAGACGTTGCCGCCGATGACCGCGCCTTTGCCGATGGTCACCCGCCCCAGGATGGTGGCGCCGGCGTAGATCACCACGTCATCCTCCACGATGGGGTGGCGTGCCCAGCCTTTTTGCAGGTGGCCCTGGGCATCCTTGGGGAAGCGCTTGGCGCCGAGGGTCACGGCCTGGTAGATGCGCACGTTCTGGCCGATGACGGCAGTTTCCCCGATCACGACACCGGTGCCGTGGTCGATGAAGAAGCCGGGGCCGATCTGTGCGCCGGGGTGGATGTCGATGCCGGTCTGCCCATGTGCCAGCTCGGCCATGATGCGGCCCAGCAGCGGCAGCTCCAGCCGGTAGAAGGCGTGGGCGATGCGGTGGTGGATCAGTGCCAGCACGCCGGGGTAGCTCAGCACCACCTCGTCCACGCTGCGCGCAGCGGGGTCGCCATGGAAGGCGGCCAGCACATCGATGTCCAGCAGCTGGCGCAACAGGGGCAGCTGCTGGGCAAAGGCCTGGACTGCGCGCTGGGCCTGGGCAGCCTGGCCGGCCGGGTCCGGCACGCTCACCCCCGCGCTGCGGTGGCGGTAGTGCAGCTCGATCTGGGCCTGGGTCTGCAGCAGCTGCAGCGCCGTGTTCAGGGTGTGGCCCACATAGAAGTCTTCGCTGGCGTGGCGCAGATCGGACGGCCCCAGGCGCTGCGGGTAGAGCACGCCTTTGAGGCCTTCCACGGCCTGGGCAATGGCGTCCCGCGATGGGAATTCACGGTGGCCGGAGTCCGTGCGGTTCTGCTGCTCGCGCCAATGGTCGCGGACCTGGCGCAGCTGCGTGACGATGGGGGCAATGTCGAAAGAGCTCATGGTGGCAATCGCAATCCGGTAAAGGTGTGGGGTCAGTCCTGCACCCAGGGCAGGCCGTAAAAGCGCCAGCCATTGAAGTGGCCGCGTTGCTGCTGTGTGTCGTGGTCGCCCTCAAAGCCTTCGCTGACATTGAAGACATGGGGCAGGCCGGCCTTGGCCGCTTCCTGGGCGGCCAGGGCAGAGCGCTTGCCGCTGCGACATAACAGCAGCACGGGCAGCGGTTGGGGTTGTTTGGCGTGCAGCGCGGCCAGTTCGCGGGCAAAGCGGGGGTTGCGTGTCAGCGCCGTGCCGCTGGCCCAGGCCACATGGGCGCTGCCGGGCACCTGGCCGACAAATTTGCGTTCTTCGGCGCTGCGCACATCCACCAGCAGGGCCAGGCCTTGCTGCACCAGCTGCCAGGCCTGAAGTGGGGCCACGCTGCCGGCGTAGCCAAGGCCTTGTTCCTGGGCCTGGGCCAGGGCCTGCTGCAGCACGGCAGGCAGCTGCGGGCGCTGGGCGGCGGTTGCGGTGGGGGTCTCGGCGGTGGTGGCGTAGGTCATGGCGTGGTCTTTCGGTGCAATCCATCACAGGAAGATGGCGATAGACAGCATCTTGCGAGCCGTCGGCGGCCAGTCCAACGAACAAAAATGGATGTGCTTGTGCACAAAACGATGAAGCGATACGGCGATGCCGGCCTCCGGCGGCGGCCGGCGGGCGGGCTGCACGCGGGAGGGCGTGCGGGGTGCGTGCGGCTGTCATCAAACCGTCGCACGGGGCGCGTAGCCTGTGTGGCAGATGCCACAACCGGCAAAGCAAGAAGGTGTGCGATGAATTGGGACAACCGTGAAGAGCTGGTGCGCCGTATCGAGAGCGACCTGCTGGACAGCCTGGACGAAGAGCTGGAGCTGGAAATCGAAGACCGTACGGGCGTGCTCTGCGCCGTGCCGGGCGGGGCCGCTGCGGCACCGGAAAGCCATGCCCAGCGCGTGGCGTATTTCAAGGAGCTGTTCCGGCTGCAGGCCGAGCTGGTCAAGCTGCAGGACTGGGTGGCGTCCACCAAACAGAAGGCCGTGATCCTGTTCGAAGGGCGGGATGCCGCCGGCAAGGGCGGCGTGATCAAGCGCATCACCCAGCGCCTGAATCCGCGCGTGTGCCGCGTGGTGGCCCTGCCGGCCCCCAACGACCGCGAACGCACGCAGTGGTACTTTCAGCGTTACGCCGCCCACCTGCCGGCCGCCGGGGAGATGGTGCTGTTTGACCGCAGCTGGTACAACCGCGCCGGGGTGGAACGGGTGATGGGTTTTTGTTCGGACGAGGAGTACGACGAGTTCTTCCGCTCCGTGCCCGAGTTCGAGCGCATGCTGGCGCGCTCCGGCATCCGCGTGATCAAGTACTGGTTCTCCATCACCGATGAAGAGCAGCACCTGCGCTTTCTGGGGCGTATCCACGACCCGCTCAAGCAGTGGAAGCTCTCGCCCATGGACCTGGAGTCCCGCCGCCGCTGGGAGGACTACACCCGTGCCAAGGAGGTGATGATGGAACACACCCACATCCCCGAAGCACCGTGGTGGGTGGTGCCGGCCGACAACAAGAAGCAGGCACGGCTGAACTGCATACGGCATTTGCTGTCGCAGTTCCCCTACAGCGAGGTGCCCCGCCCCGAGGTGGAGCTACCCGCGCGGGTGCGCCATGCGGACTATCTGCGCAGCCCGGTGCCAGAAAGCATGATCGTGCCCCAGCTGTACTGAGCGTTACCGTTTCCGGACCACGGGACCACGGGACCACGGGACCACAGGGCTGACTGGCCCTCGGCCCAACGGGTGCGCAGCCGCCTGCGGATAAAAAAAGCCCTGGTGCAATGCAGCAGGGCTTTTGGACATCGAGGGCGTGGTTCTTTAAGGGAAGGTCGCACTCTTGGGGGCGGGGGCGGGCTCCGATGCGCCGGGGGCCGGCGGGGCCGGGTGCTGCAGCTTTTCGGGTGGCAGCTCGGTGCCGGCGCGCCAGCGGCGCACCACGCGCTGGAAGATCAGTGCATTCGGAATCTGCAGCAGCGTGCCGGGCACCGGGGCGGTGGCGTCTTCCAGCGTGGTGTAGAGCAGGTTGATGTCCACCACCTTGCCCAGGGCGCCGGGCTTTTCGGCCGTGTCCAGCAGTTCGATGTGATCGCCCACGCGAAACGGCCCCACGGTGAAGATCAGGAAGGCGCAGAACAGGTTGGACAGCACGCTCCATGCGGCAAAGAACGCCACAGCGCCCACGGTCGCAAAGCCGGTGAAGGCCGTCCACAGCACGCTGGCAGAGACCCCCAGGCGCTCCAGCACCAGCAGCAGCGCGCTGATGATGATCAGCCAGCGCACCACGGTGTGGATGGGCATCAGCAGCTCGTGCGGGAACTGGTAGTGGTCGCTGGCGCGCACGATCAGCCGCTTGAGCAGGCGGTGCAGCAGCCAGGCGACCACGATGATCAGCACCATCTGGAGCAGGGGAACCACGACATCCAGCCAGTCCGTCACCCAGGCGGGTAAATGGGTCTGGAGGGTCTTCATGCGTTGCAGCAGGGTCACGGGAACAAAACTTTCTATCCAAAAAAACAGGGCACCGCCGTGGTGCCCTGGTCGGTGTGGCGCAGGCCGGGTTCAGCCCCGGCGTTGCTCAATGGTATCCATCTGCATCTCGAAACTGAAAAACCGGTCGCGGCCCTGGGCTTTGGCCGCGTACAGTGCTTCGTCGGCGCGCATCACCATGCTTTCGGCGCTGGTGCCTTCGTCGGGAATGCAGGTGGTGATGCCGCCGGACAGCGACAGCACGGCGCCGTTGGGTGAGTCCGGGTGGGGGATGGCGCGGCTGCGCAGCATGCTGCCCAGGGCGCGGGCAAAGGTCATGGCGCCCGAGCGCGGCGTGTTGGGCAGGATCATCGCAAACTCCTCCCCGCCGTAGCGCGAGGCCACGTCGCGCGGGCGCACGCAGACTTCCTTGAGCAGCCGGCCCACGGCGCGCAGGCAGTCATCGCCCTGCACATGGCCTGCGGCGTCGTTGAAGCGCTTGAAATGGTCCAGGTCGCACAGCATCAGTGTCAACGGTTGCTGCTCGCGGCGGGCGGCTTCGATCTCGGAGTGCAGGATGCGGTCAAAGCCGCGGCGGTTGACCAGGCCGGTCAGGGCATCGACCTCCACCATCTCGTTGAGGCGCTGGTTGGCCAGGTGCAGCTCGGCCGACAGGCTGACCAAGCGGCGGCGCATGTCCAGCAGGCGGCGCATGGCGCGCAGCTTGGCGATCAGCACAATGGGCTTGACGGGTTTGATCAGGTAGTCGTCGCCACCGGATTCAATGCCGCGCCAGATGTCCAGGTCATTGTCCAGGCCCGACAGGAAGATGATGGGCGTCCAGTCGCCCACTTCGGCCTCGCGCAGCTGCTGGGCGACCCAGTAGCCGTCGTGCGTGGGCAGGCGGATGTCCAGCAGCACCAGGTCCGGGCGGCGCATCTTGAACATCTGCACGGCAGATGGAGCGTCCACGGCCTCCATCACCTCGGTGACGCCGGCGTGGCGCAGTTCGGTGATCAGGGAATGGCGCACCGAGGCCTGGTCGTCCACCACCAGCACGGTGAAGCTGTTGGACAAGGGGGCCGAAGCGTCCGGGTGGGGCGCTGCGGCATTCAATGCAGTGGATGCATGCATTCGGCAGTCCTGTCTCTCCAAAAAAGCGGCGCCACCACGCACAAAGGGCCGCGGTGTGCGGCCCAGTGTAGTGGTTGGTTACGAAGGCAGCCATCGCGGGCCGCCGAACGTGGGTGTTATCCAGCGTTCTGTTCGCGGCGCAGGGCAGGGAACAGAATGATGTCACGAATGCTGGCGCTGTCTGTGAGCAGCATCATGAAACGGTCAATACCGATGCCGCAGCCGCCGGTGGGGGGCATGCCGTATTCCAGGGCGCGCACAAAGTCGTGGTCGAAGTACATGGCTTCGTCGTCACCGCCGTCCTTGGCATCCACCTGGGCGTTGAAGCGGGCGGCCTGGTCTTCGGCATCGTTCAGCTCGGAGAAACCGTTGCCGAACTCGCGGCCGGTGATGTAGAGCTCGAAGCGCTCGGTCACTTCGGGGCGGTCGTCGTTGGCACGGGCCAGCGGCGAGATTTCGGTGGGGTGTTCCATGATGAAGGTGGGGTTCCAGAGCTTCTCTTCGACCACTTCCTCAAAGTACAGCACCTGCAGGCTGGCCAGGGAACGGGTGGACAGCTTGTCCTTGTCTTCCTTCATGCCCAGCTTCTTCAGGGCATTGGTCAGCCAGTCGCGGTTGCCCACGTTCTCGCCGGCGTCGGTGTACTTGACGATGGCTTCCGGGATGGTCAAGCGCTCGAACGGCGCGGCCAGGTCCACCGGCTTGCCGCCGTAGGTCAGCTGCAGCGTGCCCACTGCCTTGGTGGCGGTATCGCGCACCAGGGCTTCGGTGTAGTCCATGATGTCGCGGTAGTTCCAGTAGGCCGCGTAGAACTCCATCATGGTGAACTCGGGGTTGTGGCGCACCGAGATGCCTTCGTTGCGGAAGTTGCGGTTGATTTCGAACACGCGCTCGAAACCACCGACGACCAGGCGCTTGAGGTAGAGCTCCGGCGCAATGCGCAGGTACATCTCCTGGTCGAGGGCGTTGTGGTGGGTGATGAACGGCTTGGCGTTGGCACCACCGGGGATGGGGTGCAGCATGGGGGTTTCGACTTCCAGGAAGCCGTTTTGCACCATGAAGTCGCGCATGCCGGAGACGGCCTTGCTGCGGGCCACAAAACGCTTGCGGGCGTCTTCGTCCATCATCAGGTCGACGTAGCGCTGGCGGTACTTCTGTTCCTGGTCGGCCATGCCGTGGAACTTGTCGGGCATGGGGCGCAGGCTCTTGGTCAGCAGGCGGATGCGGGTGGCCTTGATCGACAGTTCGCCGGTCTTGGTCTTCATCAGCACGCCTTCGGCACCGATGATGTCGCCCAGATCCCACTTCTTGAAGTCGGCATAGACCTCTTCGCCCACGGCGTCGCGGGTCACATAGATCTGGATGCGGCCGGTGGCGTCCTGGATGGTGGCAAAGCTGGCCTTGCCCATCACGCGCTTGAGCATCATGCGGCCGCCCACGCTGACGGTGGTGGCCGCGGCGTCCAGGGCTTCGGCTTCCTGGCCGGCGTGCGCGGCGATCAGGTCGGCAGCGCGGTCGGCAGGCTTGAAGTCATTGGGGAATGCCACACCACCCTGGGCCTTGACCTGCTCGCGCAGGGCCTTGAGTTTTTCGCGGCGTTCGGCGATGAGCTTGTTTTCGTCCTGGGGAGCGGCAACTTCTGCCGCAGCGGTGTGGGTGGTGTCAGACATGGAGGTGCGCAGCCCGCAGGCCGTTGTTGCAAATACCAAAACCCTGCATTCTAGTTTTTTTGCCTCTGAATGTGGGTAAGTGCGGTAATGGCGCACCGCCAGAGCAGCTACGACAGACGGGTGCGCGGTTCCCGTGCTGGTGGGACGGGGCAATCGCCGCACTGACCCTGCGGGTGCTGGAAGGGGCGGACCGCAGACCGCAGGCGCGGGAATGGGATGCCGACGGACGGCGCGGCCGCTCAGAAGGCGATGCCGGTGCGCTCCAGCACATCACCGACCAGTTCCAGCCGCACCAGCGGGCTTTCCAGCTCCAGCAGCTGCTGCTTGAGCGGGAGCGGAATGGGCAGCAGCTCGCACCAGCGGTTGGCGACCCAGCCGCAGTCGTCCAGCTGCAGGTCCGTGGGCAGGTCCACGGAAGGACCCTGCACCCGGTCTTCCTGGGCCAGCTGGCGCTGGTGCAACCTGTGCAGCACCTGGGACAGGGCCTGGCTGATGTTGCGCAGGTCCTCGGGAACGGCACAGCGCAGGTCCATGGCAATCAGGGAGACGTCGGCCACCCACAGGCCGTGGGGCAACTGGTGGGCACGGTCCAGGCGCATGCGGGCATGGCCCTGGCACAGGATGTGCAGCAGACCGGGCTGGACGCTGTCGAGCTGCTGGATCTGGGCCAAGGTGCCCACCGGGTGGAAGGATTCGGTGGGTTGCATCGGACGGCGCACCTCTTCGCCACCGGTCAGGGCCACCACGCCAAATGGAGTGCCCGCCTGGTGGCACTTGCGCACCATATCCAGGTACCGCACCTCGAACACCCGTAAAGGCAGCTGACCGCCAGGAAACAGCACGGTGTTCAGCGGAAACAACGGCAGCGAGGTCAAGGTCAGCGGGTTTGGCATGGGCAGCAGCTTTCCATCGCTATCATCATCCCATGCGGCCCCGGAAGCGGGGCTGGTTGTCTCAACTTGTTTCCGCTGTTGCAGCATTCACTGTTTTGCGATTGCCGTCGCACCCCACCACTGGAGCGCTGACCCGTCCATGATCGAGCAAATCCTGTCTTTTCTTCTTGAAGTGGCCGCCGGCCTGATTTCGGGCGCCTGCCTGTTGCGCCTGTACATGCAGGTCCAGCGCGTGCCGTTTTCCAACCCCGTGGGGCAGCTGGTGTTTGCCTTGTCCGACTGGCTGGTGATGCCGCTGCGCAAGGTCATCAAGCCCACGGGCAAGTACGACATGTCCAGCCTGATCGGCGCCATCCTGATCCAGCTGGTGCACTACCTGCTGCTGTGGGGCCTGGCGGGCGCTGCGGGCTCGCTGGTGATGGTGCCGCTGCTGGCGCTGTTCGGCCTGGCGCGCATGGTGCTGACCGGGCTGATCGGTCTGCTGATCGTCTACGCCATCCTGTCCTGGGTGTCGCCGCATTCGCCCATCTATGGCGTGATCGCCCGCCTGTGCCAGCCCGTGCTGCGCCCGTTTCAGCGCATCATCCCGCTGGTGGGCGGGGTGGATCTGTCGCCGCTGGCGGCGCTGATTGTGCTGCAGGTGCTGCTGATGGTGCTGGCCCACCTGCAATTCAGCGTGCTGGGTAGCGTGGCGGCAGGCATGGCCATGATGTAGGCAATGCCCCGTGGCCAGGCGGAACACGCCCTGGCCTGCGGCGCAGACACAAAAAAAGCGGTCCGAGGACCGCTTTTTTTGTTGCCTGGCGCAGGAGGGGCTGGGCTTACTCGGCGCCTTGCACCACGGCATCGGCCGGCAGGCGTTGCAGCATGGCCAGCGAGGTGGCCACGGTCTGGCGCAGTTCGCGGCGGTCCACGATCATGTCCACGGCACCCTTTTCCTTCAGGAACTCGGCACGCTGGAAGCCTTCGGGCAACTTCACGCGCACGGTGGTTTCGATCACGCGGGGACCGGCAAAGCCGATCAGGGCCTTGGGCTCGGCCATCACGATATCGCCCACGAAGGCGAAGCCGGCCGACACACCGCCCATGGTCGGATCGGTCAGCACGCTGATGTAGGGCAGGCCCTTCTTGGCCAGGCGGGTCAGCGCCGCATTGGTCTTGGCCATCTGCATCAGGGACAGCAGGCCTTCCTGCATGCGGGCGCCACCGGTGGCGGTGAAACACACAAAAGGCACTTTCTGCTCGATGGCCGTCTCGACGCCACGCACAAAGCGCTCGCCGACCACGGAGCCCATGGAGCCGCCCATGAAGTCGAACTCGAAGCAGGCCACGACCAGCTCGATCCCCTTCACCGCACCGCCCATGACGATCAGGGCATCGGTCTCACCCGTGTTTTCCAGGGCTTCTTTCAGGCGCTGGGGGTATTTGCGGCTGTCCTGGAACTTCAGTGCGTCAACGGGAATGACTTCCTGACCGATCTCATAGCGGCCTTCGGCGTCCAGAAAATGGTTCAGGCGTGCACGGGCACCGATGCGGTGGTGGTGACCGCAGGTCGGGCAGACGTTCTGGTTCTTTTCCAGATCGGCCTTGTACAACACGGATTCGCAGCTGGGGCACTTGATCCACAGGCCTTCGGGAATCTGCGTTTGGCGTTCCGAGGGGGTCGTTTGCTGGATTTTGGCAGGCAGGAGTTTTTCGAGCCAGGACATGGTGTCTTCCTTCTTTCAGGCAGGATCACCGCATCCTCCCGGAGGGGATGCGGTGACGGTGCCGCATTATGCGTCCATCGCCTTGCGCACGCCGCGCAGGAAATCAATGGTCAGGGGAATGATTTTTTCGTGTGGCTGGTCTTCGAGCAGCTGGATGATCTTGCTGCCGATGATGACCGCGTCCGAAAACTGGGAAATGGTCTGGGCGGTCTGGGCATCGCGGATGCCAAAGCCGACGCCGACTGGGATGTGCACGTGCTGGCGGATGACGGACAGCATCTGCTGCACGCTGTCGGTGTCCAGCGCGCCGGAACCGGTCACGCCCTTGAGCGACACGTAATACACATAGCCGCTGGCAATGCGTGCCACCTGCTGCATGCGTTCCACGGTGCTGGTGGGGGCCAGCAGGAAGATCTGGTCCATGCCGCGTGCCTGCAGCTTGGCGGCAAATTCCTCGGATTCCTCGGGCGGATAGTCCACCACCAGCACGCCGTCCACGCCGGCGGCTGCCGCATCGTTGACGAAGGCGTCCTGGCCGTGGATCTGGTCGTAGCGTTCCACGGGGTTGGCATAGCCCATCAGCACCACCGGGGTGGTGCTGTCTTTCTGGCGGAATTCGGCCACATAGGCCAGCACCTGGGCCAGGCCCACACCATTGGCAATGGCGCGGTCACCGGCCTTCTGGATCACCGGGCCATCGGCCATGGGGTCCGAAAACGGCACCCCCAGCTCGATGATGTCGGCACCAGCGTCCACCATGCCGTGCATCAGCGACGGGGTGATGGCCGCAAAGGGGTAGCCGGCGGTGATGAAGGGGATCAGCGCCTGGCGGCCTTCGGATTTCAGTTTTTCGAATGTGGTGGCGGTGCGGCTCATGCTGCAGGCCCTCCCTTGACAGTGTGGCCGCGCATGCTGGGGCGGTCGTAGTAGTCGCCGCCGGTCAGGTCGGCCACGGTGCCGATGTCCTTGTCACCCCGGCCGGACAGGCTGACCAGAATGGACTGGTCGGCGCGCATGGTCTTGGCCAGCTTCATGGCATAGGCCACGGCGTGGCTGGACTCCAGCGCGGGGATGATGCCTTCGGTGCGGCACAGGTAGTGGAAAGCTTCCAGTGCTTCCTGGTCGGTGATGCCCACGTACTGGGCACGGCCCAGCTCCTGCAGCCAGGCGTGTTCGGGGCCGACGCCGGGGTAGTCCAGGCCGGCGCTGATGCTGTGCGTCTCGGTGATCTGGCCGTTTTCGTTCTGCAGGATGAAGGTGCGGTTGCCGTGCAGCACGCCGGAGCTGCCTTTTTGCAGCGAGGCGGAGTGCTTGCCGCTCTCCAGGCCTTCACCGGCCGCTTCGACCCCGATCAGCTTGGTGTGCTCGAAGGGGATGTAGGGGTAGAAGATGCCCATGGCATTGGAGCCGCCGCCCACACAGGCGACCACGGCGTCCGGTTGCTCGGCAGCAATGTGCTGCTGCTTCAGCAGCTCGGGCATCTGCGTGAGGCATTCGGTGCCGATCACGCTCTGGAAGTCGCGCACCATGGCCGGGTAGGGGGCGGGGCCGGCCACCGTGCCGATGATGTAGAAGGTGTTGTCCACATTGGCCACCCAGTCGCGCATGGCTTCGTTCAGCGCGTCCTTCAGCGTCTTGGAGCCGGATTCCACCGGCACCACGGTGGCGCCCAGCAGCTTCATGCGGTAGACATTGGGGCTTTGGCGCTTCACGTCCTCGGCACCCATGTAGACCACGCATTCCAGGCCATAGCGGGCGCAGATGGTGGCCGTGGCCACGCCGTGCTGGCCGGCACCGGTTTCGGCAATGATGCGCGGCTTGCCCATGCGCTTGGCGAGCATGGCCTGGCCGATCACATTGTTGATCTTGTGGGCGCCGGTGTGGTTCAGGTCTTCGCGCTTCAGATAGATCTGGGCGCCGCCCATTTCCTGCGACATGCGGGCTGCATGGTAGACCGGGGAGGGACGGCCGACGAAGTGGGCCAGCTCGTAGCGGAACTCGGCCAGGAAGTCCGGGTCGTTCTGGTACCTGGCGTAGGCCTGGCTCAGCTCGTCGAGGGCATGGGTCAGCGTCTCGCTGGCAAAGCTGCCGCCGTAGGGGCCGAAATGGCCGCGTGCATCGGGGTAGGAGTATTCAAACATCGGTGAAAGAGGCAAGTTGGGCGTCGGCGGCGCGCACGGCCGCAACGAAGCGTTGGATTTTTCCGGCGTCCTTGATGCCCTTCAGGGGCTTTCCATCAGGCCCTGTGGCCTCGACGCCGGAACTGACATCAACCGCCAGCGAGAGACCCCGCGGGCGTACTTGCAAGATGCCATCGGTCACGTTTGCAGGCGTGAGTCCACCAGACAAAACGAGGTGAGAGGCGACGTTTGGTGGAAGCAGTGACCAATTGAATGTTTGCCCGCCGCCGCCGTAGCCCTCCACGTGGGCGTCCAGCAAAATGGCCTGGGCCTGGGAATATCGTTGGGCATATTCTACGAGGTCGAGCCCCAGAGTGTCCCCGGTGAGGGGAATGCGCGCTGCACGCAGAAAGGGGCGGCGCCCGGCATCGGTGGCGGCCAGGCAATCCGCCGGCGATTCATCCCCATGAAACTGCACGGTGGCGCCCGGTATGTGGTTGCATGCAGCTATCACATTGGGAACGGTCTCGTTGACGAACAGCAGCACTGGCGTGACAAAGGGCGGCAGGCGCCGGGCCAGCTCGGCCGCGCGCGCCACCGTCACCGCCCGGGGGCTGGGGGCGTAGAGCACAAAGCCGATGGCGTCCGCACCGGCTTGCACGGCGGCGTCCACATCGGCTTCACGGGTCAGGCCGCAGATCTTGATGCGGGTACGGGGGGTAGATACAGACATGGCAAATCCCAGGCGTAGCAGCCGTCAAAAGCGCGCGGCCGCTCAGGGCAGCCAGGCAAACGGGGGCGTGTCGGTCGGCAGGCCCCAGCGTGCATCGTAGATGGGACCGAGAAAATACAGTCCGTCGGGCGAAAACGTGGGTGCTGCCACCTCGCGCGAGCGGGCGTCCAGCACCTGCTGCATCCACTCCACCGGCTTGGTGCCCTGGCCCACATACAGCAGGCAGCCCATGATGTTGCGGATCATGTGGTGCAAAAAGGCATTGCCTTCGAATTCGAAGTGCCAGTAACCGCATGCCATCTCTCCATCGCGCATGGGCGCCCGGCCGGCCGGACGGTAGCGGATGTCGATGCGGTGCAGGGTCTTGACCGGGGTCTTGGCCTGGCAGCCGGCTGCACGAAAGGACGAAAAATCATGCTCGCCCAGCAGTAGCGCGGCCGCTGCCTGCATGCGTTCGGCGTCCAGCGGCTGAAAGATCCAGCCCACCCGGCCGTGGTCTACGCTGGGGCGCACGGGCGACTGCAGCAGCACATAGGCATAGCGGCGCGCCGTGGCGCAGGCGCGGGAATGGAAGCCATCCAGGCCCTCCGGGACCTCGGCAGCCCATTGCACGGCGATGTCCTTGGGCAGAAAGGTGTTGGTCCCGCGCACCCAGGAGTTGGGCGCACGCTGCAGCGCGGTGTCGAAATGCACCACCTGCATCAGCCCGTGCACACCGGCATCGGTGCGGCCCGCGCAGATGGTGGACACCTTCTGAGCAGTGAAGCGGCCCAGGGCCGCTTCGAGGTGGTCCTGCACGGTGTTGCCGGACGGTTGGCTTTGCCAGCCGTTGTAGGCCTGGCCGTTGTAGGAGACCCCGAGGGCTATGCGCATGGCAGGCCCTCAGACCCGGCGCCATGCGCCGGGGAAAAACACAGAAACAGCATCAATCGATTTCGGCAAGCAGGTTTTGGGCACGTTCCTTGAGGTCACCGGACGCTTCGGCAATCACTTCCTCGACCAGGGTGCGTGCGCCTTCGCTGTCGCCGATGGCGTGGAATTCGCGGGCCAGGTCCAGCTTGGTGGACAAGGGGTCATCGGCCACGGCAGGGGCGGCGGCCGTGTCCGGGGCCGGGGCGTCGCCCAGGTCCAGGTCCAGATCACCCAGGTTCAGCCCCAGGTCGATGTCGGCGGCAGACACTGCGGCCGGGGTGGGCACGCTGGCGGGTTCATCGTCCAGCGTGAAGTTCAGCGTCTCCAGCTCCGGTGGTTTCTGGGGCTCGGGTGTGGCGGCAGCGAGCGGCTCCACCACCTGCGCAGGGGCGGCCGGCTCTTCCGGCGTGTCCCAGTCGGGTTCCAGCGCCGCCAGGTCCGGCTCGGTCAGCTCGGGCTCGGCCACAGGCGCTGCGGCATCGGCCACTTCGGCGCTGGAGGTTGCACCAGGCAGGTCCAGGTTCAGATCCAGGTCGGGCGGCAGGTGCTGGCCCAGTGCCGAGCCAGCGGCTTGCGCCGCGGCCGCGGAGACTGACGCCGCAGGCACGGCATGGCTCTTGGCCAGCGCGTCGGCAAAGGCGCTGGTGCTGGGGGCGGTGGGTGCGGGGGCCTCGTGGTACAGGGGATTGCCGGCGTCCACGGATTGGCCCAGTTCCACGATGCGGTCCCAGCTGGGGCCGACGCCATGGGTGAGTGCTTGTACGGACAGGGCCGTGGCTTCCAGTGCCTTGGCATCCTGGCGCTTGGCATGGATTTCGGCCAGCTTCATGTGCACGCCCAGGTGTTCCGGCTGGGTGCGCAGCGCCTCCAGCAGGATTTCCTCGGCCTGCACATCACGGCCATAGGCCAGGTAGACCTCGGCTTCGGCCACCGGGTCGACCGTGTCGTCGCTGTCCAGCTGGCTGGGCACCTCGTCCAGGGCCGTGCTGTCGGCTGCGGCGTCCTGGTGGGTGTCGACCTGCTGGCCGCCGCTGTCTGCAAAGAAGGCATCGGGCGGCACGGGGCTGTCCGAAGCCGTGTCGGCTTCGGCATCCTGGGGGGCGCGGCGGCGCTGTGCGATGCGCCAGCCCAGCAGGCCCAGCAGCAAGGCCAGTACGCCACCTGCCGCGGGCAGGACCAGCGGGTTGCCGTCGGTCAGCTCGTCCAGCACACCGGGGGCAGGAGCGGGCGCTGGCGCAGGAGCGGCAGCAGCGCTGGGCTGGGGCGTTGCCGCAGCGGCAGCCGCTTCTGTAGCAGCGGGCGCCGTGCTGTCGGCTGCCGTACCTTCGGGGGTTGCCGCCGAGGCATCGGCGGACGGGGCCTCGGCCGCAGCGGGTGCCGCGGGTGGGGGCGTGGTGGCGCTAGCGTCGGCTGTCGCAGCGGGGGCCACCGGGGCTTCCACGGGCAGCGTCACGCCGGGTGTGGCTGCGGCCGCAGGGGCGGCTGCGGCGCCGGCGGTACCAGCGGGGGCTGTCGGCGCGGAGGCCGAAGCCACTTTCTGCAGCTCGGACAGATTGCGTTGCAGCTCGCCCACGCGATCGGCCTGGGCGCTGGCCTGCTTGTCCTTGGCCAGCTTTTCCTCGGCCGCGTGCTGGTTCAGCGCGCCCTTGCTCAGCGTCAGCTTGTCGGCAGCAGCAGCGGCGGCGCTGTTGTCCTGCACCTGGGCCTGCACCTGGCCGGAAGAGGCGCGCTCGGCGGCGGCCACCTTGGCTTCCTGGGCCTTGCCGGCGAGGCGGCGGCGGAATTCGTTGAAGTCACGGCTCTGGGCCGCCACGATCTGGCGGGCTTCCTGGGCCGTGGTGGCGCTCGCCTGGTCCTTGCTGGGCATCTGCACCACGCTGCCGGCACGCAGGCGGTTGACGTTGCCGTTGACGAAGGCATTCGGGTTGGCGCGCAGCATGGCCACCAGCATCTGGTCCAGCGAGACGCCGGCGGGGCGTTGGGCATTGGCCAGTTGCCCGGCGGTGTCACCGGCCCGCACGGTCACGCTGCCGCTGCTGGCAGCAGCCCTGGAGGGTGTGGATGCGGGTGCAGGCGCTGCGGCCAGGGGGGCGGCACCATCGCTGCTGACGGTCCGCCCGGTGACGGACGCCGGGGCGGGGGCAGGGCGGCTGGCGCTGATCTGCGGGGCGTTGGTGGGCGCCGGCGTGGGCGCTGCTGCCTGCGGGGTGGGGGCGGGATCCAGCAGCAAGGTGTAGCTGCGCACCAGATGGCCGGCGGCCCAGTTGGCGTCGATCACCAGATCCATGAAGGGATCGCTCACCGGGCTGCGGCTGCTAAGCTTGAGCTTGGCCGTGCCGTCGGGCTGGCGCACCACTTCCACCTGCACCTGGCGGGCGGAATTGGAGTATTCCATGCCATGGGCCTTGAACACATCCGGATTGGCGATGCGGGCCTGCAAGGCATCCAGCTCGGCGGCCGTGGCCTGGGGCACGTCAATTTCGGCGCGCAGCGGTTCGCCGAGTGCGGACTGCACCGCGATGCGACCCAGGGTCAGGGCCGAAGCGTCGGTGGGGGTCAGTGCGGCAGAGGCGAAGGCCGCAGCGGCAAGGGCTGAGAGTTTCCAACGATGCATTGTGCGTGTGGTGTGGTTATGCCGCCGGGCGGCAGTCGTTGATCGCAAAGGGCTCCCGTGGATCCATCCAGTTGGGGCCCACCTGGGCAGCAACGTTGCCGGCAGCGGACCGCAAGGGCCAGGCCCAGATTATGACCAAGGCACGGCATCGCCTCACATCGGTGGGTCTTGTCGGCCTCTCCGGTGGGGACGCATCCAAGGCATGGGCACCGGGGGACATGACACAGACGCTTTGCCATGGCCAGCCGATACAGTGTGCGGCAGCGCCGCGCGCGGTGCATGCAGGCGCCACGGACCGTTGTTTCCATGACACATACCGCCAGGCCTTCCGTCGGTGGGCCCGGTGCGGCAGGTGCTATGCAAAATGGAGCGGCAACAAAAAAGGGGCCTCAGGCCCCTTTTGTGTCCGTGTCCGGCGGGCCTCAGGCCGCCAGCAGGATGCGCAGCATGCGGCGCAGCGGTTCGGCAGCGCCCCACAGCAGCTGGTCGCCGATCACGAAGGCCGACAGGTACTCCGGACCCATGTTCAGCTTGCGCACGCGGCCCACGGCCACTTCCAGGCCGCCGGTGGTGGCGGCGGGGGTCAGTTCCTTGACGGTCAGTGCGCGCTCGTTGGCGACGAATTTCACCCAGGGGTTGCCGGCCTTGATAAGGGCTTCGATCTCCTCCAGGGGCAGGTCCTTCTTCAGCTTCAGGGTCAGCGCCAGGCTGTGGCAGCGCATGGCGCCGATGCGCACGCACAGGCCGTCGACCGGGATGGTGGCGTCGGTGCCGAGGATCTTGTTGACTTCGGCCTGGCCCTTCCACTCTTCCTTGGACTGGCCGTTGGGCAGCTGGGCATCGATCCAGGGGATCAGGCCGCCAGCCAGCGGGGCGCCGAAGAATTCGGTGGGCACGTCTTCGCGGATGGTCGCAGCCACCTTGCGGTCGATGTCCAGAATGGCGGAAGCCGGGGTGGCCAGCTCATCGGCCACGGCAGCGTGCACCACGCCCATGCCCTTGAGCAGTTCGCGCATGTGGTTGGCGCCGCCGCCCGAGGCAGCTTGGTAGGTCATGGACGACACCCATTCCACCAGACCGGCCTTGAACAGACCGCCCAGGCCCATCAGCAGAATGGAGTTGGTGCAGTTGCCGCCGATCCAGTTCTTGCCGCCGGCCGCCAGCTTGCTCTTGATCAGGTCGTCGTTGACGGGGTCCAGCACGATGACGGCGTTGTCTTCCATGCGCAGCGAGGAGGCGGCATCGATCCAGTGGCCGTTCCAGCCGGCAGCGCGGATCTGGGGGAAGACTTCCTTGGTGTAGTCACCGCCCTGGCAGGTGATGATGATGTCGCACTTGGACAGCTCGGCGATGTCGTTGGCATCCTTGAGCTGGGTGTGCACCGTGGCCATCGCGGGGGCCTTGCCGCCGGCATTGGAGGTGGAGAAGAACACTGGCTCGATCAGCGCGAAGTCGCCTTCGGCCTGCATGCGGTCCATCAGCACGGAGCCGACCATGCCGCGCCAGCCGACCAGACCTACCAATTGCTTGCTCATTTGAAATTGCCCTTTCAGTGGTGAAAACAGTGTGTGCAGACTGTCGTCGCCCGGCTCGTCGGGGCCGGATGAAGGGCGCAAGACGAACCGGGCTGGGTCAGCCTGTAATCGTCTTAATGGTGGTGGAGATGTGTGCGCGCGCAGCCACGCCAGCCAGGGCGGCAGAGGCGATGTTCAGCGAGACGGTAAAGCGGTGGGCGCACATAAGAGTTGCCATTCTAGCCAAGGCACGGCCTTTGGCGACGGCGAAAGTGGAGAATGGATTCGTCGAAATGACGAAAACAGCTACTTATTTTTGACGAATTGCAGTTGGTGTGCACTGCCTGCAGTGGCGCCGCCAGCGAAAAGGCCTTTCCATCCATCCGCATAGTCGGGGTGGAAAGAAAGGCCTGGAGGCCTGCAGCGCTGGCTGCAGGCGCATGGGCTGCTATCAGGCTTGCAGTGCGGCGACCACAGCGTCACCCATTTCGCGGGTGGAGACCTTGGTGGTGCCTTCGCTGTAGATGTCGGGCGTGCGCAGACCGTCGGCCAGCACCTTCTGCACGGCGGCTTCGATCTTCTGGGCCGCATCTTCCAGGCCCAGGCTGAAGCGCAGCAGCATGGCGGCGCTCAGGATGGTGGCCAGTGGATTGGCAATGCCCTTGCCGGCGATGTCGGGGGCCGAGCCGTGGCTGGGCTCGTACAGGCCCTGCTTCTTGTCGTTCAGGCTGGCGGAGGGCAGCATGCCGATGGAGCCGGTCAGCATCGAGGCTTCGTCGGACAGGATGTCGCCGAACATATTGCCGGTCACCACCACGTCAAAGCGCTTGGGTTCCTTGACCAGCTGCATCGCGGCGTTGTCCACGTACATATGGTCCAGCGCCACATCGGGGTACTGCTGGCCCACTTCGGTGACCACATCCTTCCAGAACTGGAAGGTTTCCAGCACATTGGCCTTGTCCACGCTGGTGACCTTCTTGCCGCGCTTGCGAGCGGCCTGGAACGCCACATGGGCGATGCGCTCGATCTCGGGCTTGGAGTAGCGCATGGTGTCGAACGCTTCCTCGGCACCGGGGAAGTGGCCGTCGGTGGCCACGCGGCGGCCACGGGGTTGGCCGAAGTAGATGTCGCCGGTCAGCTCGCGGATGATCAGAATGTCCAGGCCTGCCACCAGCTCGGGTTTCAGGCTCGAGGCGTGGGTCAGTTCCTTGTAGCAGATGGCCGGGCGGAAGTTGGCAAACAGGCCCATGTGCTTGCGCAGGCCCAGAATGGCTTGCTCGGGGCGCAGGTGGCGCTCCAGCGTGTCGTACTTCCAGTCGCCCACGGCGCCGAACAGCACGGCGTCGGATTCCATGGCCAGCTTCAGCGTGGCTTCGGGCAGGGGGTGGCCGTGGGCCGCATAGGCCGCGCCACCGACGGGGGCGGATTGCAGTTCCAGATCCAGGTCCAGAGCGTTCAGCACCTTGACGGCTTCGGCAACGATTTCGGGGCCAATGCCGTCACCCGGCAGTACGGCGATCTTATGGGTCATATCTCTTCCTGATGGTGTGGCTGCGCACGCCGGGGCTCCCTGCATGCGCGCCTGTTTTTTAATTGTGGTCGACGGAAAGGGGCTCAGCCCTGCACCAGACGGTGGGACAGCCAGGGCTTTTGCGCCAGGCGCTCGGCTTCGAAGGCCTTGATCTTGTCGGCGTGGCGCAGGGTCAGACCGATGTCGTCAAAGCCATTGAGCAGGCAGTACCTGCGGAAGGCGATCACGTCGAACGGGATTTCCTCGCCCTGGGGGCGCACGATGACCTGGCGCTCCAGATCGATGGTCAGCTCGTAGCCGGGGAAGGCCGCCACTTCGTTGAACAGCAGATCGATGGTGGCTGCCGGCAGCACGATGGGCAGCAGACCGTTCTTGAAGCAGTTGTTGAAGAAGATGTCGGCAAAGCTGGGAGCCAGGATGGCGCGGAAGCCGTACTGGTCCAGCGCCCAGGGGGCGTGCTCGCGGCTGGAGCCGCAGCCGAAGTTGGCGCGTGCCAGCAACACGCTGGAGCCCTTGTAGCGCGGCTGGTTCAGCACGAAGTCGGGGTTGGGCTTGCGGGCCGATTCGGGGACGCCGGGCTGGCCGGGCTGGTCCAGGTAGCGCCATTCGTCAAAGGCGTTCACGCCAAAGCCGGTCTTCTTGATCGACTTGAGGAACTGCTTGGGGATGATGGCGTCGGTGTCGACGTTCTCGCGGTCCATGGGGGCCACCAGGCCCTTGTGCACGGTGAATTTTTGCATGGCGGTATCGGTGTGTCGGGGGTCAGCGCGCCGCGCGCTCGATGGCGTTGCCGGCTTTCTGCACGTCCTGGCCAATGCCCTGGACGGTGTTGCAGGCGCCCAGGGTGAAGGCCAGGCCAATCAGGAGGATCGAGATAGAAGGCTTCATGGTGTGGCTCGCGGGGTCGGTGGTATCAGGCGAACTTGCGGATGTCGACGAAGTGGCCGTGGATGGCGGCTGCCGCCGCCATGGCCGGGCTGACCAGGTGGGTGCGGCCCCCGGCGCCCTGGCGGCCTTCGAAGTTGCGGTTGGACGTCGAAGCGCAGCGCTCGCCGGGCTCCAGGCGGTCGGCATTCATCGCCAGGCACATCGAGCAGCCGGGTTCGCGCCATTCAAAGCCGGCGGCCTTGAAGATCTGGTCCAGGCCTTCGCGTTCGGCCTGTTCCTTGACCAGGCCCGAGCCGGGCACCACCATGGCCAGCTTGATGTTCTTGGCCACTTTCTGGCCCAGCTTCTTCACCACGGCTGCCGCTTCGCGCATGTCTTCGATGCGGCTGTTGGTGCAGGAGCCGATGAACACCTTGTCGACAAAGATGTCGTTCAGCGGCTTGCCGGGTTCCAGGTTCATATAGGTCAGCGCGCGTTCGATGGCGCCACGCTTGTTGCTGTCCTTTTCCTTGTCGGGATCGGGCACGCGGGCGTCAATGCCCAGCACCATCTCGGGCGAGGTGCCCCAGGTCACCTGCGGCACGATGTCGGGGCCATGCAGTTCCACCACGCGGTCGAACTTGGCGTCGGCGTCGGAATGCAGCGTCTTCCAGTAGGTCACGGCGGCATCCCATTCGGCGCCGGTGGGCGCCAGCGGACGGCCTTTCACGTAGGCAATGGTCTTGTCGTCCACCGCCACCAGACCGGCGCGGGCGCCGCCTTCGATGGCCATGTTGCAGACGGTCATGCGGCCTTCCACGCTCAGGTCGCGGATGGCTTCGCCGGCAAACTCAATGGTGTAGCCCGTGCCGCCGGCGGTGCCGATCTTGCCGATGATGGCCAGCACGATGTCCTTGGCGGTGATGCCGGGAGCGACCTTGCCGTTGACCTGCACCAGCATGTTCTTGGCCTTCTTGGCCAGCAGGGTCTGGGTGGCCATCACGTGTTCGACCTCGGAGGTGCCGATGCCGTGGGCCAGCGCGCCGAATGCGCCGTGGGTGGAGGTGTGGCTGTCGCCGCAGACCACGGTCATGCCGGGCAGGGTGGCGCCTTGCTCGGGGCCCATCACGTGGACGATGCCCTGGCCCTTGTCCATGAAGGGGAAGAAGGCCGCAGCGCCGAATTCGGCGATGTTGCTGTTCAGGGTGACGATCTGCTCTTTGCTGATCGGGTCTTCAATGCCGTCGTAGCCGCGTTCCCAGCCGGTGGTCGGGGTGTTGTGGTCGGCCGTGGCCACCACCGAGCTGGTGCGCCACAGCGGACGACCGGCCACGCGCAGACCTTCGAAGGCCTGGGGGCTGGTCACTTCGTGCACCAGGTGGCGGTCGATGTAGAGGATGGAGGTGCCGTCTTCTTCGGTATGAATGACGTGCTCGTCAAAAATCTTGTCGTAGAGGGTGCGTCCCATGGTGTTCTCGTGGTCGTTGGGTTTTTTGAAATCGGTGGATTCTAGGGAGTTGCCTGCAAGGCCTGTGGCACTTGCGGGGCGGACCGGCTCAGGTGTTCCACCAGCAGGCGCGCCGTCACCGGCAAGGTGTCGAAGTCGCGGGCGACCAGGCTGAGCATGCGCTGCGCCCAGGCATCGGTCAGCGGCACGGCGCGCAACTGGCCCACACCGTGCATCAGCTCGAAGGCGCGGTCCGGAATCAGGCCCACGCCCAGGCCGTTGTCGATCATGCGGCACATGGCGTCCAGGCTGGTCACCTGGATGCGCTGGTGCAGCGGCTGGCCCGCGCGGGCAGCGGCGCCGCGCATGGCCAGGCTGATGGAGCTGCCTCCGTGCAGACCCACCACGTCCCAGTCCAGCACCTCGTCAAAGGCCACGTTTTCACGTTCGGCCAGCGGGTGGTGGTCGGGGCAGACCAGCACCAGGCGGTCGTTGCGGTAAGGACGGCTTTGCAATCCGTTGTCGCTGCCGGAAGCCAACGAGCAGATGCCGATGTCGGCCGTGCCTTCGGCCACGGCGCTGATCACGTCGGGGCTCAGGTGCTCCTGCAGATCGATCTTGATCTGGCTGTGTTCCTTGGCAAAAGCGCCCAGGTCTTCCGGCAGGAACTGCACGATGGCCGAGATGTTGGCGTGCATGCGCACATGGCCGCGCACGCCTTCGGCGTATTCGCTGAGCTCGCCCTGCATGCGCTCCAGCCCGTACAGCACGTTGCGGGCATGGTGCAGCAGGCTTTCGCCGGCCGGGGTGAGGGTGACGCCACGGCTGTGGCGGTAGAGCAGGGCGGTGTCGACCGCGGCTTCCAGGTCGGACAGGCGTTTGCTGACGGCGGAGGCGGCAATGTATTCGCGTTCGGCCGCACGGCCGATGCTGCCCAGTTCGCAGACTGCGACAAACAGCTGCAGCGATGTCAGGTCGATGCGTCGCGCAAAACTGCGCTCGGAATTTCTCATGGTGGGGGAGAGTCGTTTTATCTTCTCGTTTGGAGAAGTGTTGGGGATTTTCCATGGTAAATCACCGCTTAGTCATCGTCAAATGCGATGTCTTGTGTGGCCGGCGGTGCAGGCCGCCTTCGCGGTTGGCGCGGGCTGCGTGGCGTGGCGACCCGTAGCCGACGCCGCGCGAGCGTGGAGGGCCGCCGTCTGCGCTGCTTTTTCCAGTCAAATCAAGGCGGTAGGCACAGGGCGGCGGTACATGGGGGTGCGCGCAAGGCCAGGTCGCGCCGCCGTACCAGGACGAAAGTGCCCGTGGACGGCACCCACGGCGTGTCGAGGGCGGCGCCAAAGGGGTGTCGAAGAAACGGAGCATGTGGCGTGCTAACCACCCGGGAGGGGAGGCACTGCAGCCGGTGTCGCCGCAGGGGAATTGCTGCAGGGCATAAAAAAACGCAGCCTGAGGGCTGCGTTTTCTGTGGTGTGCGCGGTGCGCCGCCATCGCGTGATCACGCAATAGCGCAATGGCGCAATCAGCTGAAGAAGCTCTTGAGCTTGTCGGTCCAGCTGCTGCCGCTGGGCGAATGGCGCGAGCCGCCTTTCTTGAGCGAGTCTTCCAGCTCGCGCAGCAGCTTGCGCTGGTGCTCGGTCAGCTTGACGGGGGTTTCCACCACGATGTGGCAGTACAGATCGCCGGGGTAGCTGGAGCGCACGCCCTTGATGCCCTTGCCGCGCAGACGGAACTGCTTGCCGGCCTGGGTGCCTTCGGGGATGTCGATCGCAGCCTTGCCCTGCAGCGTGGGCACTTCGATCTCGCCACCCAGGGCGGCGGTGATGAAGCTCACCGGCACCTGGCAGTGCAGATCGTCACCGTCGCGCTCGAAGATGTCGTGCTTCTTGATGCGGATCTCGATGTACAGATCGCCCGCCGGCCCGCCATTGGTGCCGGGCTCGCCGTTGCCGACGCTGCGGATGCGCATGCCGTCGTCGATGCCGGCGGGAATCTTGACTTCCAGCGTCTTCTGCTTCTTGAGCTTGCCCTGGCCGTGGCAGCTGGTGCAGGGCTCGGGAATGATCTTGCCCGTGCCGCGGCAGTGCGGGCAGGTCTGCTGCACGCTGAAGAAGCCCTGGCGCATCTGCACCGAGCCCTGGCCACCGCAGGTGGTACAGGTCTTGGGCTGGGTGCCGGGCTTGGCGCCGCTGCCGTGGCAGGTGTCGCAGCTTTCCCAGCTGGGGATGCGGATCTGGGCATCCTTGCCCTTGGCCGCTTCTTCCAGCGTGATTTCCATGCCGTAGCTCAGGTCGTTGCCACGGTAGACCTGTCGTCCGCCGCGACCCTGGCCGCCACGGCTCTGGCCGAACATGTCGCCAAAGATGTCGCCAAACGCTTCGGCGAAACCGCCAAAGCCTTCCGCACCGCCGCCCATGCCGCGGTTGGGGTCCACGCCGGCGTGGCCGTACTGGTCGTAGGCCGCGCGCTTCTGGCCGTCGGAAAGCATCTCGTAGGCCTCTTTGACCTCCTTGAACTTTTCTTCGGCTTCCTTGGCCTGGTCCCCCTGGTTGCGGTCAGGGTGGAACTTCATGGCCAGCTTGCGGTAGGCCTTCTTGATTTCATCGTCCGAGGCGGTCTTGGCAACGCCCAGAACCTCGTAATAGTCGCGTTTGGACATGAGTGGTGGGGTCCTTCAGAACAGGAACGCCGCGCAAGCCCTGAAACCAGGGTCCGGCGCGGCGGCAGGCGGGCCGTGCGGCCGCTCTACTGCATCAAATTACTTTTTGACTTCCTTGACTTCGGCGTCAACGATGTCGTCGTCGCTGGCATTGGCGGAAGCCTGCTGTGCGCCGGCAGCCGATTCGGCACCGGTGGCGCCTGCGGCACCGGCCGCTGCGGCTTGGGCAGCCTGGGCGTCAGCGTACATCTTCTCGCCCAGCTTCTGGCTGGCGGTCATCAGGGCGTTGGTCTTGTCGTCGATCGCGGCCTTGTCGTCACCCTTGAGGGCTTCTTCCAGGTCCTTGATGGCGGCTTCGATCTTTTCCTTCTCGCCGGCGTCCAGTGCGTCACCGTGCTCGGTCAGGCTCTTCTTGACGCTGTGGATGGTGGCTTCACCCTGGTTGCGGGCCTGGATGATTTCCAGCTTCTTCTTGTCTTCGGCTGCGTTCAGTTCCGCATCCTTGACCATCTGCTGGATCTCATCTTCGGACAGACCGGAGTTGGCCTTGATGGTGATCTTGTTTTCCTTGCCGGACGCCTTGTCCTTGGCCGAGACGTTCAAGATGCCGTTGGCGTCGATGTCGAACGCCACTTCGATCTGGGGAACGCCACGGGCTGCGGGCGGAATGCCTTCCAGGTTGAATTCACCCAGCAGCTTGTTGCCCGAAGCCATCTCGCGCTCGCCTTGGTAGACCTTGATGGTCACGGCCGGCTGGTTGTCGTCGGCGGTGGAGAAGGTCTGGGCGAACTTGGTCGGGATGGTGGTGTTCTTGGTGATCATCTTGGTCATGACACCGCCCAGGGTTTCGATACCCAGGGACAGCGGGGTCACGTCCAGCAGCAGCACGTCGGAACGTTCGCCGCCCAGCACCTGGCCTTGCACGGCAGCGCCCACGGCCACGGCTTCGTCAGGGTTTACGTCCTTGCGGGGATCCTTGCCGAAGAATTCCTTGACCTTTTCCTGCACCTTGGGCATGCGGCTCATGCCGCCGACCAGGATGATGTCGTCGATGTCGGACACGGCAATGCCGGCATCCTTGATGGCGGTGCGGCAAGGAGCGATGGTGCGCTCGATCAGCTCTTCCACCAGGCTTTCCAGCTTGGCGCGGGTCAGCTTGATGTTCAGGTGCTTGGGACCCGAAGCGTCTGCGGTGATGTAGGGCAGGTTGATGTCGGTGGCGGCCGAGCTGGACAGCTCGATCTTGGCCTTTTCGGCAGCTTCCTTCAGGCGCTGCAGGGCCAGCACGTCCTTGGACAGGTCCACGCCCTGTTCCTTCTTGAACTCGCCGATGATGTAGTCGATGATGCGCTGGTCGAAGTCTTCGCCGCCCAGGAAGGTGTCGCCGTTGGTCGACAGCACTTCGAACTGCTTTTCGCCGTCCACGTCAGCGATTTCGATGATGGACACGTCGAACGTACCGCCACCCAGGTCATACACGGCGATCTTGCGGTCGCCCTTGCCGGTCTTGTCCAGGCCGAAGGCCAGGGCTGCGGCAGTGGGTTCGTTGATGATGCGCTTGACTTCCAGACCGGCGATGCGGCCGGCGTCCTTGGTGGCCTGGCGCTGTGCGTCGTTGAAGTAGGCCGGCACCGTGATCACGGCTTCGGTCACGGCTTCGCCCAGGTAGTCCTCGGCGGTCTTCTTCATCTTGCGCAGCACTTCTGCGGAGATCTGGGGCGGTGCCAGCTTCTGGTCGCGCACTTGCACCCAGGCGTCGCCGTTGTCGGCCTTGACGATTTCAAAAGGCATCAGGTTGATGTCCTTTTGCACTTCCTTCTCGTCGAACTTGCGGCCGATCAGGCGCTTGGCGGCGTAGATCGTGTTCTTGGGGTTGGTGACGGCCTGGCGCTTGGCCGAAGCACCGACCAGGATTTCGCCGTCTTCTTGGTAGGCGATGATGGACGGCGTGGTGCGGGCACCTTCGCTGTTTTCGATGACCTTGGTGGTGTTGCCTTCCATGATGGCAACGCAGCTGTTGGTCGTGCCCAGGTCAATACCGATGATTTTTCCCATTTTTGAGGCTCCGAATTGGTGAAATATTTGGTGGACTGGTTGGTAGCTAGGGATGTATTCCCGGTCTTCAAGCCAGTAGGGTCTTTTTTTGCTTACTTGGGGGCGGCCACGGTGACCAGGGCCGGGCGCAGCACGCGGTCGGCAATCAGGTAGCCTTTTTGCAGCACGCCCACAATGGTGTTGGCTTCCTGCTCGGCAGGCACCATGGAGATGGCCTGGTGCTGGTGCGGGTCGAACTTGGCGCCGGCTTCCGGATTGATGGTCACCACCTTGTTGCGCTCCAGCGCGTGGACCAGTTGGCGCAGCGTGGCGTCCGAGCCTTCGCGCAGTTGCTCGGGGGTGGCGTTCTGGATGGCCAGGGCCGCGTCCAGGCTGTCGATCACGGGCAGCAGGCTTTCGGCAAAGCTTTCGATGCCGAACTTGCGCGCCTTGGCGACTTCTTCTTCGGCGCGGCGGCGGGCGTTCTCGGCCTCGGCCTTGGCGCGCAGGAACTGGTCAGCCAGTTCTGCACTCTTGGCTTTCAGCTCGGCCAGCTCCGCCTGCAGACGGTCCATTTCGCCGGCGGCATGGGCGGCCAGCGCGGCCTCCATTTCCTCGGGGGAAGCGTCGGCCGGTAGGGTGTTGGTGTTCTGATCGGACATGGGTGCAGTGGTCAGTGAATGGTGAAGATACCTTCTACCGTGGGGTCGGTGTGCCGGATTTCAAGGGAAAGTTCCCCGGAAAACCAATGTCCCCATCGCGGCAGACGGTTTTTTGCCAGCCGCCACTGTACAGGGAAAACGCCTAAGTCTATAATTGCACGCTTTGCCTTGCCACACCGCTTCAGGACGCAGCGGGGGGCCTAACCCAAAAGGGAGTTTTCATGCGTCATTACGAAATCATTTTGTTGATCCACCCGGATCAAAGCGAACAAGTTCCAGCCATGCTGGAGCGCTACAAGGGCATGATTGCCGCCGGCGGCGGTAAGGTGCACCGTGAAGAAGACTGGGGCCGTCGTCAGCTGGCCTACATGATCAACAAGCTCGCCAAGGCCCACTACCTGTGCCTGAACATCGAAGCCGACCAGGCTGTGATGGCTGAGCTGGAGCATGCCTTCAAGTTCAACGACGCCGTGCTGCGTCACCTGACGGTTCAAAAGAAGAACGCCGATACGGCTCCTTCTTCGATGATGAAGACCGTCGAGCGTGAAGAAGCCCGCAAGGCCAGCCAAGCTGAACAAGCCTAAGCTGCCCGGTAGTCACTGATCCCTTGGGAGTGGAAAACCACGTTGCCTTGACCGCCTGTATCGCCGAGGTTCAGCCCCTGCGCTACACGCCCGCCGGATTGCCCGCTTTGGATATGCGCCTCGAACACGAGTCGCAGCAGCAAGAAGCCGGCAATGCCCGCAAGGTTCAGGCGATGGTGAAGGCGGTGGCCTTCGGTGCGCTGGCAGAGCGTCTCGCCCGCCAGGCACTGGGAAGCAGCTGGAAGTTCCAGGGCTTTCTGGCCACGCCGCGCAACAGCAAGACTGTGGTGCTTCACATCCAAGACATTCAACAAAATTAATTTTCAAGAGGTCCAGCAATGGCCACGTTCAAGAAATTCAACAAAGACAAGCGCCCCAAGCGCAACAACCAGTCGCTGCTGTTCAAGCGCAAGCGCTTCTGCCGCTTCACCGTGGCTGGTGTGGTCGAAATCGACTACAAGGATGTCGACACCCTGCGTGACTTCATCGCCGAAAACGGCAAGATCATCCCCGCACGCCTGACCGGCACGCGCGCCATCTACCAACGTCAGCTGAACACTGCCATCAAGCGCGCTCGCTTCCTGGCCATGCTGCCGTACAGCGACCAGCACAAGATCTAAGGAGCACGAACCATGCAAATCATTCTGCTCGACAAGGTTGTGAACCTGGGTAACCTGGGTGAAATCGTCAAGGTCAAGGACGGTTACGCACGTAACTTCCTGATCCCCGCTGGCCGCGCTCGTCGCGCTACCGAAGCAGCCAAGGCTGAATTCGAAGCTAAGCGCGCTGAACTGGAAAAGGCTGCTGCTGAAAAGCTGGCTGCTGCCCAGGCTTCCGGCGAAAAGCTGAACGGCACGACCGTGAAGCTGTCGCAAAAGGCTGGCGTGGATGGCCGTCTGTTTGGTTCCGTGACCAACGCCGACATCGCTGAAGCCCTGAAGGCCCAAGGCTTTGAAGTGGTCAAGTCCCAAGTGCGCATGCCCAACGGTCCCATCAAGACCGTGTCTGCTTCTACCGTGGAAGTGGCTCTGCACACCGACGTGGTCGTGGAAGTGAGCGTGGAAGTGGCCGGCGACCACGCCTAAGCTTTCGCGGATCTTTTCGATCTGTCACCAAAAGCCGCCTTTGGGCGGCTTTTGTGTTTTCTGCGGCCCAGGTGGGTCGCGTGCACATTTCCTGCGCAAGGGCCGGCCATGCAGGCCTGCCGTGCGCAGGCAGCTCCTGATTCCGGGGCTGCTGCGGTGTGCCATGCGGTTGCGCCTGGGCGGGCCGTGTGGTGCGCAGCACCCCTGTCACCCGCCTGCGCGGGATGACTCTCCGTGACGCGGCGCTGCCATGGCGCTACGATCAAGGGCTTGATTGTTTGGGAACCCCATGTCTTCTGTGATGCCACCCCTGGATACCGATGATGTTTTTGGCGCCCCTGCCGGTTCGGGTGTGGCGGACCAGCAGGTGGCGCAGCTGCGGGTGCCCCCGCACTCGCTGGAGTCCGAGTCCTCGGTGCTGGGCGGCCTGCTGCTCGACAACAACGCCTGGGACCGCGTGGGTGACCTGCTCAAGGACAATGATTTCTACCGCCACGAGCACCAGCTGATCTTTGAAGCCATTGGCAAGATGATCAACGCCTCCAAGCCGGCGGACGTGATCACGGTGTACGAGCACCTGCAGGGCATGGGCAAGGCCGAGGAAATCGGCGGTCTGCTGTATCTGAACCAGCTGGCCCAGTACGTGCCCAGCGCCACCAACATCCGCCGCTACGCGGAAATCGTGCGCGAGCGCGCCATCCTGCGCAAGCTGGTGACGGCCAGCGACGAGATTGCCACCAATGCCTTCAATCCCCAGGGCAAGCCTGTGGAGCGGGTGCTGGATGAGGCCGAGCAGAAGATCTTTGCCATCGGGGAAGAAGGCTCACGCATGAAGCAGGGCTTCCAGTCGCTGGACACCCTGGTGGTGAACCTGCTGGACCAGGTGCAGGAGATGGCCGACAACCCCATGGATGTGACCGGCGTGCCCACGGGCTTTGCCGATCTGGACCGTATGACATCGGGTCTGCAGGCTGGCGACATGGTGGTGCTGGCCGCGCGTCCGTCCATGGGCAAGACCTCGTTCGCGGTGAACATTGCCGAGCATGTGGCACTGAACGAAGGCCTGCCGGTCGCCATCTTCTCCATGGAAATGGGGGCCGCCCAGCTGGCGGTGCGTATCGTGGGTTCCATCGGCAAGGTGAATCAGGGCAATCTGCGTACCGGCAAGCTGACCGATGAAGAGTGGCCGCGCCTGACCGAAGCCATCGAACGCCTGCGCACGGTGAGCCTGCACATTGACGAAACCCCGGGTCTGACCCCGTCCGAGCTGCGTGCCAACGCCCGCCGCCTGGCGCGCCAGTGTGGCAAGCTGGGTCTGATCGTGGTGGACTATTTGCAGCTGATGAGCGGCTCCGGAGCGGGCAGTGCCGACAACCGGGCCACGGAGCTGGGCGAAATTTCCCGGGGCCTGAAGATGCTGGCCAAGGAGCTGCAGTGCCCGGTGATTGCGCTGTCGCAGCTGAACCGTTCGGTGGAGCAGCGCACCGACAAGCGCCCCATGATGTCCGACCTGCGTGAATCGGGCGCCATCGAGCAGGATGCGGACATCATCATGTTCATCTACCGCGACGACTACTACAACAAGGACAGCAAGGAGCCGAACATTGCCGAGGTCATCATCGGCAAGCAGCGTAACGGCCCCACGGGTACGGTGAAGCTCTTCTTCCAGAAGAACCAGACCCGCTTCGAAAACCTGGCCATGGACTACAGCACCAGCAGCGACTACTGAGGCCGCAGCCGTCCGTACCCGGACCCTGTCCATGAAAAAAGGCCTTGCCGGTTGGCAAGGCCTTTTTGTTGCGGTCGGTGCAGGAGCGTTCAGTCCTGCTTCTTTCTATGCATACCCCCGGTGGACTCCGGCGGGGTATTTATAGATATGGGTCGGCGGGTTTTTGTCCCGGCCGTCCGTTGCGCAGCCTAGCTGCGCAGCACCTGGATCAGCAGGCCGATCACCACCACACCGAGCACGCCGCAGGCCCAGGCCAGGCGGGTGGCACCGGTGCGCAGCAGGCCCACGGTCTGCACGATCTGGGACTGCTGCTCGGCCATCTGCTCGATCAGCTGGGCGGAGGCGTGCTGGGCCTGCTCCAGCTGGGCCACGCGGGCTTCCAGCTGGGCCACATGCTGCAGTGCCAGCTCGCCCGCATTCTGGGCGGGCAGGGCGATGCCGGCCGGTGCGCTGGGCGCCACGGCGGCATCACCGCCGCCTTCGGCCGGCGACTTGTTCAGCAGCCCCTTGGCGGCCTTGAGCACATGGGGCGCTGCCTGGATGACATCGCCCCAGGGCACCAGCTTCAGCGCGGAAACCCAACCGATGGCCATGGCTTACAGCACCTCGCTGGCAAAGTCCGCCAGGCGCGAGCGTTCGCCGCGCGCCAGCTGGATGTGGCCGCTGTGCGGCCAGCCCTTGAAGCGGTCCACGGCAAACGTCAGGCCGGACGAGCCTTCTGTCAGGTAGGGCGTGTCGATCTGGGCCAGATTGCCCATGCAGATGATCTTGGTGCCGGGGCCGGCGCGGGTGATCAAGGTCTTCATCTGCTTGGGCGTCAGGTTCTGTGCCTCGTCGATGATGACGTACTTGTTCAGGAAGGTACGGCCACGCATGAAGTTCATGCTCTTGATCTTGATGCGGCTGCGGATCAGCTCGTTGGTGGCCGCGCGGCCCCATTCGCCGGGGTTGCCGCCGTCGCCCTTGGCCAGGAACTCCAGGTTGTCGTCCAGGGCGCCCATCCAGGGGCCCATCTTCTCTTCCTCGGTGCCGGGCAGGAAACCGATGTCCTCGCCCACGCTCACCGTGGCACGGGTCATGATGATCTCGGTGTAGCGGCGCTCGTCCAGCACCTGTGTGAGGCCGGCGGCCAGGGCCATCAGCGTCTTGCCGGTGCCGGCGGTGCCGGTGAGGGTGACAAAGTCCACCTCGGGATCCATCAGCAGGTTCATGGCGAAGTTCTGCTCACGGTTGCGGGTGTTCACGCCCCAGACAGCGTGCTTGCTGCTGCCGTAGTCCTTGAGCGTCTCCAGCACGGCCGTCTTGTCGCGGATCTCGACCACGCGCGCATACAGGCTGGGGGCGCCCGGGGCTTCGTAGTAGACGAACTGGTTGATCATCAGCTGCTGCGCAAAGCTGCCGGTGATGCGGTAGAAGCTGCGGCCGCTTTCCTGCCAGCTTTCCACCTGCTTGCCGCCCTTGTCCCAGAAGTCGGCGGGCAGGGCCAGGGCGCCGGAGTACAGCAGATCGCCATCGTCCAGGGCCTTGTCGTTCTGGTAGTCCTCGGCCGGAAGGCCCAGGGCGCGCGCCTTGACGCGCATATTGATGTCCTTGGACACCAGCACTACTTCCTGCTGGCCTTTCTTGTGGCTGCGCAGGGCTTCGACCACGCCCAGGATCTGGTTGTCGGCCTTGCCTTGCGGCAGGCTGGTGGGCAGTTGGTAGTCCAGCGGTTCGGTCTGGAAGTACAGGTGGCCGGTGCTGCCCTTGTTGCCCGTGGCATCCAGGCGCAGGCCGGAGCCCAGGTCGGCGTTTTCCTGTGCGGCGACCAGGGCATCCAGGGTGCGGCTGACCTGGCGGCCGTTGCGGGCCACTTCGGTCATGCCCTTCTTGTGGGCATCCAGCTCTTCCAGCACCACCATGGGCAGGAAGATGTCGTGTTCCTGGAAGCGGAACAGGCTGCTGGGGTCGTGCAGCAGCACATTGGTGTCCAGCACAAACAGCGTGCTCTGGCCCACGCGCTGCTTTTTGCTGGTGCGGGCCGGGCTGTCGGTCACGGCGCTGGGCGCGGTGCTGGCTGCGGGCTTGCGCGTGCTGCGCTTGGCGGCCGGTGCTGGGGTCGGCTCGGCGGCGGCGCGGGCGGTGGTGGCCGGCACAGCCGGCTTGCCTGCGGGTGCGGCTGGTGTGACCGGTGCGGTCGGGGCCGGGCTCAGCAGCGCGGCGCGCTGGCGGGCCAGGCTCTGGGCGGCCGCTGCGGTGGCGCTGCTGACCTGGGGGTTGCTGTTCTGAGGGGATGTCTTGGCGCTGCCCTTGCGCGCCCGGGCGGGGGCTGCAGGCGCGGCCTGCATGGGCGCGGCGGGCTGGATGGCGTCGTCATCGGCCACTTCTGCGAGGGCGGCTGCCGCACGCTTTGTGGTGCGCAGCGGCGCATCAAAGGCTTCCTTGGCGAGCCGGGAGGCGCGGCGAGTCGGTGCGGGAGGCAGGGGCATGGTGTTCAGGCCTTGTTTTCAGGGCTAGAAAAGCACAAAGCCGCCGGATCGCTGACCCAAGCGGCTTTGGTAGGGAGGAAAGAAATGCAGGGCACACAGCTCAAACGCATGGGCCCATTATGCACATCTGGCGGCCCAGATCGGCCGCCGGAATGCCAGTGGATCAAGCGGCCTTTTTGATGGCTGCTTTGAGGCCCTTGACGGCCTTGAGGACTTCGTCCACGTGGCCGGGGACCTTCAGGCCGCGCCACTCCTGCACCAGCAGGCCGTCGGGGCCGACCAGGAAGGTGGAGCGCTCGATGCCCTTGACCTTTTTGCCGTACATGATCTTGTTCTTGACCACGCCGAACATGTGGCACATTTTTTCTTCGGTGTCGGCGATCAGCTCGAACGGCAGCTCGAGCTTTTCCTTGAAGTCGTCATGGGACTTCATGTTGTCGCGCGACACGCCAAACACCGCGGCGCCGGCCTTCTCGAAATCCTTGTACTTATCGCGGAACTGCATTGCTTCCGTGGTACAACCAGGCGTATTGTCCTTGGGGTAGAAATACAGGATCAGGATCTGGCCCGTATGGGAAGTGTTGGATACCTTGATCCCACCGGTTGCGTTGGCTTCAAATTCAGGAAGGGGTTTGTTGACAACGATCGCCATGCGCTTCTATCTCTCGGATGTGGACGTTAAAAAGCCGAGGGTATGGGTGTGCTGCTTTGAACTCGGTAAGCCCCCGACCGCAACCTGCGATTTTACCCTGATTCGCTTCAAAAAGGGAATCCGCTCAGGAGCCTACTCCACGAGTAGGGCTGCGAGCACCGGCCGGCCTTCTTGTGACAAAACGTTATAGGTGCGGCAGGCGGCCGGAGTACCCATGGTTTCCACGCCGATGCGCTTGGCCGTCAGCGGGGCCAGCCAGGCGGGCGGCACAAAACGCAGCTTGGCGCCGCTGCCAAAGATCACCACTTCCACCGGCTGTTCGGCCAGCAGCGCAAAGTGCTCGGCCGTCAGGTCTTCGAAGCGGGTGCAGTTCCAGGCTTGCAGCAGGCCATTCGAGCCCACCAGCATGCTGCTGGTGAACTGCACCTGGTCCACGGCCAGCCAGCCGCTGCCGTGGCCGGTGAGTGTCAGGGTGTCGGATTTGTCGGGCTGGAATTTCATGGGTCGGTGCTCCTTCTGCGTTCAAGATGCCACACCGTCCCAACGGGCGCAGCCTCATTCCGCACCTGCATGGGGCATACGCGCGGAACTGTGGTCAAATTATAGGTTTCACCGAGGCGCGGGCGCGCCTTGGCGCCAACCAGCCCTTCGGAATCCTCCCCATGAAGACCGTCCAGAAATCTGCCAAGTTAGCCAACGTCTGCTATGACATCCGCGGGCCGATCATGGACGCGGCGAAGAAGATGGAGGAAGACGGCCAGAAGATCATCAAGCTCAACATCGGCAATCTGGCGGTGTTCGGCTTCGATGCGCCGGAAGAGGTCCAGCAGGACATGATCCGCAACCTGCCCAATTCGGCCGGCTATTCGGACAGCAAAGGCATCTTCGCCGCCCGCAAGGCCGTGATGCACGAAACCCAGCGCCAGGGCATCAAGGGTGTCACGCTGGACGACATCTACCTGGGCAACGGCGCCTCCGAGCTGATCAGCATGGCCACCAATGCCTTGCTGGACAACGGCGACGAGATGCTGCTGCCGGCCCCCGACTATCCGCTGTGGACTGCCGCGACCAGCCTGTCGGGCGGCACGCCGGTGCACTACATGTGCGATGAGAGCAATGGCTGGATGCCCGACATGGCCGACATCCGCGCCAAGATCACGCCGCGCACCAAGGGCATCGTGGTCATCAATCCCAACAACCCCACGGGCGCGCTGTACTCCAAGGAACTGCTGCTCGAGATCGTGGCCCTGGCCCGCGAGCATGGCCTGGTGATCTTTGCCGACGAGGTCTACGACAAGGTGCTGTACGACGATGCCGTGCACACCCCCCTGGCCGGCCTGTCCACCGATGTGCTGACGCTGACCTTCAACTCCCTGTCCAAGGCCTACCGCAGCTGCGGCTACCGCGCGGGCTGGATGGTGGTCTCGGGCGACAAGAAGCCCGCCAAGGACTACATCGAAGGCCTGAACATGCTGTCCAACATGCGCCTGTGCGCCAACGTGCCCGGCCAGTGGGCCGTGCAGACGGCACTGGGCGGCCACCAGAGCATTGACGCGCTGGTGAAGGAGGGCGGCCGCCTGCGCGTGCAGCGCGATCTGGCCTGGGAGCTGATCAATGCGATTCCGGGCGTGAGCTGCGTCAAGCCCCAGGGCGCGCTGTACATGTTCCCGCGCCTGGACCCGGCGGTCTATCCCATCCAGGACGACCAGGAGTTCTTCCTCGAAGCGCTGCAGGAAACCAAGGTCATGCTGGTGCAGGGCACGGGCTTCAACTGGCCCCACCCGGACCATTTCCGCATCGTCTTCCTGCCGCACGACGCGGACCTGCGCGAAGCCATCAACCGCCTGGCGGCCTTCCTGGCCAAGTACCGCCAGCGCCACGGCACCGACAAGCTCGCGCTGGTCAAGCCGGGCAAGCCCAGCAAGGCTGTGGCATAAATTTTTTTATAGCTGTATGCGTAGTTCCAGTAAGCGCTGCAGTCCCTTTTGACTGGTAATCGTTAGACCTTATGAAACCGATCCAAGTAGGCCTGTTGGGCATTGGCACCGTGGGCAGCGGCACTTTCAACGTGCTGCAGCGCAACCAGGAAGAGATCCGCCGTCGCGCGGGTCGTGGCATTGAGATTGCCATGGTGGCCGACTTGGATACCACGCGCGCCAAGGCCGTGGTGGGCGATGCTGCCAAGGTGGTGGGCGATGCGCGCGAGATCATCGCCAACCCCGACATCGACGTGGTGGTGGAGCTGATCGGTGGCTACGGCATTGCCAAGGCCCTGGTGCTGGAAGCGATTGCGGCCGGCAAGCATGTGGTCACCGCCAACAAGGCGCTGCTGGCCGTGCACGGCACGGAAATCTTCAAGGCAGCGGCCGAAAAGGGCGTGATGGTGGCCTATGAAGCGGCCGTGGCCGGTGGCATCCCCATCATCAAGGCGCTGCGCGAAGGCCTGACCGCCAACTCCATCCAGTGGGTGGCGGGCATCATCAACGGCACAACCAACTTCATCCTGTCCGAAATGCGTGACAAGGGCCTGGACTTCGATGTGGTGCTGAAGGAAGCGCAACGTCTGGGCTATGCCGAAGCCGACCCCACCTTCGACATCGAAGGCGTGGACGCAGCCCACAAGGCCACCCTGATGAGCGCGATTGCCTTCGGCATCCCCGTGCAGTTCGACAAGGCCTATGTGGAAGGCATCACCAAGCTGTCTTCGGCCGACATCAAGTACGCCGAGCAACTGGGCTACCGCATCAAGCTGCTGGGCATCACCAAGCGCACGGACAAGGGCATCGAGCTGCGCGTGCACCCCAGCCTGATCCCGGCCAAGCGCCTGATCGCCAACGTGGAAGGCCCCATGAACGCCGTGGTGGTCAACGGCGATGCCGTCGGCACCACGCTGTACTACGGCAAGGGCGCCGGCTCCGAGCCCACGGCTTCCGCCGTGGTGGCCGACCTGGTGGACATCGCCCGCATGGACGGTTCCGACCCCGCCCACCGCGTGCCGGCCCTGGCCTTCCAGAGCAGCACGCTGGCCGCCGCCGGCAGCGAACTGCCGGTGCTGCCCATGGCCGACGTGGTCACCAGCTACTACCTGCGCATCCGCGTGGCCGACGAAGCCGGAGTCCTGGCCAAGATCACCACGCTGCTGGCCAACACCGGCATCAGCATCGACGCCGTGCTGCAGCGCGAAGCCGATGAAGTGGGCGGCGAAGGCTCGACCCAGACCGATCTGATCATCCTGACGCACGACACGCGCGAAGGCGATATGGACAAGGCACTGGCCGAAATCCAGGGCCTGCCCACCGTGCTGGCACCGATCACCCGCATCCGCAAGGAAGAGTTGAACTGATTCTCCCCGTGAGCGGCTGCGCCGCCGCCCCCGTGCCGGCTGTGCCGCAGGGGGCTGGCGCTTTCGCTGCGGGGCGCCCCGGTCCGGCGCTTCTGGGCCGGGCCCAGCCTGTTTTCCGGTAGTGCACGGCGCTACCGACCTCTGACAAGGAAGCACCATGCTTTATCTGTCCACCCGCGGTCACGCCGACCGCAAACGCTTTTGCGACATCCTGCTGGAAGGCCTGGCTCCCGATGGCGGCCTGTACCTGCCGGTGCAGTACCCCCAGATCGACGATGCCAAGCTGACCCAGCTGCGCACCACGCTGGCCACCCAGGGCTATGCCGCGCTGGCGTTCGAGATCCTGTCGCTGTACATCGACGACATTCCTGCCGACGATCTGCGCGCCCTGTGCGCCAAGACCTATACGAAGGAAGTCTTTGGCACCGAGGCCATCGTGCCGCTGCGCCAGCTGGATGGCGTGCTGCACATCGAAGCCCTGTCCAACGGCCCCACGCTGGCCTTCAAGGACATGGCCATGCAGCTGCTGGGCAATCTGTTCGAGTACGAACTGGCCCGCCGCGGTGAAGAGCTGAATATTCTGGGCGCCACCAGCGGCGACACCGGCAGCGCGGCCGAATACGCCATGCGTGGCAAGCAGGGCGTGCGCGTCTTCATGACCAGCCCCCATGGCCGCATGAGCCCCTTCCAGCAGGCGCAGATGTTCAGCCTGCAGGATGCCAACATCCACAACATCGCCATCGAAGGCGTGTTCGACGACTGCCAGGACATCGTCAAGGCGGTCTCCAACGACCACGCCTTCAAGGCCAAGTACAAGATCGGCACCGTCAACTCCATCAACTGGGCCCGTCTGCTGGCCCAGGTGGTGTACTACTTTGCGGGCTATCTGCAGGCCACGCGCAGCAACAGCGAGCAGGTGAGCTTCACCGTGCCCAGCGGCAACTTCGGCAACATCTGCGCCGGCCATGTGGCACGCCAGATGGGTCTGCCGATTGCCAAGCTGGTGGTGGCCACGAACGAGAACGATGTGCTGGACGAGTTCTTCCGCACCGGCGTCTACCAGGTGCGTGGCGCGGCCAACACCTACGAAACCTCCAGCCCCTCGATGGACATCTCCAAGGCCAGCAACTTCGAGCGCTTTGTGTTCGACCTGGTCGGTCGCGATGGCGCACGCACCAAGCAGCTGTTCGCCGAAGGCGTGGCCCAGGCCGGCAAGTTCGACCTGAGCGCGGATGCGGCCTTCCAGGGCGCCAAGGCCAAGTATGGTTTCGAGAGCGGCAAGAGCACCCATGCCGACCGCCTGGCCACCATCAAGGACACCTTCGAGCGCTTTGGCCAGATGATCGACACCCACACCGCCGACGGCGTGAAGGTGGCACGCGAGCACCTGGGGGCCGAGCCCATGATCGTGCTGGAAACCGCCTTGCCCATCAAGTTTGCGGAGACCATCGAAGAAGCGCTGGGCCGCCTGCCCGACCGTCCTGCCAAGTTCGACGGCATCGAAGACCTGCCCAAGCGCGTGGTGGTGATGGCTGCCGATGTGGACCAGGTCAAGGCTTTTATCACTGAACACTGCAAGTAACACCGCGCAGCGTTAAGCTTGAAAAGCACCTGGAGCCTGGCTGCAGGTGCTTTTTTCTTTTGGATTCAGGATGCGATCCAGCGCAAGCCCATATTGCGCAGGTAGCTATCAAAACCGATACTCACCACCATGAAGGCCATTGGCTTTGTCGCCTACTCCGGCGCCGGCAAGACCACGCTGCTGGAACGCATCATTGCCGAACTGCGCGCGCGCGGGCAGACGGTGTCCAGCGTCAAGCATGCCCACCATGATGTGGACATCGACGTCCCCGGCAAGGACAGCTGGCGCCACCGCCAGGCCGGTGCCCAGGAGGTGCTGCTGGTCTGTGACCGGCGCCTGGCCCTGGTGCGCGAATTCGGCGAGACGCGGGACCTGGATGTGCACGCCATGCTGGCCGAGCTGGACCCGCGCGTGGACTGGGTGCTGGTGGAGGGCTTCAAGCAGGGCGACCTGCCCAAGATCGAGCTGTGGCGCCAGCCGGAGCCCGGCAGCAAACCGCGTGCGCTGCGCTTTCCGCAGGATCCGCAGGTGCTGGCGCTGGCCACCGATGACCCGGCCGCCTTGCCCCAGCAACCACCGGCCAGCGTGGCGCTGCTGGACCTGAACCAGCCCACGGCCATCGTGGACTGGATGCTGGCGCATGCCAGCCGTTTGGAATACCGGGCTGCGGCCCAAGGAAGCACTGCATGCAGTCCCCGACTTTGACCTCCCTTGACGACGCACTGGCTGCGGTGCTGGCCCAGGCCCAGCGCCTGGACGGCCCGGAATCGGTCGATCTGTTCAGTGCCGACGGCCGGGTGCTGTGGTCGGATTGCGTATCCGCCCTGCAGGTGCCGCCGCAGGACAATTCGGCCATGGACGGCTACGCAGTGCGCCTGGCCGATGTGCCCACGCCCGGCACGGTGCTGCCGGTGAGCCAGCGCATTCCCGCCGGCCACGTGGGCACCGATCTGCTGTCCGGCACGGCCGCGCGCATCTTCACCGGGGCCCCCGTGCCACCGGGTGCGGACTGCGTGCTGATGCAGGAAGACTGCGAAGCCCTGGAGAACGCCGATGGCAGTGTCAGCGTGCGCATCCAGGCTGTCCCCAGGCCGGGCCAGCACATCCGCCGTGCGGGCGAAGACATTGACCTGGGCGGCACCATCCTGGCCGCCGGCACGCGGCTGACGCCTCCGGCCCTGGGCTTGGCCGCCAGCATCGGTCTGGCGCAGCTGCCCGTGGCCCGCAGGCCGCGCGTGGCCCTGTTTTCCACCGGCGACGAACTGGTGCTGCCCGGCAGCGTGGCGCCGCAGGACATGCCGCCCGGCAGCATCTACAACAGCAACCGCTACTTTCTGCGCGCGCTGCTGCAGCGCCTGGGTTGCGAGGTGGTGGACGGCGGCATCCTGCCGGATGACCGTGCACAGACCGTGCAGGCCCTGCACACCGCGGCCCAGGACTGCGACCTGATCCTGACCAGTGCCGGTGTCTCCGTGGGCGAGGAAGACCATGTGAAGCCCGCCGTGGAGCAACTGGGCGAGCTGGGCCTGTGGAAAATCGCCATGAAGCCCGGCAAGCCGTTTGCCTATGGCAAGGTCGGCCGGGCCGATGGCGGGTGCGCCCACTTCATGGGCCTGCCGGGCAACCCGGTCTCCAGCTTCATGACCTTTCTGGTGCTGGTGCGACCGTTTGTGCTGCGCCTGCAGGGCATGCAGGAGGTGGCGCCGCGTGCGGTGGAGGCCGTGGCCCATTTCGATCTGCCCAAGGCCGACAAGCGCCGCGAATTCCTGCGCGTGCGCCACGACGGCCAGGGCGGGCTGGAGATCTTCCGCAACCAGAGCTCGGGCGTGCTGACCAGCGCCGTCTGGGGCGATGGCGTGGTGGACAACCCGCCGCAGACCCCGATTGCACGCGGTGACCGCGTGCGCTTCATTCCGTTCTCGGAATGGTTCTGAGGACAATTCCATGAATATCACCGTGCGCTACTTTGCGTCCATCCGCGAAGCCATGGGCAGCGGCAGCGAAGCGCTGGACACCGCTGCCGCCACCGTGGGCGCGCTGCGCGACGAACTGGTGGCCCGCAGCCCTGCCGCTGCCCAGGCCCTGGCCCACGGCAAAGCCGTGCGCATGGCCTTGAACCAAGACATGTGCGGCGCCGATGCGCCACTGAAAGCCGGCGATGAAGTGGCTTTCTTCCCGCCGGTGACCGGCGGTTGAGAGCTTGCACATGAGCGAGACCCCCAAGGACGTGGACGCTGCCATCAGTGCCCGCACGCGGCTGGCCCTGAGCGAAGCCAAGGCACGCGGCGTGCAGCTGGGCAAGGCCGGTGCCGACAACATCCGCGCCACCGTGGAAAAGCGCAAAAGCGCGGCCGATGCCTTTGCCCGCCAGCATGCGGCCCTGTTTGCCGATCTGGTGGCCCAGGGCCTGACCCACCGCAAGATGGCCGAGGTGCTGAACGAGCGCGGCATTGCCGCCGCCAAGGGCGGCCCCTGGACCCATGGGCAGGTGCAGCGCATTCTGAACCGCTATGCCGACTGGGCGGCGGCGGAATCCAGCGCGAAGTAAGGCACGCGGGGAGGGCGCGCGGGAGCCGGCGCCTGCTGCTGCAGCTTTCGCGGTGGGGCTCTACAATCTGCGTTCCAGGTGCCAAGGGGGCGCCTGCCCGCACAAGAGGCTCTCACCCCTGTTTTGACGCATTGCATGTTCTGACAGACATGGTTGCCGTACGGGCCCAGCGCGGGGGGCTGTGCATGCAACCTGGAGCCCTGTCATGACAGTTTCTCTTCTGCTTTCCTCCCAGGCGCGGCGCGCGCGGGTGCAGGACTACAAGCAAATTTCCCCCCCGTTGGGCATTTATGCCGTGCGCTGCGAAGCCGCAGGGCTGCTGCGCCTGGGCGCCAGCCGCAATGTGGATGGCACGCTCAATCGCCTGCGGTTTGAACTGGCCCACGGCACCGCGCGCGATGCCGCACTGGCCCAGGCCTGGGCCCGCCACGGGGCAGAGGCCTTTTCCTTTGCGGTGCTGGACCGTGTGAAAGAGCGCGTCGATCCGGATTTTGATTACGAGGCCGAACTGCAGGCCTTGCTGGCGCTGTGGCGGGCAGAACTGCAGCCCGAGCTGCAGGCCGCTGCGTGCGCCCCTGGAGGCCAGCCATGAGCGCGACCGCACTGTACTTTGGTGCCGCCTTGCACCGTGCCCATGCCGTACTGCAACAGCGTCTGGACGAACGCCTGGGCGACTGGCATGGGCTGAGCCTGGGGGACTACCACCTGCTGCAGGCCCTGGAGGCCACTCAGGGCCTGGCCCTGCCGGCCTTGGCCCGTGCACTGCTGCAACCCGCGGTGCCCACTCTGCGCCAGGTGCTGCCCATGGAGAAGACCGGTCTGCTCGAGCGTGTGGACGGACGGGTGCGGCTGCGCCCGGCGGGCCGCCAGTTGCTGGTGGAGGCGCGGCAGACGGTGGAAGCTGCCTATGCCCGCGCCTTGCAGGCTCCGAGCGTCGAGGCCGACCGTGTCGCTGTCTGCCTGCCGCTGCTGGAGCAGCTGGCCCTTGCGGTGCGGGGGGCGCGATGACGATGCGGGACACGGCGCCGCACACGCTGGCGGAGCAGGCCCTGGTGGACGAACTCAAGGTGCGTGCCCGTGTGCGGCTGAACCGGGCGCGCCGCGAAGGGCTGGCCGGTGCGGAGCGCTTGCGCGATGCCTTGCATGAGGTGGCCCGCGGGCAGGGCTTTACCGACTGGGAGCACGCGCGCCGCGTGCTGTCCGGCCTGGCTTTGCCCGGGGATGACATGGGCAGCTTCTGGCATGCGCCGCGTACCGGGATGCTGCTGAACCTGTGGTTCAGCAGCTATGTGCAGGCACAGACCGTGCTGCAGCAGCAGGGCGAAGGCTTTTTGCTGCCTTACCGGCGCCAGTGCTTCATTGTGCAGGCGCCTTTCATCGAGGCGCTGGGCGTGAATCCGGCCGATCCCGGATGGGCTGCAGCCGGGCACGATCTGGTGGCCGCCTATGGCACGCCGGTCTGGCGGGGGCTGGCGTGGCAGCGTCTGCGAGCCTCCGCGGGGATGGGGTGAACCATGCCAGGGCTGCCTTGGGCCGCCCTCTGGGCAGCAGCCCGTGCCGGATCGCTCAGGCGGCGGCCACCGGGGGCGGCAGCTGCGGTGCACGCCACTCCAGCAGCTCGGCCAGGCGCTGGACCACCCAGCCGGCCTCGGCTGGGCTGACCACCGAGCCTTCGTCGCTCAGGCCCGCGTGAAAGCCCAGCAGCACGCCTTCTTCGCTGGAATTGCCGCTGTAGTACAGCGTCTGCGCCTGTTCCACTAGGTGGCAGGCCAGGTCTTCGCACAGCTCATAGCGGGCCACCACTTCGGCGATGGGCGTCTTGAGCACGCCGGCGCGGCTGCGGAACAGCGCGGCAAAGCTGTCGGGGGGCTGGATTTGGCTGGTGTCGTCCATGGCAATCGGAATCCGGGGCTCAATCGGGTTCGAACAGGCGCTCAAAGCGCACCAGATCCTCGGCCAGCTCGCAGGTCACCAACTGGCCCTGCTTGCCGTCGCTCTTGCGCTGGGCCGAAAACAGCGTGGCCTTGCCGCGGAAGCCGTAGTCGGGCAGGTGGATCAGCGTGTACATGTGCGGCACAAAGCTCTGGTGCTCAAAGATGATGCGGTGCTCATTGCGCGGCGAGGGGTAGAGCATGTACTCCAGCGTGTGGATGGTTTCGGTGGCCATACGGGTCGACTCAAGGAGGGCAACGGAGCAGCGCCCCGGGGCGGCAATGCTACCGCGTGCCGGTGGGGCATGCAGCCGGGGTGGAATTGCGGCCGGGGCTGCTGCGACAATCGGAGCCATGTCCTCTGCCCGCACCGCCCCCCTGACCGCGCACCCGCCTGCTGCGCGCGTGGTCATCCAGACCCAGGACTTCGACCTGGGCGCCGAAGTCGCCGCCCTGCGGGCGGGCGACGCTGGCGTGGGTGCGGTGTGCAGCTTTGTGGGGACGGTGCGCGACCGCAATGCCGGCGATGCCGTCTCGGCCATGGAGCTGGAGCACTACCCGGGCATGACCGAAAAAAGCATCGAAGCCATCATCGACCGTGCGGTGGCGCGCTTCGGTATCCATGCGGCCAAGGTCATCCACCGCGTCGGTCCGCTCGCGCCCATGGACCAGATCGTGCTGGTGGCCGTCACCTCGGCCCACCGGGGCATGGCTTTCCAGGCCTGCGAGTTCATCATGGACTACCTCAAGTCCGAAGCGCCGTTCTGGAAGAAAGAGCAGACGGCCGAAGGCGCCCGCTGGGTGGATGCGCGGGTCAGCGACGAACAGGCCCTGGCCCGCTGGACCTGACGGCCGCACCCGCGCCAGCTGTCTGCCGGCAGGATGCGGGCCATGCTCCGAGGTCGATAGCTGTTGCCGCCCATGCTGCCCGGTGGTGGCGCATGACAATGCGTCAAACCCAGGGTGCATGCAGGCAGGCAGTTCCTGCATCGGGAGCAGTGGGCGGGGCGTGGTCCCGCCCTTAAGATGGGTTGGACCGCGTGGCGCGCCGGCAGACCGCTCTTTTGGCTGACAGACAATGGCGCACAGGCCCGGCACAGTGCAGTCCGGTGGGGGTGGACCCAGGTGCGGCGGGCTTGATCCAGGTCAGGCGTTCGCCGGGCCGAGCGGGACAGGCGCCTTGAAGGCGGCTGAAATGTCCCCACGTGGAATGCAGTCCTAATACTTTGCTGTTGAGAAAGCTTTGCAACCATGCGTATCGACAAGCTCACCACCAAATTCCAAGAAGCCCTGGCCGATGCCCAAACCCTGGCACTCGGCAACGACCACAACCGTATCGATCCCCTGCATCTGTTGGCAGCCATGCTGCGCCAGCAGGACGGCCCCAAGGCGCTGCTCGAGCGTGCCGGCGCCAAAGTCGGCGCCATGCAGACGGCCGTGGAAAACGCCATCAAGGCGCTGCCCACCGGCGACAGCGGTGCGGAAGTGCAACCCAATTCCGACCTGATCAAGCTGCTGCAGGCCACGGAGAAGGAATCCATCAAGCGCGGCGACCAGTTCATCGCCAGCGAACTGTTCCTGCTGGCGCTGGCCGACAGCGATGTGCAGGCCGCCCGGCTGGCCAAGGAAAGCGGCCTGTCCCGCCGGAGCATGGAAACCGCCATCGAGGCCGTGCGCGGCGGACAGAAGGTGGACAGTCCCGAAGCCGAAGGCCAGCGGGAAGCGCTGAAGAAATACACCCTGGACCTGACCGAGCGTGCCCGCCTGGGCAAGCTGGATCCGGTGATCGGCCGTGACGATGAAATCCGCCGTGCCATCCAGGTGCTGCAGCGCCGCAGCAAGAACAACCCGGTGCTGATCGGCGAGCCCGGCGTGGGCAAGACCGCCATCGTGGAAGGTCTGGCCCAGCGCATCGTCGAAGGTGAAGTGCCCGAGACGCTGAAAGAAAAGCGCGTGCTGGTGCTGGACATGGCCGGCCTGCTGGCCGGTGCCAAGTACCGCGGCGAGTTCGAAGAGCGCCTGAAATCCGTGCTGAATGAAGTGGCCAAGGAAGAAGGGCGCATCATTCTGTTCATCGACGAAATCCACACCATGGTGGGGGCCGGCAAGGCCGAAGGCGCCATGGACGCCGGCAACATGCTCAAGCCCGCACTGGCGCGGGGCGAGCTGCACTGCATCGGCGCCACCACGCTGGACGAATACCGCAAGTACATCGAAAAGGATGCCGCGCTGGAGCGCCGTTTCCAGAAGGTGCTGGTGGAAGAGCCCTCGGTGGAAGACACCATCGCCATCCTGCGCGGTCTGCAGGTGCGCTATGAGGCCCACCACGGCGTGGACATCACCGACCCTGCGATCGTGGCGGCCGCCGAACTGAGCAACCGCTACATCACCGACCGTTTCCTGCCCGACAAGGCCATCGACCTGATCGACGAGGCCGCGGCCAAGATCAAGATCGAAATCGACTCCAAGCCCGAGGAGATGGACAAGCTCGAGCGCCGCATGATCCAGCTCAAGATCGAGCGCGAGGCCATGAAGAAGGAAAAGGACGAGGCGTCGCAAAAGCGCCTGGCCTTGATCGAGGAAGAGCTCGAGAGCCTGGAGCGCGAGTACGCCGATCTGGAAGAAGTCTGGAAGAGCGAAAAGGCCAGCGCCCAGGGCTCCGAGCAGCTGCGCAAGGAAGTGGACCAGATCCGCATCCAGATCGACGAGCTCAAGCGCAAGGGCGACTTCAACAAGGTGGCCGAGCTGCAATACGGCAAGCTCCCCGAGCTGGAAAAGAAGCTCAAGGAAGTTCAGGCCAGCGAGGCCGATGGCGGCGCGGGCGCTGCGCCCAAGCACCGTCTGCTGCGCACCCAGGTCGGTGCGGAAGAGATCGCCGAAGTCGTCAGCCGCGCCACCGGCATCCCGGTGGCCAAGATGATGCAGGGCGAGAAAGACAAACTGTTGCACATGGAGGCCAAGCTGCACGAGCGTGTGGTGGGCCAGGACGAGGCGATCTCGGCCGTGTCCAATGCCATTCGCCGCTCCCGCTCGGGCCTGTCGGACCCGAACCGGCCGCTGGGCAGCTTCCTGTTCCTGGGCCCCACCGGCGTCGGCAAGACCGAGCTGTGCAAGGCGCTGGCCGGTTTCCTGTTCGACAGCCAGGAGCACCTGATTCGCATCGACATGAGCGAATTCATGGAAAAGCACAGCGTGGCACGCCTGATTGGCGCGCCCCCCGGCTATGTGGGCTATGAGGAGGGCGGCTACCTGACGGAAGCCGTGCGCCGCAAACCCTATAGCGTGGTGCTGCTCGATGAGGTGGAAAAAGCCCACCCCGACGTGTTCAACGTGCTGCTGCAGGTGCTGGACGATGGCCGCCTCACGGACGGCCAGGGCCGCACGGTGGACTTCAAGAACACAGTGATCGTGATGACCAGCAACATCGGCTCGCTGCTGATCCAGAGCATGGTCGGCCAGGATGCCGAGGACATCAAGGAAGCGGTGTGGGGGGAACTTAAAACCAATTTCCGACCCGAATTCTTGAACCGCATCGACGAAACCGTGGTCTTCCACGGACTGGATGCCAAGAACATCGAAGCCATTGCCCGGATCCAGCTGCGCCTGCTCGAAGGCCGTCTGGAGAAGATGGAACTGCAAATGCAGGTCTCGGAGCAGGCTTTGGCGGAACTGGCTAAAGTGGGGTTTGACCCGGTCTTCGGTGCCCGTCCGCTCAAGCGGGCCATCCAGCAACGCATCGAAAATCCGCTGTCCAGGCTGCTGCTCGAAGGCAAGTTCCCGCCCAAGAGCGTCATCGAGGTGGCGGTGGATCCGGTGCAGGCGCCCGGCGTGTTCCAGTTCACGCAAGCTGTCCCCATGGGCAGCTGAGCTGAAGCCCGCCGGCACACATGAAAGGTGATGTTTTGAACGATTTCGCACACACGGCAGCCCGCTGGGCGGTCCGCATCTTCCTCCTTGCGGCAGGTGCGGTGTTCTTTCTGTGTCTGCTTGCGGTCGCCAGCCTGCTGGCCCTGGTCTGGGGCGCCCGTGCGCTGTGGGCGCGGCTCACCGGCCGCCCGGTGATGCCCTGGGTCATGCCCACGATGCGCCCCGGCGCCTCCTGGGGCATGTACCGCAGCAGCGGCTGGGCCAGCACCATGGCCGGTGCGGCCGGCGGTGCGGCCCATGACGCCGCGGACAGCACCCACGCTGCCGACAGCAAGCGCAGCGGCGTGCTGGCCAGTGCGGCACGCGACATCACCGACGTGCAGCCGCGCGAAGTGCGCTGATATCCTGTAGCTTCCCCCGGTGCCATGGCGCCGGTGGGCTTTGGCGACAGAGAGGGCCAGCATGGCTGGCCGCGACAGGGACTCCCACCGGCACGCGGTGGTTTCACAGGATGCACGCCCGCGCATGAACCCAGTTTCTCCCCTGCAGCAGGCTTTCGACCTGCAATACCTGGCCAGCCGCCAGCACCTGGAAGTGCCGGCCATGTTGCGCAAAGAGCGCTTGCTGCGCGTGCAGCGCATGCTGGACGAGCACGGCCCCGTGCTCACCGCTGCCGTACAGGCCGACTTCGGTATCCGTTCGCCGCAGCTGACCGAGTTTGCCGACCTGCTGGTGCTGCGCTCCCAGCTCAAGCAGGCACTGCGCAGGCTGGAGCGCTGGATGCGCCCCCGCCACGTCTGGACACCGCTGCATCTGCTGCCGGCGCGCGCGCGCATCGAGCGCCAGCCGCTGGGGGTGGTGGGCATCATTGCCCCCTGGAACTACCCGCTGCAGCTGTCGCTCGGCCCGGCCATCACCGCGCTGGCGGCGGGCAACCGCGTGATGCTCAAACCCAGCGAACTGGCGCCGCACACGGCGGCCCAGCTGGCGGCGGCGGTCGAGCAGTACTTTGCTCCGGACGAGTTCTGCGTGGTCCAGGGCGACAGCTATCTGTCCAGCCAGTTTGCCGGCCTGCATTTCGACCATCTGATGTTCACCGGTTCCACGGCCGTGGGCCGGCGCGTGGCCCAGGCGGCGGCCGTGCACCTGACGCCGACGACCCTGGAGCTGGGGGGCAAATCGCCCTGCATCCTGGCGTCCGACTGCGACATGGCGCAGGCGGCGCTGCGCGTGGCCCATGGCAAGCTGCTCAATGCCGGCCAGACCTGTATTGCGCCCGACTACGTGCTGCTGCCCCGGGGCCAGGAGGCCGCTTTCGAGCAGGCCTACCGCCAGGCGGTGGCGCAGCTGTTCCCGCGCATCGTTGGCAATCCGGATTACGCCTCCATCATCCACCAGCGCCACCTAGTGCGGCTGCGCAATCTGCTGCAGCAGGCCCAGAGCCTGGGAGCCCAGGTGCAGGTGATCGACCCTGCCCAGGGCCAGCAGGCGGCGGCCCCCGGCTGGGGGGATGCCGCGCAGCGCCAGATGCTGCCCACCCTGGTGTGGAATGTGCAGCCCACGATGACGCTGATGCAGGAGGAGATCTTCGGTCCCATCCTGCCGGTGGTGCCCTATGACCGGCTGGACGATGCCATTGCCGCCATCAATGCCGGGCCGCGCCCGCTGGCGCTGTACTGGTTTGGCAAGGACGAGAAGGCGCGCGACACCGTGCTGCGCCGCACCGTGAGCGGCGGTGTCACGGTGAATGACACCCTGCTGCATGTGGCCCATGACAATCTGCCTTTTGGCGGCGTGGGAGACAGCGGCTGGGGCGCCTACCATGGCGAGCAGGGGTTCCTGCGCTTTTCGCACCAGAAGGCGGTGTGTCTGCAGGGGCGCTGGTCGGCCGTACAGTGGCTGTATCCGCCCTATGGCGCCCGCTTCGACAAGATCATGGCCCTGCTGCGCCGCTGGGTCTGAAGCACGCAGCGCCCGCCGCAGTGTGGCGGGCGTTCCGCCGCGCCGATTCGCGGCGCCAGCGCACGGCCCAGGGTGGGGGCGGCGGCTGTCTTCCGGGGCGCGCACCGTGATTCCGCGGCTGCAAGGCCCATGGCAGGCCAGCGGGCTGTGGGGCTGAAGCAGGCGCTATCACATCCGCTATACCACGGCAAGAAGGGCCCTACAGCCGTACTGGTGCAAATGGCTACAGCATTAGGGCGTGCGTCTGCCGAGCGTTTCACAGACAATTGCGACCTTTCGTTTTTCAACTGCTGTTTTCGTTTCGTTTTCCATGTCCAGTTACCAGGTCCGTCCCGCTACGCTTCGCGATGCGAAGGCCATCGCACAGATTCACACTTCGTCCGCCCAGGAGGTTTACCGAGGTATCGTGCCAGACGACCAATTGAAGGCCATGTCGTCGGTAGAGAAGCGCCAGGCCTATTGGCGCGAGGCCATTGAATATTGTGAGCCCCAGGTGCAGGTTGCCATTGATGGCGACAAGATCGTGGGCTTTGTCGGTTTTGACCGTTCCCGTGACGAGAAGTCGCGCCAGACCACCGGTGAGATCTGGGCCATCTACGCGGCCCCGACCCATTGGGACCAAGGCGTGGGCGTGGCCCTGTGGGATGCCGCCCGTGACGGTCTGGTCGAAGAAGGCTGCACCAACGTCACCTGCTGGGTGCCGCTGCGCAATGAACGCGCTCTGCGCTTTCACGAGTCCGCCGGCTTCAAGCGCGAGATGACCACGGCCAAGACCGCGGTCGTCGGTGGTGTCAAGATCGAGGAAGTGCGCCTCAAGCGCGCCTTGAGCTAAATCTTCGTTTGCGGGCTGTTCAGCCCAGAAAGTGCACCCCATGCTGCAATGGCAACACCAGGGCAAGGATTTCCAGGCAGCATGGCACAGCGAAAGCGGTGCCCCGGCACCGCGCCGGCTGCAGGTGGTGGACGACAGTCTGCCCGCGGACACCGCCTATCGCCTGGCCTGTGAAGGCACTTCCCTGCTGTGGCAGGGCGACTTCCAGAATGCCCGTCACCTGCTGGACGCGCTCAAGCGCCGTCTGGACAAGCCGGTGCGTGCCGAGTCTGCCAAGGCCCGGCACCAGCGGCGCCAGGCCGGAGCCCAGGCCGATGCGCCCACCTTTCCCCATGCCTTTCACCTGTACCGCCAGTCCCAGGCCCAGCGCGCACGCGTGCTGAACAGCCTGCTGGTGGTGGTGCAGCCCGACTACGTCATCTCGCTGCGCCGTGCGCCCGATTGGCGGCTGGCCTTCAACGAAGCCTGGGGGGCGGCTGCCGTCCTCAAGGGCCCGCGTGTGGTGGCCTTGCGGGAATTGCTGGGGGTGGTCGCCGCGCACGAGTGGCGCAAGAAAGGCGTGCCCATGCCTTTGCTGGGGGACGATGTCCGTGTGCATGCGCACTACGGTGTGTTCTCTCCGGTGCGGGGCGAGTACCTGGATCTGGTGGCCGAAGCCCCGCTGCCGGAAGCCGGCGAAGCCCTGGCTTTCGACATTGGCGTGGGAACCGGTGTGCTGTCGGCGCTGCTGTTGCAGCGTGGCGTGCAGCGCGTGGTGGCCACCGACCTGTCGCCTCGTGCCATCTCCTGCGCCAAGGACAACTTCCGCCGCATGGGGCTGAGCGACCAGGTGGATCTGCAGACCTGCGACCTGTTCCCCGAAGGGAAGGCCGGCCTGATCGTCTGCAACCCGCCCTGGCTGCCGGGCAAGGCCACGACCACGCTGGAGCAGTCGGTCTACGACCCCGACAGCCGCATGCTGCGCGGTTTTCTGCAAGGGCTGCGCGCCCATCTGGCGCCGCAGGGTGAAGGCTGGCTGATCCTCTCCGATCTGGCCGAGCATCTGGGCCTGCGCAGCCGTGCACAGCTCGAAACCTGGATTGCCGAGGCCGGTCTTGCCGTCGCCGGCAAGCTGGACACCCGCCCCCACCATGGCAAGGTCCAGGATGCCCACGATGCGCTGCACAGCGCCCGGGCGCAGGAAGTCACCTCGCTGTGGCGCCTGGTGGCCCAGTAAGGGCGTAGCGCCGCCCGTGCGGATGCACGGCGGCGTACCCGTCGGTCCCCGTCCCTTTGCAGCCGGGCGGCTGCAGGAGCCGTGCTCCAGCGCGTCCAGAGCCGATGCCGGTGCCCAGTAGGGCCCTGGTCACTACGCAAGCTGCAGTGACGGCGGCAGACCCGGGCCGGCAGCGGCTTCGTCCGCACTTTCCATCCCCTCCATGCCTTCAGCCATCGGCGGCGGTGCCAGCAGCACCGCCAGCTGGGTGCGCAGGCAGTGGATGCGGCGTGCGCCCCCCTGGCGCACCAGGGTCTGCATCCAGCGCGCGCAGGCCAGGCGCAGGCTGGGCAGGTCGGGGGCCTGCAGCAGCAGCTGGCGTAGCTGCGGCGCCAGATCGCATTCCTGCTCGTGCAGCAGGCGCTCGCACAGCTCCAGCAACTGGGCGCGCAAACGGGCCAGACGCACCGGGGCACTCAGCGCCGGGCCTTCGGGTGCGGGTGGGGTCTCGGTCAGATAACCGGCGGCCAGCAGTTCCTGCACCAGGGCCGCGCCCTGGCCGTGGAACAGGGCTTCCAGCACCGGGCGGGGTGTGCCTTCGGCCATCAGCAGTACCGATCGCTGGCGCAGCGTGAACGCAGCCCGGCCGGCCAGTGCCTGGGCGGCCAGCGGGGTGCGCAGCACCAGACAAGGAGGGCTGTGGGACATGGCCCGATTGCAGCACCGCCGCATGACAAAGCCATGACCCCTGCAGCCAGCAGGGAGGTTGGGGACAATAGTGGTCTCCGGGCGGCGTTGCTTCACCAGAGAGCACCGCCGCCTGCGCTCCGGTGCGGGGCGCCATCTGCCGATTTGACTTGAATATGTGACCAGGCCCAGACCCGCCTGGATGACCCCATGAAACTGTTGCTGGCCCCGATGGAAGGGCTGCTGGACTTTGTGCTGCGCGATGTGCTGACCCAGGTGGGCGGCGTGGACCGCTGTGTGTCGGAATTCATCCGCGTCAGTGGCTCGCTGCTGCCCGACCGGGTGTTTCTGGGCTATATGCCCGAGCTGCTCAACGGCAGCCGCACGCTGGCGGGCGTGCCGGTGCGGGCGCAGCTGCTGGGTTCGGACCCGGTCAGCATGGCCGAGAACGCGGCCAATCTGTGCCGCCTGAACCCCGAGGGCATCGACCTGAATTTCGGCTGCCCGGCCAAGACCGTGAACCGCCATGGGGGCGGGGCTTCGATGCTGCAGGACCCGGAAGCGATTGCCCGGCTGGTGACCGCGGTGCGCCATGCCGTGCCGGCGGCGCTGCCGGTGTCGGCCAAGATGCGCCTGGGCTTCCATGACCGGGGGCTGATGCGCGAATGTGCCCAGGCCATGGCGGAGAGCGGGGCCTGCGAGATCGTGGTCCATGCCCGCACCAAGCTGGATGGCTACCGCCCGCCGGCCTACTGGGAGCTGATTCCGCAGATCCAGCAGGCAGTGCAGGTGCCGGTGATTGCCAACGGCGAGATCTGGACCGTGCAGGATGCGCTGCGCTGCCGCGAACAATCGGGCTGCAGCGATCTGATGCTGGGGCGCGGCAGCGTGGCCGACCCCGGGCTGGCCTGGGCGCTGCGCGCGGCCGTGGCCGGCGGCGTGCCCCAGGCCGATGTCGTACCTTCCGCACAGCCGCCCTTCGTGTCCTGGGCGCAGATGCTGCCGCGCCTGCAGCGTTTCTGGGACCTGGTGTGCCGTGACCTGAACCCCGGCCAGCGTGCCGGGCGCCTGAAACAGTGGCTGAACCTGATGCGCCGCCGCTACCCCGAGGCCGAAGAGGCCTTTCAGACCGTGCGCGTGATGACCAACCAGCAGGTGGTGGGCGACTGGATCCGTGCCCAGCATGCGCGCCACGGGGTGGACTGGGCCCTCAGCGACCCGGCCAGCCTGCCGCACGTCATCGACCGGTAAGAGAGGAGCGGGGCGCACGCAGCGGTGCCTGTTCCGATCTGCTCCACCTGTTCCACTGCCGCCCGTGGCGGCGGGGCTTACAGCAGGTGGTCGGGGGCCAGCGGGCCAATCAGGCGGATCAGCATGCGCAGCGGCAGACTGGCATCGGGTTCGCTGGTCTGGTCGCCCCAGTCGCTGCCGCTGGGTGCACGCCACAGCAGGCGTTTGCCGCCCTCCAGGGTGACATGCCAAGCCGATTCGTCCAGGCTTTCCTCGATGTTGTGCGCGGCCTCGGCCGACAGCTTGCGGGAGGCCACCAGCAGCGCGATTTCGGTGTTCTGCAGCTGGGAGCGCATATCCAGGTTCATCGATCCCACCACGGTCAACTGCCCGTCCATCACCATCAGCTTGGTGTGGAGCATGGCGCGCGACTGGCCGCTGGAGCCGCTGATCTGCCCGGCCGAGCTGCGCAGCGTGCTGCGGCTGCCGGGCTGGACGCTGCGCAGCTCATACAGCTGCACACCCATGTCCAGCAGCTCCTGGCGGTGGCGCGCATAGCCGGCATGGGCCAGCGGGGCATCGTTGGAGGCCAGCGAATTGGTCAGGATGCGCACCTGCACGCCGCGCTGCACGGCACGGCGGAAAGCGGCCTTCATGTCCGCGCCGGGCACGAAATAGGGCGAGACGATCAGCAACTGGCTGCGCGCCCTGTCCACCAGGGCCAGCAGACCATCGACCACGCTGTCCTGGGCATCGACCGGGGCCAGCACCCGGCCCAGGGCCTTCTGGTTGGCGGTGGGCGCACGGGGGAGGGCGGGGCGTGTGCCGCTGGCGGCCGAAGGCAGGCCGGCCAGCAGGGAGCTGTCGTCCTCGTCCTCCGGCGGTGCGGGGCTGTCTTCGTCCGGGGACGGCGCACTGTCGTCGGGCAGGGCCACCTTGGTGGGACGGTCGGCCAGCACCACGCCGGGGGCCCAGATCCAGGCCATGGTGGCCAGGTCCATGGGCGGTAGCAGCAGGAGCTGCTGCTGGGTGAAGGCCTGGGCTTCATCGGCCGGACTGGGCGGGCTGGCGCGGTGCTGCAGCCGGGCGTGCTGCGCGGGGCTGAGCATGGCATCCAGTTCGGTCAGGCTCAGCAGCGATTCCACCGGGTAGGCACGGGGGTCGTTCCAGTAGGTGTCAAAGCTGCGCGAGAGCAGGCGCACCACGGCGCCGCCGGCCATGATGTCCAGGTCGATGAAGTTGTCGCTGTCCAGGCCGTCGAAATAGGCGTCGCCCAGGTTGCGTCCGCCGGCAATGCCCACCATGTTGTCCGCCAGGAACAGCTTGTTGTGCATGCGCTGCTGGGCGCGGCTGAAATCGGTCAGCGTGCTCAGGGCGCGCAGTGGCGGCGAGCTGCGCGCGCCCATCACCGGGTTGAACATGCGCATTTCCACGCCGGGGACAAAGGCCATGCGCATGACCTGGGCGTCCTTGCCGGCGCTGTGGAAGTCGTCCAGCAGCATGCGCACCCGCACACCGCGGGCGGCGGCACGGGCCACTTCCTCCAGCAGCCGGGCGGTGCTGGCATCGGCATGGATGGCGTAGTACTGGATATCCAGCGTCTTCTGCGCCGCCTGCACCAGGGCCAGGCGGCTGGTGTAGGCCGCTTCGGCCCCGCCCAGCAGCACAAAGGCCGAATGGTAGGGCGTGCCGGCCTGCTGGCGCTGCCGGGCCAGCAGCTGGCCCAGGGGGGTGACTTCCGGCTGTGCCAGCGCGCTGGAGGGGGTGCGCTGCACCTGCTGGGGCAGCTGGGCGCAGCCTGCGAGCCACAGACTGCCCAGGCACAGCAGCAGGGCACAGGTCCAGCGGTGCCAGGACAGGAGGGGCAGGCCAGGGGCGGGCAGAGCGGTCCGAACGGTCATGCGCCAGGGTACCAGTTCTGCATGCCGGCACGCTGTCGGACGCGGGACGACCCACGGCGGTGCACGTGCATGCCGCGCCCATGAAAAAGCCGCACCCCGGGGGATGCGGCTGCCGGAGTCGGTCGTTTATTCCTGCGGGAAGATGCGCACGGCACGCACCACGGTGGGGATGCGGCGCAGATTGCGCAGTGCGCTGTCCAGCTGGTCCAGGTTGTGGACCGAGATGATGAAGCGCAGGTCGGTGGTCTCCATGGCCGCTTCGTCGTCCATGTCCACATGGCGGATGTCCACATTCAGCGCCGACAGCTCGCCCGCCACCCGGGCCAGCACACCCTTGCTGTTCTTGATGGTGACGACGATGCCGCTCTCGAACAGGTGCTGCTGGCTTTCCTCGCCCCATTCCACGGCGATGAAGCGTTCGGCATCCCTGGCCTGCAGGCGTTTGGCATTGGCGCAGCCGGCATGGTGCACCACCAGGCCGTCGCCATGGCCCAGGTAGCCCACGATGGGGTCGCCGGGCACCGGTCGGCAGCAGGGCGCATAGCGTATGGATGAGGTGTTGGGGCTGTCCAGCACCACGGTGCCCTGGCTGAGCTTGTCCTTGGCGGTGAAGCGTGACTGGGTCAGCAGCAGCGCATCGGGGCGCTGGCCATGGTTGGAGAGCTGGGCCAGGATGTGCGAGGCCACCAGGCTGGAGATGCGCCGGCCCATGCCGATGTCGGCCATCAGCTCCGCCCGGCTGCGGCTGCCGGTCTTGCGCAGCACCTCGTCCCACAGCGCCTGGTTGGCTTCGGAGCCATCGGGGGTGGCGGCAATGCCGGCCTGGCGCAGTGACTGGTTCAGCAGCTTTTCACCCAGTTCCACCGATTCGGACTGGGCCGTGTTCTTCAGGTGGTGGCGGATCTTGGAGCGGGCGCGCCCGGTCTTGACAAAGCCCAGCCAGGCCGGGTTGGGCGTGGCGTCGTCCGAGGTGATGACTTCCACCACGTCGCCGCTCTTGAGTTCGGTGCGCAGTGCCACGTATTCGCCGTTGACCAGGGCGGCCGTCACATGGTTGCCGATGTTGCTGTGGATGGCATAGGCAAAGTCGACCACGGTGGCGCCGCGCGGCATGGCCAGGATCTTGCTCTTGGGCGTGAACACATAGATGGAGTCCGGGAACAGGTCCACCTTGACATGGTCCCAGAACTCGGTGGCATCGCTGTTCTCGTTCTGGATGTCCAGCAGCGACTGCAGCCACTTGGTGTTCAGGTGGGCATCCTCGCCGGCCTGGGCCTTGTACAGCCAGTGCGCGGCCACACCGGCCTCGGCCACGATGTGCATCTGCTCGGTGCGGATCTGGAATTCCACGCTCACGCCCGAGGGGCCAACCAGCGTGGTGTGCAGCGACTGGTAGCCATTGTTCTTGGCAATCGCGATATGGTCCTTGAACTTGCTGGGCACCGGCTTGTAGAGCTGGTGCAGCACGCCCAGCGCGGTGTAGCAGTCAATGACCGTGGGCACGACGATGCGAAAACCATAGATGTCCGTGACCTGCGCAAACGTCAGGTTGTGGCGGATCATCTTCTGGTAGAGCGAATACAGCGTGCTTTCACGCCCCATCAGCCGGGCGTGGATGCCCATGCGGGCAAAGGCGCTGTCGATTTCCCCCTGCACGCGCTGGACCAGATCGCGGCGGCGGGCACGGGACTTGGCAATCGCCTTGTCCAGCGTGTCGTAGCGCCAGGGGTGCAGGTGGCGGAAGGCCAGGTCCTGCAGTTCGCGGTAGGTCTGGTTCAGCCCCAGCCGGTGGGCGATGGGGGCGTAGATTTCCAGCGTTTCCGACGAGATGCGGCCCCACTTGCTGCGGGGCATGTCGCCCATGGTGCGCATATTGTGGGTGCGGTCGGCCAGCTTGATCAGGATGACGCGCACATCGCGCGCCATGGCCAGCAGCATCTTGCGGAAGGACTCGGCCTGGTTCTCTTCGCGGGTGTTGAACTGCAGCTTGTCCAGCTTGGTCAGCCCATCGACCAGTTCCGCCACCGCTTCGCCAAAGCGCTCGGTGAGGTCGTCCTTGGTGATGCCGCAGTCCTCCATGGAGTCGTGCAGCAGCGCGGCCATCAGGGCGGGCGCATCGAGCTTCCAGTTGGCGCAGATGCCGGTGACGGCAATCGGGTGGGTGATGTAGGGGTCGCCGCTGCTGCGCCACTGGCCGGTGTGGGCCATGTCGGCATAACGCCACGCTTCGGTGACCTGGGCGATGCTGGCCGGGTCCAGGTACTGCAGCTGGCTCAGCAACTGGTCGAAATGGGCAGCCGAGACCTCCGCAGCAGTGCGCTTGCCGCCGTCCGGGAGTGCGGAGCGGGCAATGGCAGGATCAGTAGCATCAGACGTAGGTAGGGCCGCGTTCATGTCTCAAATGTATCGCGGTCGGAGTATTCCGCGGATAGAAATAAAAAAGCACCGGGATACGGTGCTTCTATTGTCTAGCGGAAATGCTGCAGTGCCAAATCAACCCGGCACTTTCTTCAGCATCTCGAGGCCGACCTTGCCTTCTGCGATTTCACGCAGAGCGGTCACGCCGGGCTTGTTCTGGCACTCCACCTTGGGGGTGTGGCCTTGGCTGAGCATGCGGGCGCGGTAGGTCGCGGCCAGCACGAGCTGGAAGCGGTTGGGGATCTGCTCCAGGCAGTCTTCAACGGTGATGCGTGCCATCGGGGTTCTCCAAGGAATTCAATTCAGGAAAGATTGAGCGACTCGAAGACGTCGGACCGCAGGCGAAGCTGGGAGGCGTATTTGAGGCGCTGTGAGTGGATGATCGCTTTCAGGTCAAAAAGCGCACTCTCGAACAATTCGTTGATTATAACGAAGTCGAACTTTCCGACCTGGGCCATCTCCTCTTCGGCATTCTTCATGCGCAGCTCGATGACTTCGGGGGCGTCCTCGCCCCGGTTTTCCAGGCGCGAACGCAGCTCTTCCCAACTGGGCGGCAGGATGAAGATCAGCACGGCCTGGGGAAAGGCGGTGCGCACCTGCAGCGCGCCCTGGTAGTCGATCTCCAGCAGCACGTCCTCGCCCTTGGCCAGGCGGTCCTGGATGCCTTTCTTGGACGTGCCGTAGCGCTTGCCGTGGACATTGGCCCATTCGACAAAGGCGTCATTGCCGACCATGGAGTCGAATTCGGCATCGGAGGCGAAGTAGTACTCGCGACCGTGTTTTTCCTGGCCGCGGGGCGCGCGGGTGGTGTGCGACACCGAGGGATAGACCCGCGCATCGAAGGAGCGCAGGGCCTTGACGAGGCTGGATTTGCCGGCGCCACTGGGCGCTGCGACGACGAAGAGGTTTCCGGGAGTTTCCATAGCTCTATGGGTGCCTGGGGAGGGCTTGCAAAAAGGGCGCTTGCGCGCCCTGGTGGTGTTGTGTGGTCACTCGATGTTCTGGACCTGCTCGCGCATCTGCTCGATCAGGACCTTCATGTCCACGCTGATGCGGGTCAGCTCCAGCGCGGCGGATTTGGAGCCCAGGGTGTTGGCTTCGCGGTGCATTTCCTGGATCAGGAAGTCCAGGCGCTTGCCGATCTCGCCACCCTTCTTGATCAGGCGGTCGACTTCGTCCAGGTGGGAGCTCAGGCGGGTGATTTCCTCGGCCACATCGATGCGGATGGCAAACGCGGTGGCTTCGCTCAAGGCGCGGTCCTGGGCGGCTTCCGGCGTGACCTGGCCTTCGGTCAGGCCCATGGCTTCCTGCCAGCGCTCCAAGAAGCGCTGACGCTGCTGCTCGACCAGCTGGGGCACCAGCGGGCCGGCCTGTCCGGCCAGGGTGCGCAGCTGCTTGGTGCGGTCCAGCAGCATCTGGGCCAGGCGCTTGCCTTCGCGTTCACGGGCGGCAATCAGCTCGCCCACGGCCTGTTCGGCCAGCGCAGGGGCAATTTCGGACCAGTCCACGGCGCTGCTCTGGCCCTGGCCGCACAGGCGCAGGGCGTCGGCCACGGACAGGCCCTTGGCGTCGGGCAGCCAGGCCTGGACCTGGTCCTGCAGCGACACCATGCGCTGCAGCAGCGCGGGCGAAGGCTGGGGCAGGGAGGCGGAGGCATCCTGGTCGATGGCGGCGCGCACTTCGACCTTGCCGCGTTTCAGACGGGCGGTCAGCAGGGTGCGCAGCGCGGGTTCCTGGGCGCGCAGCTCGTCGGGCAGGCGGAAGGTGAGGTCCAGGAAACGGCTGTTGACCGAGCGGATTTCCAACCCCAGCCGTACGTTGCGCGAAGACGCCTCACCGGCCTCGGCACTGCTGCCGTGCTGGGCGCTGGCGTAACCGGTCATGCTGTAAACTGCCATTGGACTTTCGATGGTTGCTTGCGAATTCGCTGATTATCCGGCTTCCGCCCTGACCTTGAGGTTTACCAGCACAAAATGTCGACTGCACGGCCCAAACCGGCCCCTCTGCCGCCCGACACCCTCATCGGGGAATACCGCGTGCTTGGCCGCCTGGCGGCCGGGGGCTTCGGGGTCGTCTACCTGGCGGTCGACGCCTCGGGTCAGCAGGTGGCGATCAAAGAATACATCCCTGCCGCCCTCAGCACCCGCGCCCCCGGCGCCCTGGTGCCCCAGGTGGAGCCGCAAAACACCGCGCTCTACCGCCTGGGCCTGAAAAGCTTCTTCGAGGAAGGTCGGGCGCTGGCGCAGATCTCCCACCCTTCGGTGGTGAGCGTGCTCAACTTCTTCCGCGAAAACGACACGGTCTACATGGTGATGAACCACCTCAAGGGGGCCACCTTGCAGGACTTTGTCATCACCGCACGGACCCGCAGGCAGGGCAAGGTGCTGCGCGAATCGACCATCCGCTCGCTGTTCGACGAGGTGCTGCACGGCCTGCGCGCCGTGCACCAGCACCGGATGCTGCACCTCGATATCAAGCCGGCCAACCTCTTCATCACCGACGATGACCGGGCCGTGATGATCGACTTCGGTGCTGCGCGCGAGGCGATCAACAAGGAAGCTCCGTTTGTGCGCCCCATGTACACCCCGGGCTTTGCGGCGCCCGAGATGTACCTGCGGGATGCCCGCCTGGGCCCGTGGACGGATCTCTACGGGGTGGGTGCCTGTATCTACGCCTGCATGACCGGACTGCCGCCCAGCGATGTGCTGCAGCGCCAGAAGAAGGACCGCCTGCCCATGGCGCTGGGCCGGCTGCGCGGCATCTATTCCGACAACCTGCTGGACGTGGTGCGCTGGTGCATGGCCATGGACCCGCTGGCCCGGCCACAGTCGGTGTTTGCGCTGCACAAGGCGCTGAGCCATGGTGCGTGCCGCCGCTGCACGCCCTTGTCGATGGCCGAAAAAGTGCGGCTGCAGCTGGAAGCGCTGCTGACCGAGCCGCCGCGCCCGGCTGCCACCCGCTACCGCCCCACGCGGGCACTGGCACCATGAGGTTCGCGGTCTTCCAGCTCAGCCGCCAGGGAGGGCGCGCTGTCAACGAAGACCGCATGGGTTACAGCTACACCCGGGAAGCAGGCCTGTTCCTGCTGGCCGACGGCATGGGCGGGCACGCCGACGGCGAGGTGGCCGCGCAGATGGCGCTGCAGTCCATTGCCGCCCGGTTCCAGCGCGAGGCCAGGCCCGCGCTGGCCGATGTGACGGGGTTTCTGGAAGCTTCGCTGCTGTCCGCCCACCACCAGATCCTGCGGTATGCGCGAACGCGCTACCAGTCCGACACCCCCCGCACCACGCTGGTGGCGGCCGTGGTGCAGCAGGGCCAGGTCTGCTGGGTGCATTGCGGCGATTCGCGCCTGTACTGGATGCGTGCGGGCCGGCTGCTCCAGCGCACGCGCGACCATTCCTTTGCCGAAATGGCCCGCAGCGGGGCCCTGCTGCCCGGCGATGCGGTGCAGAACCGCAACGTGTTGTTCACCTGCCTGGGCGCCACCCAGCGCCCGGTGTTCGATCTGGAAGGGCCGCACCCTCTGCTGCCGGGCGACCGGCTGCTGCTGTGCTCCGACGGTTTGTGGGATGCGTTGCCCGATGCCGCGCTGCTGCACGGCCTGTGCGCTGCGCCGCTGGATGTCGCCGTCCCCGCGCTGGTGGATGCCGCACTGCAGGCCGCCGGCGCCCACAGTGACAATGTGACGGCCCTGGCCGTGGAATGGCAGCCGGACATGGATCTGCACGGTGGGGTGGCGGCCCCGGCCGGGAGTTACGGCCTGCGTGCACCCAAGCTGCCTGGCGGCTAGGGCCGCAATCCATGCAGCCCGTCGCCATGCGCGGGGCTTTGCCAGGGGCTGCAGACTCCCCGATCGGCCTGCAAGGCCTTGCGGCTTGGGCGACACTCGGCGGCATGGCCGCCCACGCCGGGTGGCTGCTCTATCAAAAACAATAGCTGTTTACGCTCTCTGTGCCTGCGTAAGAGTCCCATCTGACCATGAAAATCGTTCTCGCTTCCAACAACCGCGGCAAGCTGGCCGAGTTGCAATCCATGTTCGCCCCCCTGGGTGTGGAGCTGATCTGCCAAGGCGATCTGTTTGAAGGCGAAGCGCCCGAGCCGTTTGGCACCTTTGTCGAAAACGCGCTGTCCAAGGCCCGTTTCGCTGCCGAGAAGACCGGTTTGCCCGCCATTGCCGACGATGCCGGCCTGTGCGTGGACGCCTTCGGCGGCCTGCCGGGGGTGGACACGGCCTACTACTGCACCCAGTTCGGCATGGAAAAAAGCGATGCCAACAATGTCACGGCGCTGCTGAACAACCTGGAAGGCCAGGCCAACCGCCGCGCCGCCATGGTCAGCACCCTGGTGGGCGTGCGTTCGCCCAAGGATCCGGAGCCGCTGATCGCCGTGGGCCGCGTGCGCGTGGAGATCGCCACCGAGCGCCGCGGCAGCAACGGCTTTGGTTTTGACCCGGTGCTGGTCATTCCCGAACTGGGCAAGACCTTTGCCGAAATGGACCCCGCCTTCAAGAACGACCACAGTCACCGTGGCCGCAGCACACGCGCGATGATGGACCTGTTGCGCCACAGCTGGCTGGCCGCCTGAGGCACTGCGCCGGCGCCTGCAGGTACACGGCACACGGGCCACAGGTTGGAGCATGGTGCACCGCTGAGAGTTTTATGAATATTCCCATCCATCCCGCTGCATCGCTGGAAACGCAGGCCACGCTGGGCCAGGCTCCCAAGGATGTGCAGCACTACATGCGCGCCGGCACGCTGGGTCTGCCGGCGCTGCCGCCGCTGTCGCTGTACATCCACCTGCCCTGGTGCCTCAAGAAATGCCCGTACTGCGATTTCAACTCGCATGAGCACCGCGAAGGCGGCGGTGTACGGGACATCCCCGAACAGCGCTATATCGATGCGCTGATGGCCGACCTGGAAGCCAGCCTGCCGCTGATCTGGGGCCGCACCGTGCACAGCGTGTTCATTGGCGGCGGCACGCCCAGCCTGTTCAGCCCGGAGTCGATCGATCAGCTGATCAGCGGTCTGCGTGCGCGCCTGCGCATGGAGCCGGACTGCGAAATCACCATGGAGGCCAATCCCGGCACCTTCGAGAAAGACCGTTTCCGGGCCTTTCGCCATGCCGGCATCAGCCGCCTGTCGATCGGGGTGCAGAGCTTCGACGACCGCTTTCTGAGTGCCATCGGCCGTGTGCACAGCGGCGACCAGGCGCGCGCGGCGGTGGAGGAGGCTGCGGGTGCCTTCGAGACCTTCAACCTGGACATCATGTACGCGCTGCCCGGCCAGACCGAGCTGGATCTGGTGCGCGATCTGGAAGCGGCGCTGTCCTTCAAGCCGCCGCACATCTCCATCTACCACCTGACCATCGAGCCCAACACCTACTTCGCCAAGTACCCGCCGCAGGTGCCCGAGGACGATGCCGCCTACGACATGCTGGACCGCATCACCGCCATGACCGGTGCAGCGGGCATGCAGCGTTATGAAATCTCCGCCTATGCGCGCGACGGCCACCAGTGTTTCCACAACACCAACTACTGGCAGTTCGGCGACTACCTGGGGATTGGCGCGGGCGCGCACGGCAAGCTCAGCTTTGCCCACCGCATCGTGCGCCAGGTGAAGATCCGGGACCCGCAGCGCTATATGGACGCCGCGCTGGCCGGCCATGCACTGGCCAGCGACACCGATGTGCGGCGCAAAGACCTGCCGTTCGAATACATGCTCAACGCCCTGCGCCTGCGCAGCGGCTTTGCGGTGCAGGACTATCTGGACCGCACCGGTCTGCCCATCAGCACCATCCGCAGCGCACTGGACGAGGCCGAGCGCAAAGGACTGATCACCCAGTCCCTGGGCCGTGTGACGCCCACCGAGCGCGGGTTCGACTTCCTGAGCGACCTGCAGGAGCTGTTTTTGGCGCCAGAGTGAAGGGCAGCCCGGTAGGCTTCTGGCCGGAGGGCTGACACCACACGAGACTCGGCGGCCTATGGCGGCGGCGCTGTGGCGGCGTCCGCTGTGCAGGGCGGGGTGTGGCGTACCCGCCGTGGGAGCCGGCGGCCGCAAAAAACCGGCCAGGAGGCCGGTGTGCGCGGGAACGGGCGTGCGGCCCGGGGCCGTCAGCCCTTACTTGGCAGCCTTGCGCGCATCGTCCACGGCTTCTTTCACATCGCCCACTTTCTTCTGGGCGGCGCCTTCCACCTGCTTGGCCAGTCCCTTGGCCTGTTGTCCGGGGCTGTCGATCAGCTCGCCGGCTTTTTGCTGCGCCTTGCCTGCAGCTTCCTTCAGCGCACCTTTGACTTGGTCGGTATTCATACGGGGATTCCTCTCGTGAACATGCGGTCAGGTGGCGACGGACGGCTTCCGTGCCTGGGGCCACCTTAGGTCACAGGGAAAAACCCGAGGGCCGGTCTGCGCCGCAGCGGACCGTGGGGCTGCACCTACGGCTGTAGGCCGGTCGGCAGCGGGAACAGGCGGAAGTGCCTGTCAGACAGGCCTGTGATCGGCTGTGCGCTTCAGCCGCAGCTGGCTGTCGTGAAACGGCCGGTGGCATCCACCAGCAGGTTCAGGCGTTCGGCATTGAATTCCAGCGTGGTGGCCTGACCGGGGCGCAGCACACGGGCCATCAGCGCGCCGGAGCGGCGGCGTGCTTCTTCCACATGCTGCACGGTGTTGGTCTTGCCCACGGCCCACTGGGCGGCCGCAGCGTCACAGCGTTGCAGCGGCTGGGCCGGCGCGCCCGGATTGCCGTGACCAGGGCCACCCGAGCCCATGCCTGCGCAACCGGCCAGTGCGGCCACCAGCGGAATACCCATCCAAAGCACAGTACGCATAGATCAACCTCTCTCAAAACAATAGCATGCACCATACCAGCAGCCCCCGGTAGGCGGAAGGCTACACATGCAAGTAATTGTCACGAAAGGCGGCCGTGTGTCCACCTCCGCCGGTGCCGGCATGGCGGAATCAGTCGGGCAGGTGGCGGAAGACCTGGGCTTCCAGCTTCATGCCCTGGATCTTGCTGGCTGCGGCCTCGGCCTGGGCGCGGCTGTCGAACGGGCCCACGCGGATGCGGGTGACCTCGCCCTGGCGTGATTCCAGCAACTGGGTGAAGACCGGCTGGCCGGCTTCACGCAAACGGCGGGTCACGCGCTGGGCGTTGTCCGCCTGGGCGTAGAGGCCGCTGTTCAGGTAGTACTTGCGGGGCTGCAACACGGTCTTGCCGGCGGCAGCGTGCTTGCTGTCGGGCTTGTCGGCCTGGTCCGCTTTGTTCGCCTTGTCCAGTTTGCCGGGTGCCTTGTCGGTCTTGCTGCCGGCCTTGTCCCTGGTGCGCTCGTTCGGGGTGGCGGGGCTGGCGTGGTCGGCCTTGTCCGTGGAGGGGGCCTTGGCGGAAGCCGGTGCTGCGGGCACCGGCGCCGGCTTGGCGCTCTCGGGCAATGCGGCCGGGGCTGGCGCTGCGGAGGCGGTCACGGCCGCAACGCTGGAGGCCGCCAGGGCCGAGGTGGACACCGCAGCAGCGGGAGCGCCGGGGGCGGCGGCATCAGTCTGACCGGGCTGCTCCAGCGGGGACAGCGGAGTTGCGTTACCGGCTGCAGAGTCGGATGCAGGGGGGCTGTCCGGCGCAGCGGGCGCGGTCTCTGCCGCAGCAGGGGGCGCCGGGGGCATGTCTGCCGCCGGGGTGGGGGCCAGGGCCGCCAGGGCACGGGCGGTGTCCTGCTGGGTGGGGCCGGTGTGGACGGGGCCCGTGGTCGTGGACAGGGTGCTCAGCCCCCAGACCAGGCCGGCCACCAGGAGGGCGCTCAGTGCATGGCCGGTGGTGGCCCATTGCAGGCGGATGGGGGTGGGGGCCTGGGTTTCCAGCAGGGCCATGGCCTCGCCCAGGGTGCGCGACCGGGTCAGTGCCTGCATGGTGCGCTCGCGCACCGCGCGGTGGTAGAGGGCATTGCCTCCCAGGCCGGGCAGCAGCACGGCCAGCAGCACCAGCAGCAGGGCCAGTGCGAGGGCCGCAGGGCGGGGCAGCAACTGGTTCAGGCCCAGGGTCCACCACAGTGCCACCACCGCCACCAGCACGCCGGCGTACACGGCGGCATGGCGCCACAGACCGCGCAAGGCCATCCAGCCCAGGGTGCAGCAGCCGGCAGCCCAGTTCCAGCTGGGCAGGGGTTTGCCGAGCGCGTCAAAGCGCTCGAACTGTCGCTGATAGTAGGCCGTCTGCAGCGGGCCGATGGCCGCCTGGTAGAGGCGGGGCATCAGCGGGTTGTCGGCTGACAGGACTGGGGGTGCGTGGTGCTCCGAAGACATGCGTCGAATTGTGTCATGCAGGGGCCGCTTCCCACGCATCTCTGGCACAGCGTGGCATGGCCGCATCGCTTGCGGGGGCGCCCCTGGCAGCAAAACCGGGTGGGACAGCAGGGGCCGACATGGAAAATGCGCTGGGCAAAGCGACACGTTTGCAAACAAATGTTGCGCAGGTCCCATGGCTGTGGCGTGCCGCCCCGCAGGCGGGAGGGTGTCCGCGGACGGTCACTGTGCCGCCAAGCCAGTAGGGGCGCGGGCTGGCGCCAAATGTATCCAGATTGCTATGTATTGCAGAGCGACGGATGGGTGCTGTGCGGTCAGTCGTGGCCCCGGGGGCATTTGCGGCAGGGCAGCATGCGGCGCGCCTACACTGGCGCCTTTCGCACGCGGGCCGGGCTTTTGCGCGGTGCGCCGTGGCAGGCCAGGAGGCCTGCAGTTTTGTACCGTCAGACCGTTTTCATGCAGCAGCAAGCAACAGGGTACGCATGGCAGTTCTTCCGCGCAGGCGGGGTAGAGCAGGTGGCCATCCGTACCGGCCAAGATATCGCGAACATCGCTTCGCTGGACCAGAAACTGTGGGTGGCCCTGGCCTGTCCCACCCGGGGCATCGAATTCGACCCCGCCACGCTGGACTTGATCGACAAGGACCACGACGGCCGCATCCGCGCACCCGAACTGATCGAAGCCTGCCAGTGGGCCGTGGCCCAGGTGCGCCACCCCGATGTACTGACCAGCGGCAGCGATGTGCTGCAGCTGAGCAACCTGGACACCGAGGGCGCATCCGGCGCCGCCTTGTACGCCGAGGCCCAGCGCATCCTGCGCCTGCTGGGGCGCGAAGGCGCTTCCACCGTGACCCTGGCCGATGTGCGGGAGCGCCTGACCATGCTCAACGCCCTGGCCTTCAACGGCGACGGGCTGCTGAACCCGGTCAAGCTGCCCGAGAACGATGCCCGCAAGGCCCTGGTGCAGCGCATCATGGACTTGTATGGCAGCGCCGTCGGGGTGGATGGCGAGCCCGGCATGGGCCGGGCCCAGCTGGATGCCTTCTTTGCCGATGTGCGTGCCATCCATGCCTGGCATGCCCAGGCCGGGCAGCACCACTGCGTGCTGGCGTCGCAGGCGCAGGCGGTGGCCGCCGCACAGGCACTGACGGCCATCCAGGCCAAGGTGGAAGACTTCTTCGCCCGCTGCCAGCTGGCCGCCTTCGATGCCCGGGCGCTGGCGCCGCTCAGCCCCAGCGTGGAAGGCTATGCCCTGCTGGGGGCGCAGCAGCTGTCGCTGGCGTCCCAGGCCATTGCCGATCTGCCGTTGGCCCCCGTCAGCGCGGACTGTGTGCTGCCGCTGGCCGAAGGCGTGAACCCGGCCTGGGCCGACGCGCTGCACGCGCTGCGCACCGATGCGGTGGCGCCGGTGCTGGGCGGCGATGTGCTGGTGCTGACGGCATCCCAGTGGGCTGCGCTGAAGACCCAGCTGGCGCCGTGCCAGGCATGGCTGGCGGCGTTTCCGGCCTCCCCGCTGGGCGCCATGGACGCTGCAGAAGCCCAGGCCTTGCTGGACGGCGGGGAAGAAGCTGCGCTGCAGGCCCTGATTGCCCACGATACCGAAGAGAAAAGCCATGGCGAACAGGCCACGGCACTGGAAAAGCTGATCCGCCTGCAGCGCGACCTGCTGCGCCTGCTGAACAACTTTGTCTCGTTCGCCGACTTCTACAACCGCGGTGAAGCGGCCGCCTTCCAGGCCGGCACGCTGTTCCTGGACGGCCGCAGCTGCGACCTGACGGTGGACGTGGCCGACCCCGGCGCCCACGCCACGCTGGCCGGGCTGGCCAAGGTCTATCTGGCCTACTGCGAATGCCGTCGGGGCACGGACAAGCGCCACATCGTGGCCGCGTTCACCGCCGGGGATGTGGACTATCTGATGGTGGGCCGCAACGGCGTGTTCTACGACCGCACGGGCCAGGACTGGGATGCCACCATCACCAAGATCATCGAGAACCCCACCAGCATCGGCCAGGCCTTCTTCTCGCCGTACAAGAAGTTTCTGCGCATGGTCGAAGAGCAGGTCGCCAAGCGCGCAGCCGCCAAGCAGGAGACCGTGACCTCGGGGATGGACAGCACGGCGGGCAAGCTGGTCGACATGGCCAAGCCGGCAGCTGCTGCTGCGCCGCAGGCTGCCGCGCGCAAGACCGATGTGGGCACGGTGGCGGCCATCGGCGTGGCGCTGGGCTCCATCAGCGCCGTCATGGTGGGCATCTTCGGCAAGTTCATCGAACTGGGCCCGTGGATTCCCGTGGCGCTGCTGGGCATCATCCTGGCGATTTCCGGCCCCAGCATGCTGATTGCCTGGCTCAAGCTGCGCCAGCGCAGCCTGGGACCGATCCTGGACGCCAGCGGCTGGGCCATCAACGGACGCATGAACATCAACCTGCGCCTGGGAGGCATGCTGTCGCAGACCGCCAAGCGCCCGGCTTCTGCCACGCTGCGCATGGGCGACCCCTATGCCGACGGCCACAAGGGCCGCTGGGCCACCGGCGGCGTGCTGGCGGTGGTCCTGCTGCTGGCACTGTGCTGGCGCATGCAGTGGCTGGATGCGGTGCTGCCGACCGACTGGCAGCATGGCGCTCCGGCCGCCATCGCCCAGGGGTCTGTGGCGAATGCCGCGGATGCAACGGGCGCGGGAGACACGGTCCGCGACCAGTGACCACACCCACACGTCGACTCATCCCCGCAACGTGACCCAGCCCCTTCGTGCGCAGCGAAGGGGCTTTTTTGTGGCCGCAGGGGCCGGGCGCCCTGGGCCAGACCGCTGCTGGGTGATCCGGCCGCATGGGGTGCCCGGGGCGCGGTCTTCAGCGGGGAAAAAGAGGGACTAGCGCTGCGCGCCTGCCGGGGCCGCCGGAGCGTAGAGGTGCAGAAAGGCCTCGACCCCCCGGTCGGCACAGGCAGCCAGCTCGGCGGGGGCGGGCAGCGGCAGGTGCTGGAACAGGAAGCGCTCCAGCAGCTCGGCCTCCAGCAAGGCCAGCAGATGGCGTGTGGCCAGCTCGGCCGGGGCGCTGCGCAATGCGCCGCGGTCCATGGCCTGCTGCAGAAAGCCGCTGATCAGGGCATGGCCCCGGCGCGGGCCCTGGTCGTAGCAGCGGGCCCCCACCTGGGAGCGCTCGCCCTCGGCCACCAGCAGGCGGCGCACGGCCGTGACCTCGGGGGCATAGAGCAGGGCCAGAAAGCGCCGGCCAAAGGTGCGCAAGGCGGCCGGCAGGTCCTGGCTGTCGGCCTGCAGGGCCAGCATGGTGTTCTGAAAGTCGGCCTCCGAGGCTTGGAACATCACTTCCACAAACAGCGCTTCCTTGGACGGGAAGTAGTTGTAGATGGTGGCTTTGGAGCCGCCCAGCCGGGCGCAGATCTCGGACATGGAGGTGCGCTCGAAGCCCAGTTCGCCAAAGGTGGCAGCAGCCACATCCAGGATGGCTTGCCGCTTTTCTTCCGTTTTCGTCCGCATGTGCGCGCAATGTCCTTCGGTTGGTGTGTTGTCTTTCAGTGTAGCGCTTGGATGGAAGGCGGTTCAGAATCTATACTGTACCGTACAGTTCATTAATAAAGTATTCCATGAGAACATGCAAAGCTTGTGCGCCTGGGGCAGCCCGTCCCGTGCGCACCGCCTGGCTGGCACTGGGCCTGCCGGTGCTGCTGACCGCCTGCGCCCAGTTGCCCGACTGGCAGGGCAAGGCGGTGCTAGAGCAGCCCGTCCCGCAGACGCTGCAGGCGGCGGCCGGTGCCCCGCAGGCGGCCTGGCCACAAGACCGGTGGTGGCTGCGTTACGGCGACAGCCAGCTGGACAGCCTGATTGCCGAAGCGCTGGAGCACGCGCCCGACATGGCCGCCGCGGCCGCCCGCGTGCGCCAGGCCCAGGCCCTGCTGGGCGTGAACGAGGCGGCCACGGCGCCACAGCTCTCGGCCAACGCCAGCGCCAGCGGCGACAAGTTCAGCTACCACTACCTGACCCCTTCCTCCATGGTGCCGCGCGGTCTCAACGATGTCGGCCGGGCCACGCTGGACCTGGGCTGGTCGCTGGACCTGTGGGGCCGGCACCGTGCCGCCGTGGCCGCTGCCTCGGGCGAGCTGCAGGCGCGCCAGGCCGATGCGGCCCAGGCCCGTCTGGTGCTGGCCAGCGGCGTGGCGGCGGCCTACGCCGATCTGGTGCGCCTCACGGTGACCGAGCAGACCCTGGCGCAATCGCTGCAGGTGCGCACCACCACGGCCCGGCTGTTTGCCGAACGTTTTGCCCATGGACTGGAAAACCAGGGCGGCGTGCACAGTGCCAACGCACGGAAGGCGGCGGCCCAGGCCGAATGGCTGCAGGCCCAGGAGCAGTTGGCGCTGCAGCGCCACCGCATTGCCGCATTGATGGGGGCCGCGCCCGACCGGGGGGCCGCCATCACCATTCCGGCCTCCACCTTGCAGCAGCCCTGGCAGCAGCAATGGGCCTTGCCGGACCAACTGCCGGCCAGTCTGCTGGGTCGCCGCCCCGATGTGGTGGCCGCACGCCTGCAAGCCCAGTCCCTGGAGTCGCGCGTGGCTTCCAAACAGGCCGAGTTCTACCCAGACGTGAACCTGAGCGCCTTCATCGGGGTGCAGTCCCTGGGCCTGGACATGCTGACCAAGGGCGGCTCCAGCGTGGCCAGCGTGGGCCCGGCCATCAGCCTGCCGCTCTTCAACGGCGGCCGTCTGCGCTCCGAGCTGGGCGCTGCGCGTGCCCAGTACGACGAAGCGGTGGCGCTGTACCAGAACACGCTCAACCACGCGCTGCAGGAAGTGGCGGACAACGCCGTGAGCCAGCGGGCGCTGCAGCAACAGCTGCAGGCCATGGAGCAGGCCGTGCATGCGGCCACCGAAGCCCACCGCGTGGCCCGCAACCGCTACGAAGGAGGATTGGCCACGCACCTGGATGTGCTGTCGGCCGAAGACCAGTTGCTGGCCAGCGTGCGCCAGCTGGTGGATGTGCAGGCCCGTGCGCTGTCGCTGGACATTGCGCTGCACCGCGCGCTGGGCGGTGGCTGGCAGGAAGCCCCTTCGCCCCAGACCGCCCAGGCCTCTGCGGCCCCGGTCACCCCCTGCATTCCCCAGGCGTGATGTGCGCCTGCGGCACCCGAATTCCCTGAATTTCCCAAATTGATTCTGCGAGAGCTTTTATGACTGACAACGCTTCTTCCGTGAGCGCCAATCCCGTGGTGCGCGAGCAGCGCCGCAACAAACTGCTGGCCGGTCTGGCCGGTCTGGCCGGTGCGGTGGTGGTCGCCGGCGTGGCGGGCGGTGGCTACTGGTGGCTGCATGCCTCCCACTTCGTCTCCACCGACAATGCCTATGCGGCGGTGGAGGTGGCCCAGGTCACCCCATCCGTGGGCGGTACCGTGCTGGAGGTGCTGGTGAAGGACACCCAGGCCGTGAAGCAGGGGGAGGTGCTGGTGCGCATCGACCCTACGGATGCCCGGCTGGCGCTGGCCCAGGCCGAAGCCGAGCTGGCACGCGCCGTGCGCCGCGTCAAAGGCTATGTGGCCAATGACGGCGGCCTGAAGGCCCAGGTGGCCGCCCGCGAGGCGGACCAGAAGAGCGCCGCCGCCCAGCTGACGGCGGCCCAGGCCGATATGGCCCGCGCCACCATCGATCTGCAGCGCCGTGAAGCCCTGGCCCACAGCGGCTCGGTCTCGGGGGACGAGCTGACCAACGCCCAGAACGCCTTTGCCGCTGCCAAGGCCCGTCTGGCATCGGCCCAGGCGGCGCAAGCCCAGGCCGAAGCCAACCGCGAAGCCGCCGTCGGCGCCAAGCAGGTGAACGCCACGCTGATCGAAGGCACGACCGCCGAGACCAACCCCGAAGTGCTGCTGGCACTGGCCCGCCGCGACCAGGCACAGGTGGACCTGGACCGCACCACGGTGCGGGCGCCGGTGACCGGTGTGGTGGCCAAGCGCAGCGTGCAGCTGGGCCAGCGTGTGGCGGCGGGTGCGCCGCTGATGTCGGTGGTGCCGGTGCAGCAGATGTATGTGGATGCCAACTTCAAGGAAGGTCAGCTGGGCAAGGTGCGCGTGGGCCAGAGCGTGGAGCTGCATGCCGACCTGTACGGCAGCCAGGTGGTCTACCACGGCACCGTGGCCGGCTTGAGCGGGGGATCGGGGGCGGCGTTTGCCGCCATTCCGGCCCAGAACGCCACGGGCAACTGGATCAAGGTGGTGCAGCGCCTGCCCGTGCGCGTACAGCTGGACCCGGCCGAGCTGGCCACCCACCCGCTGCGTGTGGGCCTGTCCATGAACGTGACGGTGGACACCCGCAGCGGCGGTGAACCGGCAGCCCGCGTGGCGTCCACCACGGCTGCGCAGTGAGCTGCCGATGGCTGAAGCAAACTCTGCGCCGCTGACCATCGGCGGCAAGCCGCTCACCGGCGGCATGCTGTGGCTGGCGGCCCTGGTGCTGGCCGCTGCCAACTTTGTGGCCGTGCTGGACATGACGATTGCCAACGTCTCGGTGCCCAGCATTGCCGGCAACCTGGGCGCCACCACCAGCCAGGGCACCTGGGTGATCACCAGCTACGCCGTGGCCGAGGCCATCAGCGTGCCCCTGACCGGCTGGCTGGCAGCGCGCTTTGGCGCGGTGCGTGTGTTCTCCGTGGCCATGGGCCTGTTCGGTGTGGCGTCGCTGCTGTGCGGGCTGGCCAATTCGCTGGGCTTTCTGGTGTTTGCGCGCATCCTGCAAGGCTTTGCCGGCGGCCCGCTGATGCCGCTGTCGCAGACGCTGCTGCTGCGCATCTTCCCGCCGCGCATGGCGCCGGCCGCCATCGGCCTGTGGTCCATGACCACGCTGATTGCGCCGGTGCTGGGGCCGATTGTGGGCGGCTGGATCTGTGACAACTACAGCTGGCACTGGATCTTTCTGATCAACCTCCCCGTGGCCATCGGCTGTGCGTTTGCCGCCTGGAACCTGCTCAGGCGTTACGAACTGGCGCTGCGCCGCAATCCGATTGACACCGTGGGCCTGGGCCTGCTGATCGTCTGGGTGGGTGCATTGCAGCTGATGCTGGACGAAGGCAAGAACCTGGACTGGTTTGCCTCGCCCACCATCGTGGTGCTGGCTGTGGTGGCCGCCGTGGGCTTTGCGGCCTTTCTGATCTGGGAGCTGCATGAAGAGCACCCCATCGTGGACCTGCGCGTGTTCCGCCACCGGGGCTTCACCATGAGCGTGCTGACCATCAGTCTGACGTTTGCGGCCTTCTTTGCCGCGAATGTGCTGACCCCGCTGTGGCTGCAGAGCTTCATGGGCTACACGGCCACCGATTCGGGCATGGTCACGGCGTGGACCGGGCTGTTTGCGCTGTGTGTGGCGCCCATGGCGGCCGGCCTGTCGGCCAAGGTGGATCCACGCCGGCTGATCTTTGCCGGTGTGCTATGGCTGGGCCTGATGACCTTCTGGCGCACCGTGGCCACCACCGACATGGGCTACTGGGACATTGCGCTGCCGCTGATGTTCATGGGCTTCGGGCTGCCGTTCTTCTTCATCCCCACCACCGGGCTGGCGCTGGCCAGCGTGGAGCCCCAGGAGATGGACAACGCCGCCGGGCTGATGAACTTTCTGCGCACGCTCTCTGGCGCCGCTGCCGTGTCGCTGGTGAACACCGCCTGGGAAGATGGCACGACGCGCCAGCACGCCGAGCTGGTCGGGCTGACCGACCGCAGCGGCGAGGTGCTGCAGGGGCTCAAGGCATCGGGCATGTCGCCGGATGCGGCCCTGTCCGCGCTGGACCAGCTGCTGACCAGCCAGAGCGTGATGCTGGCCACCAACCAGATCATGTTCACCATCGCCATCTGCTTTGTGGTGGGGGCCTGTGTGATCTGGCTGGCCCCCAAACCCACGCGGGTGGTGGAGCCCGGGGCTGGTGGGCATTGAGCGGCACCGCCCGCACACAACCCGTGTCCCTACGAGCCTGCAGCCTCAGGCCAGGGGGCATGGGGGTGGAATGCGGCGAAGTGGACCGCGCTCGGTGGTGGGCGCAGGCTGGCGGCAACGGCCGGAGGCGTGCCGGGGATCCGGAGGGGCAGTGACCCCTTGGCCAGGCCTAGCCGCGTGTGCGCAAAGCCTTCTCGATCTTGTTGCGCGGCACGGTGGGCTTGGGGACCTTGAACGGGAACCAGTTGCGCACGTCCTCTTCCACGCCGATGCCATGCATGAAGTTGTAGATGGCTTTCTTCAGCACCGCGCCCAAGGCATCGTGGTCCACGCCGGTGGGGTCGATGAAGGCGATGTCGTTCTTGGCAAACGTCACCTCGGGCAGCGGCACCAGCTGCACGCCGTATTCCGCCGGGTTCAGGCCCACGGGCGAGTGCACCGTGCAGGCAAAGCGGTGGAAGAAGCCGCTCTGGATGCAGCCGTTCTCGAACAGCTGTCGCACATATTCCAGCGCGTCCACCGTGTCCTGGACGGTCTGTGTGGGAAAGCCGTACATCAGGTAGGCGTGCACCAGAATCCCGGCCTCGCTGAAGGCCTTGGTCACGCGCGCCACCTGTTCCACGGACACGCCTTTTTTCATCAGGTCCAGCAGCCGGTCGGATGCCACCTCCAGACCGCCCGAGACCGCAATGCAGCCGCTGTCGGCCAGCAGCTGCGTCAGCTCGGGGCTGAAGGTCTTCTCGAAGCGGATATTGCCCCACCAGCTGATGTCGCTGCCGCGCTCGATCAGCTCGGTGGCCAGGGCCTTGAGCGCCTTGGGGGGCGCCGCTTCGTCGACAAAGTGAAAACCGGTCTGCCCGGTCTCGGCCACGATGGCGTCGATGCGGTTGGCCAGCTCCACGGCGCTGGCGCCTTCGTAGCGGCCGATGTAGTCCAGGCTCACATCGCAGAAGCTGCACTTCTTCCAGTAGCAGCCATGGGCAATCGTCAGTTTGTTCCAGCGCCCGTCGCTCCACAGCCGGTGCATGGGGTTGAGCATGTCCAGCAACGACAGGTAGTCGTGGATGGGCAGGCCGTCCCAGGTGGGCGTACCCACTTCGGCAAAGGCGATGTCGGCTTCCATCATGTTGATGTACTGCACGGCCCCGGTATCGTTGCGCACATAGGTGCGCACCAGGCGCGAGCGGCCGCGCTCGCCGCGCAGGTGCTCCAGCAGGGCCAGCAGCGGGCGCTCGCCGGCGTCCAGCGTGACGAAGTCGAAGTGGTCGAACACGCGTGGCTCGGTCAGCTCGCGCAGCTCGGTGTTCACGAAACCGCCGCCCAGCACCGTGGTGATGTGGGGGAACTCGGCCTTGATGGTCTGGGCAATGCGAAACGCCGCATACACCGAGCCGGGAAAGGGCACGGACAGCAGCACCACCGTGGGCCGCTGACGCCAGATCGCCTTGCGCGTCAGCTCGGCCAGGGTCTCGTCCACCAGGGTCTGGGGTGCGGCCAGGGCCTGGGCCAGCGGCTCGAAGGTGGGCTGGCTGCCGGCCAGCGATTCGGCATAGCGCACGAATTCGAAGCGCTCGTCGGCTGCGTCACGCAGCACATCGGCCAGGTCGTTCAGGTACAGCGTGGCCAGGTGCTTGGCACGGTCGGCCTGGCCCAGGGCGCCAAAGGCCCAGCCCAGCGGGTCGCCGCTGCCGTCATCGAGGTAATGTTCCAGTGCCGCAAAGCGCGGCCCTTCGGGCAGCCAGCCACGGCCGACGATGCGGTGGCTGAGCGTGCTGTCCTTGCCCTGCAGATAGGCAATCACCTTGTTGATGGTGGCCAGGTACTGGTCGCGCTGGCCCATGAAGCTTTGCACGGCGGGGCTGAAGGCACGGTCGGGGTCGGCGTCGTACTGCGCCTGCACCAGATCGATCACCTGCTGCAGACCGTCCCTGGACAGCAGCTGCAGCACCAGGGCCAGCGCCAGGTCCTCCTGCACCGCATCCACGCCGCGCCCACGCAGAAAGCCCGTCAGGTAGGCGGTGGACGGGTAGGGCGTGTTGAGCTGCGTCATCGGCGGGATGAGCGACAGCACACGGACAGGAACGGGCGTGGTCATGGGGCAGAAAGGGCAAAAAAGAGGGCTGGGCAGTGCCCGGGCCAGGGCCGCATTGTCCCAGCATGGGGCCGGGGCTGCAGGGGCGGGGGCTTGGCGCCGTGGCCGGCGGCGAAGGATGCCATCGCCACACGCGGGATCAGCGGGGTGGATGGGGCACACCACGCGGCGGCATGCTGCTCCTAAAATGCAAGTTGCCTGTGCGCATGGTGCGCCGGCCTGACCTGCCTGTGCAGCACTGCCCGGCCGGAGCCCCTGGCCTCCGACCCGCGCGCGACAGGGCTGCACACCGCCGGTGGGGCGGCTTTTTATTTGTGAAAGAGGGTGGACGCCGATGTCCTCCTTGCCCGGGGGCGCGGCCCCCGCTTCGGCCGGTACTGCCGGTATGGCGTCGCGTTCGGCCTTGCTGGGCATTGCCCTCACGCTGTCGGCCTGTGCGCTGTTCGCCCTGCTGGACAGCGCCACCAAATATGCGGGCCTCATGTTGCCCATGCTGCTGGTGCTGTGGCTGCGCTTTCTGGCGCAGGCGCTGGTGACCACGGCCCTGGTGCTGCCCCGGCACGGCCTGGCGGCGCTGCGCACGGCGCACCCGAAGTTTCAGGCCAGCCGCGCGCTGTTCGGCATTTCCACGTCGATCTGCGCTTTCTTCTGCATCCAGAGCATGCCGCTGGGCAACTTCACGGCCATCTGGTCGGCCTGCCCCTTGCTGGTGGTGGTGGCGTCTGCCTGGCTGTACCAGGAGAAGGTCAGCCCCGTGCGCTGGCTGCTGCTGGCGGCGGGCCTGGCCTGCGTGATCGTCATCGTGCGGCCGGAACGCAGCGACCAGGCCCTGGGCTGGCAGGCATTGCTGCCGGTGGGCTTACTGGTCAGCGGCTCCGGCTATCTGCTGCTGGGCAGCCGCCTGGCGCGGCTGGATGCCCCGCACACCACGCAGCTGTATTCCACCTGGCTGCCCATGCTGCTGACCACGCCGTTTCTGCCATGGTTCTGGCAGGCGGTGGAAGGCTGGCAGCTGTGGCTGGCGGTGGCGGCCATGGGGTTGTGCAGCGGCGTGGGGCATTTGATGCTGCTGCAGGCCTATACGCACGCCACGCCGTCGGTGATCTCGCCCTTTCTGTACAGCCAGATCGGTTTTGCCATGGGCGTGGGCTGGCTGCTGTTTGGCCAGGTGCCTGATGCGCAGTCGCTGCTGGGTATGGCCGGCGTGGTGCTGTGCGGCATCTGCAGCATGTGGTTGAGTGTGCGCGGGCGGGCGTGAGTCGCCCGTCTGCGCATGTGGCTGTCCTGCGGGCAGCTGCACAGGAACAGCGGGCGCAGTAAGGTGCGCCCTGTATGGAATGAGAGAGCAGCGAGTGCGTCAAGACGATTTTTCCCCTTCCCATCCTCCCCGCAGTGCGACAGCCCCCGTGGTGGCCGATGGCCTGCCATTGCCGCAGCGGCACATCGCCATGGCCGTGATCCTGCTGGGCCTGGTGCTGTGCGTGATGGACAGCACCATGATGAACATGGCCTTGCCCCAGGTGGCGCGCCAGTGGCAGGTGGACCCGGCGCAAACGCTGTGGGTGGTGAATGCCAACCAGATCGCTTCCCTGGTGCTGCTGCTGCCGCTGGCCGCACTGGGCGACCGCATGGGCTATCGCCGTGTCTATCTGGGGGGCATGGTGATCTTTGGCCTGGCCAGCGTGGGCGCGCTGCTGGCGCCTTCGCTGCCCTGGCTGATCGTGGCGCGTGCGCTGCAGGGCCTGGGCGCGGCCGGGGTGTTGAGCGTCAACGCCTCGCTGGTGCGGCTGATCTACCCGCGTGCCCAGCTGGGCAAGGGCATGGCGCTCAATTCCCTGACGGTGGCCCTGTCGTTTGTGGCCGGCCCGGCCGTGGCGGCGGCGGTGATTTCGCTGGGCGACTGGCGCTGGCTGTTTGCCCTGCACCTGCCGCTGGCACTGGCCATCAGCTGGCTGGGCACACGTTCGCTGCCACAACCGGTGCCGCAGGCCGCCGCCGCACAGCAGCCGCTGTCCTGGCTGGACGGCGTGCTGAACATCGTGATGTTTGCCAGCCTGTTCCTGGGCGTGGACCGGCTCAGCCACCTGCAACCCGGCGGCAGCCTGTGGCCGGCCGCGCTGTGGCTGGGTCTGGGGGTGGGCGTGGGTGCCTGGTATCTGCGGCGCCAGCGCCGTCTGAGTGCGCCGATGTTTCCGCTGGATCTGCTGCGCATCCCGGTGTTTGCGCTGTCCATGTGTGCTTCCATCACGGCGTTCTGTGCCCAGACCATGGCATTTCTGGCCCTGCCATTCCTGTTGATCGAGGCGCGCGGTCTGCCCACGGGGCAGGCCGGGCTGCTGATCAGCGCCTGGCCGCTGGCCCTGGCCATCTCTGCGCCCTGGGTGGGGCGGATGATCGGCCGCTGGCCGGCGGGCCGCCTGGGCGCCGTGGGCATGGCGCTGTTTGCCCTGGGGCTGTGGGCGCTGGCACTGCTGCCGCAGGATGCGTCGAACTGGAACGTGGTGTGGCGCATGGCGCTGTGCGGTATGGGCTTTGCCTTCTTCCAGTCGCCGAACAATTTCACCATCGTCACGTCGGCGCCCCTGCACCGCAGCGGCGCCGCCAGCGGCATGCTGGGCGCCGCCCGCCATGTGGGCCAGGGCCTGGGCGCGGTGCTGCTGGCAGCGGCCTTCCTGGTGTGGAACCGTGAACCCGGCCAGGCCGAGCAGTACGCACTGCTGCTGTCCGGGTGCTGCGCGGTGCTGGCCGGCTGCTTCAGCGTGCTGCGCAAGGCACCGGCCAAGGCGTGAGCGCAGGGAGTGGCAGCTACCGGACCGCACATTGCAAAGAATTTGTCGCGAATTTTCTGGAGCGCCAAAAAATGCTGCTAGAATTGCAGCTTCTCTAGGGGAGTCGCCAAGCTGGTTAAGGCACCGGATTTTGATTCCGGCATGCGAAGGTTCGAATCCTTCTTCCCCTGCCAAGATCTGCAAACCCCGACTGCGCAAGCAGTCGGGGTTTTGCTTTTTCTGCCGGCCAATCGATCACCGTCTTTACGCGCCGTCCTGTGTGCGTTCCGTCTGGCAGTGCCGAAGGCCCCCAACAGCAACGCCCTTGCAGGGCAAGGGCGTCATTCGCAGATTCGCCGGTGCGGACACCGGCGTGGCGCGGTCAGTGGCCGTGCGCGGCGTTCGGGTCCGAGACGCCGGAGTACACCCCGGGCTCTGCCTGGCCGCTGACCTCCAGAATGCCGACCAGGCCCTTGCCGGTGCGTGACAGCGCATGGTCCACCAGCAGGTAGTTGCCGGGCACCTGCGGTGTCAGCTCGACGATGGCGGCACCTCCCGGGGGCACCACCGTGGTCTGCACGTTGTGCTTGATGGCGGTGAGCGAGGCTTCGTCATACACCTTGTCGAACACTTCGCCGATCACGTGGAAAGACGAGATCTTGTTGGGCCCGCCCACGCCGAAGTAGATGCGCACCTTCTCACCCACCTTGGCCTTGAGCTTGTGCTCCTTGGTCAGCGCCCCCACGGCGCCGTTGAACACGTAGTACTGCGGCAGTTCCGCGGCCATCTTGTCGAAGTCCACTTCCTGGTGGGTCTTGGCCCCGATGGGACGGGTGGTGTACATCTCGCCCTGCATCACATAGAACTCCTTGTCCACCTGGGGCAGGCCGCCTTCGGGCTCCACCAGGATCATGCCGTACATGCCTGCCATGATGTGGTGGGGCACGAGCGGCGTGGCGCAGTGGTACACGTACAGGCCGGGGTTCAGTGCCTTGAAGGTGATGGTCTTTTCCTGGCCGGGCGGCACCTGGGTGTGCTCGCCGCCGCCCAGGCCGCCGTTGACGGCATGCAGGTCGATGGAGTGGATCATCTTGCTGCTCTTGGCATTGGCCAGCGTCAGCTCCATGGTGTCGCCTTGCTTCATGCGCAGCATGGGGCCGGGCACCTGCTTGTCGAACGTCCAGTAGGTGAAGGTGGTGCCATCATCCAGCTGGCCCACCAGTTCCACGGTCTCGATGCGTTTGTGGTGCTTTTGCGGGCCCGTGGCCTTCACGGCAGGCGGCACGGCACTGGGGTCGGCGGCAATGCTCACGGCACCGGCCAGGGCCGGGGCCATCGCGGCGGCTGGCGTGTACAGGGCTTCGGGACCGGGGGCGTTCTTTTGCACGGCCTTTTCGGCTTCGACCGTGCTGCCCTTGACCTCCAGCTTGCCTTCCATGCCGATCTGGCGGTGGCCGGGGATGGTGCAGTAGTAGCTGAAGGTGCCTGCCTTGGTCACCTGGAAGCGCAGCGTGGCCGGGCCCGTGTCGGCATTCACCTTCTTGGAAACCACATTCAGGCCTTCGACGGCCAGATCGTGCTCGGCACCTTCGCCGCTCTGGAGCACGATCTCCACTGTGTCGCCCACTTCGGCCACGATGGTGGGGTTCACCTGGCCTTTGGCGTTCACATAGACCATCTTGCCGTCGACGATGTTGGTCGTCAGTGCCACTTTGCGCACCTGGGCGGTGGCGGCTTTCTTGGCGGCAGTGGCGGTGGGTGCCGCCTGTGCACTGCCGAGGCTGGGCGCCAGATTCAGTGCCAGGGCGATGGCGAAGGCAACGGGGGTCAGGCAACGTGTCGAGGTCATACGCTTCTCCTTGTAATCCCGGCAATCGGACTGCGGTGGCCAGGAATTTGGGCACCCCATCTGCTGCCGTTGAAGGGAATTCTTCGGAGATTCGGAGGACGTCGATTTGCGTTGGATCAAGCGCGAAATGGCGTGGCGCAGGCCAACCACACAAACCGCGTAGGGCCAATAAAAGGAGTGCAATCAGCCCTTTATGCCCAGACGACGCGCCAGTTTGTGCAGATTGCTGCTATCGATCTGCAAGCTCTTGGCGGCGGCGCTCCACACGCCCTGGTGCTGGCCCAGCGCCTGTTCGATCGCGCTGCGCTGCACATGGTCCACCTGCTCGCGCAGGGAACTGAAGGTGCTGCTCACCTGGCCTGCCATCGCGCCGGGCAGGGCGGCTCCGGGGGCGAGTGCCGGTGCCGACAGCGGCGCGGCCTCCAGGTCCAGCGAGGCCGCATCCAGGCTGACGATGTCGGTGCGGCGTGCCCCGTAGCTGACGGCCTTGAGCGCGGCGCGGCTGATGACATGCTCCAGCTCGCGCACATTCCCGGGCCAGGCATAGCGGCGCATGGCAAGCTGGGCATCGCTGGTCAGGCGCAGGCTGCGCAGGCCCAGGCGGCTGCGGTTGAGCTCCAGAAAACGTCCGGCCAGCAGCAGCACATCGTCGCCGCGTTCGCGCAGCGGCGGCACATGCAGGGGGTAGACCGACAGTCGGTGGAACAGATCGGCGCGGAAGCCGCCGTCGCGCACCTGTTCGTTCAGGGCGCGGTTGGTGGCGGCAATGATGCGCACATCCACCTTGCGCGGCTGGTCGGCGCCCAGGCGCTGGATCTCTCCGTTCTGCAAGGCGCGCAGCAGCTTGGCCTGCACGGGCAGCGTGAGCTCGCCCACCTCGTCCAGAAACAGGGTGCCCTGGTCCGCACTTTCAAACCGCCCGGCGCGGGCGGCCACCGCACCGGAGAACGCGCCCCGGGCATGGCCGAACAGCTCGCTCTCGGCCAGGGTGTCGGGCAAGGCGGCGCAGTTCACATGCACCATGGGCTGCTGGCGACGGCGTGACAGCTGGTGCAGCCGGCGCGCAAACAGCTCCTTGCCCACGCCGGTTTCGCCCAGCAGCAGCACCGGCATATCGGTTTCGGCCACCACGGCCAGTTCTTGCTGCAACCGCAGGAGGGCAGGGCTTTGGCCCACGATGTCCTGCAGTGCGGCGGGCGTGGCATCGGAAGGCTGGGCGCTGCGCGACAGGCGCAGCGCCCGCACCTCGGATTCGAGGTGCGCCATGCGCACCGTGGCCTCGATCAGCGGCACCCGCGCCTGCAGGCGCTCCTGGGCCTGGTCGTCGAACGTGCCGATGTCCAGGGCGTCCAGCGTGATCACCCCCCAGTGCCAGCCTTCGATGGAAATGCCCAGTCCCATGCAGTCGTGCACGGGCAGCGCCTGGCCTGCACGTTCGGTGAGCAGGCCGTCATAGGGGTCGGGCAGGCTGCTGTCGTGGTGAAAGCGTGTGAGCTCGCCGCTGCGGGACAGGATGGTGGCCAGGCGCGGGTGCTGGCTGACGGTGAAGCGCCGGCCCAGGGCTTCCTGCACCAGGCCTGCCGCGGCCACCGGGCGCAGGCATTCGCCTTCCAGCCGCAGCAAGGCCACTGCGCCGCAGTGAAATTCGGCTTGCAGGCTTTCGACCAGGCGTTGCAGGCGCACGGCCTGCGGCAATTCGGTGGAAAGATCGGACAGGACCAGGGAGTCGAGCATGGTGAAAACAACCGGATGGGGTATTTGTGACCGAATCAAGCGGGGTGCATCCTACCCATGGATGCGCTAACTGCTTGATTCTCAAGGAGGGGGATGCAGGCATGGTTTGCGCTAGCGCAAAGGCATCACCTGTTACCTCAAAGGTTTGCCATGTCTCTCGTGCACCAATCCGTCGGCAGCATTGCCAAACAAATCCCCGGCGCCACTGCGGTGTTCCACAAATACGACCTGGATTTCTGCTGCGGCGGCAAGCACAGCCTGGCCCAGGCGGCCCAGGCCAAGCAGGTCGACCCTGCGGCGGTTGAAGCCGAGCTGATGCGTTTGCCTGCCGTGGCAGCACAGGCCGATGCAGAGTCAGCGGCGGTTGCGGCCTGCGACGCCGGCCACAGCGACGTGCTGATCGAGCACATCCTGCAGCGCTACCACGAGGTGCACCGCCAGCAGTTGCCGGAGCTGATCCGCCTGGCCCACCGCGTGGAGCAGGTGCATGGCGACCGTGCCGATTGCCCGGTCGGTCTGGCAGCCCATCTGGAAGCCATGTTCCAGGCGCTGCAAAGCCATATGCTGAAGGAAGAAAGAATCCTGTTCCCGCTGCTGCTCGCCCAGCGCAATGCCCAGGCCCGGATGCCGATTGCGGTGATGCGCCATGAACACGACCAGCATGGCGATGAGCTGCAGAAACTGCTGGATCTGACCGACCACATCACGCCGCCGCGTTCCGCATGCACCACCTGGCGTGCGCTGTATGCGGGACTGCGCGAGTTCAAGGAAGACCTGATGCAGCACATCCACCTGGAAAACAATGTGCTGTTCCTGCACACGGAGCAGACCGCAGCAGCTGTGTGATCGGTACTACCGCCTGTAGGAATTTTTTCCGATGGATGTATCAGGCCGTAAAAAAGCGTTATCGGAGCGCTTTTTTATGAGATTTTGTCGCAAACCCAACCAATGGAGTTTCGCGATATGCCCCCTAGCGTCGAGCGTCGTCCCCAGTTTGTTGTGCCTTTGCAGGGTTCCCTGGTTCTCTCCGATTCCTGCAGCCAGAGGGCTGCCAGCCTCTCTCCCCGCGCCACCCCGGTGGCCGTTCACCGTCCCCTTGATGCGGTGCTGGCCCCCGCACCGCATCCCTCCAGCAAACCCTTGTCGCCGCGGTTGCCGCTGCGCCGTGCCATCGCACTGGCGAGTGCAGTGGCCATGCTGGGCTGGGGTGTTCCGGCAGCACGTGCGCAAGACAGCGCAGGCGGGTGCTCTGCGACCCCGGGCGCCACCTGTACCGGGGGGGCGCCCGGTGCGCCGAACGGAGGCGCAGGCGGCAATGCGAGCGATGCCAACGGCACCGGTGGCAGTGGCGGCGGCGGTGGTGGCGTGGACGCCAGTGGCACTGCCGGCAACGGCGGGGCGGGTGGCGCAGGCGGTGCCAATGCCGGTGGCGGTGGCAACGGAGGGGACGGGACGGCAGGCTCGGGGGCTGCAATCTTTCCCGGTGGCGCAGGCGGTACCGGCGGCACGGGGGGCTCGGCCAACACCACCGGACCCACGGCCAATGGTGCAGGTGGTGGCGGCGGGGGGGCGGGTGGGACGGGCGCCGTCCTGACGGCCGGTGGCACCAACACCCAGACCGTCAGCGGCGGCAACGGTGGTAACGGCGGTGGCGGTGGTGGCATGGACACCACCGGCAGCGGCGGCGGAGGCAATGGCGGTGGCGGCGGCGAAGGCGGCGCAGGGGTCGTGCTGACGACATCGGGCGAGTCCACGAACAACGGGGCGGTCGTGGGCGGCAATGGCGGCAGCGGCGGCGGTGGCGGTGGCTTCGGCAATGCCGGCCAACAAGGCCTTGGCCACGCCAACAATCTCATTGCGGGCAACGGCGGCAACGGCGGCGCAGGGGGCGACGCCGTGGTCTCGCTGCAAGGGGGCACCTTCACCAACAACGCCGGAGCGACCGTGACCGGGGGCAACGGCGGCAATGGCGGTGGCTCCGGCTCGGTCAGTGCGGTTGCCGGCGTCACCCCCTATGGCGGTAGCGGTGGCGATGCCGGTGCGGGCGGGCACGGTGCCACCGTGTCCGGCGGCAGCACGGTCAACAACAGCGGCACCATCACCGGCGGCAATGGCGGCAATGGCGAGAACGGGGGCTTTGCGCTGGCCACCAGCGGCACAGCCGCCGTTGCGGGCAGCGGTGGCCTGGGGGGCGCCGGCGGCGTCGGCGTACTGGTCAACGGCAACGGCACCGTGCTGAACCAGCAAACCGGCACGATTCGCGGCGGCAATGGCGGCACCGGCGGTGGCGGTAATGCGCAGAGCCAGGTCGGCGCGGGCGGTGCAATCACGGGGGGCGTGGGGGCGGATGGTGGGGCCGGTGGGGACGGCGTGAAGCTGGACGGCGGCGGCATCGTCATCAACAGCGGCCAGATTCTGGGCGGCGCCGGCAACCGCGGCGGCGGTGCGGGGAACAGCACAGGAGCGGGAACCGGCGGCGAAGCGGCCGCCGGCGGCAACGGCGTATCGCTCAACAGCGGCAATGTGTTCAATACCGCCACGGGCCGCATCGTCGGCGGTACGGGGGGCGACGACAGCGCCGGTGGTGGCGGCAGCGGCGGCCTGGGTGGCGACGGGATCCTGCTCAGCGGCAATGGCATCGTCACCAACAGCGGTGCGGTGATCGGCGGCGACGGCGGCAACGGCGGCAACGGGGCGAATACCTCCGGCGGATCCGGCAGTGAAGGGGGGGCCGGCATACGCATCGGCGGCACCGGTACCGTGAACATCGTGAGCGGCGGGACAGCCAAGGGCGGCGCAGGCGGCACCGGTGGCGGAGCGGGCAATGCGGCGTCGGCCGGTGGCAATGGCGGTGCGGGCGGCGCAGGCCTGATCGTGACCGACGGCGGTACCGTCTCCAATGGCGGAACCATCACCGGTGGTGATGGCAACCGTGGCGGCGGCGGCGGCGCCAGCAGCGTGGGCGGCACGGGCGGAGCCGGCGGTGCGGGGGTGCTGGTCACCAACAACGGCGGGCGCATCCTCAACACGGGCAGCATTGTCGGCGGTACCGGCGGCGGCACCAGCACCGGCGGTACGGCAGGGGTGGATGGGGCTGGTGGCGTCGGCGTGCAGGGGCAGAACATCACCGTGGAGAACAGCGGCACCATCAGCGGTGGGTTGTCCGGTTCCGGTGTCCAGAGCGACGCCGTGCTGTTCACGGCCGGCACCAACTCGCTGGAACTGCGCGCAGGCTCGGTCATCAATGGCACGGTCAACGCGAATACCGGCACCAACACGCTGATTCTGGGCGGCGACCAGAACGCTGCATTCGATGCATCGCGCATCGGGCCATCGGCGCAATACCAGGGGTTTGGGGCGTACCACAAGACCGGTACCAGCGTCTGGACGCTGAACAACACGACGACGGCGCTGACCCCGTGGACCTTGTTCGATGGCACGCTGCTCGTCAGCCAGGATGGCAGCCTGGGCGCACCGGCCGGCACACTCACCTTCAATGGCGGCACGCTGCAGCTGGGCGCCAGCTTCGACCTGGCGGCGGGGCGTCCCGTCGTGCTCGATACCGATGGCGGCACCATCGACACCCAGGCATTCAACACCACCATCACCCAAGGCATCACGGGCACGGGCGCGCTCACGAAGCTGGGCTCCGGCATGCTGCTGCTCAATGGCAACAACAGCTACAGCGGTGCGACGAATGTGAACGCCGGCACGCTGGCGGTGGGTGCACCTACCTCGCCCACGGCCGCGCTCTCCGGCGGAGGGACGGTGACCGTGGCCAGCGGTGCAACCCTGGGCGGCTATGGCAGCGTGACCGGTGACGTGCAGAACAACGGCACCCTGGCCGCTGCCAATGCCATTGCGGCGTTTGCGGCCGGAAGTGCCGGCAATTTCACGGTGCAGGGCGATGTCGTCAACGCGGGCCTGCTGCAGCTGGCGGGCAGCAGCGTCGGCAACACTTTCACGGTGGCCGGCAACTATGTGGGCCAGAACGCTACGGCAACGCTGAGCACGCAACTGGTCAGCGACAATTCACCGACCGACCGGATTGTCATCAACGGCGGAAGCGCCACCGGTTCGACGGCGCTGAAGATCGTGAACGCGGGCGGCACCGGGGCGCAGACCTATGCCGACGGCATCCAGGTGGTGCTGGCCACCAATGGCGCAACGACAGCGACCAGCGCCTTCAGCGGCGGCTCGGTCAGTGTGGGCGCCTACACCTATTACCTCTACCGTGGCGGTGTGAACGCCGGCACGGAAAACAACTGGTACCTGCGTTCGCGCACGCCGGATACCACCACCCCGCCGCCGCTGGTGGTTGATCCCATCGTGCCGATTCCGCCCACCACCGACCCGGGCACACCGATCTACCGCCCGGAGGTGCCGGTCTATGGCGCCATTCCGTCGCTGGCGCGTGAGCTGGCCGTGCAGCAGATCGGCACGTTCCACGATCGTCTGGGCGGGCAGCCGCTGCTGTCCGCCGACGGCAGCTTGCGCGCCGGATGGGGGCGGGTCTGGGGAGATCGCCTGTCGCAGGACCTGAGCGGCGGCGTCAACCCTTCGTTCAAGGGGACGATCGCCGGCTTCCAGGTGGGCAAGGACGTCTACAGCGCCTTGACCGAAAGCGGGCATCGCAACCACTACGGTCTGTTCGCAGGTTACGCGCGTGCCAGCGGCGACGTCAAAGGCTTCGCGCTGGCAACGCGGAACCTGTCTGCCGGCAGCCTGACAATGAACTCGTTCAGCCTGGGCGGCTACTGGACGCACCTCACCCCGAGCGGCGCCTATGCCGACACGGTGCTGATGGGCACGACTTCGTCGGTCGATCCCAGCTCGCTGATGGGCAACACCGCATCGACGCGGGCCAACGCCTTCACGGCCTCGGTCGAGGGCGGGGTGCCGTTCGTGCTGTCACAAGACACCACGCTGGAGCCCCAGGCGCAGCTGATCTACCAGTACACCCACATCAACGACCTGACCGATCCGGCATCCCGGGTCACGTTCAGCAGCGCGAACGAACTGATCGGGCGCCTGGGTCTGCGCCTGCAGTCTCAGTTCCAGTCCCGGGGCATGGACTGGAAGCCCTATCTGCGGCTGGACGTGCTGCGCTACTTCGGCGGCTCCGATTCGGTGACCTATGCCGGGCAGGACCGGTTCACGACCCAGGTCGGCTCGACGCAGGCGCACCTGGGTGGCGGCATCTATGCCCAGGTGAACCGGAACACCAGCGTCTATCTGACGGCAGGCTACTGGTTCAATCTGGGCGGCGATCGCCGGCGCACGGTGCAAGGCAATGCGGGCGTGCGCCTGACCTGGTGAGCTGTTGAGATGGTGAGGAAAGGGCTCCCCCGCCAGGGGGGAGCGCATCGGCGCCGCAGCAGTGGGCAGCGCCATGGCGATGGGCAGGGGGCTGTGCCGTCCGGCTTAGCCCAGCTCCGGCTCGGGCTGTCTCCAGAGCCATACCTGGACGCCCAGCATGCACAGCACGGCCACCACGACCAGCCAGGCGTGCGGGACCATGGCAACCATCAGCACGGTGCAGACGGCCATCGAAGCCGTGGCCATCCACTTGGCCTTGCGCCGGATGCGGCGGCCGTTGTGCCAATCGCGCAGCAGCGGGCCGAAGAGGCGGTGCCGCAGCAGCCAGGCGTGAAAGCGCGGTGAGCTGCGCGCGGAGGCCCATGCGGCAATCAGCACAAACTCCGTACTGGGCAGGCCAGGTGTGACGATGCCCAGCAGGGCCAGGCCCAGACTCACTACCGCGACGCACATCAGCAGGGCTCGCACCACGGGCGAAGCCACAGGCACGGGGGCCTGCGGGGTGGGGCTGTCTGCCGAGGCGGCGGGGGTGGCGCCGGCCTGGACGGGGCAGCAGGCCTTTTGTGCCGCAAGCGTGTCGGGGGAGTCCATCAGCCCAGCTGAAAGAAGCGCGTCAACAGCGCGCCAAAGCGGTCATAGGCCGCATTGGCACCGGCGATGATGGCATCGTGGTCGTCCGGCGTGATCTGCTCGTGGTCCAGCGAGCCGACAAAACGCCGCCAGACCACGGCACGGCCTTCAGGATAGGCGGCTAGGTTGCGTGCGCCAAATTCTGCGGACAGGCCGAGCTTGGCCTGGGCGTCCTTGAAGAGAAAAGCCGCACCCAGGGTGGAGCCTTCCGAGACATACAGCCAGCCCAGTGCCGCGGGCATCGCCACCCGGGCGCTGGCAATCGCTTCCTGCGGGGCTTCCACGCCCAGGTCGGCCAGGTCGGCCAGCGAGGCTTCCTGGCGGCCACGCACGTGCAGGTCAGCCACGGCAGCCTGCACGGCGGGGTCATGGAAGAGGTGTTCCACATCGCGTTGGAACAGGTACTGTGCGGCCACAAAACGGCCATAGGACGTGCGGCTGGAGAAAGGATCGCCTTGCGCCATCAACTGGTGCATGCGTTCGTGCTGATCGGCCGTCTCTTGCTTGAGGCGCAGGGAAAGGGCGGGGCGTTGGAGGAGGTCAGTGGTCATAGGATTGGTGTGGCAGCAAAGGCCGTGCGGGGACGGCACTTCATGCAGAGGGGGTTCGTTTTTACTGCAGCCCTCTGCGCAACGCACGTTAAAGATTCTTTAGGAAAAACGTGGCCTGGCGCGGTGCGGTGGCGGTTGCCACCGCAGTGGCCGCCGCGGTTGTGCGCGTAGGGATACGCGGGGTGTCAGAAGCCGCTTTCGCGCACCAGGACGGCGCCGATCTGGCGCCAGGCACGGCGCAGCAAACTCTCGGCCTGGCCTTCCAGCAGCGCCGTGCCGCGTACCGCCTGCTGCAGTGCGGCAGGGGGCTGCGTGCCCGGCACAGGTTCCAGCAGCACGCGGTACACCGCCTGCTCCGGCATCCAGTCCCCGTCCTCGTCGGCATGGCTGCCCCGCGGCCCTGTGGGGGCACGCACGGCAGCGATGCCACCGCCTTGCGGGGACGCCAGCTCCGGGGCCGAACGCAGCCGCCGGGTGGCGGTGGCCGAGACGTCGGCAATGCGCAGTTCCCAGGCTGGCTGCTGCGGGTTTTCGGGCAGGAAGCGCGCGGGCTTGCCCACCTGCAGCCGGCGCAGGTCCCCTTCGGCCACATAGGCCTCGACCAGCCATGCCGCAGGGTTGGCCAGGGTGCCCAGCCATTCGCCGGGGCCCAGCCATTCGCCTTCGGCCAGCGGGGCGGCCAGGTCCACCACGGTGCCCGAGAACGGCGCCGTCAGCGTCAGCTGGCGCTGCTGCCGCTCCAGCACGGCCAGCCGGTTTTCGGCCGCTTCCAGTTCGCGCTGGGCGGCGGGCACGGCGGTGGCTGTGTCGTGGCGTATGCCCTGAAAGTCGCGTTGCCAGCGCAGCAGGCCGATGCGTTGCTGCAGCGTGCCCAGTTCATGGGCCAGGTCCGGGGCATGCAGCTCGAACAGCGGCTGTCCCTGTTGCACCGCCTGTCCAGGCTGGATCAGCAGCTTCTGCAACTGGGCCCCGGTGGGTGCGATCAGCTGCATCTGCTGTGCCGCGCGGCCCAGTGCCGGGGCCTGGATGCGGGTGTGCCATGGCAGGGCGGCCGCCAGCAGGGCCAGCACCAGCAGCGCCAGGCTGGTGGTGCTGCGCAGATTCCAGCGGGCATTTCCGGCCTGCAGGCGCTGCGCCCAGGCTTTGAGTTCGGTGAAGATGGGACGGATCACGAAAAATACGATTTCGATGCAGAAGAGGACGATTCCCAGCACCTTGAATGCGAAGTGGTAGACCAGCAGCGCAATGCCCAGGAACAGAAAGAAGCGGTACAGCCAGACGGCATAGGCATAGCCGATCAGCACACGCTCACGCCAGGGGGCGAAGATTTCGGGGCGCTCATCGCCCAGGCCAAACAGCCATTCGCGCAGCTGCCAGCGGCCCAGTGCAAAGGCGCGGTTCTGCAGATTGGGGACGTTGAGCGCATCGGACAGCAGGAAATAGCCGTCAAAGCGCATGAAGGGGTTGAGGTTGACGGCCAGGGTCAGCAGCCAGGTCGTGGTCGCCAGCATGAAGGCCGCGCTGCGCAGCATGCCGTCGGGCAGAAAGCTCCAGGCCAATGTGGCCCAGGCCGCCAGGGCGGTCTCGGTCAGCATGCCGGCGCCGCCGATCACCATGCGCTGGCGGCGGCTGGAAAGCCGCCACGCTCCGGAGGTATCGGTGTACAGCACCGGCCACATCACCATGAAAGCCAGGCCCATGCTGGCGACCCGGCAGCCGTAGTGCTTGGCGGCGTAGGCATGGCCGGCTTCATGCAGCACCTTGGTGCATGCCAGGGTGATGCCGGCAATGGCTGCGCCTTCCAGCGTGAAGAAATGCAGAAAGGTGTGCACAAAGCTGTCCCACTGGCGGGTGACCAGGAACAGGCCCAGCACGCCCGCCATGGCGGTCAGCCCCGTGAACCGGCGGTTGATCAGCATGCGGCGCACCCAGGGCAGTGTCTGCCCCAGCAGGGCATCGGGCCGCAGCAGTGGGATACGGAAAAACAGGTAGTGGTGGATGACCCAGGACCACCAGCTGCTGCTGCGGCGCGCCTGTGCCTCGCGCTGGTAGCGCGCACAGGCCTGGGGGCCGGACTGCTGCAGCAAGCCCTGCTGATCGAGGAAGCGGCCCAGCTCCTCGACTTCGGCTGCGGTGGTCTGCAGGGCGGTTTCCCGGCCGATGGCCTGGGCGATGCGCTGCGGGCTGCGCAGCGCCCAGCGCGCCAGCATCTCCGCCTCGGCCCAGCCGATCTGGAAGAACAGGTTGCGGCCCGGGTCCTCCAGGGTCCAGGTCGGGGTGCCATCGTGGCTGTCCGGCGCGCGGTGCAGCAGCAGCTCCTGGCGCAAGGGCGGCAGGGCCGCCGCCTGGGGGGCACGGCCGCCCGCCGCCGGTGCGGCCTGCGCGGCAGTGGTGGCGGGCGTAGAGGTGGCAGTCGTGGTGGTGGTGGCGGCCATCAGAATCCCAGCCAGATGCGCACGGTGGCCAGCGGCCTGCGCAGCAGGTACAGCGCCAGCACGGTGCGTTCGCCGTACAGCTTGGCCGTGCCTTTCAGGCCCACGCGCAAGGCCTCATCGGTGTGCGCGCCTTCGTTCAGGCGCGCCCGGACGCGGTAGGCCAGCGTGCCATCGGCGGTGGGGCTGGCACGGTAGCTGACCCGCAGCACCGATGCGGAAATGGGGGACGCCGGAGCGGTGTTCAGGAAGAGGCGCACCTGTGCCTGTGCGGGCAGGGCGATGGCATCGGCAACCGGCAGCTGCATTTCCAGCTCGGCATCGTGGGGATCGGCCACCATCATGATGCGCTCGCCCAGGGCGACCGGCTTGCCGATCCAGTCGGCCGGATCGTCAAACAGGGCCACGCCATCCCGTTCCGCATGCAGCTGCGTGCGCGCCAGGGCCTGGGCGTAGTAGTCGACATCGGTGGCCGCCTGGTCCCGCTTGCCTTGCAGCAGGGCCAGATCGGACTTGCTGCGGGCATCGAACAAGGCCTGTTGCTGGCCGCGCCGCAGCTCGGCTTCGGCCACCGCCAGGGTCTGGCGGGCCGACTCGATGCGGCCTTCCAGTTCACGCGCATCCAGGGCCACCAGCAACTGGCCTTTGCGCACCGTCTGGTTGGGCATGACTTCGATGCGGTCCACCACGCCTTGCAGCGGTGCGCGCACGGCCTCGGGCGCACGGGCCACGACCTCGGCCGGCGCCATCACCGACTGGCGCATGGGCCACAGCAGCAGCACCAGCGCGGCCACCGCCGCCAGGGCCAGCTTGCGGGAAGGTTTTTGCGGCCACAGCTGCCGCCATCCACGTCCGGGGGCCGCATGCGCAGCATGGCGCAGTGCACGCCAGGCGTGGGCATACAGGTCTGCCGCCAATGCCAGCACCGTGGTTTCCTGGGCGGGCCAGGCCTCTTCGCGCAGCAGCAGCAGGCCGGCCGATGCCTCTCCCAGCGGGAGGGGCAGCCACCAGGCCTGGGCGGGCAGGTATTCGGCCCAGCGTGCGGCATCTTCTCCGGTTTCGGGTTTCGGCAGCGGGCCCGGCGTGGCTCCTGCGGGGCTTGCGGCATGGCGTGCCAGCAGCTGTGCGAGCCAGTGGTTGAAGGGGGCGTGCGTGTCCGGGACGGCCAGGCCGGACAGGGCGGTGATGCGGCCTTCGCGCTCGCCCGGTTCCTGCAGCCACAGCGCTGCCTGGCGGTAGGCGGCCAGGCCATGGCTGTCATTGACCATCACAAAGCCCAGGGCCTGCACATCGGTGCAGGCCCGGGCGCGTTGCCCCAGCTGGGCCAGGGCCGCCAGCAGGGCGGCGGGCTGGGCCGCTGGCTGACCAGGCGGCGGCAGCGGTGGGCGTGCGTTCATGGTTTCGGTGCCGGGGGATCGATGTGCACGCTGCCGCTCATTCCGGGCAGCAGCGGGGTCGCATGCTTGCCACGCTGGTTGCCCAGCTGGCCCACCAGCTTGACGGTCTGGCTGACCGGGTCGACGGCGCCTGCAATCCGGGCCACCGTAGCGGCATAGGTCTGGCCGGTTTCGTCCACGGTGACCTTCATCGGATAACCGGCCTTGAGCCAGCCCATCCAACGTGAAGGCACGATGGCTTCCACCTCGAAAGCGCTGTCGTCATAGATGCTGAGCAGTTCCTTGCCCTCGGCCACATGCTCTGCGGCGCGCACATAGGTCTCGCCGACCCTGCCGGCAAAGGGCGCGGTCACGGTGCACCGGCGGACCATGACGCGCTCGACACCGCTTTCCGCCTGTGCCACGGACACGGCGGCACGGGACTGCACCAGATCGCTTTGGCTGATGGAGCCCAGCTTGTCCAGCTGCTCGGCCACCTTCAGTTTCTCGCGTGCGGCGGTCTCGGCCTGGGCGGCGCGCTCCAGGCGTGCCCGGTGCAAGGCGCAGTCGTAGGCGACCAGGGTCTCCCCCTGGCGGAAGCTTTGTCCTTCGCGCACTGGAAGCTGGCTGATCTTGGCCGCCAGTTCGCTGGAGATGACCGCATGGCGCACCGCAACCAGCTGGGCGCGCATGCCGCCCGCGGCCGGCTGTGCCGGCGCCACGGGCGGTTTGGTCTGTGCCCAGGCGGCGGCTGCGCCGGCCATGGCGGCCAGTGCCACGGTGCACTGGGCGAGACGTCGGAGGCTGCGCGTCATCTCAATGGGCCTTGGCATGGGGCTCGGAGGCGGCACCACCGGTGATGGCACCCAGGTTTTCCCAGCGCTGTCCGGTCACGGTGCGCAAGGCCGGCAACGCAGCCACGGGCTGGACCACGGCGGCCTGTGCCACCGGGGTGCCGCTGGCGGGCTCCAGGGCCATGCCTTGCAGACGCGGCACTTCGATGTGCCCGCGTTCGATCAGCCGGTTGGTGTCGGCGATTTCGCGTGCCAGGCCCGCAATGCTCAGGTCGGCCACGGACTGGGGCAGCGGATCGATGCCGGCCGCTTGGTAGACCGTGTTCTGGGCATTCACCAGCTCTGCATAGCTCAGGTCCCGGGCCCGGGTGGCCAGCAGTGTTTCAACGCGTGCACGCACCAGCTCCAGCTGGGTCTCGGCATTGCTGCGCGCCGCATTCTCGGTCTGCTCCTGGATGGCGTTCTGCAGCTGGCTGAGCTCCTGTGCGCGCTCGAATGCCGCGGAGGCGCGTTCACGCTCCAGCCAGGCCACATGGACCTGGCTCAGCACGGTCATGCGCAGCGCCTGGCGGCGCATTTCCGCCACCTGCTCGCGGGAGGCGCCCGCACGCTCGATGTCCGCCCAGGACAGCACATTCAGCAGATTCCAGCTGACCTGCACGCCTGCATCTGCCCAGTTCTTGTGGGCCAGGTACTTGTTGCTGTCGTAGTTCAGCCCGCCGAAGAGCGACGCGTTGGGGAACAGGCGCAGCAGCGACATGCGTGTTTCCAGCACGGCGTTGCGGCTCAGATAGCCTTCCTCACGCAGTTCCGGGCGGCGCACCATGGACAGGGCTTCCAGGTCATTCAGTCCATACGCCATCTGGGGCTGCTTCAGCGTGGCGGCATCGGGGGCCGCCAGCGCGAACTCGGTGGCCGGTGGCAGGTTCATCAGCGTGGACAGCTTGGCCTTGGCCTGGGCCAGCTCGTTGTTCAGCGCTTCCGTCTGGCGCACCATGGTGAGCAGATCGCGCTGGTAGCGCAGTGCGACGATGGGGGCCACCAGGCGCTTTTGCTGGGTCTGGCGGGCATAGTCCAGGGTCTGGCGGGCCTGTGCCAGCGTGCTGGTCACCTGTTCCTTGAGGCGCTCGGCGGTGACCGCGTTCCAGTAGGCGGCGCGTGTTTCGCGGATGATGTCGGCCACCACACGGCGGCGGCGTTCTTCTGCGGCCAGGGCCTTGTTGCCCTGGGCCTTGGCGCCAAAGTAGCTCAGACCGAAGTCCAGCACATTCCAGGTCAGCTGCAGGTCGGCCGTGCCGCCGGAACGTTCCTGGCTGGTGGAGGGCTCCAGCGACTGGCGCCCGCTCAGCAGCGATTCGCTCGAGGAGCCGGAATCCCGGTCACGGGTGCGCAGACCGGCACGTGCCGTCAGGCGCGGCAGCATGCCTTGCTTCTGCACCTCCACCAGGTTGTCTTCCATGGCCCGTTCCATCAGTGCCAGGCGCTGCTGCAGGTTGTATTTCACGGCACGTGCAATGGCCTCATCCAGCGTGATGGGGGCCACCACCGGCTCCTGGTTGGCGAACATGGCGTGCCGGTCGCTGTTGGCCTGGGCCACCAGGTCCTGGGTGCTCAGCTGTTCCGGCGGAGTGACGGCGCAGCCGGCCAGGACGACCGTGGCCAGCACGCTCAGGGCGAGATGGCGCGGCATGGCGCGGCGGCTGGCAGGGCGGAGGGTGGAAGAGGCAGTCAATTGGTTCATGGTCATGTGCGCAAAAATGGGCAAAAAATCAGGGAATCAGGCGGCGTGGGTGCTGGCGGGTTCTTGCGCGGCAGCTTCACCGGCCTCTGTGGTCATGGGGCCGCTGGAAAGCCGTTCCAGCAGCGCCTGGGCCTGTGCCAGCAGGTTGCTGGAGGCGCTGTGGTGCAGCTGCTCGCTCAGCGCCGGCTTGGTGGCGATGGCGGCAGGGCCGGCCTCGTCACTGGCGATGCTGGCGGTGCCGGCAGGCCGTGAGAACGCAGTGCCAGCGGCATCGATGTGAACAGGGATGGTGAGCGACTGGCCGTCGACGGTGCGCACCACGATGCGCAGGTCCATGGCCTTGGCGTTCTGGCCGGTGGCGATGATGCTGGCGCTTTCGAGGTCCAGACGCACGGACGGTGCGACCAGGCGGCCATGGCTGTCGCGCAGTTCCACGCTGGCAATCGCAATGCGGCTGCTCACCAGGCCGGCAGGGAGCTGGAAGACCATGCGGTTGGCAGCCAGGTCGCGCTGCCAGGGGCCCGCCACCGTGCTGCGTTGGGCCTGGAAGGCCGCTCCGTTTTCGCTGGCCAGTACCACCAGCGGTGAAGACTGTCCATCGGCCAGCTGCAGCGGGTAGGCCGGGGCAGCGGATTCTGTTTCGTGCTGGGCACGGATGGCATCCAGCACCGCCAGCGTGGCACGCGCGGTGGTTGGCTCGGGCGCTGCTTCGTGGCCCGGTGTGGTGCCACGGGACAGCATGGGGGCGCCGGTGCCGGCCGGGCGTGCCGGCAAGACCGGCTCTGCCGCGGACAGCAGTTCGGGGAAGCGGCTGCGGCCCTCGGCTTCTGTTGCACGGTCATGGGACTGGATGAACTGGTCCAGCGGAAGCACCGTGGGGGTGACATCCGCGTCGGAGCCGGTGCCCGGATTGGTCCCTGGGTCGGGATTGGTTCCCGGGTCGGGGTTGGTCCCCGGGTCGGTTCCCGGATTGGTGCCGGGGTCGGTTCCGGGTTCGGTGCTGGCCGCCTGAACCCGCAAGGTCAGCGGGATCTCCGCACTGGCGCCGGACGGGTCGGTGGCGCGGATCGTCAGCACGGTGTCGCCGGCGGTGGCGGGAGTGCCGGAAATCGTGCGGGTCACCGGATCAAACGCCAGCCCTGCGGGCAGGGTGCCGTCGATGCTCCAGGCCAGCTGGTCGCCGTCCGCGTCGGCGAACAGCTGCTCGGGCAGCACCACGCTGTAGCCCTCGCCGGCGGTGGCCTGGGCCAGTGCATAGCTGCCCGGCTGGGCGGTGGGGGGCGTGTTCACCGGCTCGGTGCCGGCTTCATGGCTGACGGCGATGCTGGCGCTGATGTTCAATGGCGCATCGTCGTAATCGCTGATGCCGGTCAGGGTGACCACCACATCGCCATCGGCGACGGTGCTGGACAGCACCTTGTAGCCCATGCCGTCAACCAGTCGCTCCACGTCGGCGGGGGAATTGGCTGCGCTGGCGTCGATGAAGATCTTGACGCTGGCGCTGCCGTCGGCGTTGACCGCCACGGAATAGACGTAGCCATTCGCACTTGTCTGGGCCATTTCGGTGGCCTCCAGGCGGATCTCGTGCCCGTCGATGACCAGGGCCTGGTCGGCACCGCTGCGGTTGACGGTGAGGTGCAGGGCCGTCAGCGGTTCGCCGTCATTGCCTGCCAGTACCGTCACGTCGCGGAACAGGTCCACGGCGGCGGGCAAGGCACCACTGCCGATTTCCAGCTGGCCTGGCACGCCGGTGGCCGTGAGCTCCGGCAAAGCTGTCTCGGACACCGGGCGGGCGGCCTCCAGGGTGACGATGGCCTGGCCTTCGAAAGTTGCACGGGCGTTCTGTGGCTCGGGATGCTGCCAGTCCACGTCCTCGAACAGCTCCAGGCCGATGGTGCGTGTGCCGCTGGTTTCCGCGCCGGTATGGCTGTAGCTCAGGCCGTCAATGACGTCGGCTGCCGCAGCACCGCTGCGTGCCACGTACAGGGTCACGGTGGCCACACCGTTGCTGACGCTGATGCGGTACTCGATCTGGCTGTCCCCGACATGGGCCATCCAGTCCACGGATTGGTCGATGGGAATCTGCCCGCCGTCGACCCCCAGCATGTCGCCTGCTGTCACGCCGGTGATCGTCAGCACCACCCGGTGGACGTTCTGGCCCTGCTCGATGGTGTCGATCTGGGTGTTCTGGAACAGGTCCACGGCGGCGCCGCCGGGAGTGAAGGTCGGGGTTTGCGGGGTGGTGCTCACCACGGCGGCATCGTTCATGCCGACCAGGTCGACCGAGGCGTCCAGGGTTACGCTGTGGCCGTCGCCGTCGTTGAACACCAGATGGAAGCTGGCACTGTCGCCGTTGCGGGTCGGGTCGTTGCTGCTGGAGGCGTAGGCCACCTGGCGCAGCACCTGCTGGGCATCGGCCTGGCTGGTGCCGGCGAGGAAGGTGATGGTCAGCTTGCCGTTGGACTCCACGAAACTGGCAATCGCCGTGTTGCCCTTCCAGATCGTGCCGTCGGCCTTCAGTTCCAGGCCGTTGTCCGCGACAAAAGTGAAGGCATCGCCTTCCTGGGCACCGCCGCTGCGTTCGACCACCAGGCTGGCGCCGGCATAGTCGTTGGCTGCATCCAGCTGCGGATCGGACAGGGTGCCGCCGGGAAGCAGGGCGACCGGGGCACCGTCTTCGGTGAAGGTGACGGTGCGGGGCTTGAGGTCGAGGACGATCAGGCCTTCCCCATCCCGCTCTCTGTTGGTCGAATCCCGGAGGCTGCCGGTGAGATAGATCTGCTGGCCGTCCGCGCTGAACACGGCATGGCGCACCTCGCTGAAAGTGGTACCGGCATAGTTGGCGTAATCACCGAAGCCTTCAACCTTCTGCACCAGCGTCAGTGCCCCGTCTTCGGCACGGCTGTAGAGGAAGACCGCATAGGTGTTCCAGTTGTCGCTGGAGCCCAGCTCACCGATCACGGCCACGCTCTTGCCATCCGGCGACACGATCACATCCTTGGCCGTGATGTTGTCGCCGGAGCCCAATTCCATGGTCTCCGTGGCCGTCAGGTGGCCGTCGGCCGCGACATCCAGCACATGCAGCAGCGACTGGTTGTCGATCACGTAGAGCGTGCTGCCATCGGCCGACAGCGTGAGGGCCGAGGCGAAATAGCCGAATTCGGCCGTGCCGGCCCCAGGGACTGCTTCCTTGAATGTCAGCGCACCATCGGCGCCGACAGTGAACACGCTGACCAGCGTGTTGCCACCCGAGGTGGCGACGTACAGGGTGGTGCCGTCGGGCGACAGGGTCATGGCATTGGCGCCATCCAGCTGCATGCCGGTATCGCCCGCATCCTCGAGGGTGTCCACGAAGGTCAGCGCCGCACCATTGCGGGTGAACACCAGCAGCTTGCCGTCGGCGGTGACATAGACATGGTTGCCCTGGGCCACGACATCGCTCACCAGACCGATGTCGCCACCAAAGGTGCCGAGCTGCTGCAGATCGCTGGCGTTGAACAGCGCCACGCCATCGGCGCCGGTCACATAGACCGTGCTGCCATCGGCCGAGGCATGCAGGGTGGCGGCACCGGTCAGCCCGGTGATGTCCTTGCTTTCGAGCAGTTGCAGCGTGCCATCCGCCGTGCGCTGGTAGACGGAAATGGAGTTGACGGCGATGTCTTCGCCTGAATTCGTCTCTTCGTCATAGACCCAGTCGCTGCTGGAGCGGACCACAAACACCTTGTCGCCGACGACGGTGATGCCCTGGATGCCCTGCAGCTGGTTGTTGCCATTGGCATCCAGCTGGGTCAGCAGGTCGGCGTAGTCCAGCGCGCCGGCTTCGGCGCCCAGCGACGGGAACTGGCTGTGCTCCTGCAGGGTGATGGTGGCGCTGATGCCGGGTTCGATCTGGTCGCTGGTATCGCTCAGGCTGGCCAGGGTGACGGTCACCGTGCCCGCGCTGACGGCATCGTTCAGCACCTTGTAGGCCAGGCCGTCAATCAATGCGGCCGCCGCCTGCGGTGTGGCGCCGCTGGTGGAACTGTCGATGCTGATGTGAATGCGGGTCACGCCATCGGTGACCTCGACCACATACTGGTAGCCGTTGGCGCTGGTCTGGCCGCTGCCCGCCTGCAGGGCGACTTCCTGGCCATCGATGACCAGTGCCTGGTCGGCGCCGCTGCGGTCCACGGTGATGACCAGATCGGTGAGGGGTTCACCGTCTGCGCTGAGGCCTACCGTGACCTGCTCGAACAGGTCGACCGGGCCGGGCAGCTGGCCGGAGCCGACGGTGATCGCCGTCTGCTGGCCGGTGGCCGACAGCGTGGGATCGGGTGCGGTCAGCAGCAGCGCTAGCGTGGTTTCGGTGCTCTTGCCGCCGTCGCCGACGGTCAGCTTCAGGTCCACGCGTGCAGGGGCTTCGGCACTGTCGTTGCGGTAGCTGACCTGCTGCAGCACCTGGTTGGCGGTGGCTTTGTCCACCGCGGCGGTGAAGCGGATGGTCAGCGTGCCGTTGGCCGCGGTGAACTCGGCAATGGCGTTGCCGTCCTGCACGATCTGGTTGCCCACCAGGCTCAGGCCTGCGCCGTTCTGGAAACCGAACACATCGTTCGCAGAGACGGTACCGCTGCGGCTGATGGTCAGCTCGGCGCCCTGGTAGCTGCCCAGGGCGTCGAAGTCCGGGTCCGAGAAGCTGATGCCGTCGCTGAAGGGCGTGGTGGCACGGCTGGCGACATAACCGGTGTGCGGCAGGGCGGAGAGGACGCTGACGCCAGTGGTGGCCTGGCTGCGACCGGTGTAGAGGTTCTGCCCGTCTGCACTCACGGCGATCTGGCTGGTGCGCAGGCCGGTGCTCAGTGCGCTGGCGAAGGTCAGTGCGCCGGTGGTGGTGTCGCGGGAGAAGACCAGCAGCGATCCACCGTACATGCCGACATAGACCGCAGAGCCATCGCTGGACATGGCCATCTCGCGCACGGACAGCGCGTTGGCGGGTGTCAGCCCCTTGCCATAGAGGTCCAGGGTACCGACATAGGTCAGGCTGCCATCGCCTGCGTTGCGGCTGAAGATGGAGACCATGGCCATGTCGCCGGAGCCGACATAGACGAAGTTGCCATCCGGCGAGATGACGATGTCCTGCAGCTGCGACAGGTAGCGGTTGTCGCTGGGGCGTGCGCCGCTGTCGGGGTCGGCCACGATGCTGGCGTCATTGACCAGGCCGACATAGCTCAGCGCGCCGGTCTGCGTGTCACGCGCGAACACGGTGAGCATGCTGCCGCTGCGGTTGGCCACGTAGACCGAGGTGCCGTCGGGCGAGATGACGATGCCCGTAGGCAGGTTCATGCCCAGCGCCGTGCTGCCACCCACATAGGTGCCCAGATAGGTCAGGGCGCCGGTGGTGGTGTCGCGCGAGAACTGTGCCAGACCGGACTTGTTGGTGGTGACGTCGATGGCCGTCACCCCGTTGATGGTGTAGAGCGATTTGCCGTCGGCCGAGAGGACGATTTCGGAGATCGGCGCATCCAGCCCGGTGACGCCGTTCTGGCCTTGTGCCGCCACGACACCGCCATAGCTGAACTGGCCGTTGGCGCCGCGCGTCAGCAGCACGATGGAGTAGACGGCCGAGCCACCGCCCACACCGTAGCCGGCGACATACAGAGAGTCTCCCTGCATGGCCATGGTGGTGACGCCGTTGAGCCCGTTGGCCTCGATCACCTCGGTGTCGGGGTTGTCGCTCTCGCCCTGGGTGAAGCTCTGCACCAGCGTCAGTTCCCCGCTCGCCGCATCGCGTGCGTAGATGCGGACATAGCTGGTTCCGCCGGGAACGGCTGCGGCGCCGGTGCCTGTGGCCGTGGTGCTGCCGCTGATGACCAGGGTCTTGCCGTCTTCGGACACCACGATGTCGGTGACATATTCGTTGTAGCCGCTCAGCGTTCCGTCCACGTAGTACAGGCTCGGATCGGGGTCGCTGACCTCGGCCTGCCATTGCGGCGCATTGTTGATGGCCAGGGCAATGCTGGCGCTGATGCCGGGCTCGCCGGTGTCGTCGCCACCGCCGGCATTGCCGCCGTTGTCGCGGATGCTGGTGATGGTGAAGCTGCGGGTGCCGGTGGTGGCTGCCTGCGTGTCGTTGGCGTAGGCGATGCCGTTGACCAGGGTCTGGGCCGCGGCGGCGTTCATGCCGCTGCTGCTGGTGATGACCAGGGTGGCGCTGTCGCCGCTGCGGGTATAGGTGTAGCTGTAGGCACCGGCGTTGCCGTTGCTGGAATGGGACAGGTCAATGCGTGTGCCGGAGACGATGATGAATTCGTTGGCCACGTTGTTCAGACCATCGATGGCCAGGGTCAGCTCGATGATGGACTGGCCGATCTCGCCGGTGCTGACGGTCGTGTCCTTGAACAGCGCCACGACGGTGCCCGTCGTGTCATAGGATGCACCGGTGGTGGGCGTGGTGCCCAGTACCGGGGCGGTATTGCGGGTCAGCAGCACATCCAGGGTCACCGCCTGGCTGTCCACCTGGCCGTCGTTGGCGCGCAGCTCCAGCGTCACCACACTGCCGTTGGCGTCCGAGGAGCCGGTGTTGCTGTAGGTCACCTGGTGCAGCACGGCATTGGCATCGGCGCGGCTGGTGCCGTCCAGGAAGGTGACGGTCAGGGTGCCGCCACTCTGGGTGAACGTGGCGATGGTCTGACCGTCCTTGCGGATTTCGCCATTTTCCAGTGTCAGGCCGTTGCCGCTGCTGAGGCCGAACACGTCGTTGGCCGAAGCGCCGCCCGCGCGTTCGATCAGCAGCTTGCCGCCGCTGTAGTTGCCGCTGCCGTCGGCCAGGCGGTCGAAGTTGGCATCGCTCAGGCTCAGGCCGCTGGCCACGGGGATGGCTTCACCCCGGATCAGGGTCTGGATGGAAGAGAAACGGCTCAGGCCGTTGCCGGACACCAGCACCGACTGTCCGTCGGCGGACACGGTGATTTCCTGGCCGTTGGTGGCGCTGGTGACCGTGCCCAGCTTGGTCAGGCTGCCATCGTCCGCCACACTGTAGGTGTGCACCACACCATCGGTGGCGGCCACATACAGCCGGTCCCCCGCTGCATTGAGCGACAGGCTGCCGACCTGCATGCCGCTGATCACATTGGCCTGGGTGAGCTGGTTGTCGGCGCCCAGCGTATAGATGGTGACCCCGCTGCTGGTGCCCACATACAGGTAGCGGCCGTCTTCGGAGGCCACCAGGTCCGTGCTGCTGGCACTGACTTCGATGGCGTCGACCAAGGTCAGTGGGCCGTCTCCCGATGCGCTGCGCAGGTACACGGAGATGCTGGGCGGGGTCACGATGCCAGCGGCTGCGTAGCTCACGTAGACATAGTTGCCGGAGGTGGTCACGATGCCACTGCGTCCCTCGGGACGGCCGGACAGTGCGCTGAGGGCGCCGGTATCGACATCGCGGTTGAAGATGTAGAGACCGTTGTATTGGCTGCCCACATACAGTTGCTTGCCGTCGTCGGAGATGGCGATGCCGCCCGTGACAGCAGAACCGACGGCAATGCTGGCGCTGTGGCTCAAGCTGCCATCGGCACCGACGCTGAACAGCACCAGGGTACCGCTGCTGGAGGCGGTGTAGACCGACTTGCCGTCCGCGCTCACCGCAATGTGCCTGACCGTGCCCAGATCCTGAACCCCTGTCAGGGTCTGCTTCAGCACCAGGCTGCCGGTGTCGCTGACTTCGAACACGCTGATGCTGCTGTTTGAACCGGCGGCATAGACGTACTTGCTGTCAGCAGAATAGGCCACTTCGGTGGAGCCCGCCAGGACCCCTGCATTCAGCGCCTCGGCTTCTTTCAGCAGGTCGCCGGAGATCACCGGAGGCACGTTGACCTGGCTGTCCACGTCGACCGTGGCGTGGATGGCACGCAGGTCGGTGGTCTCGCCGCCTTCGTCGCTGAGGCTGTGCAGGGCCACGGTCACGGTGCCGGCAGCGACCGATTTGTCCAGCGCCTGGTAGGCCATGCCGTCGATCAGGGCATTGACATCCGCAGGGGCGTTATCGAAAGAATTCAGCTGGATGGTGATGGTCGTGGTGGTGCCACTGACGCTCACGCTGTAGACATAGCCACTGAAGTTGTCCCGGGTGTTTCCATTGCTGTCTGCGATCAGCTGGATGGCCTTGCCATCGATCACCAGCGCCTGGTTGCTGCCGGTGCGGTCCACCGTGATGACCAGCGCCTGCAGGGCATCGGTCCCGTCGCTGGCATCCGTCTCCAGGGACACGTTGACGTCCGTGAACAAATCCACGGGCGGGAAACTGTCCGTGCTGTCGGTGATGGTGATGGTGCTGTGGACCGGTGTGGCCTCGACGCCGGGCGCCGTGCTGGTCGCAGGCGCCTCGGCCTGCACGGCCACCTCCGCGGCGGTGGTCACCGCAGCGGCATCCAGCAGGATGCGTGGCTCCAGGGCCAGGGCGCGGAATGGGCGTTGCAGTGGCTTGCGTGTGGTCATGGCAGTCTTCCAGGACAGTGAACAGAAAAAAAGAGGGAATTGGGGGAGGGGCGCAGCGGCGGCTTACTCGACCAGGTAGACGTAGGAGCTCTGCTGGCGGATGTCGCTCAGCACCTTGTCCAGCAGATCCTGGATGCGGCTTTCGGCGGCAGCGAAGTCAAACCCCTGGATGTAGGTGATGTCGCTGCTCTTGACCGCGCAGCGGGCCAGGCCGGGGCCGGCCAGGCGCCGGAACTCCGACGCGCCATCGACCGTGCCTTCGGCGCCCAGGTCGTTGTTGGCAATTTCGTCCTGTCCGACGGCGATCATGAAAAAGCGCAGCTTGCGCTCGCGGAAGCTGTCGCACAGGCGGGCGAAACGCTGGGTGCGCAGGCTGGTGTTTTCGCCATCGGAGCCGGTTTCGCCATCGATGGGCTGGGCGTTGTAGGCGTTGTAGGCATCGCTGTCGAACCAGCGCTCCCCGGTGGTGTTGACCAGCATGACGATGGCCTTGTAGCTGTTGCCGCCGTCGTCCTTGAAGTCCTTGGGCAGATCGTCCTCCAGGTTCCAGCCGGCGGTACCGCGGAAGGCCGGGGCCAGCGCCATGGCGCTCCAGCCCATGGCGATGGCGTAGTTGGTGTTGAAGCGGGTCGACATCTGACCGAGGCGTTCCTCGATCTTGTTCATGTCGTTGGTCAGGGGCAGCAGCGGCGCCGATGGGCAGCCTTTGTCGGCCACCATGAAACGCGTGTCCACGGTCTGGTCCGGCCAGATGTCCGGATTGGGGCCGCGCCAGGAAATGGGGTTGGCGCCCGGGCTGCCGTTTATGGGCAGATCGTGGCGGTAATAGATCTGGAACTGCCCGCTGGGCGCCTTGTCCCAGTAGTAGTTCTCTCCGCGGTTCAGACCCCGGTACATGCACAGCAGGTTGGCGCGGCGGTCGGGAATGCGGGGGTCGTGCAGGCCGCTGTAGCCGGTGCGGAACAGGGAGGTCAGCTCGATCGGCCGCAGCGCCGAAGGCATGGCCCAGGTGTTCAGGCGCTGGCGGTGGTTGGCACTGGGGCCCACTGGCGCACGGGTGCTGGGGTTGGTGTAGTCGGGCGATACATTCACCGACTGGCTGAACGGCACCAGGGCCAGCCAGGCCTCCTTGCGGTCTTTGACCAGGTTCTCGGCAAAGTGCATGCCCAGGCGGCGCAGCACGGCCAGGTTGCGTTCGTTTTCCGAGCCCGAGTTGGGCAGGGTCAGCGCCACTTCCAGCGCACTCTTGAGGGCCGCGGCGGCCGAATGCACGCTGACGGCCTGGGGACCGGCGTCCTTGAGCATGGCGCTGGCTTCGAAGGTGGCGGTGACGCGCACCGCAGGGTCGGCATTGCTGCCATAGGTGAAGGTGGCGGTGCTCACGCGCACCTGCCGCCCGGTCTGTGCGGAATCCATGCCCAGGTTGGCACTGACGTACTGCTCGGCGATGGCCTGGATGTCGGCATTGGCATCGGCGGCATAGGCCTGGGCGGCTGCCAGCGCCGCGGCGTCGGTGGCGCGCTTGAGCTGGGCTGCGCCGGCGGTCATGCGGGTGCCGTCGGCACTGTAGGCCGCCAATGCGACGACGGCGGAGATCAGCAGCAGCAGCAAGATGGCCGCAGCGCCGCGCTGGCGCGATGCATGCCGAAGGGGGAGGGCGCGGTGTGCGGGGGCTTGCTGCGGGGTCTGCATAAGCGTCTCATGCCGGTGTGGCGTGGGGTTGTCGGGAAGCGCTGTCACCGGCCTTGCTCCTGGTAGGCCAGGCCGCTGGCGTCGCTCTCGGCCTGGAGCGTGTCGTCCAGTTCGATGTCGGCGGCGGTGGAGCGGTAGATGGCGGTGGTGTCCAGCGTGGAAGGCATGGCCAGTCCGCTGGTCAGCAGGATCTCGTCGGTGCTGCGGCAGGCCCGCACGACCACCATGGACCGCTCGCTGCTGTCGCTGCTGGCCGTCGCATCCTCGGCGGGGCGCTCGGGCAGGGTGCCGGCGTACTGGCCTTGCAGGGACAGGGCGTCGCACAGGTCGCGGGCTCCGCCGCGCTGCAAGGCCCAGTTGATGCGGCCGGACGGCCGGACATGGAGCACGATGAGCTGCTGGCCGGCTTCATGCCCCTGCATGGCGACGGCGCCCAGGGCATCCAGTCCTGCGGCGCTGAGCGTCGGTTGTGCAGCCAGGTTCAGTGCCATGGCCCCTGCCGTGTTTTCCAGGCGGATGCGCTCGGTCTGGATGCGCTGCAGGTCTGCGCCCAGCAGCCCGACGCTGATCAGAATGGGCAGGGCCAGCGCGGTCTCCACCGCGACGGACGCGCGGGTGCTGCGGCCGAAATGCACGGTCTGTCTGCGGCTGCACTGCAGCAGGGCATGCAGGCGCTGCATCATGGCGTGTTCTCGCTGGGCTGGGGCAGGTAGGCCAGCACCTGCTGGTAGCGGTAGCGGAAGGCATTGCTGTCCATGCCCAGCAGGCGTGGCAGCGGGGTGATGAATTCCTTGCGGATGTCGACCGAGATGCGCCAGGCCGGCACATCGGACAGATTGCCTGTGTTGCTGGCCTGGGCAGCGGCATCGCCGCCGCCCATGGCGTCCAGCGTGGCGTAGGGCTCGATATCGATGGTGGCGATGTCCTCCTCGGCCAGGTAGCGGTGCGAGGCCTGCGCCATCCGCGTGCGCAGCAGCCCCTGCATGTCCTGTCCCTGCAGCAGCGCGTTGACACCGTCCTGGCGAAACTGCTGCACGGCCCGCTCCAGCGCGCTGGCACCCATGTTGATGGTCAGGCCGATGCTGGCCAGCTCCATGAACATCATCACGGCGGCGATGACAACCGGCAGCACATAGGCGGCTTCGACCGCCAGCACCCCTCGGTGCTGGTGCAAAGCGGCGCGGCGCAGGCGGGATGGGCGCTGCGTCACGGCTGGGCCTTTTCGCGCAGCGGGAGCCACCGCCGGCTGGCGGCCAGCAGTTCGGTGGCCACCGGGCTGCCGCCCTGGATGCGTTCGCGGCGCTGGGTGAAATCGGCCAGTGCCTGGCGGATCTGACCGTCATCCATCAGGGCGGACAGCGACCGGCTGCTGCGCGCCTCCTGGCCTTGCAGCCACTGGGCAAAAGCCAGGTTCAGCTGCAGGGACGCCCACAAGGGCGTCTGGCGGTTCTGGGTGGCCTGGCTCAGCAACTGCTCGGCCTGTGCCGCATCGCCGGCCGCAAGGTGGGACAGGGCCAGGTTGTTGACCACCCGCAGGTCGGCGGGATCGACCTCGTTGGCATGCTGCAGCAGTGCGCGGGCCTGGTCGTGCGCCCCCTGGGCATCCCGCAGCACGCCCTTGGCGTTCAGGGCCACCACGTTGTCGGGCGCCACGGCCAGCGTGCAGTCGAAATCGTTCAGGGCAGCATCACGCTGGCCCAGCGCCATGCGGGCACGGCCCAGGCCGTTGCACAGGGTGGCCGTGGCATCGGATGTCACGCTCACACCGGATTCGCGCAATGCACGCCGGGCACGGCCATACAGGGCCAGACTGTCCTGGGGTGACTGGAAGTTGGCGGCCACGCTGGCGTATTCGAGCAGCTCCAGCGGCTTGAGGCTGCCGCGCTGCTCCAGCTGGGCATAGATTTCGGAGGCACCTTCGTAGCGCCCCTGGTCGCGCATCAAGCGGGCCAGTTGCAGACCGTCGACGGCCGGATCGGTGACGGCGCGCGGCGGTGTGGGGGCCGCGGCCGCGGTCACCTTGGGGGGCGTGTTGCGGCTGGTGGGGCCGGGACCGGCGTCGGCACGGATGGTCAGGCCGCCGCATGCGGTCAGCAGGGTGCTGGACATCGCCAGCACCATGCCGGCCGTACGCCGGCGGGAGAGGTGCAGCAAGGCGGTGGAGGGGGAGAACGGCTTCATTGCATCAGCGAACGGACGACGCGCATCAGCGCGGGCGTGGCCACGATGGCCACCACGGGGGGGAGGATCAAGGTCATCAGCGGCAGGCTGAGTTGCGCGGGGAGCTTGCCGGCCTTCTCCTCCAGCTCCAGGATCAGGCGGCTGCGGCTTTCTTCTGCGATGGTGCGCAGCGCCTGGGCCAGCGGGGTGCCATAGCGCTCGGCCTGGATCAGCGAGCCCACCATGCTTTCCACGGTGGGGACGCGGGTGCGGTCGGCCAGGTGGCGCAGGGCCGCAGCGCGGTCGGGCAGCAGCTGCAGTTCGGCGCTGGTATAGGCCAGCTCGTCGGCCATGATGGGCGCGCTCAGGCCCAGCTCGCGCGACACAGTCTTCAGGATCCGGGGGAAGGGCAGGCCGGCTTCGGCGCAGATCACCATCAGGTCCAGGGCGTCGGGCATGCTGCGCGCCAGCGCCTCATGCCGTCGTGCAGCCCGGACCTTGACCAGCAGTTCGGGCAGCGTGGTGCCGGCGAACAGGGCGATCAGCCCGGTGGCCAGTCCGGTCAGGCCGGTGCGGCTCTGCGGACCCAGCAGCCCGAACAGGGCCAGGCCGCACAGCACCAGGCCGCAGCTGTACTTGGCTGCCATCAGCAGGCCCAGGGCTTCGGGACGGCGCCAGCCCGCCTGTGCCAGCAGGCGTTCGCTGTTGCTGCGGTCCTGGGCGGTTCCGGCAAATCGCAGGCCGATGCGTGCGATCTCGCGCAGCAGCGGGGACAGGGGCGCATGGTGGTCATGGGCAATGGCGGCCACGGACGGGGCATCCGTGCCGGCCGGTGCCGCGCCCAGGCGCCGGTGCAGGGGGTTCTGGCGGGATTCGCGGTACAGCAGCCAGAGCGTCAATGCCAGCGCGGTCACAAAGACCAGAAGCAGCAGGACGATGGGGTAATCGATGGACAAGGTCATGGCGGGCGGAAGGGGGGTCAACGGATGCGCTTGACCATCAGGTGGGTGATCAGCAGGCCCAGACCGACGCTGATGGCCACATAGGTCATGACCTTGAGCCCTGCGGGATCGTTGAACATGAAGCGGAAGTCCTCGGGCGCGTTCAGGTACATGTAGAGCAGCACGCCGGGCACCAGCAGCGCGACGATCTTGGCGGAGGCCCGTGCTTCGGAGGTCTTGGCCTGCACCTTCATGCCCAGCTCGGCGCGGGCGCGCAGCGTGGTGGCCAGCCGCTCCAGCGTGTCACCCAGGCGGCCTCCCGACTCCTGGCTGATGATCAGGATCACGGCGAAGAAGCGGTACTCGGCCAGCGGCATGCGGTCGGCCGATTGCTGCATGGCCTGCTTCAAGGGAATGCCCAGCTTGAGCCAGTTCTCGATTTCCCGGAGCTCGGCTGCCAGCGGCCCTTGCAGGTGATCGGCAGCGATGCCGAAGGCGCTTTGCAGCGGCACGCCGGAGCGGCAGATGCGGGTGATGGCATCGATGGCCTCGGGCAGGGTGCGCGCCAGCGCCGCCACATGCTTGGCCATGGCGTTCTGGTAGGCCCAGGCGCTGCCCAGCAGCCACAGCAGCGGCGCGCTGACCAGCACCAGCGCCAGGCTGGTGTCCGTCATGCGGGCCAGCACCATGCCGGCCAGCAAGGCACCGCAGATGCTGAACAACAGGCGCATGCGCAGCGTGCCGTACCAGCCCAGGGCGTTCAGGCCGGCGCGCAGATGCTCCAGCTTGCGGCCCAGCCAGGGCCAGGCCGGCAGCAGGTCCGGCATGCCCGGCAGGGCGATGGAATCCGCCTCGGCCAGCACGGCGGACGACAGGCCTTGCTCACGCGCCATCTGCTGGCGCAGCTGTTCCATGCGCTGGGCCACTGCTTCTTCCCGGCGCTGGCGGCGGCTCCAGGCGCGGACGGTGTAGAAACCGATCAGCACCAGAAGAAAGATGAGCAGGGTGAACAGGTCAAGCATGGGGAGAAAGTGGGTGGCGTTGCAGGGCGAGGCGCATCAGTTCGGCGCGGTGTCGAACAGATGGGATTTCTCGGTGTAGAAGTTCGGCCGCAGCCCGGAGCCTTGGTGTTCGCCCACCACCTGACCGGCATGTGCGGACGGGTGGGTGCGGAAGGCGAACAGCTCCTGGGTCTGGATCACTTCCTCTTCCATGCCGCAGACTTCGACGATGGAGACCAGGCGCCGACCCCCGTCGCGCATGCGTTCGATCTGGACGATCAGGTCCACGGCACTGGCAATCTGGCGGCGGATGGCGGCCAGTGGCAGCTGCATATTGGCCATCATCACCATGTTCTCCAGCCGCGACAGTGCGTCGCGGGGGGTGTTGGCGTGGACGGTGCACAGCGAGCCGTCGTGGCCGGTGTTCATGGCCTGCAGCATGTCGAAGCACTCACCGCCACGCACTTCGCCCAGGATGATGCGGTCCGGGCGCATGCGCAGCGCGTTCTTCAGCAGGTCGCGCTGGTCGATGCGGCCGGACCCTTCGGCGCTTTCGGGCCGTGTTTCCAGGCGCACCACGTGGATTTGCTGCAGCTGCAGCTCGGCCGCGTCTTCGATGGTGACGATGCGCTCATCCGGGCTGATGCGCTGGGACAGTGCATTCAGCAAGGTGGTCTTGCCGGCGCCGGTCCCGCCCGAGACGATGACATTCAGGCGCGCTTCCATGGCGCGGCGCAGCAGCACCGCCATGTCCATGGACATGGCGCCGCGCTGGGCCAGCGATTCCAGCGACAGGTCGCGTCGCATGAACTTGCGGATGGAAATGGTCGTGCCGTCCAGTGCCAGCGGGTGGGTGATCACATTGACCCGGCTGCCATCGGGCAGACGGGCATCGACCATGGGGTTGGCTTCGTCGATGCGGCGTCCGACCCGCGTGGCAATGCGCTGCGCGGTGTTGAACACATGCTCTTCGTCGATGAAGGTGATGGGGGTCAGTTCCAGCTTGCCGAAGCGCTCGACAAAGATCTGGCCCGCACCGTTGACCAGGATGTCGTTGACGGAATCATCGTGCAGCAGCGGCTCGATGGGGCCCACGCCCACCATCTCGTCCAGCATCTGGCGTGCAATGGCCTGCTCTTCCTGGCTGGCCAGCTGCAGACGCTGCTCGTCACAGATGCGGCGGATCAGCGCATCGATCTGGGTCTGCAGCTGCTCCCGCGGCATGACCGCCGCCTTGAGCGGGTCGATCTGCTCGAACAAGGCATCGCGGATGACACGGCGGTGGCCGGCATGCTCCGCCGAGATGGGGTGCGCGAGGGGTGCCGGTGCGGAGGCTGCAGCCCTGCGCGCAGGCGCAGGCTCGGACGGGGCGGCTGCGACCGGGCGCTGTGGCTGGGGCGCCATGGGGGGCGCGGCGGTCTGCACCGGTGCGGCAGGGGCCACAGGGGCGGTGACGCTGGCGGCGGGCGGCGACTTGCGAAGCAACATCATGGTCGTACTGTTCCTGGCATCAGACCGCGGCTTTGCGCGGCGCAGGGCGCAAGCCCAGCTGGCGGGACAGGCGCTGCAGCAGGCCGTCGACCGGCTCCGCCGCGCTGTGTGCCGGCAGGTTGAGCAGACCGCGTCCCAGGTTGGAGATGGCCTGTGCATAGGCCGGTGCGTTGTTCCGCTCCAGGGCGCCCTGCAGCAGGCTGGCCGCCAGGACATCGCCTGCATGCGGCAGATGCGCATGGATGGTGCGTCCCACAAAGGACTGGAACTGCTCGGCGCTGAGCACGGCCTGGCTCACATGGTGTGCGGCACTGGTCACCAGCAGCAGTTGCTGCCCGTCGCGTTCGTCGCCAATCTCGGACAGCAGCCTCTGGGTGTTGCGTGCGCCTTGCACATTCAACTCTGTCAGCACGATGCGGACATCGGCGTGGATCAGCACCTCATCGCTGCCGGCCGGGCGGTGCGAAGGCAGATCCCACAGGGACAGCGAGAAGAGCTGGCACAGGGCCGCGCCCAGTTCCAGCACCCGTTCCGGGGCGACCGGGGTTTCGGGGCCCGGGCGCTGGGCCAGCAGCTGCAGGCGCGAGGCGGTGGTGCCCACGCTGCCATTGAGCAGCGTGCGCTGCAGCAGACGCGGGTCGATCGATGGCGCATCCAGCAGGTGGGCCAGGCCGGCATCGGCTTCCAGGCCGAGCAGCAAGGGCAGGTCGGACTGGCGGCGGTCAAAATCCACCAGCACCGTCGGGGTGTGCTGTGCCTGGGCCAGCCACTGGCCCAGGGCGGTGACCAGGGTGCTGGTGCCCACGCCGCCGGATGTGCCGACCACGGCCACCGTACGGCCGGCGCGGACCACGCCGTCGTGGCCCAGGGGGCGGTCTTCCTCGGCCCGTGCCAGCGTGTCCGCCAGGATGTCGAGGCGCAGCGGCTTGAGCAGGTAATCAAAGATGCCGGCAGACAGCAGTTGCCGGTAGAACGCCACGTCGTCCTGGACGCCCAGCGCCACGATCCGGCAGGTGGGACCGCACTGCGTGGCCAGTTCCAGCAAGGCCGCCAGGGGGTGCGGATGTCCGGCGATATCCACCAACAGCGTCTGGGCGCTGGCATTGCCGGCGCACCAGCTGGCGGCTTCGGCCAGACCGCCGGGCACCAGCAGATCGGCCTTGCGCTGCAGGCGCTGGAGCTGGTCCTCGATGGAGGGCAGCTCCGTGGCGGCGGCGAACACGGCCAGGGACACGGTGGTCGATTGGGCGGAGGACGTTGCTTCGCTCATGGTCATTCCTCGAAGTCGATATCGATCAGGTCGCGGATCTCACCGCGTTGGTAGCGCTCGACGGCCAGCACGGCGGCGCGGCCATCTGCCGCTTCCAGCGTGCGTGGGCGCGCCAGATCGCGCGGGTCGCTGACCATGGCGGCCACGTTGGCGCGGCTGGCGCAGCCCAGCGGACCGACGCCGTGGTAGGGGTGGATGGTCCAGTTGCGCCGGTTGGCGATCTGGCAGCGCGTGCTGTCGGCAGTCAGGGCTTCGGACTGCAGCTCGAGCGCCCAGCCGGCGGTGGACGCCTGGGTGAGCCGGACCTCATCGGTGGGCACCGGCAGCACCCGGGGGGCCTGCGCACCGCTGCGCACCAGGGCCTGGGCCAGGCGCTGTGCCAGCGGTTCGGCCTGTGCGCTGAAGGGCGTGATGCTCAGGGTCTGGTCGGCAATGCGGCCTTGCTGGGTCAGCAGCGCGTTGGCGGCGCGTGTGGATTCCGGGGTCAGCGCCTGCTGGTCCGGGCTGGCGTTCAGGCCCAGGGCCAGGGCACGGGGTTCCACACGGGGCGCGACAGGCAGCGGGTCGCCCGCACCGAAGCGTTTGGCACGCACCGAATTGAGAGGGGATTCACAACCGGCCAGCAGCAGTGCTGCGGCAGCCAGCACCGCGGCCTGCCAGGGAAGGGGGGGGAGGGAAGACAAACGCATGGAGACGAGTTCCTGAAATGCAGTGGGGATGTCCGCGTCAGTAGAGGTAGCCGATGGCCGCCTGCGCTGGCAGGTTGCTGTCGATCTGCGGCAGCCCCTGGCCGGGCACTTGCAGCTGCGTGGCAACGACGGGGTCCACCACGTTGGCGGTCACGATGATCACCAGCTCGGTTTCGGCTTTCTGGGTGGATTCGCTCTCGAACATGCGGCCCAGCCAGGGGATGCTGCTCAGGCCGGGTACGCCGGAGACGGTCTGAGCGGTGGTGGAGCGCAACATGCCGGCCAGTGCGAAGCTCTGCCCGCTGGCCAGCTCGACGGTGGTGTCCGCACGGCGCACGCGGAAGGCCGGGATGGTCAGGCCTTCCAGGTTGACGGCACCGTCCTCGGTCAGCTCGCTGACTTCGGGGGCGATGTGCAGGCTGATGCGGTTGGGCGACAGCAGCGTGGGCGTCATCCGCAGAATCACGCCGTAGGACTTGTATTCGATCTGGACGTTGTTGTTGGTCAGGATGACGATGGGCACCTCGCCACCGACGGCGAAGGCCGCGCTTTCGCCGGACAGGGCGGTCAGATTGGGCTCGGCCAGCAAGGTGGCCATGCCCTCGGTCTGCATGGCCTTCAACAGGCCGTTCAGGCTGCCGATGCGCCCATTGCGCGGCTTGAAGCTGCCGCCGATCTGCACACCGCCGGTGACGGCATTGAAGACGGTCGAGCCACCCGTGCCGATCTGGATGCTGCTGTCGGCGCCGAACAGGCCGTACTTGGGGTTGAGCACGGTGTCCCAGCTGAATCCCAGCTCGTGCGACAGCGAACGCGAGACTTCCACCACGCGCACCTGGATGTTGACCTGGGAAGACAGATCCACCTTGAGCTGGTTGATCACGTTCGGCGTGGAGTTGTTGCCAGCCCCGGCGCCTGCGCCGGCGCGTGCGGTGTTGCCAGCCCCTGCGGTATTGCCGCCTGCGCTGCGGCTGATGGTGGCGCTGGCACCCTCCAGGTAGGCCTGGACCTGTTCGACCACCTGGCGCGCTTCAATCGGTGTGCGCACCTTGCCGCGCACGATCATGCGGTTGTCCAGCACGGGCTCCAGCTCGATCTGTGCGCCGGGCACGGAGCGTTCGATCTGGGACTTCAGATTGGGCAGGTTGTGCCGGGTCTCCACCAGCACTGAGGCGATGACCTTGTCCTGGCTGTCCAGGGCGTACAGCGTGGTCTTGCCGGCGGCCAGCGCGAACACATAGACCTGGTTGCGCGCCGGCATCTGGAAGTTGGCAATGCGCGGATCGGCGATCAGCACCTTGGCCGCCTCGGCGGGCAGCTTCAGCAGATGGCCCTGGCTCACCACCAGCTCCAACCGTTCGGTGGGCTGCGCCTGGGTGATGGCATGGGGCAGCGCCTTGGCCGGGGTGGGGATGGCAGGCAGGGGGACGGGCTGGCCGTGCGCGGTGTGCAGCAGGCTGAACGCGCATGCCAGGCCGAGGCTGATGCGCTTGGCCGTGAAGATGCCGCAGGTGCTGGGCGGTTGGAGTGTCATGGACGGAGCTGGGAGACGGTGGGCGTGGGCCGTGGTGCGGGACAGCACGGCTGGAGGGAAGAGGCAGGCCATGGCAGGCACTCAGGGGCGCTGTGCCGGTTGTTCGTAGCTGACGGTGGCTCCCCGGTAGCTGGCGACCGGGGCAGCAGGCGCGGCCTTCAGCACGGAAGACACGTCGTGCAGCCGGGTGGGGCTGGAGGCAGACGCGGTGGCGGCGCCGGTTTCGCGTGCGCCACGCAATGCCAGTTGCAGCGTGCCGGCTTCGCGTGCCAGGGCCAGGCGCTCGGCGTCTTCGGGGGAGACTTCCAGTGTGGCGCTCACATGCTTTTTGACGGGCTGCGTGGTGGGTGTCTTGCGTTTGGCTGCGTCCTCGGGCGAAGGTGCTTCCGCACCCATGTCAGGGGCGATGCCTTCGGTGGTGCTGTCCAGGGCCAGGACGCGCACGTTGTGGACGATGGTCTGCGCCGCCAGCAGATTGAAGGAGCCGTTGGGGTCCGTGCTGGGCGGCAGCAGATCGGCGCGGTTCAGGTTGAGGATGACGTCGACCCGGTCGCCGGCGCTGACCAGCCCCGCATTGCTGGCAACGACGCTGGTGGGAATGGACACAGCGCGCTTGCCGGGCGGCAGCACCGTGGACAGAAAGCCGGGCTCGCCGGCCTTGACCAACAAGGGGCGGCGCAAGGCGGTGCCAGCCGGCATGGCCTGGCGGGCGACGGCACCGAAGACATCCCGTTCCAGGCGGTGGCGGTCGGCGTCGGTGGTGCCGACCAGCTGGTCGCCATGCACGCTGTCTGCGGGGAGCACCTTCCAGCCCACGTTGTCGCTGGTGATGAATTCACCGATCTCCACCGCACGGTCGATGGTGAGTACCCGCAAGGTGGGGGCGGGCGCCGATGCGGCAGGGACTTCCTTGACGATGGTCACGGGTGGTGCTGGACGCATCAGTGCACGGGCGACCAGGGCACTGGCCGCGGCCAGGGTGACAGCACCCGCCAGCAGGATCAAGGGACGTGTTTTCATATTAAATGATAATGATTCGTGCTTTTATTCGCATTAAATGGCGGTGGAAGCACCTGCAGCAATGCCTGGAGTTCGATTCAGCGGTGGAGCGTGGGGTGGTGGTGCAGGGCTAGAAGCTGCCCCAGAGAACGAGCATGGCACCCATGGCAATCGCGATGCCGTACGGAATGCCGGGAATGGGGTGTTCGCGCAGGGAATGGGGAAGGGGCACTGCCGCAGGGCGGGGCAGCCATGCATTCAGCTGCATCAGTGCCAGGGCCAGGCCGCGCTCGAAGAGCGCCAGCACCGGCAATGCCAGGGCCAGCAGGCCTCCCGCCAGCGCGGTCACCATCAGGAACAGCAGCGATTGCTCTCCCAGCCACAGGCAGAGCACGGCCATCAGCTTGGCATCGCCAGCACCCATCCAGCGCATGACAAACAGCAGATAGCCGGCCACCAGCACGGCGGCCGAGGCGCTGGCGCCGATCGTCAGGGCATGCAGGTCGGCGTGGCCCTGCAGCAGTTGCAGGCCGGTGTGCAGCAGCCAGAGGGTCAGCAGGGCGGCCAGCAGCCAGTTGGCGATGCGGCGATACAGCAGATCCGACACGACCACGTACACCAGTGCCGGGGTCAGCACCAGGTGGGAGAGTGATAGTGCCGTGCTCATGCCGAAGCTTTATTTGGCGGACTTGATGTCCGTGCCCGAGCTGGTGATGTCCGAAGCAATGCTTTTGAACTTCTCGCGCAGCGCAGTGATGAAGGCCCCGTCGGAGCCGAAGATGACGCCCACGGCCGCGGCCATGGCGGCGGCCAGGATGCCGTACTCGATGGCGGTCACACCACTTTCGTCACGAAGGAATTGGCGAATACGCGAGGTCACTTTGAATGCTCCTGGAAGAGGTTGAGAGGCAGAAGAAAACGTCCACCCCCTGGCAGGCACGGGCCTGCAGTAGAAGGTGTATTGAAAATCATTTCGGATTGATCCACAACAATCGGATCATTAAAAATCCTTCAGGTTGCCGGGCCCGAGAGTGTCGCCAGGGGTATGCGGAATACTCAAAAATGCGAGCAATCCGCGTTGCGTGGATGCGCTTTTCAGAGGGTTGTCGCTCAGCGTGAGTTTGCCGCCATGCAGGCTGGCCACGGCCTGCACCAGCGCCAGGCCCAGGCCGTATCCGGGGATGCTGCGGTCCCGTGTCAGCCGCTGGAAACGCAGCACTGCCTGGGTGCGTTGCGCGGCGTCGATGCCCGGGCCCTGGTCGGCCACGCCCAGCGAGACATGGCTGGCATCGGCGCGCGCCAGCAAGGTGATGGTGCTGCCGGTGGGGGCGTACTTGAGGGCGTTGTCGACCAGGTTGACCAGCGCCTGCAGCAGCAGTGCGCGGTCGCCCACCAAGGTGGGCATGGTGGGGGGAATGTCGATCACCAGGGACAGATCGCGTTGCTCGGTCAGTACCTCGTAGTACTCCTTCAGATCCCCGAACAGGGCCTGGATGGCCACCGGGGCGGGTTCATGCAGGCAGCGGCCGGTTTCGATCTCGCTGATGCGCATCACCGTGCGGAACAGGCTCTGGATATGCTGCAGCTCTTCCCGGGCCAGGGCCAGCTCCAGGGCCACGGCGCGGTCGCCCTGGGCGGCGTCGGCAATGTTGCTGAGCCTTTGCTGCAGCCGTGTCAGCGGGGTGCGCAGTTCGTGGGCAATGTGGTTGGAGGCATTGCGCACGGCCTCCATCAGGTGGTTGATGCGGGTCAGGGCATGGTTCACGTCCTGGCCCAGCAGATCGAACTCGTCGTGGCGGCTTTGCAGGGGCACGCGGCTGTCCAGTTCGCCCCGGGCGAAGCGGCCCATGGCCTGCCGGGTCTGGTTGATGCGCCGCACCCCGTTCAGGCTGAAATACAGACCGGCCCCCAGGCTGACCAGCAGCACCATGAAGATGCTGAGGCCTGCGGCCAGGGGAACGGGGTAGATCCGGTCCAGCATCGGCAGGATGTCGTAGCCGATGATGTAGCGCCCGCCTTCGGGCAGCGCATGCGAATGGGCCAGCCATTCATGCACCACGCCGTCCGGGGTCTGTTGGCGCGCCCGCAGCCAGCCGTGGCATGGGGCGGCGGAAGAGCACAGGCCGGGGAACAGCAGCTCGGAGCGGCCATGCAGCAACTGCCCGTTGGCCGCCTGCACGGCGGTGGCGCGCTCGCGCCGTGGGGCTGTGGCCTCGCGCTGGTTCAGTGCCGCCGTCAGCCGCTCGGCGCTGCCGTGCGCATCCAGCATCTGCTGGGTCCGGATTTCCGCGGTGACCATGTCCTTGACGTGCGTCACCAGCACCTGTTCCAGCAGATGCTGGCCCCAGAGGATGGAGCCCAGCGTGACCAGCAGGAAGAAATAGGCAAAGCAGGCCGCCTGCCGGAAATGGCTGGTGCGGATCAGCAGCGCCAGAGAGCCCGAGCGCGGCAGGTTGGGTGCCGAATGGCTGCGCCAGAACGGCCGCCAGGCCATGCGGCATTCATTGGCCAGCTGTGCTGCGTCGCGTCGGGCGGGAGTGGAGGCAGGGGCGAACGTCAGATCAACCGAGGACATAGCCGATCGCACGCACAGTCTTGAGCAACGGGCGGGCAAAGCTCTTGTCGATTTTTGCGCGCAATTTGGAGATGTGTACGTCGATCAGATTGGTCTGTGGATCGAACTGCAGCCCCCACACCTTTTCCAGCAGCATGCCGCGCGGCACGATCTGGCCGGTGTGTTCGGCCAGGGTGCGCAGCAGCTGAAACTCCTTGTCCGTCAGGTCGATGACCTGGCCGGAGCGGGAGACCGAGTGGCGCACCATATCGATCTGCAGATCGTGCACATGCAGGCGGGTGCTGCGGGTGGGAGAGGCTTCCGTGCGGCGGACCAGCAGTTCGATGCGCAGCAGCAGCTCGGGGAAATCAAAGGGCTTGCCCAGGTAGTCTTCGGCACCGGCGCGCAGGCCCAGCACCCGTTCACTGGCCGTGTCCAGGGTGGACAGAATGATCACCGGGGGATGGGGGCGGCCGTTCAGCCTTTGCAGCACCTCGATGCCGTCGATACCCGGCAGCATGCGATCCAGCACCACGGCATCGAACGCTTCCTGGGACAGGAGGTCCAGCGCCTGCTCACCGCTGTCCACCTGGACGCAGTCATGCCCGCTGGATCTGAGCTTGGTGCCCAGCCAATAGCTGACCTTGCTATCGTCTTCGACTAACAGAATTCGCACATTCAACTCTCATACAGGCGGCTGCGGGACAGGACCAAAGCGCAGGCGAGGGGGTGACGCTGCGCTTTGCAATTCCTGGGTGCCGCCGGGGCAACGCAAGGAAAAAACTTTGTGTTACGACATTGATTGATAATGATTATCATTAATGTTGAGTCGACCTGTCAGCTACTTTAACTATTCCGTACGTTTCTTGTGCTTAAGATTTCTTTAGTCACGGCATTCGCCGTTGCGTCGTCGCTGGTCCATGCCGCCGACGTCTACGTCTCTTTCGACGATGCCGGCGTGGCCCGCTTCGCCGAGCGCGCGCTGGATGACAGCTACCGCCTGCTGATCAAGGACCTGCAGGCAGAAGTCCGTTCCCCGTCGGCGGCAGCGGCAGGCCATGCCGAGCCCAATGCGGATATCCGCGCTGCGCTGGAAGGGGGCGCCCAGCGCCATGGCCTGGAATACGCCTTGCTGCACGCCATTGCCCAGGTCGAGTCGGGCTTCAATCCCATGGCGGTCTCCCCCAAGGGCGCGATCGGCTTGATGCAGCTGATGCCCGGTACGGCCCAGCGCTACGGGGTGCAGGCAGCCGATGCGGCGGCCCTGCGCGGCAAGCTGCACCAGTTGCCGGTCAATGTCGACGCCGGCGCGCGCTATCTGCGCGATCTGATGCGCCAGTTCAACGGCCAGACCGAACTGGTGCTGGCAGCCTACAACGCGGGCGAAGGTGCGGTGCGCAAGGCCGGCAACCGCATTCCGGCCTACCCGGAGACCCAGGGCTATGTCGAGAAGGTGATGCGCATCTTCCGGAAGATGCAGGGCGCCGAAGCGCCATCGCCCACCGCCGCCCAGGAGCCGTATGTCACGGCCGCGAAGGGCCGGGCACAACTGGTGCGGTCTGCCGGGCACAACGCGGGCGTGCAGCTGTTTCGCGGCGACACGGTGGAGCTGCAGAAATTCGAACAGGGCTTTGGTCTGCACGCGCAGTGACGTGCGCCGCTGCTCAGGCGATGCGGTGGATGGAGGAACCTGACAGGTTAAGGGGCGGGAACAAGGCGCAGACCTGCGGGTCGTGTCCCGGGATGATGTGGTCCGGGCTGTCCGCCAGCTGCCGGATCAGCGCGTAGCCGGCCAGCATGTCGTCCAGGCTGTGGATGGCGGGAAACGGGTTCTGCTTTTCCAGGTTCTCGTAGTAATGCGCGGCGTCGGAGGCCAGCACCACCCAGCCTCGGGCCGTCATCACGCGTACCACCTGCAGGCCGTCGGTGTGGCCGCCGACACGGTGAAACTCGATGCCGGGCGCAAACCGGTGCATGCCATCGATCAGCCGGACATCGCCGGCGTACAGGCGCTTGAGCACGACGGAAATGTCGTCGAGTGCGAAGAAGTGGTTCTGCTTCGCATCGCACATGCACCTGCCCGTGGCGTAGGCCATCTCGCGCTGCTGCAGCCAGATGCGGGCATTGCGGAACTGGTTCACATTGCCGGCATGGTCGTAGTGCAAGTGGGTGATGGCAACATCGCGGATCTCGTCGGGCGCAATCCCCAGTGCACCGAGCGCCTGGACCGGCTCCTGCAGAAATGCACGCTGGCGGGCGAGGGCGGAGACCTTGCTGAAGCCGGTGTCCACCAGCAGCAGCTGGTCGCCCCCGCGCACCAGCCAGACAAAGAAGTCCAGCGGCATCAAGGCATCCGGATCGCCGTCGATGGGGTGCAGAAAATTGCTCTGCCGCACCCGCGCGACGCTGGCGTACCTGATGGCGAGGACCTCATAACGGGGCAGATCGTCCGGCTGCATCCTGCTGGCCGCCTACTTCTTCACCAGAGGGCATTTGCTCTGGTTCAGGCTCTCGAACGCCTCCTTGCCCGGCACGGTTTCCTGCACGCTGTAATAGTCCCAGGGTTTCTTGGATTCCGACGGCGTCTTCACCTTCACCAGCAGCATGTCGTGCACCATCTTGCCGTCGTCGCGCAGCGTGCCGTTCTTGGCAAAGGCGTCGTTGATGCGCATGCGCTTCATGGCCTTGATGACGTCGGCGACATCGTCGCTTTGGGCCTGCTCGACCGCCTTCAGGTAGGTGCGCACTGCCGAATACTGGCCTGCCTGCAGCGCGGTGGGCATGCGCTTCATCTTCTTCATGAACTTGTCGGCGAACTTGCGCGATTCGTCGTCATAGTCCCAATAGAAGGATTCGGCAAACATCATATTGCCCGCGTTCTTGAGCCCCAGGCCATGCACGTCCATGATGCTCATCAGCATGGCCACCGTCGCCTGGCCGCCGGTCCCCAGGCCGAATTCACGGCCTTGCTTGATGGCGTTCTGCAGGTCCAGGCCCGCCGTGGCAATGGCCACCGCATTGGCCTTGCTGCCGTTGGCCTTGACGATGTAGGAGGCAAAGTCGTTGCCGGGGAAGGGGTAGCGTGACGAGCCCACGACACTGCCGCCTGCGGCTTCGATGAACTTCCTGCCATCGTTTTCCAGCGAGTGCCCGAATGCATAGTCGGCCGTCACGTAGTACCAGGTCTTGAAGCCCTTCTTCACCAGCGATTTGGTGCCCACATTGGCCAGGGCATACGAGTCGTAGACCCAGTGCACATTGTTGGGCGTGCAGTCCTCGTTGCTGATGCGCTGTGCGCCAGCCCCCGTGACGATGGACATGCGCCCCTTTTCCTGTGCGATCTTCATCGCGGCCAGGGCCACGGCGCTGTTGCCCAGCTCGGTCACCGCGTCCACCTTGTCGCGGTCCAGCCATTCACGGGTCTTGGTCGAGGCGATGTCGGCCTTGTTCTGGTGGTCGGCGGTCACGATCTCGATGGGCATGCCCAGCACCTTGCCGCCGAATTCCTCGACCGCAATTTCGGTGGCAACGATCGAGCCTTTGCCGACGTTGTCCATGAACGGACCGTTGATGTCGGTGAGCACGCCGATCTTGACCACGCCGTCCGAGATCTTCGCGCCCCCGGCTTGCGCGTGGGCTGCGCCGGTGAGCAGTGCGATGGCGGAAAGAACGAGGGCCGATGGGGGGATGAACTTCATGGTGTGTCTCCTGCGTTATCTGGCGCGTTATCTGGCTTGGCGGTGCGGGGTTTCACGGTTGAATCTGCCGGAGCACCGGCATCAGGTGGGCGATGAAATCGGCGGGGGCCTCGCTCATCGGGAAATGGCCGAGGCCGGGCATGATCGATAGCTGCGCCCCGGCAATGCTCTGGGCAAGGGCCCGGGAGTCATCGGGCGTGCACGAGTAGTCGTACTCGCCGGTCAGCAGATAGAGCGGGCATTGCGCCGTGTCGATGCGGCCCGCCAGCGCGCGCAGATCGCCTTCGGCCTTGTAGAAGTGGAGATCGCCCTTGAACACCCCGGGCCCGCTTTGCATGTAGTGCCACAGGGTTTCCCAGCGGTCCACCTCCTTGGCGTGCGGGCCGATCAGGCCGGACACGATGCCGGCGCAGACTTCGCCGCCGTGCACATCCGGGCGGTGCAGCCATTCCAGGTTGTAGTAGGGCGCGACATGGGCGCCCGATTGCAGGCCGATCAGGGCCTTGAACCGCTCGGGATGCTGCAGTGCCAGGTGCAGCACCACACGGCCGCCGATGGAGCACCCCATGGCGACGGGACGGCGTATGTCCAGTGCATCCATCACGCCGAGGATGGAGTCCACATAAAGCTGCGAGGTGAGCTGGTACTCGTGCTGCTCCCAGCCTTCGGGGGGCGAGGACTTGCCGTGGTAGGGCAGGTCGAAACAGATCACCTGGAAGCGCTCGGTGATGTCCGGGCAATTCATCAGGCCGCGGTACTGGCGCGAGTCGCTGCCTGCCGTGTGCAGGCACAGCAAGGGCTGGCCCTGGCCCGCCGTTTCCACATAGATGCGGTTGGAGCGGCCCTGGATGGTGACGTGGACGTAGCCGCCCGAGATGGGTTCCATGTGTTGGCGGTTCATTGCACGACCCCTCCGAGTGACTTGACCAGGTCCTTGAAGTACAGAAGATTGCTCATGAACGGATGCTGGTCGCCTTCCAGCCGCAGGTGCTTGAACTTGATCATCGCCATCAGATCGTGAAAGCCCGGTGTGGGCGTGCTGGCGTAGTACCGGCTCCAGGCCTGGGCATCGGCCGCCAGCCGGAACGTCCAGCGCGGCATCACGAAGGGGCCGCTCTGAATGCTTTCTATGCGTCCCTCGTGGATGCGGACCAGCCATTCCTTCTCGCTGCTTTGCAGCAAAAACGTCACATGGACGAATCTGCCGCGGTGGACGAGCCAGTCGTTCAGGGGAACAGGGGTGGTGCTCATGGTGCGGCTTTCGTGTCGGCAATCACGCGGTACATCACGGGGTAGTAGTGGTCGGCGAAGCCCGCATCGATGGATTTCTGCAGCTGCTGCGCGGTCAGCGCGGTGATGGCGTTGTCCAGCTGCACCGTGCTGGACAGCTCCAGTGCCAGCTTCAGGTCCTTGAGTGCATAGGCCGTGGAGAACATCTTTTCCGGGAAGACATCCTTGGCCAGGTAGTTGGCTCCGGTGAGATTGAGGGCAAACGAGGCCGCCGACCCCAGACCCAGTGCATGGGCGAGCAGGTCCTTGGAGACGCCCGACTTGTCGGCCATGGCAAAGGCCTCGGCCAGGGTGTGCACGGTGTTGAGCAGCACCATGTTGTTGAGGATCTTCACGACCTGGCCGGCGCCGGTCGGGCCGCAGTGCAGCACGTCGCTGCCCATGCAGTCGAGATAGGGTTTCACGGCGGCGAACTGCGATTCGCTGGCGCCCACGGTGATCAGCAAGGTGCCGTTGTTGGCGGCTGCCCGGCTGCGGGCCACGGGGGCATCCACCAGGTCGATGCCGGCGGCCCCCAGGGTGGCGGCCAGCTGGCGCGTGCGTTCCACATCGCTGGTGCTCATGTCGACAACGGTCTGGAGCGCACGGGCGTTGGCCACCAGCCCGTCCGGGCCGTTGCAGACCGCCTCGACATGCTGGATCGCCGGCAGCGACAGGAACACGATGCGGGCGGTTTCGGCAATCTGCTGCACGCTGCTGGCAATCACGCCATCACCGGCCAGTGCACGCACGTTGTCGGCGTTGAGGTCGGCAGCCAGCACCGTGCAGCCGGACTTCTGCGCCAGATTGCGGCACATGCCCATGCCCATCACGCCCACGCCGATGAAACCGAGGATGGGTTTGCTGCTCATGCCAGACCTCCCTGGCGCACGCACTTGACCTTGAGGAACTCACGCAGTCCCTCGATGCCGCCTTCGGAGCCCAGACCGCTGTCCTTGTAGCCCCCGAACGGGGTCTCGGGCAGCGAGGCCTGCAGCTCGTTGATGCAGACCACGCCGCTTTCGATCTCGTTGGCAAACCGGTGTGCCAGCTGCATGTCGTTGGTGAAGGCATAGGCCGCCAGGCCAAAGGGCAGGCTGTTGGCCTCGTGCAATGCCTCGTCCGCATCCTGCACGGGGATCAGCAGCGCCACGGGGCCAAAGGGTTCGATGCGCGAGACATCGGCTTGCTTGTCGCGCACGGCCAGCACCGTGGGCGCGTAGAAGAAGCCCGGCTGGTCCAGGCTCTTGCCGCCGGCCAGCAGCGTGGCCCCGGACTCGATGGCGTTCGCCACCAGCTGGGCAATGGCACTGCGGCGGCGCTGGTTCTTGAGCGGCCCCATCTGCGCCTTGGCATCAAAGGGATCGAGCACCTGCAGTTTCTGGACATGCTCCACAAACCTGGCGCAGAACGCGTCGTAGATGCTGGCGTGGACCAGAAAGCGCGTGGGCGAGGTGCAGACCTGGCCTGCATTGCGGTACTTGGTGGCCACCGTGGCGGCCGCCACCTTGTCGATATCCACATCGCTCCAGACGATCACCGGGGCGTGGCCGCCCAGCTCCAGCGTGGCTTTTTTCATCTGCGCGGCGGCCTTGGCCCCCAGCTGCCTGCCCACTTCGGTGCCACCGGTGAAGGTGATCATCGCGATGTCGGGGGCGTTGCAGAGCTGGTCCGCAATCTGCGCCGGGTTGCCGAACACCATGTTGACCAGGCCTGCGGGGGTGCCGGCGCGCTGGCAGGCCTGGGCGATCAGCAGCGCCACGCCCGCGGTCTCTTCCGACGGCTTGATGACGATGGCGCAACCTGCTGCCAGGGCGGCGCTGATCTTGCGCGACGGGGTGATCGCGGGGGCGTTCCAGCCCGCAAAGCCGCCGACCACGCCCACCGGTTCCAGCTGCGCAATCTGCTGAATGCCGGGCGCGCGTGCGGGAATCACGCGGCCGTACAGGCGACGGGCTTCTTCGGCGGCCCACTCGAACATTTCGGCCGCGACATCGACTTCCTTCTGCGCTTCGCTGTAGGGCTTGCCGAGTTCGCTGGTGATCTGCGTGGCCAAGCGCTCGCGGTCTGCGCGCATCTCCAGCGCGATCTTGCGCAGCAGGTCGGAGCGCTGGACAGCGCCGCTTTTCTTCCACGCGGACTGGGCCTGGCTGGCACTGTCGATGGCGCGGGCCACATCGTCGGACGACGCCATGGTGTAGCTGCCAATCACCTGGCCGGTCGACGGTGAGATCACCTCGAAGACCTCGGCGGACGTGCCTGCGACGAAGCTGCCCTGGATGAACTGTGAATATTGCATGTGTCGGTTCTCGCAGCCCATCAGTCGAGCGTGATGTTGGATGTCTTGATCACGCCTGCCCAGTGCGCCGATTGCTTCTGGATGAAGTCCTTGAACTGCGCAGGCGTTCCAGTGAGCGGGTACTGGTCCAGGGTCAGCAGCCTGGCCTTGACCTCCGGGCTGGTCATGATCTCGTTGACGGCGCTGTTCAGCTTGGTGACGACATCGGCGGGCAGCCCTGCCGGGCCCATCAGGCCGTTCCAGGGTTCTGCGGCAAAGCCGGGCAGCTTGGCCTGACCGATCACCGGCGTGCCCTTGAGCCCTTTTTCTGGCGCCGAACTGGCCGACGCCAGAATGCGCAGCTTGCCGGCCTGCACCTGCGGAATGGCCACCACACCGGCCAGGAAGGCCAGGTCCACACGGCCGGCCGCCAGGTCGATCACCGCCGCGGAATCGCCCTTGTAGGGCACGTGCAGCGCGTTGATGCCGGTGTCGCTCTTGAACCATTCGCCCGCCAGGTGGTTGATGGCGCCATTGCCTGCCGATGCGTAGGTCAGCTGATTGCCTTTCTGGCGCGCAAACTGGACCAGATCGTCATAGGTCTTGAACCTGGAATCCGGCGGAACCGTCAGGTAGTAGGGGTAGCTGGCCACCAGACCGATGGGGGTGAAGTCCTTGATCGGGTCGAACTGCACGCCCTTTTGCACGTAGGGGATGATGGACAGCGTGCTGCTGCTGCCGATCATCAGCGTGTAGCCGTCGGGGGCGGCCTTCTTCACCTGGTTGGCCGCCACGGCGCCGCTGGCGCCGGCCTTGTTGTCGATGATGAAGCTCTGGCCAAACTTCTGGGTCAGCCTTTCGGCCAGGATGCGCGCCACGATGTCGGTGGGGCCGCCGGCGGAGAAGCCGACCGTGATGGTGACCGGTTTTTCCGGGTAGCCCGCTGCCGATGCGAGGGTGGAGAAAGCAAGGCCGGTGGCCGCTGCCGTGGCGAGCACGGTGCGTCGGGTGAAATTCATTTTTTGTCTCCTGGATATCGTTGTTGCCGCTGCATTTTTTGTGGTCGCAGTCGTTGTGGGTCCGTTCAGAGCCGGATCTTTTCCACCCCGTTGACCTCGGCCCAGTAGTCGGTCAGGCAGGAGGTGTCCTGCCCGGCCTTGCCTGCGGCCAGCGCCATGCGGAACACGTTCTTGGCGGTATCGCAGACCGGCAGGGCCACCTGCGTGGACGCCCCGGCACTGGAGGCAAGCGAGATGTCCTTGTAGCCCAGGGCCAGGTCAAAGCCCGGGCTCAGGTCCCCGGCCAGCACCTTCTTGGGCCACTTCTCCTTCAACTGCCCATTGCTGGCGGTGGTGTTGACCAGCACGTCGAAGGTCTTGGCCGTATCGAGTCCCAGCGACCGGGCCAGCACCAGGGCTTCGGAGTTGATCTGGCAGTAGCACAGCACCATCATGTTGTTGATGATCTTGGTGCGCGTGCCGCTGCCGGCATGGCCGCAGTGGTGGATGGTGGTGCCCATCCGGTAGAGCACCGGCTCCACGGTGGGCAGGTGCCGGGCATCGATGCCCAGCATGAACAGCGACTCGCCGCGGTCGGCATGCATGGCAAGGCGGCCCACGGGGGCGTCGCCAAAGACAAAGCCCGCCTGGGTAAACGCGTCGTTCAGCAGATCGACCGTGTCCACATCGATGGTGCTCATGTCGATGTAGATGGCGCCGGGTTGCAGGTTCCGGAGGATGCCGTTTTCGCCCAGCGCCACCTGCTTGACCTGCTTGGGCCCGGGCAGCATGGTGAAGACGATATCGGCGCTGCGGCACAGGCTGGCCACATCGGGGGCCACGACCGCACCTTCGGCCCCCAGCTGCTGCGCGGCGTCGGTGTTGATATCGAACACCGTCACGCGTTGCTGGTGCTTCAGCAGGGAACGGGCGAGCGCGAACCCCATCCGGCCAAGGCCGATGAATCCAATATCCATTGTTTTTGTCTCCTGGTTGTTTTGTAAAAATTTATCGGTCTGCCGCTGTTAAAAGGAAGAGAAATAATCTTGGTGATATGAGTTTTTGGTATTTCTAGGAAGAGGCCGGTGTCTCCCTGGAAACAGCGTTGCAGGCACCACCAAGCCGTTGCTCCCTGAAGGGCTGTCCACCCATATGGCATGGCCGCGCCTGCATGCCACCGCCAACACGTCGCTTGCAGGCGCATGTGCGTGGCTAGGAGTGGTCGGGCAGACATCCCATGGGGTGTCGACTGCCCGCCGTTCTGCCTAGGGCGGACTGGACGCACGGGCCGGTCAGCGCAGCACGAGACAGCAGGTCTTGGTGCGCTGTGATACCGGCCATGCGGTGAACCCCGGTGAAAGGGGGGCGCGCACGGAGAACCGTGGGCCGCCAGCCAGGACGTTGCGGTCAGCCACGGGTGCCGTGGACCAGGAGATGGGCCTGGAGGGGAGCCGCGTACCTTGTGGGACGGCTGCAGCAGTCCGCCAGATTAGGCGGACTGCGTGCCGCGCTGTGCCAGTGCCTGGAGCAAGCCCTGCCGCTGTTCCTCAAATGCCTGGGCTTGGGCCAGCAGCCACTGCTCGATGGCATCCAGCACCCGCGATGGCTGGCGTGCGCGCACAAACATATAGGACGCCTGCGCGGGCACGCGGCACCCGAACAAGGGCACCAGCCGGCCTGCCGCCACATCGTCCAGGACCAGGGCGGTGCGGCCAAGCGCCACGCCCTGCCCGGCGCAGGCCGCACTTTGTGCCAGCATGGCCAGGTTGTAGGTACGGCCCAGGGCCCAGTCCGGGGGCGGCAGTCCCATGTGCGCGAACCAATGTGCCCATTCCGCGTGGGTGCTGGCGCCTTCCCACGGGCTGAAATCGTGCAGCAACATAGTCCCCGTCAGTCCCTGGGGGGTTGCCAGTGCCGGGTGTGCGGCCAGGAAGGCGGGGCTGGCCACGGGGACCAGCCATTCGCTCAGCAGTTCGCGGGCGTGCAGATCGGGATAGTTCCCCAGGTCAAAGCGCACCGCTGCGTCCACGCCGTCGCGCAGCATGCGCCCGCGGTCCAGCGCGTGGAACTCGGCCTGTACGCGCAGATCGATCTGCGGGTGCTTCTGGAAGAAAGTGCCCAACCGGGGCGTGAGCCAGGCCATCGCAAAAGAGGGCGCGCAACTCATCGTCACCGGTTGCCCCTCGCTCTCCTGCCGCAGGTCGGCCAGCGTGTTTTCGATAGATTGCAGCGATTCGCGCAGCACCCGGCCCAGCAAGCGCCCCTCGGGCGTCAGCGTTAGGGCGCGCGGTGAGCGCAGCAGCAGCGGGCGCCCCAGCCACTGCTCCAGCTGCTTGACCTGCTGGCTGACGGCGCCCTGGCTCACGCACAGGTCTTCGGCCGCGCGCGTGAAGCTGCCATGCCGTGCTGCCGCGTCAAAGCAGCGCAGCCAGGACAGCAGTGACGGTGAGAGCAGGCGTGTGGAGGTGCTCATTATTAGTATGGTTGAGGTTGCCCAGACTATAAGTGACTTGCATCCGGTCTGTGGCGGGCCAAGAATGGGCGCTTCCCTGTGAAAGACTGCCACGCCATGCCCACTTCCGCCCCCACCCTGATGCGCTTGAAACAATCTCTCCCCTTGCTGTGGCTCAACCCGGCGCGCAGTACCGCGGTGGCCGCGCAGGAGGTCGGTCACGCCCTCGCCGCCACCGGCTCCGAGAACCCGGCAGAGCGCCAATACATTAGTCTGGCTGATATTGAAGCCGCCCGGTCGCGCTTCGAGCGCTTTGCGCCGCTGCTGGCCAAGCTGTTTCCCGAGCTGGCCGCGTCGGGCGGGCTGATCGAGTCCGCACTGTCCCCGGCGCCCGCTGTGGCGTCGTTGCTGGGCGTGGCCGCCGGGCAGGGGCGCGTGCTGATCAAGCAGGACCATGCATTGCCTGTGGCTGGGTCGATCAAGGCGCGCGGCGGGCTGCATGAAGTGCTGGAATTTGCCGAGCGGGTGGCCATTGCCAACGGCCTGCTGCCCAGCCAGCCCGGCGCGGCAGACTATGTCGCGCTTCTGAGCGAGCGCGCACGGGAGGTGTTTGCCCGCCACAGCGTGGCCGTGGGCTCCACCGGCAACCTGGGGCTGAGCATTGGCGTGATCGCCTCGGCCTTGGGCTTCAAGGCCAGCGTGCACATGTCGGCCGATGCCAAGGCCTGGAAGAAGGACCGCCTGCGCCAGCGGGGTGTCGAGGTCGTCGAGCATGCGGGCGACTACGCCCAGGCCGTGGCCCAGGGCCGCGCACAAGCCGCCACCGATCCCCTGGCACACTTTGTCGACGACGAGCGTTCGCTCTCGCTGTTCCTGGGCTATGCGGCTGCCGTCTTCGGCTTGCGCCGGCAGCTGGCGGAGCAGGGCATTGTGGTGGACGCCCAGCACCCGCTGTTCGTGTACCTGCCGTGTGGCGTGGGCGGGGCTCCGGCGGGCATCGCCTTCGGTATCCGCCAGATTCTGGGCCCCCATGCGCACTGCTTCTTTGCCGAGCCGGTGCAGTCGCCCTGTGTGCTGGTGCAGATGATGGACGGAGCGGACGGCCCGCAAGGCCCGCACCCCACGGTGTATGACTACGGGCTGCACAACCGGACCGAGGCCGACGGCCTGGCCGTGCCGCAGGCCTCGCGCCTGGCCAGCGCCGCCATGCGCGAGGTGCTGGGTGGTATCTACACGGTGGAGGATGCGCAGCTCATGCGCTTTGTCTACCAGCTTGAACAGGCCGAAGGTCTGCGCGTGGAGCCCTCGGCGACCGCCGGCATGGCCGGTCCGTCGATGCTGCTGGGCACGCCCGAAGGGCAACGCTACCTGCAGGAGGCGGGGCTGCAGACGCATCTGGCACAGTCCACGCATGTGGTCTGGACCACCGGCGGGCTGTTCGTTCCGCCCGCGCAGTACCAGCAGTTCTGGGAGGCAGGGCGCGACCTGCTGGCCCAGCAGGCATAGGATGGCAGTGCCGCATCCTGCGGTGTGCACCTCCCTGCCATTTCTTGCCCGTTTCCATTGCCATCGCCATCGCCATCGCCATCGCTGACATGTCCATTTTCACTGTGCCTCCTGCAGCCGCCATCGGCGCACCGATTTCCGATATCGACACGCCGGCGTTGCTGCTGGACCTCGATGCCTTCGAGCGCAACCTCGACGAGCTGCAGGCCCGCGCCGATGCCGCCGGCATGGCCTTGCGCCCGCATGGCAAGGCGCACAAATGCCCGGCCGTAGCCCTGGCACAGATCGCACGCGGTGCGGTCGGCATCTGCTGCCAGAAGGTGTCCGAAGCGATTCCATTCATAGAGGCAGGGGTGCGTGACATCCACATCAGCAACGAAATCGCCTCCCCCGGCAAGGCACGCCTGCTGGCGCAGCTGGCCTGCCACGCACGCATGAGTGTGTGTGTGGACGATTTGCAGCAGGTCGACTGGCTGGCGGCTGCAGTGCAGGAAGCCGGCGCCGAGCTGACCGTGCTGGTCGAGATCGACATCGGCCATGGCCGCTGCGGTGTGGCCGATGTCGATCTGATGGCCCGTATCGCGGCCCGTATCCAGTCGCTGCCCCGGCTGTCTTTCGGTGGCCTGCAGGCCTACCACGGCACGGTGCAGCATGTGCGCCTGCCCGGGGAGCGCCAACAGATCATTGACGCGGCGAACGCCCGCATCCGCCAGGCCAGGGCGCGCCTGGAAAGCGAGGGACTGCCCTGCGCGGTCGTGACCGGAGGAGGCACCGGGAGTGCCGACATCGACTTTGCCAGCGGCGTCTACACCGAGCTGCAGGCCGGCAGCTACGCCTTCATGGATGTGGACTACAGCCACAACCAGCCGTCCGGCGCGGGCGTGTCCTCTTTTGCGCACAGCCTGTTTCTGGCGACCCGCGTGATGAGCCGTGCCGCAGGCACGCATGCCGTGCTGGATGCCGGCTTGAAATCCATGAGCCTGGAAAGCGGTATGCCCCAGGTGTGGAATGCGGCCCAGGCGCGGCCCGATGCCGTGCTGGCCTGCACCGGTGTCAGCGACGAGCACTGCACGGTGGGGGGGGCCGCAGAGGCGGCCAGCACGGCCGGAGCCACGGCCTTATCCGCGTTGCCGGCCCTGGGGGAACTGGTGCTGCTGGTGCCGGGACACGTGGACCCCACGATCAACCTGCACGACAGCCTGATTGGCTACCGGAGCGGCGTGGTCGAAGCCATCTGGCCCATTGCGGCGCGCGGTCTGAGCCGCTGAGCCCTCCGCCGCCAGGGCGCCCCTGAGGCATGCTTATGGGGCGTGTGTGCCGATTCCCCGTGGGCGTGCGGACACTACCCACCACCCACGGGTGGCCGCACCCGGGGCGCGGCCCACCCGGTGTTCAGCCAAAGCGCGACGGATCGTAGGGCGCAGGGTCCACATACGGCGTCTGGCCGCACATGCGTTCGGCCAGCAGCCGGGCCGATGCCGGGCCCAGGGTGAAGCCCTGGTGGCCATGGCCAAAGTGGAACCACAGGCCACGGTGGCGCGGTGCCGGTCCGATGATGGGCAGCATGTCCGCAGAACACGGGCGGGCACCCAGCCAGGGCTGCGCTTCCACCGGTTGGCCCAGGCCCAGAAGCCGCTCGGCGGCGCGTTCGGCCACCTGCAGCTGCACCGGTGTCGCTGGTGCGCTGGCGCTGGCAAATTCGGCCCCCGTGGTCAGGCGCAGGCCGCGTTGCATCGGCGCCAGCACCACACCGTGGTCGGTGTCGAGCACCGGCCGAAGCAGCGTTCCGCCACCCTGGTAATGGCGGTGGTATCCCCGCTTGGCGAACAGCGGCAGTCGGTAGCCCAGTCGGCGGGTGTGCGCCTCGGCCCACGGCCCCAGCGCCAGGACGGCCGCCTCGGCCTCCAGCGCCCCGTCACGGGTCTGGACGCGCCACCCCTGGGCCGTCTGCTGCAGGCTGTCGGCATCGCCTTCGGCGATCCGGCCACCACGCTGCACGAACAGCGCGGCATAGTGTTCGACCAGCGCTCCCGGGTCGGAAATGGTCCAGGGATCGCGCCAATGGATGGCGCCCGCCGGCGTTTCGCGCAGGGCGGGCTCCAGCTGGACCAGGGCCGGTCCGTCCAGTGCGGCCCAATCCAGCCCATGGGCCTGTGCAAGCTGGGTGGCATGGCGCAGCGCGGTGTCCAGCAAGGCGGGCTGGCGGTACAACTGCAGCCAGCCCTCCTTGCGCACCAGGTGCTGCGCGCCCGCGGCGGCCATCAGCGGCTCGTGTTCGGCAATGCAGTGTGCAATCAGCCGTGCATACGCGGCGCAGGTGTTGGCGTACGGCGCGGGGGCCGAAGACTGCCAGTAACGCAGCAGGCGGCCAGCCAGGGAGGGCAGCGCCGTCCAGTGCACATGCACGTCATTGCCTTGCCCGGTTGCCACGCGCCACAGCGCCTGCCAGCTGCGTGGAAAGGCGTAGGGTTGCACGGCCTCGCGCTGAATGAAGCCGGCGTTGCCGTACGAGGTTTCGCGGCCCGGCGGGCGGCGGTCCACCAGCACCACCTGGCGCCCGCGTTGCTGCAATGCCAGCGCCGTGCTCACGCCGACCATGCCCGCGCCGAGAACCAGGACTTCGGATGCCATGGTGTGTGTTCCTGTTCGAGGGAGTTCGGGGAAAAGAGAGCGGTCAGCCGCGCAGCGCCGCCACGACCGCAATCTCGATGCGGGCAGGGGCCACCAGTTCGGTGCAGACGGTGGCGCGCACCGGCAGCGGATCGGCGAAGTGGCTGGCGTAGGCGGCATTGAACGCAGCGAAGTCCTCCTTGTGCGTGAGGAAGACGTTGACCGACACCACGTCGGCAAGCGACAGGCCTTCTGTGGCCAGCGTGGCGGCAATGCGCTCCAGCGTCAGGTGCGTCTGCGCCGTGATGCCTTCGGGGATGCTGCCATCGGCGGCAAACGGCATTTCGCCAGACAGGAAGGCCAGGCCGGCGGCCGTGCGAATCTTGGAAAAGGGGAGGGCGGGCATGGTGGACATGGAAGGAACTCCTGGGTGCAAAAAACCGAAAGGCAGAGAGGCGCTGGAAAGGCGCTGAAGCGCACCATTCTGGCGGGCCGCAGTGCCCGCCAGGTCCCCCGTGCTGCGCAGAAATCAGAATCGTCGATTGCCGATCCAGCAATTGGGCACCTGGCTCCACCCACCGGCACGCCGCCTTTCACGCGCCGGGCAACCGGCCATCCCCTGCGTTGTCCACGTCGTCCGCATCACCGCCGCCGCCGTTGCCATCGGCGCGGATGGCTGCCACCAGGTACTGCACAAAGGCGTGCACGGCTTCCTGCAGATTGCGTCCGGCCAGGGTCTGGACTTCCAGATAGCGCTCGTTCATCTCGCGGTCGCGCAGCGGCACGGCCCGCACGGCGTTGCCGCCGCGCCGCGTGCGGACCGACAGCTCCCCATAGAACGCCACACCCAGTTCACTGGCGGCGGCGTAGCTGACCAGCGCGTCGGCATGGTTGCTCACCAGCACCTGGCGGTACCGCAGCCCTTGGCGGCTGCAGCTGATGTCGAGCAACTGCCGCAATGTGCTGCTCTTGAGCGGCAGCACCAGCGGGTAGGCCGTCACCTCGCGCAGCGACAGTTGCGGCCGTGAGGCCAGCGGATGCTTTTCCCCCAGCACTGCCATGATGGGGCAGGGGTGGCGTAGCTCCACGCGGATGTCCGGCTCGGGGACCGAGCTGAGGGTGATGCCGATGTCGACTTCGCCATCTCGCACGCGCCGCGCCACGTCGCCCTGCGAGCAGACGTCCAGCCGGAACGCAACGCCCTCGTAGCGGCGCTGGAACTGCGCGATCAGCATGGGAATGAAGTCATGGGCGAAGCCTTCGACCGAGGCGATGCGCACCTGCCCCGTGCGCATGCCCCGCAGCGACTGGATTTCGCTGGTGACACGTTCGATGTCCTGCTCGACCCGGCGTGCGTGGGCGGCCAGCAGTTCGCCCGCCGAGTTCGGCACCATGCCGCGCGAACGGCGCTCGAACAGCAAGGTGTCCAGATCGCTTTCCAGCCGCGCAATCTGGCGGCTGACCGCAGAAGGGGCCACGTTCAACCGGGTGGCCGCCTCCTTGATGGAACCTGTGCGCACCACTTCCAGGAAATAGCGCACCGCCGCTTCCTGCAGCACCCGGCTGTTGGCTGTGGCAGGACCGATTCCTGCTCCGGTATCTGTTTTCCCCATCGGGCCATCCTTTTTACACGCATGAATTCTATTTTTGGCAATGAATTATTCTAAACATTGCGCTTGTGGCATCGGTTGAGCACTCTTAGCATGAACTTGTATTCAGCACGTCCAGCGCAGCCACGGTGGTTGCGGAACGATCCGGATCGTCGTTCCTGCGCTGGTGTTTTTCCCTCGTCCCCTTGCCTCACCGAACCTGTCGCTTCACCATGAAATCCATCACCGCTTTCACCCGCTTGGCCGTGGCTTGCTCGTTGAGCCTGGTTGCCGCTGTCCCCGCTCTCGCTGCCGATGCCTACCCATCGAAGCCCGTCACGCTGGTCATTCCGTTCTCGCCTGGCGGCGCCACGGATGTGATCGGCCGCCTGCTGGGCCAGAAGCTCGGTGAAAAACTGGGCCAGCCTGTGATCATCGACAACCGCCCGGGCGCAGGCACCATCATCGGTGCGACGTATGTGGCCAAGGCCCCGGCCGACGGCTATACCTTGCTGGTCAGCTCCGGCAGCACCTTCACCGTCAACCCCGCCATCCGCCCCAACCTGCCTTACGACCCGGTCAAGAGCTTCGATCCCATCGGGATTCCTGCACGCACCGGGCTGATCGTGCTGGCCAACAGTGCCGTGCCGGTGACCGGCGTCAAGCAGTTCGTGGATTACGTGAAGAAGTCCCCTGGCAAATACGCCTTCGGCTCCTTCGGCAGCGGCACGACGGCCCACTTTGCGGGCGAGCTGGTGCTGGCCCGCACCGGGATCGACATGACCCATGTGCCCTACAAGGGCAGCGCACCGGCAATGACGGACCTGATCGGTGGGCAAATTCCGTTCTCGGTCGACACCGTGGCCGCCGCCATCCCCCAGATCAAGAACGGAAAGATCAAGGCCGTTGCGGTGACCACGGCCAAGCGTTCCTCTTTGCTGCCCGACGTGCCGACCTTCGCCGAGGCCGGTTTCAAGGACATCGACATGGACACCTGGCTGATCGTCGTCGGCCCCAAGGGCATGCCAGCCAATGTGAAGGCCAAGCTGGAAGCCACGCTGGCGGAAGTCGCGGCCGCTCCCGATGTGCAGGAAAAGATGAAGGCGCAGGGCTTTGACCCCGCCTATGCCAACAGCGCCGCCGCCGCGACTTTGATCCGCCAGGAAATGCCGGTGATGAAGAAGCTGGCCGACAGCGCGCACATCACCGCCGACTGATACCAACCGCATGGCCCCCCGCTGCCGGCAGTGACCGCGCCGGGGGGCATCTATATCTATATCTATATCTACATCTATGAGAGAGACATCCATGCACACCGCCCCGTCATCCAGTCCGTCGCTGGTCGAACTGTCTGCCGTCGAACTGCGCCGCCTCATTGGTGCGCGGCAGGTTTCGCCGGTTGAACTGCTCGATGCCTGCATTGCCCGCATCGACAGCGTCAACCCTTATGTCAACGCTGTCACCGCGACCTGTTTCGACCGCGCGCGCAGCGAAGCGCGTGCCGCCGAAAAGGCGGTGATGGCGGGTGAGCCGCTGGGGCTGCTGCATGGCCTGCCGCTGGGCGTAAAGGACCTGGAGCCCACCGAAGGGCTGCTGACCACCTGGGGTTCGCCCATCTACCGCGACCATGTGCCGACTCAGGACATCGAGCTGGTGGCCCGCCTGCGCCGCGCGGGCGCCATCGTGGCCGGCAAGACCAATGTGCCGGAGATGGGTGCGGGCGCCAACTCGCGCAACGATGTCTGGGGTGCGACTGGCAATCCTTTCAACCCCAACCTCAATGCGGGCGGTTCGTCGGGGGGATCAGCCGCGGCACTGGCCTGCGACATGCTACCGGTGTGCACCGGCTCGGACACCGGCGGTTCCCTGCGCATTCCGGCCGCCAAATGCGGCGTGGTGGGGTTTCGCCCCTCGCCGGGCATCGTTCCCAGCGTGCGCAAGCTGCTGGGCTGGACGCCGCTGTCGGTCGTTGGGCCCATGGGGCGCACGGTGGAAGATGCCTGCCTGCAGCTGGCGGCCAGCGCGGGCGTGCATGCCGGTGATCCCTTGAGCTATCCGCTGGATGCCGCTTCCTTTCTGCACCCTGCGCGCACCGACCTCAGCCGCTTGCGCGTGGCATGGACGGAAGACTTTGGTGCCTGCGACGTCGATGAGGGCATCCGCGCCACGTTCCGGCAGAAGATTGCGGCCATGCGCCACCTATTTGCGGCCTGCGATGAAGTCAAGCTGGACCTGGGCGATGTGCACCGCTGCTTCGACGTGCTGCGCGCCGAATCCTTTGTGGCCGGCATGCAGGCCGCCTACGAGCGTGACCCCGACAGCCTGGGCCCCAACCCGCGTGCCAACTACGAAATGGGCGCCCGCATGAGCCTGCTGGACGCCGCCTGGGCGCAGGCAGAGCAGACACGGCTGCTCAAGCGCTTTCAGGACACCTTTGCCGACTACGACCTCATCCTGTCGCCGACCACGCCGGTCTCCCCCTTCCCCTGGACGCAGCTGTACGCCGCCCAGGTGGGGGGCCAGCAGCAGGCCAACTACTACCGCTGGCTGGCGCTGACCTATGTGGTCACGCTGACCACACACCCGGCCATTTCCCTGCCTTGCGGTACAGACCATGCCGGCATGCCCTTTGGCCTGCAGGTGGTGGGCGGCTTTCGCCGCGACCACGAACTGCTGGGGGCCGCCCACGCGATGGAGCAGGCGTTCTCCACCCAGGAAGCACTGCGCCGTCCACGCCCGGACCTGGCCGCGCTGCGGCCCGCAGAACCGGCGCTGACCTCCATCGTCACGGCGCCTCCCGTGCTGCATGCACAAGGCGCCGCCGTGGAGGCCGTGTCAGCGGTTTGATGGACTGATGCCCTGGTGCCCTGGTGTACCGGGATGCGAACAGCGTGGAAACCATCCGTTTGAGCCAGACACGCTCAAGCGCTTGGGCTCCACGCTGTTCGCACTTGGTGGTGGTTGGTGGGTGGTCGCCGGCAGCTCGGCAGCCACCCTGTCACCTTGCCTCCCGGCAGAGCGCCTCGTACGCACCAGTGGCCCAGCGCAGGGTCAGTGCATCGGCCTGCTGAGCCGTTTGCTGGCCCTGGAGATGGCGTAGTTGACCAGGCAGTAAAGCAGGGCGACCACCAGGTACACCGGCACCAGCGCGTGGTAGTTGGCAATCAGCACCTTGGCGTTCTGCATCAGTTCACCGTAGGTCACCACGTAGCCAAAGGTGGTGTCCTTGACCACGATGACCAGTTGCGCCACCAGCGCCGGAACGATGTAGCGCAGGGCCTGCGGGAAGACGATGAGAAAGAACACCTGGGTCTCGGTCATGCCCAGGCTGCGCGCCGCATCGGTCTGGCCGCGGGGGACCGCCAGCACGCCGGCGCGGTAGACCTCGGCCACCACGGCCGCAGTGCTCAGGCCGATGGGCAGGGTCAGCATCCAGTAGGTGCTCAGCTTGATACCCAGCGTGGGCAGCACCAGAAAGCACACATAGATCAGCAGGAGCGTCGGTGTGCCGCGCAAGAACTCGATGGCCGCAACGCTGGGCCAACGCACCAGCTTCAGGCGCGACAGGCGCCCTAGCAGCAGCACCAGCCCGAAGGACAGCGCAATGGCCGCCGCCGTCGCTGACGACTTCAGCGTGCCGAGCAGGCCCTTGGCGAGGAAGGCCCAGGTCGTTGGCCAGGCAAAGAATTCCCAGAACGGGGCGTCCAGTTGCCCGGCGTCGTGGAACTGGTAGCCAATGGCCGCCGCCAGCGCCAGCAACATGGCTGCGGCCATGGCGCTCGCCACCCGGGTGGTGGTGCGGGCGCGCGGGCTGGGCGCCGCAAACAGAATGTCTTCTAGAGGGCGGCTCATCGCAGTATCCGCAGCTTCTTGTCCAAGGTGGCGCCTGCCCAGGCGATCAGCAGTCCGGTCGCCACATACAGCGCCGCGGCCACCGCGAACGCGGCCATGCCTGCAGCGGAGTCGGTGGCGATCTTGGACACCAGCGAGGTGAGCTCCCGGCCTGCAAGCGGCACCTGTGACGCCAGCGAGGTCGACAGCATCAGCGCAATCAGCAGTGAGGTCATCGGCTGCACCACCGAGCGCAGTGCCTGCGGCAAGACCACCACCGCAATGATGTGCCGGGGCCGCATGCCCAGGCTCAGCGCGGCTTCGATCTGGCTGCCGGGAATGGTGTTGATGCCCGAGCGCAGGTAATCCGCCGTGAAGGCCGAGCACACCAGTGTCAGGGCCAGGATCACGCTGGGCTCATAGTCGATCACCACATTCAGATCGGGCAGCGCGAACACGATGAAGATCAGCAACGCTACGCTGGGGATGTTGCGGAAGATCTCCACATAGCCGGTCAGCACCCAGCGCAGCGGCGGCACCGGCAGCAGCCGCAGCACGGCCACGGCCGTGCCCAGCAGGAACCCGGGCACGAACGACACGAGCGTGAGCTTCCACGTCAGCAAAAGAGCCTGCCAGAAGGCAGGCCCGTACTCGGTCAGAAGCCTGGAAACCTCAGCCATCGCTCAGGGGTGGGCAGGCGGGGTTGGAACGGCGGTGCTGCCGGTGCGTTGTCCGATGGAGACCGTCCAAAGCTTGGCCCAGGTGCCATTGGCTTCCAGTTTCTTCAGGAAGGCATTGACGAAGGCCACGCCGTCCGAACCCTTGGGCAGTCCCACGCCGTAGGGGTCCTGTGCACCAAAGGGTGCACCCGCCAGCCGCGCGTTGCTGACACCCAGGCTCAGGGCGTTGAGCAGCAGCGTGTAGTCGGTCACATAGGCATCCACCCGCCCCTGGCGCAGTCCGTCCAGGGTTTCCTGGTGCGTCTGGAACTCCTGCACGACCGCCTTGGGCGCGTACTGGGCCAGGATCGCTGGTCCCGTGGAGCCGGCCTGCGTGGCCACTTTCTTGCCGGCGAGGTCGCTGTACGACTGGATCGCCTTGTTGTTCGCCTTGACCAGCACCCCGGCCTGCGACGTGTAGTACGGGCCGGCAAACGAGATCTTCTCGGCGCGGGCCGGGGTGATGGAGTAGGTGGCGAACACCATGTCCACCTGGTCGTTGATGAGCACCTGCTCGCGTGTCGACGAATTCACCTGCGTGAACTGGTACTTGGCGCCATCGCCCAGGATATAGCGCGTGAGGAGCTGGGCCAGGCCCGCGTCGAAACCGCGGATCTTTCCATCTTTTTCGTTGAGCAGCGAGAACAGATTCGACGTCTGCGTGCCACCAAAGCGCATCGTGCCGGCCTGCTTGATCTTGGTGGCCCAGCTGCTCGATGCGATGGTCGCTGCATCGGCGACCGGGCCCTGGGCGATCAGCGCGTCAAACGCGGCGGCATTGATCGGTGTGCCCTGTGCGAAAAGCGCGCCACTGGCCGTGATCGCCAGCGTCGCCACGGTGGTTTTCAGAATGGATGGGATCGGCATGGGGTCTTCCTGAATGGTCTGTGGCGCCAAGGTGGAGCGGTGCAAGGCACGCGCCGCGCGTTCGGTTCAAGCGCCAGATTGCATTGTGCGCACGATACAGCCTTTCTGCGCGGTCACCACCGTCACGCTGGCACAGCGTCGACATTTGGCGCCGCATACACTCGCTGCAACCGTCACTTCATACAAACTCCTCACCAGAAAGGCATGGCATGTTGCGTGTGCTGGGCAAGGCGTCGTCCATCAATGTCCGCAAGGTGCTCTGGGCCTGTGCCGAAATGGACATCCCCTTTGAGCGGGAGGACTGGGGCGTGGGTTTCCAGTCGACCCACACGGCTGCATTCATGGCTCTAAACCCTAACGCCATGGTGCCGGTCATTCAGGACGGCGATTTTGTGCTGTGGGAGTCGAACTCCATCATTCGCTATCTGGCGAACCGCTACCACGGCGCCGGGATATATCCGCCCGAAGCACAGGCGCGGGCGCGGGTCGACCAATGGATGGACTGGCAGGCGACGGACCTGAACAAATCCTGGAGCTATGCCTTCATGTCGCTGGTCAGGCATTCTCCGGAGCACCAGGACCGCCATGCGCTGGCCACCGGCTGCAGCGAATGGTCCAGGCATATGGCCATCCTGGACCGGCAGCTGGATGCCACGGGTGCCTATGTGTGCGGCCAGTCGTTCTCTCTGGCCGACATCCCGGTAGGCCTGTCGGTGAACCGCTGGTTTGAAACACCGCTGGCGCACCCCGACTATCCGGCGGTACAGGATTATTACGAGCGTTTGAGCCTGCGGCCGGGCTATCGCCTGTACGGCCGAAACGGAACCCCGTGAGGGATTGGTTGGGTTTGGAGCCTGGCGGGATTCGCGTGGCGGGTGTGGGTCCGTATGGCGCCGAAGGTCGTACCATGCTGCGCATCCTGTTCGCGCTGGGGAACCCGTGTGCCTCTGCTTTTGCGCCCACCAACCTGCGCCCTACGAAACGAAAAAAATGACAGCCAGAGAATTAGGGATCGCCTTGCTCGGAGCCATGGCGTTCGCTCTGCCTCCATCTGCTTTTGCGCAGAACACCAATGGGAAGAATCTCTACACACAGCGATGTGCCGTGTGCCACGGAGCGGATATCAAGGGCACGGGGCCATTGGCCAGGAAAAGCAATCCACCCACACCGGACCTCACCACCGCTGCTTTCAAAAAACGGCTGGAGAGTTATCCGGGCGTCATCGTGTCCTCGGTCATACTTCGCCCGAACGGGGACCTGATACCCAGAACGTTGAAGCAGAACGGGGTGAAGATTGCTCCGCATTCCTGGACCGTTCAGGATTTTCGAGACCTGAACAAATACATGGGAGACGTGATTTCAAAAAGTCGATGACCTGCACCGCGCCTGTCTGTGGTGCAAGTTTGAGAATATGTTTTGAAATCAATGGGCTGAAATCAATGGGCTATGGGTGTCTTGACGTGGGGTGTAGCAAGCGCATGTTCCACTGAATGCATCGGCTCTGCTGTCTGGGTGTGCAGGGCGGTTTGGCTCCGGTGGGGCGATCCTGGCCTGGGGCGACCGTTGTGAAGCCGGCTGGCGCATGCGGCAAGGCCGCGTGTGCAAGGCCGCAGGTGCAAGGCCAGGTGCGCTGCGCCATTGGCCCATGGTCCCCACCCGATCAGGAAGGCTTGGCCGTCTCGTCGTCGATGGCCTTCTGCACCTCGCGGTAGAAGTTCTCACGCGCTTGCGTAGCTTGGGGGTCGCGCGCACCGCCGGCCCAATTGGCGTTGGACACAATCACCAGTTTGCGTTGCGGATCGATAAAGATACCCTGCCCAAAAATGCCGCGGGCCGTATAGCTGCCATCGTCGTAGGTCCACCATTGGTAGCCGTAACCACGCCCGGGAAGACCGATCTCCGTGCGCTTGGTGGTCGCTTCCGCCCACCAGCCGTCGGGCACGATGCTCTGGCCGTTGACCTGGGCGCCATTCAGAATGAACACACCCATGCGGGCATAGTCGCGCGGCGTGGCCTGCACGCAGCAACCGCCAATCTCCTTGCCGGTCTTGCTCAAGATCCAGGTGGCTTGCTGCTCCATGCCTGCCGGCACCCAGATCTTCTCGGACAGGTAGGTGGCCAATGGCTTGTGTGTGGCCTGCTGTACCAGCGTTCCCACAAGATTCGTCTCGCCGGTGCTGTACAGCCAGCGGGATCCGGCAGGGGCTTCCCGCGGAAGCTTGCGCATATAGCTCACCAAGGCTTCCACGCCTGCCTCGGGCTGGTGGTTGTTGAACCTGGCCACGTCCGACTGGGGGTCGGCATAGTCTTCGTTCCACTTCACGCCCGAGGTCATGGTCAGCAGCTGCCGCACGCTGACGTCGTCGTAGGCCGAGCCCTTGAGGTCAGGGATATAGACGCTCACCTTGTCGTCCAGGCTCCTGATGAAGCCGTCCTTCACCGCAGCCCCGACCAGCGTGGAAGTGAAGGACTTGGCGACCGAAAAGCTGGTCCAGCGCCCCTGTCCATCAAAGCCCAGGCCATAGCGTTCCAGCCGCAGCTTGCCGTCGTGGACCACCAGCAGGGCGGCACTGCGCTGACCGGCCATGTAGGCATCCACATCACTCTGGAGCTGGAGAGGTGGCCCGGGAGGCAGGGGAGAGGGGCTGCCACTGGCCGCCACCACGTTCGCCTTGGCGAGTATCGGCAGGCGGTCCAGCGCACGGAAGGCCGCATCGCGTTGCGGCACCGTCCAGAACAGCACATCGCGGTTGGTTGGCACGGTGGCCAGCAGCGCCCGCGTCTCCTTGTCCAGACTGAACCAGCCCCCCACGACAGCGGCAGCCAGAATGGCCAGGCTGCCCAGCACCACCTTCTTCAATGACACGTCCGTCTCCTTGGGGTTGAGCAAGAACCGTTGGCCCCAGCAGGGGCAGGCCGTTGCGCATCGCATCGGCTTGCCTGGATACTACGCAGGCGTTGTGGGCCGCAGGGAATGCTGTTGCTCCATCTCGACAGGTGATTGCCCTAGCGCCGCAGCACCTCTTTCGGTTCTAGGTCCGGTCCCATCCAGGTAGGCTTTGCCAGAACTCCGATGGGAATGGAAGCAGGGCCTGTGAACGGGCTACCAAAATCTGGTGGATTCACTTCTCACTTCAGTCTTTGACATGGCCATTCCCCCCTTGGGTAGCGTCCCGCGCGCGGCGTCATACACGCATCGGCTTTTGCGCCGTGTGGTTGCCGTCGAGCCCGATGAAGTGAAGGCGGTGCTCTTGGGCTTTGCCTGGTTCGGCTGCCTGCTGTCGGGCTACTACCTGCTGAGACCGCTGCGGGATGCCATGGGCCTTGTGGGGGGGCCGCAAGAGCTGCGCTGGCTTTTCACCGCCACCTTCGTCGCGATGCTTTTGCTGGTGCCGGCGTTTGGCTTCCTGGTCACGAAGTTGCCACCGCGCCGGTTTGTACCGCTCGCCTACCGTCTCTTCGCGGTGACCTTGCTGGCATTCAGTGTGGCGATGGCCCTCCATGCGGACAGCGTGTGGCTGGGCAGAACCTTCTTCGTGTGGGTAAGCGTCTTCAACCTGTTTGTGGTCAGCATTTTCTGGAGCGTGCTGGACGACTGCTTCAGCAGTGAGCAGGGCCGCAGGCTCTTCGGATTCATCGCGGCTGGAGGGACGTTCGGCACCATCATCGGACCCGCTGTGGCTGCCGCGGCCGTGAGCCTGCTCGGCCCCATGGCGCTTGCTTTGCTCGCTGCCTTGCTTCTGGAGGTGGCGTTGCGGTGCTTCCGTGGGATATATCCCGGCCCATCCAGGGAAGGCGGCGACAGCGCTCAGGCACCACATCCCCAGTCGATCCCGCTGGGCGGCCAGGTGTGGGCGGGGCTGTCCTTGATTGCCAAGTCCCCCTACCTGTTGGGTATATGTGCGTATCTGCTGCTGCACACCGCTGCGTCAACGTTTCTGTACTTTGAGCAGGGCCGCATCGTTGCCGGGTCGTTGACCGATACCGTCTCCAGAACCCGGTATTTCGCGGCAGTCGACTTCAGTGTCTCGTCGCTGACGCTGGCATTGCAAGTTTTCCTCACCGGACGCCTGATGAAGCGATTCGGGCTGGTGCTCTGCTTGGCCATACTGCCTGTGGTGACGGTGGCTGCGTTTGGTGCGCTCGCGCTGGCGCCGACGCTCCTGGTGCTCGCCGTGGTGCAGGTAGCGCGGCGCGCGCAGGATTACGCAATTGCCAGACCGGCGCGCGAGGTACTGTTCACCGTGGTCAGCCGTGAAGAGAAATACAAGGCGAAAAACGCCATTGAGACGCTGGTGTACCGCGGAGGCGATGCGGTCAGCGGCTGGTTGTCTTCGGCGCTGTCTGCAGTCGGTGCAGGGCTGGGGGGCATTGCGGTGGTGGCCATGCCTGTAGCGGCAACCTGGTGTGCGCTGTGCGTCTGGCTCGCAAAGCGTCAGGACACCATGCGGCAGAGGGCTGATGCCGCCACCACCAAGGAATCTGTAACCACTTCGGAGGCCACATGACCGAACCCATTGGACCGTTTTCTGCAGGCATCAACCGGGCACAGCTCCTGCGAGCCACTGCGGCGGCAGCGCTCTCCGCCACCCTGGGGCCAGGTGCGTTGGCCGCGACCGCTGGGGCCCAGGGAGGAAGGATGATCACACGAAAAATTCCCTCGACGGGCGAGCTGCTGCCAGTGGTTGGTTGCGGCACCTGGCAGGGCTTTGGCCATGCCCCAGGCAGTGCCGAGTATGCGCGCCTGCCAGGGGTGGTGGAGGCGCTCTTTGATGCAGGCGGCACGGTTCTGGACAGCTCGCCCATGTACGGTCGCTCCGAAAAGACCACCGGGGAGCTCCTGGCGAAGTCGAACCACCGTACCAAGGCATTCCTGGCGACCAAGGTCTGGACTTCCGGGCGCGAGGCTGGAATCCGGCAAATGGAAGCGTCCATGTCCTTGCTGGGTACGCACAAGCTGGACCTGATGCAGGTGCACAACCTGGTGGACTGGCAGACGCACTTGGCGACGCTGCGTGAGTGGAAAAGCCAGGGCAAGGTCCGGTATGTGGGCATTACGCACTACACCTCCTCCGCGTTCCGCGAAGTGGAGGCCGTGCTCCGGCGCGAGCCACTGGATTTCCTGCAGATTAACTATGCGGTGGACGACCAAAGCGCTGCCGAGACATTGCTTCCTCTGGCGATGGACAAGGGCGTCGCCGTGCTGATCAATCAGCCGTTTGGCGGAGGAGGGCTGCTGCGAGGGCTGCGGGAGAAGCCTTTGCCAGACTGGGCGCAGGAAATCAGCTGCACCAGCTGGGCGCAGGTGCTGCTGAAGTTTGTGCTCAGCAACCCGGCCGTCACTTGTGTCATTCCAGGGACCAGCCGCCCGGAACATATGCTGGACAACGCCCAGGCAGGGATGGGGGCCATACCTGAGCCATCGTTCTGGCGGCAGCGCTCGCTTGGCATCTGAAAGGGCCGGGCTGATCTGTGTCGACTCAGTGGCCTGGATCGCGCAGCGCCGTCACGTCGCCAGTCGTGTGCTCCTTCGTGGGTAGCCGGAGATATTGTGGGCGGTGACCGATATCTCGTGGGTCGGAGCGGCTGCCCGAAGGCAGCACAGCCTACAAATCTATGCGGAAAGGCAAGAAGCCCACAGCGCAACCTTTAGCTGCATCGAGATGTTCTGCAACTTCATCCGCAGTCATTCGTCTGTGGGTGGCCTGTCTACGGCTGAGTTCGAGAAACGTAATTCCTTCAGGCTGGAAGCTATCTAGGAAAAGATGACCGATTCAGGGGCTTGTGCAGCCGAGTGAAGCACAACCTAATCCAGTTGCTCCAAGCCGTATCACCACAAGTGCGGAACATGGCGCTGCGGTTTCCCTTGACCTTGGCATGCCCATCAATGGTGCAGGAGTCGCAGGCATGGAAATGCAGCGTGGTAGCTTGGTCCAATTGGTGGGCAAGTTGACGGTTAAAGCCAGAACTACAACGGATGCAATCTGTTACGGTATCCTTCTTGCTCAACTCGTGAACCTGCAGTTTCAGATGGCTTTACTCAGCCTGAATCTTGAAGCGGAAAAGGTTAAATTAATCATTAGTCCGAATGAGATTGAGCGTGCAAAAAACCAAAGGGATGAGTCTCTAGGGTACGGCTGAAGCAGGTTTTTTGCTAATTTTGCAAGTTGGTGGCGCCATCTTTCACCTAGACCAAACAATAGACCCATTTTTGTCTTGTACGCTTTCAAATTTTTAAATGCTTGGCTGCGTGCTCTGTGGTTCATTACCATCCGCTCGGTAGCAGTATTGCGCTGGCTTAGCTTCAGGTTGTCGCTCATGTGTTCGCTGTCTCAGGCAGCACGTCACGGTTCCATCTGTTGTGAAAGCTCCAGCCTTAAGCTTAGTTGCGGTAAATTTTTCGCCATCGACCTAGAAACGCGCGAACGTAGAAGAATCTAATACCCTCAAGGAGGTCGAAATCACATGAATGAGATCACAAAAGAACCCATGAACGATAGAACTGAAAAAACAACGCGCATATGTCCGGCACAGAAAAAATTGCCGAACATGAACGAATTTTCCCCTGGAACGCTGGATATAAAAAAAATATGGGAAGTGCTAAAACTACTTGAGCCTTACCAGAATTATTCTGGTGATCTAGAGGGTATGCTGGCAGTGCTACAGACGCGCCCAAAGATCCTGAAGACACCTAATGAAAAAGGACAACGTAAGAAACGTGCGCGAAATGTCCTCATCGGCATGTCGCAGTGCTGCTTACTAGAAAAAAAAGGCGGCAAAGTAACTCCCGTATTGACTGATATGGCCAAGGAAATGTTGGTTCTCGGTGAAAAAGATGCGTCAGACGCATTCTCAAAGTACTTGCTCTTGAACGCACATGGACTTGAACTTCTCGACGCGGTCGCGATGATTCGGGCACGAGGTGAATCTATCGACCTTCAGTCAATTCGGGATGAGCTTCGCTCTAGGCAGTTTGTTGTCACTGAGAACGAAGTGAATGCGCCCAAGATTAGGCAATGGCTTGAAGCATCAGAACTAGTATCTGATGACTGGAAGATCAACGATACCGCATTGACTGCTCTTATCGGGGTGGGATCGGGATTTCTCCAGGTCTGGAACGGCCTAACACGGGCGCAACGAGTTTTCGCGAAGCAGGCAAAGAGATTAGATGTATCCAACGCAGGAGATTGGCTGCAGGTTCGCCAAATCAAACGGCTGTGCGAGACAACTCATGGTCGAGGTATTTTTCCGGAGGGAAAGCTTCGTGAAAAAGTGATTACGCCGTTGGTGAGCGTAGGCATGCTTGAAGTTCGAGGCACGGGAGATGGACGCGGAGGTGATTCGGGTGAGGCCTGCGTTTGCGATGCACTCAGGAATCTGAACATTGAACTACCGGCAGAGGGTATGTCCGGTATCCCGAGCGACCTTAGAGATAAGCTGTCCACTCCTCTAAGCGAAATTTTTGATGACTTGGGGCATTCTAGTACAAACACCCGAGGTCTAGCTCTGGAGTTGCTGGCGCTGCGCCTCGTGAGAGACATTGGACTGCTGCCTGTCTGCTTTCGTGAACGAACATCCAAGACTCAACAAGCCGAAGTTGACCTCATCGCGCAAGGTGTACACCTTCATTATTCCCGTTGGCTTATCCAGTGCAAGAACACTGCCTCAGTGGAAGTTTCAGATATTGCCAAAGAGGTAGGGATGGCAGTTGTTCTCAAAGCTCAAGTAATCCTAATGGTCACCACTGGTTCATTTAGGCGCACGGTCCAAGTCTATGCAAACGGACTTGCGACTTCATCTAATCTACAGGCGATCCTCATTGACGGGGAACTGCTTAAAAAATACAGATTGTCGGGTGTTGCAGCCGTGATTGATGAACTCCAAAAGGCAGCCTATCAGGTGCTTGCATTGAAGGCTCCTCAGGTCCGCGACGACGAATAATAAAAAATAATATATTTTAGGGGGTCCAGCGTCGAATCTTCCGCGATTTTGTAATATATTCCGTGGAGGGGTAATCGCGTTTGTCTGCTGGTAAAATAATAGCCGTCAGTAAGCTTTTCTTAAAAGAGCCAAAACCTCCTGCGAGATTTTTTGCCGCCAATCGGGACTGTTCTGAAGAACTGACTTCAACCGTGTAGTCAGCGTTGAAGGAAACCAAGTTCCGATCATAAGCGAAATGATGTAACTTGCAAAGCGCGATGCCGTTAACGGTTTCATCCGTACTAGCTTCCGAAGCAACGGGTATAATGTGCGCAGCGTCAATGAGCTTCAGCTGGACCCCACAAAATGCACATCGATGCTGATAAGCACTCAAGACGCGACCGCGAAAATCGGCTGCTCGGTATTTTCTAGCAATAGTAGATATTACTGTCTCTCGCTCAATATTTTTTTTGTCGGCCAAGCAATCTGAATTAGCTGTACTCAAGTCATTCAGAAGTGAAAGATCTCGGGAGCTTATGCCTTGCTCATGCAGTGAGCGGGAGTTGAGAATATAGTCAACTAAAAATTCTGGTCGAAAGGCTACAGCTAGTTCGCCATTTTGTCGTTGTGAGACAGAAAATGCTTTTTTATGCGCTGCCTTAAGAGTCTCTTCTTTAATCTGAATTGACGGAGATTGTGAGTTCTGATTTATATGCCAATCAATGTCAAAACCTGCGAATACTCCATACCCTTCGTGCCAACCCAAAATGGCTGTTGTAACTCCTGCAGTCCTCTGCGGAATAACGCCGGTAAGCTGAATTCGATATTCGTCTGCCGCTCGCTTCGTGCCACCGCCGTGAGTGCAGTTCCAAATATATACAGCGACCTCAAAAACCTTGCTGCTTTTATCGTAGATCCGTAACCGGAACGGTTTATTGGTATCAATGATCAGGCAATTCCAGCCTGATTCAGAAATGGAACCAACTATAAGATCAAGAAGCTCGCGGTTTCTTAAGGTCGCCATGTCGTTATTTCTTATTCAAATGCTTTGCTAATGCCTCTCCAAAACGCTGTCCTAAAATGGGAGGTACAGCATTTCCGATTTGCCGCCACTGTCTTTCAATATTCCCTGCTAATTTGTATTCATCGGGAAAGGTTTGCAGTCTTTTAATTTCTTCGATGCGAAGTATTCTGCTTCTCCAGTGAAACGGCCCCATGTTATTTGATCGCCTGGCTTGGATTGTCCAGGACGGCATATCAGGACTCAGCTTCAATAGAAATGACCAGTAACGTGAGCGCCACTTGAACAAAGGTGCAGTATGGCCACGTTCTTCCGTAAAGAAGAGATAGTTATCTCCAGGAGGAATTTCCCGAAGCTGAGCATGGTGCTTCCCTCCGGCAAAATGACCATCGTCATTTGCATTCTCGAGAGTATCGAGGTCACTCAATACATCGCCAGAAGTGACCCATCGAGGTAAGGGTGAAGCTAGATCGGGGGCTTTTGCGTGCGTTGGCGCAGCGGGTATTACTTCCCCATCGAGGGCTCCTAAGACTAGACAACGCTCTCGGATTTGTGGTGCACCATAGTCTGCTGCATTCACAATCTGCCAATTTGTCTTATAGCCGAGGCGCTTTGCGGTTTCAAGTATATGCTCAAGCGCTTCTCTGTGAACCCCATAGGCCAGTCCACGAACATTCTCCAATATGAATGCACGCGGACGTGCCTCTTCTAAAATCCGTAAATAGCCACCGACGGTCTCTTTGGCAACTGGGTCATCCAGCGCTCTGGGTTTATCCGTTCTATAAAAACGACTCTTGGAAAACGCCGGACATGGTGGACCACCCGCAAGAAGATCGAGCTCTCCTTTTTTTAGGTTTGCAGCATCGAGCAGCTCCTGGGTAGGCACTAGTCCAATCGAGCGAACAATATATGGTGTTCCTGGATAATTGCGTTCATATGACTCCGCGCAAGTATCGTCAATATCTGTGGCTGCTACAACCTTGAATCCGGCCGCTTCGAGACCAATGTCAAGTCCACCACAACCAGTGAAGAGACTAATACAGGTTAGCTTATTTTTATTGGTCATTCGATAGATTCAAGCACACTAGCAATCATTGCCTTAGCCACTGGCACCGGCACAGCATTACCCATTTGACGAATTCGCTCTCTGCGTGGTCCTTGGATTTGATAGTCCCTTGGAAAACCCTGAAGTGCGGCAAGTTCAACCGTCCGAAGTCGTCGGTTTTCCCAGTGGAACGGGCCAGTCCATGGCCCCGGCGAAGCTGCAATTGTCCAAGATGGACGTTCTGGGGAGAGCTTTAGCAAGAAATTCCAAAAGCGTGTCTCCGCGACGAATGATGGATTCGGATGTCCGGCCCACTCCGTTAGAGCCTTGTAATTCCAGCCAGGGGGAATCTCCTTGAGATGTTCTGCCCATCGTCCGACAACAACTTCTTCTGGCTCAAAATATTTCTTCAACTCGAATTCCTGCAAAGCCTCGCCAGCTGACACATACGGAAGCAATCCTTCGCAGAGATTAGCTGGTGAGGTGTGGGTTTCCCTGGGAGCTATCGGCTTGCGTTTTTTTGACCCAAGAACAACGACGCGTTCGCGTGCCTGTGGAACGCCGTAGTTAACGGCTTTCGCGATAAGCTCGGTTAATTCATAGCCTGCTGCCGAAGCGGTTGCAATCAATGAGTTGTAGATGGGAATATTGCGGGGATGCTTGATGCTAGGTACGTTCTCGAAAACGAAGCCATTTGCATCACTTTCAATTACCAGACGCATGAACTCAGCCACCAGATCACGCCGCTCATCAGCTTTTACCAGCGTCGGACGCATTGGGCGTGTAGCTTCTATGCCCTGAGCCCGTGCGCGTCGATAAGCAGCATCCTCGCCCGCCTCAGTCCAATAAGCAGCCTTTGAGAAGGGTTGGCATGGAGGGCCACCGACCACCACCAAAGGGTCTTTTGCCTTGAGGCCAGCCATCTTGCGTAAGTTCTTGCCAGTAATGTCGCACACACTGCCTTCGATAACTTCACCGTGATAGGAGGCGTTGGCACGCAAGGTGTCGCAAGCAGTCGCGTTAAGCTCCATGCTCGCGCGGACGTTGCCTCCCGCTAAGTGAGCGCCAACACTAAGTCCGCCCGCTCCGGCGAAAAGATCAATTACGTACATTAGACTAAACCCGCTTTCGAATAGGAAAGCTCACGCTAAAACCTTCCAGTTTAACGCCTCTTCCCCATAGTCAATGATAAACGATTGCTGTGAAAATATCCAGTACTCTTGGCTTGCTGCTGGCGTCCGTCACCGTCGGACGAGTCAGATGAGGTGTGCAAGGTGCTGCTTCAGCACATCCGTCGCAGCATGTTGAGTCAAAGCGCGGCAGCTGGGGTGACGAGTTGTTGTGACACTGCTCTGCCTGACGGTGTAAGTCTAGTGAAGCTTTTGTGCAGATGTTTGTAGTTGGATGTATTTGTATGAATTTGGTGGAGGTTGTATGCATTTTTTTTGCTTTTAGTCTCGTAGACCCCAGCCTAAATTTCTTGAGCTTTCTCGGTTTGATGTACCTAGGCATCGAGTGCCGACGCGTAGGGTGTGTACACCGCTCAACACATCTGACTTCGCTCGCTTGCGCGAGCCGTGCGCTCCGTTTTCAGCCTACTGAAGAAGCTCTCCATGCCAAGTTGCCCCAGACTTCGTCAGCACGGCTCATGTTGCACGCGATGCCTTGCTCAGTCAGCAGACGCTGGAAAAGTGTTCACTGGTGTATTCGCTGCCCTGGTCAGAGTGATGCAGCAATTGCTGCGGCTGCCCATGACGCTAGGCAGTCATCATCAGCACGTCAGTCACGAGTTGGCTGATCATGCTGGCTGCATCGACCAACTCACGATGCGTCGCAAGTACAGGTCCAGCACTACCGCCACATACAGCCAGCCTTCAGCCAGGTAAAGTCGGTCATCCATTTGCGGGTTGGCACATCGGCCTGGAACTGGCGGTCAAGCACGTTGTCATGCGATGGCACTGCGCTCGCCAAGGTCCTTGAACAGGCTTCGACGACGAGGTCGTGCGCGTAGCGCCTGCTCGTCGCTCAATGCAGTGCAGTCCGCAGTGCCAGCACGTCATGCCACACGCGCCGCGCCCCGTATATACGGCCGCTACCAAGAAGCTTTGCCGTATTTGCGCACCTAACCGCTCATCATTCGGGCTGCGTTGGCTGCGTGGCTTCACCAGCCAGGCGTAGAAGCCACTTCGCGAGATACCGAGCGCCTCGCACATCAGATTTACCGGCCACGCCTCTTGGGGTTTCGCAACGAAGTCGAACTTCGCATCGACGCCTTGGCGAAGAAGGCCTCGGTTTCTTTCAAGATGTCGCGCTCCATTGTGAGCTTGGCAACTTCCCTGCACAGCCGCTCTATTTTGGCCTGCTCGGGCTTCATCACGCCCTTTCCAGGAAGCGCCAGCTGCCGGTCCGCCGTCAGTTCGCGTATCAATGTCCTCGACCGCGTCTCATGTACATCTAGGTGTTGCGGAGCTTGGGCCTACGCAATCCCTCGCTCGGTCAATAGCTTACCGCTTCAACCTTGAATTCTCAGTTGAACTGCTGTCTCGTTCCCATAAACCACCTCCGGTTGCACTTTTCACCTTAACAAGGTGCCTTTGAAACCGGTAACAGCCCAATGCGTACTTAGTAGAGGCGGTTTTCCGAGAGATAGAGTCTGTCCAGTCGCACCTAGTTAGCCGCCGTATGTGTGCGGCCCTGTCCAGGGTTGTCCATTCCAATCTCAAATCTGATAGTAGAAAAGATGGTGGATCAAAATAAAAAAGCGCCGGGAAGGCGCTTTTTTTCTAGTCATCTGGCGGAGGCTGTGAGATTCGAACTCACGGAAGGATCACTCCTTCGGCAGTTTTCAAGACTGCTGGTTTAAACCACTCACCCAAACCTCCGAAGGCGTCGATTCTACACAAAGCGCGGCGGCCTCCGGGGCCGCGCAGCGCAATCAGGCGGTCTGCAGCAGGCCCTGGCGTTCGATGAACTGCACCACCTCATCCAGGCCGTCCAGGGTCTTGAGGTTGGTCATCACAAAAGGCTTGAGCCCCTTGGGTGTGATGCGCTGCTTCACGGTGTCGCTGCGCATGATGTCCAGGTTGGCGCCCACATGCGGGGCCAGGTCGGTCTTGTTGATGACGAACAGGTCGCTCTTGGTGATGCCGGGGCCGCCCTTGCGCGGGATCTTCTCGCCGGCGGCCACATCGATCACATAGATCGTCAAATCCGACAGTTCGGGGCTGAAGGTCGCTGCCAGGTTGTCGCCGCCGGATTCGATGAAGACGATGTCGGCATCGGGAAAGTCCTTGAGCATGCGGTCAATGGCTTCCAGGTTGATGGATGCATCTTCGCGGATGGCGGTGTGGGGGCAGCCTCCGGTCTCCACACCCATGATGCGCTCGGCCGGCAGCGCGCCGCTGATGGTCAGCAGGCGCTGGTCTTCCTTGGTGTAGATGTCGTTGGTGATGGCGACCAGGTCCCATTTGTCGCGCATGGCCTTGCAGAGCATCTCCAGGATCGTGGTCTTGCCCGAGCCCACGGGCCCGCCAATGCCCACGCGCAGCGGCGGCAGTTTCTTGGTGCGGTGGGGGATGTGGTGCAGTGCAGAGGTGGTCATGATCTGAAAAGGCGTGAATACAGGTGTTCATGCTGGGCCGACAGAATCGCCAGCATGGGAGAAAAGGCTTGCCGGCCATGGTCTGGCAGGGCCAGGGCATGGTCAACCGCCTGCGGTATGTCCTGGGTCAGCTGCGCCAGGATGCGCTGGCCTGCGCTCTGGCCCAGCGGCACGGCCTTGATGGCGGCCTGCACCATGTTCTCGGCCCAGCCGAAGGCATAGGCCAGCAGCGCGTCGCGCCCTGTGGCGCCGGTGCAGTGTGCGGCGAACGAGAACGCAATCGGGTAGCTGGCATCCTGCGTGCCCAGCCAGGCGATGGCGGGCTGCAGCGCCGCATCACCGGCATGGCGGTTGCGCAGCCAGTCCACCAGCGACCGGCCCATCTGCTCGGTTTGCAGCCGCAGCTCGCTGGTTTCGCGTGTGGTGCGCACCCACTGGTTGAGTGCAGCAATGCGCTCGCGGTCATCGCTGTGCCAGGCCGCTGCTGCCTGCGCAATCACCGCCATGTCGCCGCGGGACTGGGTCAGGTGCAGCTGCTGCACCAGCCAGTGTGCGGCTTCGCTTTCGTTAGTGACCAGCTCCGCCTGGATGGCGGATTCCAGGCCTTCCGAATAGGAAAAGCCGCCGATCGGCAAGGCGGGCGAAGCCAGCCACATCAGTTGCAGAAAGCTGCTGGGCGCAAGCTGCAAAGGGGCGCTGCTGCTCATGCCGGTTCTCCGCGCAGGCTCAGAAATTTGAGGCCCACAATGCCCATCACGATCATGCCGAAACAGGCCATGCGGGCCAGGCTGCGGTCTTCATCCCGAAACAGCATGCCGTAGGCGGCGGTGCCCACGGCGCCAATGCCCACCCAGACGGCGTAGGCCGTGCCCACGGGAATGCTGCGCGTGGCCAGCGAAAGCAGGTACATGCTGGCTGCGATGAAGGCCACGCAGAACAGGCTGGGCCCCAGGCGAGTGAAACCTTCGGTGCGCGGCATGGCGGCTGCGTAGAAGATCTCGCACAGGCCGGCGGCGATCAGGAACAGCCAGTTCATCCGTGGTTGCACTTTCCGTGGTCGTGCCCATGATCGTGACCGTGCGCATGGCCGTGGTCATGGGCGTGTCCGTGGTCATGGCTGTGCCCTGGGGCGTGTTCATGCGCGTGGCCATGACCATGGTGGTGGTGGCTGTGGCCGTCATTGGTCACATGGCCGCCATAGGCTCCGCCTTCCGGCTCGAACGGCAGATCGGCTTCCACCACGGTCATGTGCATGCTGCGCAGCATATCGGCCAGCACATGGTCGGGCTCGATCTTCAGATGGTCGGGCTGCAGCTCGATCGGGACATGCCGGTTGCCCAGGTGGTACGCGGCGCGCATGAGATCGAAGGGCGATCCGTGCACTGCGCAGGCGGTGATGTGCAGCACTTTTTGCGGCGCTGCCAGCACGCGGACCAGCGATCCATCCTCGGCCACCAGCACGTCGCCGCCGCGCACGGCCTGGCCGCGCGGCAGAAAGATCGCCAGTTCGCGACCCTGGCTGTCGGTGGCGGCAAAACGGCTCTTCTGGCGCACATCCCAGTCCAGCTCCACGGTCGCAGCGCGTTTGAGCAGAGGGGCAGACAGGCCTTGGCCTTGGGGCAGCAGTTTGTTGGCGGTCAACATGGTGAATTCAGGTGCAAAAAGGACTTTGAAAGCGATAGCATGACATGCATGTCAAGAGACGATTTCCAGCCTTTTCCTGCGGCGATGCCACCCTGGCACAGCTGTGGCGCAGAGCATGTGGCGGTGTACGGCACGCTGCGTGAAGGCGGCAGCAATGACATCCGGCGCTTTCAGCCCGGCATTGCGCAGGTGGGCACCACCTGGCTGCAGGGCAGCTTGTGGGACATGGGCCAGTGGCCCGGCCTGCAATTGGATGGACAGGGGCCGATACTGGCCGAGGTTTACCCCCTGCATCCCGCGCTGGAGCAGCAGCTGGACCGGCTGGAAGACATCTGGCCGCAGGATCTGGGCCAGTACCGCAAGCGGATGCTGGCCCAGGCCGTGCAGCAGGGAGATGGGCTGGTGGTGACCTGCCGCATGCTGGTGTACGAAGCCCTGCCGCAGGCTCTGGCCCGCTGCCCGCGCGTGCCTGCCGGTGACTGGCTGGCGTGGTTCAGGGCGGGCAAGCCGCAGGGCTAGGCAGGGCATGCGCGGCCCTCATCAGAACAGGAAATAGCGCTGCGCCATTGGCAGGTTGTGCGCAGGTTCGCAGGTCAGCAGATCCCCGTTGGCACGCACGGCATAGGTCTGGGCATCCACTTCCATGTGGGGGGCCAGATCGTTGTGGACCATGTGCTGCTTGCGCACGCCGCGAATGCCTTTGACGGCCGACAGCGTCTTGTGCAGGCCGAAGCGCTGGCCAATGTCCGCGGCCAGACCGGCCTGGGAGACAAAGGTGAGCGAGGTCCTGGCAATGGCGCCGCCAAAGCTGCCGAACATGGGCCGGTAGTGCACCGGCTGCGGCGTGGGGATGGACGCATTGGGGTCGCCCATGGCCGCCATGGCAATGAAGCCGCCTTTCAGGATGCAGGCGGGTTTGACCCCAAAGAAAGCGGGCTTCCACAACACGATGTCGGCCCATTTGCCCACTTCGATGCTGCCCACTTCGTGGCTGATGCCGTGGGCGATGGCGGGGTTGATCGTGTACTTGGCGATGTAGCGCTTGACGCGGAAGTTGTCGTTGCGCGCGCCGTCACCTGGCAGTGCACCGCGCTGTAGCTTCATCTTGTGCGCGGTCTGCCAGGTGCGCAGGATCACTTCTCCCACGCGGCCCATGGCCTGGCTGTCGGAGCTGAACATGCTGATCGCGCCGATGTCGTGCAGGATGTCCTCGGCCGCAATCGTCTCCTTGCGGATGCGGCTCTCGGCAAAGGCCAGGTCTTCGGCAATGCCGGCATCCAGGTGGTGGCAGACCATCAGCATGTCGACGTGTTCGTCCAGCGTGTTGATGGTGTAGGGGCGCGTGGGGTTGGTGGAGCTGGGCAGCACATTGGCCTCGCCCACCACCTTCAGGATGTCGGGCGCATGGCCGCCACCTGCGCCTTCGGTGTGGAAGGTGTGGATGGTGCGGCCCTTGAAGGCGGCCACGGTGTCTTCCACAAAGCCGGACTCGTTCAGCGTGTCGGTGTGGATGGCCACCTGCGTGTCAGTCTCTTCGGCCACGGTCAGGCAGTTGTCGATGGCCGCGGGCGTGCTGCCCCAGTCTTCGTGCAGCTTCAGGCCGATGGCCCCGGCGCTGATCTGCTCGTGCAGGCCCTGCGGCAGGCTGGCGTTGCCCTTGCCCAGAAACCCGAGGTTCATGGGGAAGGCGTCAGCGGCTTGCAGCATGCGTTCCATGTTCCAGGGGCCGGGCGTGCAGGTGGTGGCAAAGGTGCCGGTGGCCGGGCCCGTGCCGCCGCCGATCATGGTGGTCACGCCGCTGGTCAGCGCCTCTTCGATCTGCTGCGGTGCGATGAAGTGGATGTGGGTGTCGATGCCGCCGGCGGTGACGATCAGCCCCTCGCAGCTGATGATTTCGGTCCCCGGGCCGATGATGATGTCCACCCCCGGCTGCGTGTCCGGGTTGCCCGCCTTGCCGATGGCGGCAATGCGGCCGCCCAGCAGGCCGATGTCGGCCTTGACGATGCCCCAGTGGTCGATGATCAGCGCATTCGTCAGCACCGTGTCCATGGCGCCCTGCGCGCGGCTGCGCTGGCTTTGCGCCATGCCGTCGCGGATGGTCTTGCCGCCGCCGAATTTCACTTCCTCGCCATAGCCGCCGGCGGCCAGCGTGAAGTCCTTTTCGACTTCAATCAGCAGCTCGGTGTCGGCCAGGCGCACACGGTCGCCCACGGTGGGGCCAAACGTTTCGGCATAGGCGCGTCGGTCCATCTGTGCCATCACAAGTCTCCCTGTACCAGGCCGCGAAAGCCGTAGATTTTGCGGTCGCCGCCCATGTCCACCAGTTCCACCGTGCGTTGCTGGCCCGGCTCGAAGCGCACGGCCATGCCGCTGGCGATGTTCAGGCGCATACCGTGTGCGGCGTCGCGGTCGAAGGACAGTCCCGCATTGGTTTCGGCAAAGTGGTAGTGCGATCCGACCTGGATCGGGCGGTCGCTGGCATTGCGCACCACCAGGGCCACGGTGCGGCGGCCCGGGTTGAGAGGGTGGGCACCCTCGTCCAGTAGCAGTTCTCCGGGAATCATGCGGGCCTCCGGTTTATGCCAGTTTGGTCAGCATGAAGGCACCCAGGGCCGCAGTGGCCCCGCCGCCGAGCTTGGCCGCCCACTGGTGGCGCTGCATTACGGCCTTGCCCAGCACCATGCCGCAGACATGCAGCAGGCCCGATCCCAGCGCAATCCCGGTCAGGGCGCCAACAGCGGCCCAGCCCGTGTCGCCCGCCAGTTCAAAGCCGTGGGCGGCGCCATGGAAGAAGGCGAACACGCCCGCCAGCGCAGCGGCCAGCACCCAGGGCATCTTCTTTTGCACGGCCACCAGCAGGCCCAGCACCAGCACGGAGGCGGCAATCATGGGCTCCACGCCCGGCACCCACAGGCCGGCAAAACCGGCCAATGCACCGGCCACCAGCAGTGCGACAAACGCCGCCGGCGCGCGCCAGGCGGGTGTGACGGTCAGCGCGCTCCAGGCGCCCACCGTCAGCATCGCGGCCAGGTGGTCGGCGCCGGTGAACGGGTGGGCGAAGGCATGGCTCAGGCTGTCCAGGAAATTGTGGTGACCGCCGCCATCCGCGCCCACATGGGCCAGGGCGGACAGGGGCAGGGCAGTCGCTGCAGCGGTCAGGGTGGTGAGGAGGTGTTTGGTTTTCATGGCAGTCTGGGCAAGGAGGGGAGAGCCGGCTGGCGAAAGGGCACGATGTAGCGCAATAGGCGGTGCAATGTGCGGTGCAGTGGGGACGGTCGTGGCGGCGCTCAGACGATGGGGTCGTGCACCGTGACCAGCTTGGTGCCGTCGGGGAAGGTGGCTTCGATCTGGATGTCGGGAATCATCTCCGGCACCCCTTCCATCACGTCGTCGCGCGTCAGCACCGTACGGCCTTCGCTCATCAGCTGGGCCACCGTCTTTCCGTCGCGCGCGCCTTCCAGCACATAGGCGCTGATCAGGGCGACGGACTCGGGGTAGTTCAGCTTGAGTCCCCGTGCACGGCGCCGCTCCGCCAGAAACGATGCAGTGAAGATGAGCAGCTTGTCTTTTTCGCGAGGTGTGAGTTCCATGGCCACAGGCGATGCAAGCGCTGTGCCAAGTGCTGCACCGCTTTGGCGAAGCCTGTGTGCACAAAAACAGTGCAATCAAGGGGCTGCCTGCTTTTGGTGCATGCCTGTTTGTGGTGCATGCATGGGTTAGGGGCTAGGTAGGGTGTGTCGCAGTGACGCCATTGAGGTGGAGGTGGGCGCAGGCGGTCGCGCACCTGCCGGGCGCTATGGCGGCGGCGTGCGTGCGGCGCGGCATGAAAGCTGCAAGCGTGGGTCTCCATGGCCCGTCCCCCGCTGACCACCGTTGCTGACAACCCCCCCGCAGCCGCGGCCGAGCAGGCTGTGGGAACGCCTGCCGCACAGCAGGTGGTCAAGGTGCGCCGGGACTACAACACCTGGGTGGCGACCGAGACGCTGGAAGACTACGCGCTGCGCTACACCCCCCAGCGCTTTCGCAAATGGTCCCATGCGCGGGTGGCACACACGGCCTTCGGTGCGGCCTCGTTCCTGATTCTGGAGGCCGTGGGTGCCACGCTGCTGGTGCAGTACGGCTGGGCCAATGCCTTCTGGGCCATTCTGGCCACGGGGCTGATCATCTTTGCGGCCGGCCTGCCCATCAGCATCTACGCCGCACGCTACGGGCTGGACATGGACCTGCTCACGCGCGGTGCGGGGTTTGGCTATATCGGCTCCACCATCACCTCGCTGATCTACGCCAGCTTCACCTTCATCTTTTTTGCGCTGGAGGCGGCGGTCATGGCCTATGCGCTGGACCTGGCACTGGATATCCCGCCGGCCTGGGGCTACCTGGTCTGTGCGCTGCTGGTGATTCCGCTGGTCACCCACGGGGTGTCCATCATCAGCCGGCTGCAGGTGTGGACCCAGCCGCTGTGGCTGGTGATGCTGGTGGTGCCGTTTGTCTATGTGGCCATCAAGCAGCCCCAGGTGTTCAGCGAAGTGCTGCACTACGGCGGCGAGCGCAATGCCGGCGCCGGCTTCAGCCTGCCGCTGTTCGGCGCCGCGCTGACCGTGGGCATTGCGCTGATCACGCAGATGGGCGAACAGGCCGACTACCTGCGCTTCATGCCCCAGCCCGTGCCCGGCCAGCGCGGGCGCTGGTGGGCGGGGGTGCTGCTGGGCGGGCCGGGCTGGGTGGTGCTGGGCGTGGCCAAGATGCTGGGCGGGGCGCTGCTGGCCTACCTGGCGATTTCCCACGCCGTGCCGGCCGAGCATGCGGTGGACCCGAACCAGATGTACCTGGCTGCCTACGAAAACGTGTTTCCCCATTACAGCTGGGCGGTGGCGGCCACGGCGCTGTTTGTGGTGATCTCCCAGCTCAAGATCAATGTGACCAACGCCTATGCCGGTTCGCTGGCATGGAGCAATTTCTTCTCGCGCCTCACGCACAGCCATCCGGGCCGGGTGGTGTGGGTGGTGTTCAACACCTTCATCGCCTTCATGCTGATGGAGATGAACGTCTTCCGCGCCCTGGGCGAGGTGCTGGGCCTGTATTCCAACCTGGCCATCGCCTGGATCATGGCCGTGGTGGCCGATCTGGTGATCAACAAGCCGCTGGGCCTGTCGCCGCCGGGAATCGAATTCAAGCGCGCCCACCTGTACGACATCAACCCGGTGGGGGTGGGCGCCATGGCGCTGGCCTCCTGCCTGTCGATCGCCGCGCACCTGGGGGCGTTTGGTCCGCTGGCGCAGGCCTTCTCGGCCGTGATCGCCATGGTCGTGGCCCTGGTCAGCGCACCGCTGATCGCCTGGGCCACGCGGGGCCGCTACTACATTGCGCGCACCTCGCAATCGGGTTGCGTCAGCTGCGCGCAGTGCAGCGCTAGCGGTGCCGCCACGGCCACCGCCACCCTGCGCTGCACGGTGTGCGACCGCAGCTACGAAGCGCCGGACATGGCGCATTGCCCGGCCTATGGCGGCCATATCTGCTCTTTGTGCTGCACGCTGGATGCACGCTGCGGCGATGTCTGCAAGCCGCAGGCCCACCTGGCCGTGCAGTGGCGCAGCGCCTTGCGCTGGCTGCTGCCCCGGCCGCTGTGGCAGCTGTTGGACAAAGGTCTGGGCCATTTCCTGCTGCTGATGCTGGTGATCGCCCCGGTGCTGGCCGCCGTGCTAGGGTTGCTCTACCACCAGGAGCTGCAGACGCTGGAGCGTGCGGCATCGCCCGCCACGGTGCAGGCGGCGGCGGCTTCGGTCCGTGCCACCTTGCTCAAGGCCTATCTGGGCCTGCTGCTGATCGCCGGCATCGTGGCCTGGTGGCTGGTGCTGGCGCAGAAAAGCCGGCGCGTGGCGCAGGAGGAATCCAACCGCCAGACAGGCCTGCTGGTGCGAGAAATTGCCCTGCACCAGCAGACCGATGCCGAACTGCAGGCCGCCCGCAAGCTGGCCGAAGAAGCACGCGCCATTGCCGAAGCCGCGCGCGAAGCCGCCGACCAGGCCAACCAGGCCAAAAGCCGCTACCTCAGCGCCATCAGCCATGAACTGCGCACACCCCTCAACAGCATCCTGGGCTATGCGCAGCTGATGGGGGCGGACAACAGCGTGCCGCCGCACCGCCAGCACGCGGTGCAGGTGATTCGCCGCGGGGGCGAACACCTGCTGTCGCTGATCGAAGGCACGCTGGACATCGCTCGCATCGAATCCGGCAAGCTGGCGCTGCAGGTCGCGCCCATGCGCTTTGCCGAAGGCATGCAGTCCCTGGCCGATCTGTTTGCGCTGCAGGCCCAGGCCAAGGGCCTGGAATTCCACTACGACGTGCAAGGCAGCCTTCCGGCGGTGGTGCGGGCGGATGAAAAGCGCCTGCGCCAGATCGCCATCAACCTGCTGGGCAATGCCATCAAGTTCACCACCCAGGGCAGCGTCACGCTGCAGGTGCGCTATGCACGCCAGATGGCCACGCTGCGCGTGATCGACACCGGCCCTGGCATGGAGCAGGACGAGCTGGTGCACATCTTCGAGCCCTTTGCGCGCGGCAGCAGTGCAGGGGTGACGGGCGGCGCCGGCCTGGGCCTGACCATGGCCAAGATGCTGACCGAGCTGATGGGCGGCGCGCTGACAGTGGAAAGCCGGGCCGGCGCCGGGGCCTGCTTCCAGGTGAGCTGGTTTCTGCCCTCGGTCGACGACATGGCCGCGGTCGCCGTGGCGCCGTTGCGGGTTCCGGTGGGCTATGCCGGGGAGCGCCGGCGCGTGCTGGTGGTGGACAACGAAGAGGCCGACCGGGGCGTGCTGCTGCAGCTGCTGGCCCCGCTGGGGCTGGACGTGCAGCTGGCCGCCAGCGGCCATGCGGCGCTGGCCCTGGTGGCCGAAGGCTGGGTGCCGCATGCCGTGTTCATGGACCTGGCCATGCCCGGCATCGACGGCTGGGAAACGCTGCGCCGCCTGCGTGCCATGCACGGCAGTGCCATGGCCTGCGCCGTGGTCTCGGCCAATGCCTTCGACCGTGAACTGCCCAACGATGTGGGCATCACCCCCCAGGACTTTCACACCAAGCCCGTGCGCCACAGCGAACTGCTGCTGTGGCTGGGCCGCAGGCTGCAGCTGTCCTGGCACTACGCGGATGAAACACCGCTTGCGCAGGTGGCCGCGGCTCCTGCACCGGAAGCGGTCCGTACGGACGGGGCGCCAGCGGCCATGCCCCTGCCGGCTGCGGAGCTGGGCATGGATAGGGAAATCGGCCTGCACGTGGACCTGTCCGCGCTGCGCCAGGCCGTGGAGCTGGGCTATGTGCGCGGCGTGCGCCAGGCCTTGCAGGCCCTGGAGGCCGCCCACCCCCAGCATGCGGTGCTGTGGGCGCAGTTGCGCGGCATGGCGCAGCAGTTCGACCTGGAAGGCATGGCGCAACTGCTGGGGCAGCCGCCGCTGCAACGGAGGGCCGCAGCATGAGTGCGCAGGATGATGTGGTGCTGATCGTGGACGATGTGCCGGACAACCTGGCCGTGCTGCACGATGCGCTGGACGAAGCCGGCTACACCGTGCTGGTGGCCCTGTCGGGCGAGCAGGCGCTGCAGCGCGCGCTGCAGGCCCAGCCGGACATCGTCCTGCTGGACGCCATGATGCCGGGCATGGACGGTTTCGAGGTGGCCCGCCGGCTGAAGGCGGATGCACGCACCGCACCGATTCCCGTGGTCTTCATGACCGGGCTGACCGAGACCGAGCATGTGGTGGCGGCGCTGGCCGCCGGTGGTGTGGACTATGTCACCAAGCCCCTGAAGCCGGCCGAGGTGCTGGCGCGCATGGGCGTGCACCTGGCCACCGCCCGCCGCGCACGGCAGCAGACACAGCAGGCACTGCAGGCCCGCAGTGCCCTGGATGCCTTTGGCTACGCCAGCATGACGGTGCGCGTGGGCGACGGGCGGGTGCTGTGGCACACCCCGCTGGCGCGCACCCTGCTGCAGCGCTACGGCGGGCTGGGCCTGCCCGTGGTGCCGGCGGCCGTGCAGGAATGGATGGCGCGCCAGCACGCTGCGGTGGTGGCCGGCGGCGCCGGCGAGCCGCCGCGCATGGCACTGACTGCGGTGCAGCCCGCAGCGGAAGGCGGCGCCGACGGCCGCCTGCTGCTGCACCTGCACCCTCCAATGGAAGAAGGCGAGGCGGGGGAGCTGCTGGTGGTCATGCGCGAGGAATCCGGCAGCGCCGCCATCACCCTGCTGCGCGACGCCTTTGCCCTGACCGGCAAGGAAGCCGAGGTGCTGTACTGGGTGGCGCAGGGCAAGATCAACCGCGACATTGCCGACATCCTGGGCAGCAGCCCGGCCACGGTGAAAAAGCACCTGGAACGCATCCACACCAAGCTGGGGGTGGAAACGCGCACCGCGGCCGCGGCATCGGCGCTGGGGCGGCTGCGCCAGGGCGGCTAGGCGGGCGAGGGAGCGGTGGGCGGGCGTGGCGTACGCCATCCGGCGTATATACGCCAGCCGGGCGGATTTTTAGCATGCAGGTCATGGTGATTGCACAGGCCGCTGGCACTGGCAACACCACCCCCTTATCCAAGAGAGGAGTTCCTTCATGCCCCGTCGTTTCACCCTCAAGACCCTGGCCGCTGCCGCAGCAGTCGCCGGCATCGGCTTCACGGCCCTGTCCGCCCAGGCCGCCGACACCATCAAGGTGGGCGTGCTGCACGCGCTGTCGGGCACCATGGCGATTTCGGAAACCGCGCTGAAAGACATGGCCCTGATGACCATCGAGGACATCAACGCCAAGGGCGGCGTGCTGGGCAAGAAGCTGGAGCCCGTGGTGATCGACACCGCCTCCAACTGGCCGCTGGCAGCGGAAAAGGCCAAGCAGCTGGTCAGCCAGGACAAGGTGGCGGTCACGTTCGGCTGCTGGACCTCGGTGTGCCGCAAGTCGGTGCTGCCGGTCTATGAAGAAACCAACTCCCTGCTGTTCTACCCCGTGCAGTACGAAGGCGAGGAACTTTCCAAGAACGTGTTCTACACCGGCGCAGCGCCCAACCAGCAGGCCATTCCCGCAGTGGAATACCTGATGGGGGACGACGGCGGCAACGCCAAGCGCTGGGTGCTGCTGGGTACCGACTATGTCTATCCCCGTACGGCCAACAAGATCCTGCGTGCCTTCCTGAAGGCCAAGGGCGTGGCCGACAAGGACATCATGGAGGCCTACACCCCCTTCGGCCACAGCGACTACCAGACCATCGTGGCGGACATCAAGAAGTTCGCTGCCGGCGGCAAGACGGCGGTGGTCTCCACCATCAACGGCGACTCCAACGTGCCTTTCTACAAGGAACTGGGCAACGCCGGCATCAAGGCCACCGATGTGCCCGTGGTCGCCTTCTCGGTGGGTGAGGAAGAGCTGCGCGGCCTGGACCCCAAGCCCCTGGTGGGCCACCTGGCCTCGTGGAACTACTTCATGAGCGTGAAGAACCCCACCAACGACGCCTGGATCAAGCAGTGGTCGGCCTACGCCAAGGCCAAGAAGCTGCCCGGCCAGTCCACCAAGCCGCTGACCAATGACCCGATGGAAGCCACTTACGTCGGCATCCACATGTGGAAGCAGGCCGTCGAGAAAGCCAAGTCCACCGATGCGGACAAGGTGATCGCCGCCATGGCCGGCCAGACCTTCAAGGCACCCAGCGGCTTCACGCTGACCATGGACCCCAAGAACCACCACCTGCACAAGCCCGTGCTGATCGGTGAAATCAAGGCCGACGGCCAGTTCAACGTGGTGTGGAAGACCAAGGGCCCGATCAAGGCCCAGCCCTGGAGCCCCTACATCGAAGGCAACGACAAGAAGAAGGACGAGCCCGAGAAGAAATAACGCGGCCGCCGCAGGGGTGCGTGCCTGGTGTGCACCCCCGGCGGACATCTGCGGTTTCCTCCACGGCCCGTCCTGTGCGACGGGCCGTTGTCACAACCAGACAGGCAAGAGTTTCTATGTTGTTCAGAATTTTGCGCACGATCCGGCCGGTGCTGGCAGCCGCTGTGGCCTGCGGCGCGCTGTGGCAGGCACCGGCCCAGGCCCTGACGGCCGAGCAGGCGCTGGCCATGGCAGACGGCGACAACGCCGCGCGCGTGGCCGCCATGGCCGATGCCGTGGCCCATGGCGACGGCCAGCGCACGGCGGATTTCCTGCAGGCCATGCAGGACGGTGAGGTCCAGATTGCCGCAGGGCGTGCATTCATCGTGCGTGCCGGGCGGGGCGTGGACCCTGTCACCGGCCAGCCCGTGGCCGTGCCCGAAGGGGCCGAAGACGTGGGCACCAACAACCGCATCCGCCGCGAGATCGGCAGTGCACTGGCCTCCCTGAATCTGTTGGTGGGCGACGAGGCCACGCGCCTGGAAGCGGCGCGTGCCATGCTCAAGGGCGCCACCCCCGACCGCCTGCCGCTGCTGGACAAGGCCATGGCCCAGGAGCGCAGCGCGGCCGTCAAGGCCGAACTGGAACTGGCCCGCTCGGCCGCCCAGCTGGGCAGCGAAGACCCCGCCCAGCGCATCAAGGCTGCGGCCCAGCTGGCGCAGCGTGCCACCCCGGCCACGCGCCTGCTGCTGAACGAGCGGCAGGCCCAGGAAACCGATGAGAAGGTGCAGCTTGCGCTGCAGCGCGCGCAGGCCGAAGTGGCCGACAAGCTGGCCTGGGGCGAACGCCTGGGCGTGGCCTTCACCGGCGTGAGCCTGGGCACCATCCTGCTGCTGGTGGCCCTGGGCCTGGCCATCACCTACGGCCTGATGGGCGTGATCAACATGGCCCATGGCGAGCTGATGATGATCGGCGCCTACGCCACCTATGTGGTGCAAGGCGTGTTCCGCAGCTACCTGCCCGAATTCTTTGACTGGTATCTGCTGGCCGCCGTGCCGGCGGCCTTTCTGGCATCGGCCCTGGTGGGCGCCATCATGGAACGCGGCGTGCTGCGTTTTCTGTACGGCCGCCCGCTGGAGACCTTGCTGGCCACCTGGGGCATCTCGCTGGTGCTGATGCAGTTGGTGCGTTCCACCTTTGGCGCGCAGAACGTGGCCGTGGAAAACCCGGTGTGGATGAGCGGCGGCCTGCAGGTGCTGCCCAATCTCACCCTGCCGTGGAACCGCCTGGTCATCATCGTGTTCGCGTTTGCGGTGCTGGCCGGCGTGGCCTATCTGATCGCCCGAACCCGCATGGGCCTGTTCGTGCGCGGCGTCACGCAGAACCGTCCGATTGCCTCGTGCATGGGGGTGAACACCGCACGGGTGGACACCATGGCGTTTGCACTGGGCAGCGGCATCGCAGGGCTGGCCGGCTGCGCCCTCAGCCAGGTGGGCAATGTGGGGCCGGACCTGGGGCAGAGCTACATCGTGGATTCGTTCATGGTGGTGGTGCTCGGCGGGGTGGGCCAGCTGGCCGGCACCGTCTACGCCGCACTGGGCCTGGGCCTGCTGAACAAGTTCCTGGAAGGCTGGACCGGTGCGGTGCTGGCCAAGATTGCGGTGCTGGTGTTCATCATCGCCTTCATCCAGAAGCGTCCGCAGGGCATCTTCGCCATGAAAGGCCGCAGCGCGGAATGACCATGCAGCCATCCCCTGTGCTCGTGTGCCGCTTCCCCTTGCCAGGGGCCACCGCCCCGCTGCAGTGCGGCGCCTGCGCGCTGTCTGCGCCGAACGCGGGCTGCCTCCCATGCTCCGCCAAGGACCACTGATATGACGACATCTTCCTTGAAAACGAATGTGCTGCTGCCGGCCTCGTCCCTGCCGGGGCGCAGACCGTTGCTGAGCAAGGCCGGCTGGTCGGCCTTCATGCTGGCGCTGATCGCCGTGTGTGCGCTGGCGCCGGTGCTCAACCTGTGGGTACCCGAAGGCAGCGCCCTGCACCTGTCGGATTACGCCGTGCGCCTGTTGGGCAAGATCATGTGCTACGCGATCTGCGCCCTGGCCATGGACCTGATCTGGGGCTATACCGGCATCCTGAGCCTGGGTCACGGCCTGTTCTTCGCGCTGGGCGGCTATGTGATGGGCATGTACCTGATGCGCCAGATCGGCACCGATGGCAGCTACCAGAGCAGCCTGCCCGACTTCATGGTGTTCCTGGACTGGAAGGAATTCCCCTGGCACTGGGCGCTGTCGGACAGCTTTGTGGCCACGGTGATCCTGGTGCTGGCCGTGCCCGGCGTGCTGGCCTTTGTGTTCGGCTGGTTCGCCTTCCGCTCGCGCATCAAGGGTGTGTATTTCTCCATCATCACGCAGGCCATGACCTATGCGGCCATGCTGCTGTTCTTCCGCAACGAAACCGGTTTTGGCGGCAACAACGGCTTCACCGACTTCAAGCGCATCCTGGGCATACCGCTGGCCACGCAGGAAATGCGCATGGCACTGTTCGTCATCACCGGCTGCACCTTGCTGGGCTTCTTCCTGCTGGCACGCTGGCTGGTGGGCAGCAAGTTCGGCCGGGTGCTGCAGGCCATCCGCGATGCGGAGACGCGGGTGATGTTCTCGGGCTACTCGCCGCTGCAGTACAAGCTCACCATCTGGGTCATCAGCGCCATGATGTGCGGCGTCGCCGGTGCCTTGTATGTGCCGCAGGTGGGCATCATCAACCCCGGCGAAATGTCGGCCGCCAGCTCCATCGAGATCGCCATCTGGGCGGCCGTGGGCGGGCGCGGCACTCTGGTCGGCCCCATTGCCGGCGCGTTCGTGGTCAACGGTGCCAAAAGCTGGCTCACGGTGGTGGCGCCGGAATTCTGGCTGTACTTTCTGGGCGGCCTGTTCATTGTGGTGACGCTGTTCCTGCCCGATGGCATTGCCGGACTGGTGCGCAAGCTGCGCCGCCGCAAGCCGGTGGACAGCAGCAAGAGCAGCCAAGAGGAGGGCCGCGCATGACGCCCGATCTGATGGAAGAAGGCACACGCCGCATGCAGGCGGTGGCGGTCAAGGCGGCGCAGGACACGGAGTCCGGCGGGCGCAAGGCGGGCTACTCGCGCATCGCCACACCGGGCGAGGTGGACACCACGCACGGTCGCATCCTGTACCTGGAAGACGTGCATGTCAGCTTTGACGGCTTCAAGGCCATCAACGGCCTGAACCTGGACATCGCCCCGGGCGAGCTGCGCTGCATCATCGGCCCCAATGGCGCGGGCAAGACCACGATGATGGACATCATCACCGGCAAGACCCGGCCCGACAGCGGCACCGTGTTCTTCGGCTCCACCATCGACCTGCTGCGCCACAACGAGCCCCAGATCGCCCAGCTGGGCATCGGCCGCAAGTTCCAGAAACCCACGGTCTTCGAGCAGCTGACGGTGTTCGAGAACCTGGAGCTGGCGCTCAAGACCCACAAGGGCGTCAAGCACAGCATGTTCTTCCGGCTCGACAGCGCGCAGAGCGACCGCCTGGCCGAGGTGCTGCACACCATCCACCTGGCGGGCAGCGTGCACCGCATGGCCGGCGAGCTCAGCCACGGGCAGAAGCAGTGGCTGGAGATCGGCATGCTGCTGATGCAGGACCCCAAGCTGCTGCTGCTCGATGAACCGGTGGCAGGCATGACGGACGACGAAACCGCGCGCACGGCCGAGCTGTTTCTGCGCCTCAAGGGCCAGCATTCGCTGATGGTGGTGGAACACGACATGTCGTTCATCGCCACCATCAGCGAAAAAGTGACCGTGCTGTGCGACGGCAGCGTGCTGGCCGAAGGCACGCTGGCCCAGGTGCAGGCCGATGAGCGCGTGATCGAGGTCTACCTGGGTCGTTGAGACGCTGCTTTGAATATGGAGAGCGTGCAGACGCTCTGGAAATGGATGGAACCCGATGCTTGAAGTTCGCAACCTGCACCAGTACTACGGCGGCTCTCACATCCTGCGCGATGTGAGCGTGCAGGCCGTGCCCGGCAGCATCACCGTGCTGCTGGGGCGCAACGGCGTGGGTAAGACCACGCTGCTCAAGAGCCTGATGGGCCTGGTGCCGATCAAGAGCGGCACCATCAGCTGGAACGGCAAGCCTATCCAGGGCCTGACGCCGTACGAGCGCGCGCGCAGCGGCATCGGCTTCGTGCCCCAGGGGCGCGAGATCTTTGGCCGCCTGAGCGTGGAAGACAACCTGCGCATGGGCCTGGCTTACAAGAGCGGCCGCACGCCGATTCCGCAGGATCTGTATGCGCTGTTCCCGGTGCTCCAGCAGATGCTGCACCGCCGCGGCGGCGACCTGTCCGGCGGCCAGCAGCAGCAGCTGGCCATTGCCCGCGCGCTGGCGCCTGCGCCGGGGCTGCTGATTCTGGACGAGCCTACCGAAGGCATACAGCCCAGCATCATCAAGGACATCGGCCGTGTGATCCGCATGCTGGCCAAGGAGCGTGGCATGGCTGTGCTGCTGTGCGAGCAGTACTACGACTTTGCCGAGGAACTGGCCGACCACTATCTGGTGATGGAGCGCGGCGAGGTGATCGCCAGCGGGCCGGGCAGCGAGATGCAGGAAAAAGGCATCCAGAAGCTGGTGGCGATCTGAACGTCGATGCCGAGGCCCAGGGGCCAGGCGTCTGCGGCAGCATGAAAAAAACGACCTCCTAGGAGGTCGTTTTTGTCGGTCCGGGGTACGGAGGACGGTCAGTCCGCCGTGGCGCCCGAGGCCTTGACGGCGGCGCCCCACTTCTTGATGTCGGCGCTGATCAGCTTGGCGAATTCGCCGGTGGACATGCCAAACGCGTCGGCGCCCAGTTCGGAGATCTTCTGCTTGACGTGGTCCTGCGCCAGGATGTCCTGCACGTACTTGTTCATGCGCTCGGCCAGGTCCTTGGGCAGGCCCTTGGAGCCGATCATGCCGTACCAGGGTTCCACCTCGAAGTTGGTGAAGCCCAGCTCATGCAGGCTCTTGACGCCGGGGAACTTGGGCGAGGCGTGCTTGCTGGTGATGGCCAGGGCCTTGAGCTTGCCGCTGTCGATCTGGGGCTTGAGCGGCACCGGGTTGTCGATGGCGTACTGCACCTCGTTGGCCATCACGGCCACCACCAGCGGGGCCGAGCCCTTGTAGGGCACATGGGGCACCTTGATCTTGGCCTCGGTGTTGAACATCTCGGCAATCATGTGCTGGGGCGAACCGGCACCGGCCGAGCCGAAGTTGATCTTGCCGGCCTTGGCATGGGCGATCAGTTCCGGCACGCTGTGGATACCCGACTTGGGGCTGGTCACCAGCAGGAACGGGGCCTTGGCGATGGTGGTGATGGGCGTCAGGTCCTTTTCGGGGTGGTAGGGCACGCTCTTGTACAGCGAGGGCGAGATCACCACCGGGCTGCTGGAGCCGACCAGGAAGGTGCCGCCATCGGGCTTGGCACGGCTGACATAGGCAGTGGCGATGTTGCCGTTGGCGCCGGCCTTGCTTTCCACGATCACATTGGCGGTGATGCGCTTTTCCAGTTCCATGGCAATGATGCGCGCCAGCATGTCGCTGGTGCCACCGGGGGCATAGGGTTGCACCAGGGTGATGGTCTTGACGGGCCAGGCGTCCTTGGCATGGGCCAGGGGGGCCATGGCGGCAGTCAGACTCAGGGCGACCGTGGTGGCCAGGATGGTTCGGCGGAACATGTCCACTCCTTCTCACTCTGCCCGCAGAGGCGGGCGTTTTTTGGAAGCGCGGTGGTACCGCACAGGCCGCGTGGCAGGCTGGCATCGGAGCTGACGTTGCGCCAGCCGGGAGTCAGTCGCCACAGCGGACAGGGGCAGCAGGCACCGCTCTGTCGGGGATCCCCAGAATGGGGCGGGCGCCGTAACGCCAGTTTCATTTGGTTGTTATATGGTTATCCCTTAATTGTTAACCCTTGAGTTACCACTTTTCTGACAAAAATATGAAAGCGCTTGAAAAAAGGTGCTGCTGCGGAGTGAGCACTTCGATGGGCTTTGCTGGGCGCTGGCGGAATGTGGGTGCCAACGTCTGGCAGGGCGCAGCCGGGCTGGGCGCACTGCGCACCGCCGTGGGGAGCGCGCAGGCAGGCCCCAGCGCATCGGTCCGTGGCAGAGGGGCCGCCGCGGTGGCGGCCAGACTGCAGCCGGTGTTGGATTCCGGTTTCAATGCCCCAGTCTTGCCTTGCATCAATTTCTATTCAGATGGAAATTCCATAGAATTTACAAATCGAAACTTTTGCGGATCAGCGCGCGTCCACCCGCCTTGGCGGCGGTGGGGCCGGGTGAGGAAGTGTGATGGAGTATTTCAGGGCACCCGCGTTCTGCCACCGTACCAGGGTGATGACGGACCCGGGCGGGATTGTGTGCCTGTGTGGCAAATCGCTGGACCTGCAACGTGCCTGGCAGCAGGGCATGCCGGGCGCAGATTCGCAATGCGTGCATTGCCGCCGCTGCTATGACAGCCGCGCGCAGCTGATCTCTGCCCGCCGCCAGCCCGGCCGGCAGCTCCTGCCCCAGGCTCCGCAGCAGCTGCACGGGGCGGTGGCTGCCGGTGTGCGTTCGCGCCAGCTGTGGCGTGAGAGTGCGCTGCCCGCCTGGGGCGCTGCTGCACCGGTGTGCAGCCCTTCCGATACCGATTCCTCTTCTGCAGATCCCATGCAGCGCGCTTCCTGAAAGCCCTCTTTCCTTCCTTCCTCCCGCTGCTTCGCCTGCTTCTTTTCCCTGACTCCATCCGGCGGGCTTTGCCGCGCCACTCTCTTCGCCATGCGCCAGAACCTGCCTGTCACCCTCCACGAGTTCCAGTTTCCCGATGATGAGCTGCTGATGTCCACCACGGACAGCCAGGGCAACATCACCCACTGCAATGCCGCCTTCGTGCGTGTCAGCGGCTTCAGCATGGAAGAGCTGATGGGCCAGCCCCACAGCCTGGTGCGCCACCCCGACATGCCGGCCGAAGCCTTCCGCGATATGTGGGCCACCATCGGTCACGGCCGCAGCTGGAAGGGCATCGTCAAGAACCGCCGCAAGGATGGCGGCTTCTACTGGGTCCACGCCCACGTCACGCCCATCATGCAAGGCGGCAAGCCCGTGGGCTATATGTCGGTGCGGGCCAAGCCCACGCGCGAACAGGTGCAGGCAGCCGAGCAGCTCTATGCCCGCCTGGCGCAGGAGCGGGCCAAGGGCCAGCCCGGCATGGTGCTGCATGCCGGCCATGCGCGCCTGCTGGGGCTGCGCAATCTGTTCGGAAAAATGCAGCGCGCCAACTTCACGCTGCGCATCGCCGCCGTGGTTCTGCCGCTGCTGCTGATGGGCTGCCTGCCCGCCGTGCTGGGCTGGACCGCCCCGTGGCAGGTGGCGCTGCAGGCCGCCGCCATGGTGCTGTGGAGTGCGCTGGGCCTGGGCTGGCTGCACCGCACCCTGACGCAGCCTTTTGCGCTGACCCACCGCTTTGCCAAGCAGCTGGCCAGTTGCGAGCTGGACCGCCAGCTGCCGCTGGTACCGGGCCGCCATCCGATGGCGCTGCTGATGGAGCATCTGCACCAGGTGCATTTCAATCTGCGGGCCATCGTGGGCGATGCGCGCCACGAAATCGACAGCTTCAGCCACCTCTCGCGCGATCTGTCCGGCAGCGCCCGCAGCCTGTCCGAGCGCACCGAGCTGCAGGCCGAACGCCTGCAGCAGACGGCTGCCGCCATGACGCAGCTGGCCGGCAGCGTGGAGCAATCCCAGCAGACCACCGAAGAAGTCCTGCAGCAAAGCGGTAAGAGCGCCCAGCTGGCGGAGCGTGGCGGCCAGGCCATGCAGAAGGTGGAGGACATGGTGCACCAGCTGCGCGATTCGTCGCAGCAGATGGGGCAGATCATCACCACCATCGAAAGCATTGCCTTCCAGACCAATATCCTGGCGCTGAATGCGGCGGTCGAAGCTGCGCGCGCCGGCGAACAGGGGCGCGGCTTTGCCGTGGTGGCCGGTGAGGTGCGCACGCTGGCGCAGCGCAGCGCCGAAGCGGCCAAGGAAATCAAGCGGCTGATTTCCGGCTCCAATGACCGCATCCACCAGGGGGCGGAGCGCATGCAGGAAGCCAGTGCCACCATCTCCCAGGCGGTGCAGTCGGTGGCCCAGGTCAGCCAGCTGGTGCAGGAAATTGTGGAAACCTCGCGCGAACAGGCCCTGGGCATTGCGCAGGTGGACCGTGCGATTGGCGAACTGGATGCGGTCACACAGGAGAACGCCCGCATGTCCGAGGTGTCGGCCCATTCCGCTGGCCACATGAGCAGCAACGCCGGCGTGCTGCACCGCACACTGGAAGTGTTCCGCATGCGCTGATGACCGGTGCGCGGCGTGGGCGCCATGCCGCCTTCCGGCTGTGGCAGCGCTGGGCACCGCCCAGGGCTGCTAGCGTGTCGCGTTCTACATGGACCAGATGCGGGGCAGCGGGGCGTCCCGCTCCCACAGCAGCCGGCGCCACAGCGCCCAGACCTGCTGCCACAGCTGCATCAGCGGCTCCACCAGCGGGGCCAGGCCGCGCAGCACCAGCACATGGTCGTTGGGGCTGGTGACCCCGCACCACGGGCCCTGGGGGTGGCTGGCCAGCAAGGCGTGTGTGGCTTCCTGCACCTGCTCCCTGCGGGCACGGGACAGGGGGCTGCCGCAGGCAAACACCAGACTGCCCAGGCAGCGCTGGCCGGCAAGGCCCAGCGGGCCATCCAGCAGCAAGCCATCGTCGGCGCGGATCAGCCCGCGTTCCAGCCAGCGGCCGGGCCATTCCATGTGCTGCAGGAATTCCCCGCGCAGCCAGGGCGCCTCGGCGTGGGGCAGACCCAGGGCCGTGATGTCCCAGGCCAGCAGTTCGGCGCCGGGGGCCAGGTCCAGTTCCAGCTGGTTGCGGGCCAGGCAGCCGTTGTAGGCAATGGCTTCCAGCGGCAGCCATTCCAGGCGGGCTCCGGCATCCAGCCGCAGGCGCGTGCGTTGCAGTGCCGGTTCGCCTTCGCTGCGGTAAAAGCGCGTGGCGCCTGGGGTGGTGACCAGGGCGTGGGCACCGGCTCCGGCGTGCACCTGGATGTCCAGGGTGTCCCCGCCCACCAGCCCGCCAGGCGGATGGACCAGCACATGGTGGCAGATGGCAGGGCCTTCGGGGTAGAGGCTGCGCAGCACGCGCAGCGGGCCGTCGTGGGTGAAATGCGCGGCCGTGCGGCCGGCGCGGTGGTGGTAGTCGAGGGAGAGGTGGGCGTGCCAGGGCATGGTCAAGCTGCAAGCAGACACTGTGCCAACTTGGTGCGTATGCCCGTCAGCGCTGCACCATGGCGGCTGGACTGCTCACCGAAGCAGAGCAGGGCCAGCCGGAGTGGATATCAGGAGGAGGGCGGGAACCAGCTGTCCTCGTACACCGCCAGGGCTTCGTTGACCAGGGCCGGGCCGATGCAGGTGATGGCATAGGTGGCGTTGTCGAACACGGTGTGGCAGTCCAGTGTGCTGCCGCGCAGGTCGGGCCGGATCTGCAGCAGCCGCGTATCGTCCAGGCCAAACACCACGCGGCCGATACCGGCGTTGCAGATGGCGCCGGCGCACATGGCACAGGGCTGAGCCGACGCATAGAGCGTGGCACCCGCCAGCAACTCGGGCGCCACACGGGGGTTGCCCAGCTGGCGCACGGCATTCATTTCCGCATGGCCGGTGCAGTCGCCCGTCTCGCGGGTGTTGCTGAAGGCCTCGGCCAGGATGCGCCCATCGGCGGCCACCACCACGGCACCGAAGGGGCGGTTGCCGCGGGTGCGGGCCGCATTCGCCCAGACAAAGGCCTGCCGCAGGTATTTGGCATCGGTCGCGGACAGAGGCTGTCCTTCGGGGGGGCGGTCATCCATCATGGGTGCTGCGAGCATGCGCGCCTCCTGGGCGAGTGCGGGTAACAAGGCCGCCTGGGCACAGGCGGGGTTACCAGAGCTATTGCATGTCGCATGCCAGAAACGACTTCTTACATACGCGCCAGGAAGGGCGGTGGGACAGGAGGTGGGCGGCGGCCGTGCGATGGCAGCGGATGAACGCCGTCGGCACAGCGCAGGTGGGCTGCGCCTGCTATGCAAATCAAAGCGTTAGCTACGCCTGCGCGCGCGGCCGGCGCACCGGCTGCAGGCAGGCCTCATGCCGCTGCAGGCGCATCGACATCGGTGGTGACAAACACTTTCTTCACGCGGTCGTCCACTTCCCAGTGGCCGCTGAAGCCGTCGGGCAGGACGAAGCTGTCACCCGCCTGGAAATGGTGCACGCTGCCATCCGGGTCCACCAGGCGGCAGCTGCCTTCGACGATGTGGCAGAACTCGATATAGCCCTGGATGTTCGAGCGGAAGGCCCCGGCCGTGGCTTCCCAGACGCCGGCATTGGCTTTGCCGCGGTTGCCGCTGAACACGTCCAGCGTCTTGTAGGTGGTGTCGCCGCGCAACGGGCGGCTGGGCTGGCCGCTGCGGGCCTGGGACAGGTCGCTGGGGTCGATGCGCACCAGTTTGACGGGAGTGGTGGGGGCGGCGGGGGCGGTGGAAAGGGGGGCAGAGGCAGTCACGGCAGGCATCCAGAGCGGGGCAAGCTGCGCATGGTACAGAGTGCCGGGCACGCCCAAGCCCGCCTGCCATGTGGGGGCATGCGGCTTTGACCCTGCCCATGCAAAAAGGCCTGCCACCAGGGCAGGCCTTTGCACGTGGCACGCAGGCAGCTCAGTGGTTGTTGGCGCCGCGGTGGGCCCAGGCGGTGGTGCGCTTTTCCACCAGGCTGAACAGCTCGTACATCACCATGGCCATGGCCCCCACCACCAGCAGGCCGGCAAATGCCAGGCCCATCTGCATGGACGAGCCGGCCGAGATCAGCAGGTAGCCGATGCCTTCGTTGGCCGCTGTCATCTCCGACACCGTGGTGCCCACAAAGGCCAGCGTGATGGCGACCTTGAGCGAGCCGTAGAAGTAGGGCAGCGAGCGCGGCAGACCCACCTTCATCAGCACATCCCAGCGCTTGGCGCCCAGCACGCGCAGCACGTCTTCCAGCTCGGGCTCCAGCGTGGCCAGGCCGGTGGCGATGTTGACCATGATGGGGAAGAAGCTGATCAGGAACGCAGTCAGGATGGCTGGGCCAATGCCGATGCCGAACCACACCACCAGAATCGGCACGAAAGCCGCCTTGGGCAGGGCGTTGAAGGCGGTCATCAGCGGGTAGACGGCGGCGTAGGCCAGGCGCGAGCTGCCGATCAGAAAGCCCAGCAGCACGCCAACCACGATGGCAATGCCAAAGCCGGCCATCGTCACCCAGAAGGTGCGCCAGGCATGGCCGGCGATCACGGCGTGGAATTCCAGGAATTGCTGCAGGATCAGCCAGGGGCTGGGGAAGATGAATTCCGACACCTGGAAGGCCGAGCAGACCACCTGCCACAGCACGATCACGGCGAGCAGCAGCAGCCAGGGGGACCAGCGTTCCAGCAGTTTGTTGTTCAGTTTGTTCATGGCAAATGTCCTGGGCGCTTATTGGTTGATCACGGCACCGTCTTTGCGCAGCGCGCCGATGTGGCCGCGCAGCTCCAGCACGATGTCGGTGAATTCCTTGGTGTAGGTCAGCTCCAGGTCGCGCGGGCGGGGAAAGTCGATCTCGCGGCGCACCACAAAGCGGCCGGGGCTCTTGCTCATCACGTACACGGTGTCGGCCAGGAAGACCGATTCGCGCAGGTCGTGCGTCACCAGAATCACGTTGAACTGCTGCTCGGCATGCAGGTCGCGCAGAATGCACCACAGCTCTTCGCGGGTGAAGGCATCCAGCGCACCGAAAGGCTCGTCCAGCAGCAGCATCTTGGGTTCGTGGATCAGCGCACGGCAGATGCTGGCGCGCTGCTGCATGCCGCCCGACAGCTGCCAGGGGAACTTGTCTTCATAGCCGCCCAGACCCACTTTCTTCAGCAGGTTGCGGGCGCGTTCTTCGTATTCCTTGCGCTTGGCCTTGAACTGGCTGCGGTGGGGCTCCACGATCTCCAGCGGCAGCAGCACGTTGTCCACCGTGGTGCGCCAGGGCAGCAGCGAGGGCGACTGGAAGGCCATGCCCGAGATCTTCAGCGGGCCGGTGACGGGCTGGCTGTCGATCAGGATCTTGCCCATGCTGGGCATGCGCAGGCCGGTGGCCAGCTTCATGAACGTCGATTTGCCGCAGCCCGAGGGGCCGACGATGGCGATGAACTCGCCACGGCGCACTTGCAGGTCAATGGCCTCCACCGCGAAATGGTTCTGGGCCAGCAACTCGTCGTTGTAGGCCAGCCAGACGTCACGGAAATCAACAAAGGCGGGGTCTTGGGAGGAAGCCGTCATAGGGATCATTTCAAAGGTCGGTGCCGGGCGGCGCACGCATGGCCGCCCGGCGTCCGGGTTTAGCGCTTGGGCAGCACGTCCAGTTCGGCGGCAGTGGGCAGGAAGCTGCCGTTCCACACCGCGTTGGCGGGCACCGGGTTCTTGGTGGCATAGGCCTTGGAGACCTGCTCGGCCATCTGGGCCAGGCGTTCCTTGCGCAACTGGCCAAAGCCTTCGTCGCGCGCGCCCTTGCTGTCGATGGCGGTGTCAATCGTCAGCTTCAGGCGCTTGACCTCGAGTGCCGTGTTCACCAGGCCGTCCTTGGCCTTCATCGAGGCGATGGCGGCTTCGGGGCTGGCAATCGCTTCCTTGGCGCCCTTGGCAAAGGCTTTCAGGAAGGCGCGCACGGCCTCGGGCTTTTCGGCGATCAGCTTGGGGCTGGCGATGATCACATTGCCGTAGAGCTGCACGCCGTGGGTGGCATAGGGCAGCACCACAATGTCTTCGCGCTTGACGCCGCGGGCCTCCAGATTCAGCAGGCTGGTGAAGGTGTAGCCGGTGACGGCATCCAGGTCGCCGCGCGCCAGCATGGTCTCGCGCAGCGGCGGGTCCATGGTGGTCCACTGCACCTCGCCCACGCCATTGGCCTGGGCGAAGATGGGGAAGGTGCGGCGGCCGGCGTCAAAGATGGGGGCGCCCAGCTTCTTGCCGGTCAGGTCGGCGGCCTTGGTGATGCCGGATTTCTTCAGCGCCATCACCGATGCCGGCGTGGTGTTGTAGATCACCATGATGGCCACGGGCTTGATGGGTGCGTCCGGGTTGTTGGCGTGGAACTCCATCAGCGCGGCCAGGTCGGCAAAACCCAGGTCGTGGGTGCCGGAGGCCACGCGCTGGATGGCGCCTGCGCCGCTGGCGGCCTCGACGTTCACATCCAGGCCGGTTTCCTTGAAATAGCCTTTCTGTTCGGGGTGCACGAACAGGGCGGCCGGGCCCTCGAAGCGCCAGTCCAGCTGGAACTTGAGCGGGGTCAGGGTCGGGCTGGCAGCGACAGACCAGGTGGTGGCGGTGGTGGCCAGAACGGCCATGGCGCTACGCAGAAAGGAACGTTTGTTCACGGTGCAGATTCCAATGAGGGAGAGTCATTGCCCCTGGGCAGACACCGCAGTGGCGCAGGCCCAGGGGGGCGTGGTTTACTTCTTGGGCAGCACGTCCAGCACGGCGGCGGAGGGCAGGAAGCTGCCGTTCCACACGTCTTCGGCCTTCACGCGGGTCTTGGTGGCGTAGGCGTCGGACACCTGCGAGGCCATCAGCGTCAGGCGGCTGTTGTCCAGGCGGCCAAAGCCTTCCTTGCGGGCGTCGGGGCTGTTGACCACGGTGTCGATGGCCAGCTGCAGGCGGCGGGTTTCCAGCGCCACATTGGCGATGCCGTCACGGGCCTTGACCGACTGGATGGCCTCGGCAGGGTGGGCCATCACGTCCTTGGCACCTTGGGAGAAGCCGGTCAGGAACTTCTTGATGGCTTCGGGGTTTTCCTTGATCAGCTTGGGGCTGGCGATGATCACGTTGCCGTACAGCTTCACGCCGAAGTCGGCGTAGGGCATGACCACCACGTCCTGGGCCTTGGCGCCACGCGCTTCCAGATTCAGCAGGCTGGTGAAGGTGAAGCCGGTGATGGCGTCCACATCACCGCGCACCAGCATGGTTTCGCGCAGCGGAGGGTCCATGGCCGTCCAGGCCACATTGCCCACCTTGTTGGCCTTCTCGAAGATGGGGAAGGCCTTGCGACCGGCGTCGAACACCGGAGCGCCCAGCTTCTTGCCCTTCAGATCGGCGGGGGTCTTGATGCCGCTCTTCTTGAGCGCCATCACCGACGACGGCGTGTTGTTGTAGACCACCATCACGGCCACGGGCTTGTTGGGCGCGTCAGGATTGTTGGCGTGGAATTCCATCACCGAGGCCAGGTCGGCAAAGCCCATGTCATAGGTGCCCGAGGCCACGCGCTGCACGGCACCACCGGAGCCATTGCCTGCATCCACCGTCACATCCAGGCCCTGGCCCTTGAAGTAGCCCTTGGCCACCGGCTGCAGGAAGAAAGCGGCCGGGCCTTCAAAGCGCCAGTCCAGCTGGAACTTGATGGGCGTGTCGGCGGCGTGGGCTGCGCCCCAGGCCAGGGTCACAGCAGCTGCGGCAGCTTTCAGGAAAGAACGTTGGTGCATGGATGCTCCTCACTTCATCGGTTGCAAAAGGGGTCTGCAGCCTTCAGTGCAAGATCGGTGCCATGTGTATACAAAATCGCCGAACGTGTTCTGTGGGGGTGTGTGCACGGATCTGGTGCCGTGCGGGCGGCGCACCACATGGCTGTGGTGCATGGTTGCAAGTTCTTGGTGCGGCGGGCGACAGACGGTATTTCTGGCCTGGCGGCCAGCCGCCGCGCTGCACCAGCGCTGGGCATGGCATTTGCAAGAAAACAGGCCGTATATGCGCCGCATGCAGCGCAGCCTGCCACTCCCCCCCCTGTCGATGCCGGTGACGGCACAGAGAAACTGCAATGACCGAAATTGATTTTGCGCAGCTGGACACCTATGCCCGCTACAAGCTGATGGCCAGCCTGATCGTGCCGCGCCCGATTGCGCTGGTGACCACGCTGGGTGCCGATGGCACCGTGAACGCCGCTCCCTTCAGCATGTTCAACATGATGGGCGAGGACCCGCCCGTGGTGATGCTGAGCGTGAACAAGCTGCAGGATGCGGCGCAGAAGGACACCGCCACCAACATCCTGCGCGACCGGGAGTTCGTGGTGCATATCACCGACGAAGCCATGGCTGCCGCCATGCACCGCTGTGGCGACCGCCTGCCGCCGCACCACAGCGAACTGGTGCACACCGGGCTGACCGCCACGGCATCACAGAGCGTGAAGCCGCCGCGCATTGCCGAGGCCCCGGTGGCCTTCGAGTGCGTGCTGCATGAGACGCTGGAGACGGAGAGCCGCTATGTCTTCATCGGCCGCGTGCAGTGGCTGGCGGTGCGCGACGGTCTGGTGGACACCGAGAAATGGCGCGTGCGCCTGCAGGAGTTCTTCCCGGTGGGCCGCTTCGGTGCCAGCTTCTACGTCAACTGCCGCGACCGCTTTGCCATCGAAGCCCATGAGGGGCTGGCACAGGCGCGGGATGGGGCTGCCAGCACCGCCATCGACGAAATGTGAGGCGGGGGCCTGTCGCCGGTCTGCCGACGGCAGGGCTGCTGCGGCCACCGGCTTCGCGTCGGCCCATGAAAAAAGCCCCCGGCCGGTGGCAGGGGGCTTGGTGGCAGTCCACCAGGGACTGCATAGGGGCGCTGGCAGAGGCTTAGGGCCTCAGGCCTTGCGCGTCTGGGCCTGAGCGGCGGCCAGGGCGGTCATGTTGACCACGCGGCGCACGGTGCTGGAAGGGGTCAGCACATGGGCTGCAGCGGCGCCGCCCAGCAGCATGGGGCCGATGGTGGTGCCGTGGGCTGCCGTGGTCTTGAGCACGTTGAACAGAATGTTCGCGGCGTCCAGGTTGGGGCAGATCAGCACATTGGCTTCGCCGCTGAGGGTGGCGTCCTGCACGGTGCGGCTGCGCACCACGGGGTCCAGGGCCGAGTCGCCGTGCATTTCGCCGTCGCACTCGATGCCGGGGTTGGCCGCGGCAAACAGGTTGCGGGCAGCGCGCATCTTCAGTGCCGACTTGCGGGTGGACGAGCCATAGTTGCTGTGCGACAGGAAGGCGACCTTGGGAGGCAGGCCGAAGCGGGCCACTTCGTCGGCGGCCATCTTGGCGATCTGGGCCAGCTCTTCGGCGGTCGGGTCTTCGTTGATGTAGGTGTCCGCGATGAACAGCGTGCGGTTGTCCAGCATCAGCGCGTTGACGGTGGCCATGCGGTCGGCGCCGGCCTGGTGGCCCAGCACTTCCTCGATGTGGGCCAGGTGCTTGTCGAACTTGCCGACCAGGCCGCACAGCATGGCATCTGCATCGCCCAGGTGCACCATCAGTGCGGCGATCACGGTGTTGGAGCGGCGCACGGTGGACTTGGCACCTTCCAGGGTGATGCCGTCGCGTCCCATCAGCTGGTGGTAGGCCTCCCAGTACTGGCGGAAGCGGGGATCGTCCTCGGGGTCGCAGATTTCCACGTCCACGCCGGGCTGGATGCGCAGGCCGGCCTTGGCAATGCGGGCTTCGATCACGGCGGGGCGGCCGATCAGGATGGGCTTGGCCAGGTTGTCGTCCACGGCCACCTGCACGGCACGCAGCACGCGCTCGTCTTCACCTTCGGCATAGGCCACGCGCTGGACCTTGCTCTTGGCCGCGGCAAACACCGGGCGCATGAACATGCTGGTCTGGTAGACAAAGCGGGTCAGGCTTTCGCGGTAGGCCTCGATGTCCTCGATGGGGCGGGTGGCCACACCGGATTCGGCGGCGGCCTGGGCCACGGCCGGGGCGATGCGCAGAATCAGGCGCACGTCGAAAGGCGTGGGGATCAGGTAGTCAGGGCCGAACTTCAGTTCCTTGCCCTGGTAGGCGGCGGCCACTTCATCGCTCACGTCCTGCTTGGCCAGGGCGGCGATTTCGCGCACGCAAGCCAGCTTCATGGCTTCGGTGATCTTGGTGGCGCCGCAGTCCAGCGCGCCACGGAAGATGTAGGGGAAGCACAGGACGTTGTTGACCTGGTTGGGGTAGTCCGAGCGGCCGGTGGCCATGATGCAGTCCGGACGAACGGCCTTGGCCAGTTCGGGGCGGATTTCAGGCTCGGGGTTGGCCAGGGCCAGGATGATGGGCTTGTCGGCCATGGTCTTGACCATGTCGGCCGTCAGCACGCCAGGGGCCGAGCAGCCCAGGAACACGTCGGCACCGTTGACCACATCGGCCAGCGTGCGGGCTTCGGTCTTCTGTGCGTACTGGGCCTTGGAGGCGTCCAGGCCACCGGGGCGGCCTTCGTAGATCACGCCCTTGGAGTCGACCATGAAGACGTTCTCGCGCTTCACGCCCAGACCCACCATCACGTTCACGCAGGCAATGGCGGCCGCGCCGGCGCCGGAGACGGCAACCTTGACCTTGCCGATTTCCTTGCCCACCAGTTCCAGGCCGTTGAGCAGGGCGGCGCTGGAGATGATGGCCGTGCCGTGCTGGTCATCGTGGAACACCGGAATGTTCATGCGCTTGGAGAGTTCCTGCTCGATGTAGAAGCACTCGGGCGCCTTGATGTCTTCCAGGTTGATGCCGCCCAGCGTGGGTTCCATCGACGCGATGATGTCGATCAGCTTGTCCGGATCGCGCTCGGCCAGTTCGATGTCGAACACATCCACGCCGGCAAACTTCTTGAACAGGCAGCCCTTGCCTTCCATCACCGGCTTGGCGGCCAGCGGGCCGATATCGCCCAGGCCCAGCACGGCGGTGCCGTTGGTGATCACGCCCACCAGATTGCCGCGGGCAGTGAACTCGGCCGCCTGTGCGGGGTCGGCTTCGATGTCCAGGCAGGGGTAGGCCACGCCCGGCGAGTACGCCAGCGACAGGTCGCGCTGGTTGGACAGGGGCTTGGTGGGGGTGACGGAAATCTTGCCCTTGTTGGGGCTGCGGTGGTATTCACGGGCCGCGTCGCGCAGGGCTTGTTCAGCGGTGGACAGGTTTTGTGTCATAGAAAAAATCTCAACGAAAAAGCTCGGAGCTGTCTGGAAGCTTACCTGATGGCCGCCTCCCGTGGAGGGAAGTCGAACCCCGTGATCAGGCAAGGGATATCGGGTGCAGAGCGCTTTCAGAATGCCAAAGCCCCCTGGGAACGATTCGGCCAGGGGGCGCTAGCCCGGCGGTAGCCGGGACAGAGGCTGCAGGCAGGCGGGATGCCTTAGTGGGCATCGGCCTGGCGTGCGGCCCGGACGGCGGCTTCGGTATCACCCTTGGTGCCGTTGAAGAAAACGTTCAGCAGCACCGCGCAGAGCGAGGCGAGGAGGATACCGGATTCGATCAGGGGATGGATGGCGTGCGGCATCCATTGGCGGAAATTCGGTGCCACCAGGGGAATCATGCCCACGCCGATGGACACCGCCACGATCATGGCGTTGTTGCGGTTGCCCTGGAAATCCACGTTCGAGAGGATGCGGATGCCGGTGGCGGCCACCATGCCGAACATCACCAGGCCCGCGCCCCCCAGCACCACGGTGGGCAGGGATTCGATCAGGGCTGCCATCTTGGGCAGCACGCCCAGCACCACCAGGATGACGCCGCCGGCCACGCACACCCAGCGGCTCTTGACGCCGGTCACCGCCACCAGGCCCACGTTCTGGGAGAAGCTGGTGTAGGGGAAGGTGTTGAAGATGCCGCCGATCAGCGTGCCCAGGCCGTCGGTGCGCAGACCGCGGGTCAGCTCGTCCTGCGAGATCTTCTTGTCCGTCATGTCGCCCAGGGCCAGGAACATCCCGGTGGACTCGATCATCACCACCACCATCACCAGCGACATGGTCAGGATCAGCACCGGGTCGAAGATGGGCGTGGCGATCTCGAACGGCAGGATCACATCGAACCACTTGGCTTCGCCGACCTTGTGGAAGTCCATCAGGCCCATGGCGGCGGTGATGATGCCGCCCACCAGAATGCCCATCAGCACCGATATATTGGCCAGAAAGCCTTTGCCGAAACGGGCGATCAGCAGGATGGTCAGCAGCACGATGCCGGAAATACCCACGCCGGTCAGGTCGCCGTACTTGGGGTTGGGGATGGTGGGCACCACGGCAAAGCCCTTGGGCACGGGCGGCAGCGAGGTGCCGGGTGCGCCGGCCATGGCCTGGGCTTCGGACAGCCACTTCAGGTGCTCGGGGTTGGGCACGCTGGGGGCGGTGGGGCCCACGGGGTTGCCGAAGATCCAGTTGATGCCCACGCGCATCAGGCTGATGCCGATCACGGCAATGATGGTGCCCGTCACCACCGGCGGGAAAAAGCGCAGCATGCGGCTGATGACCGGGGCGATCAGGATGGAGATCACCCCCGCCCCGATGACCGAGCCGAAGATCAGCCCCGCACCGGCATGGCCGCCGGTGGACTGGGCCATGGAGATCATCGGACCCACCGCGGCAAAGGTCACGCCCATCATCACCGGCAGCTTGATGCCGAACCACTGCGTGGCGCCCATGGCCTGGATCAGGGTGACGATGCCGCAGACGAACAGGTCGGCGGAAATCAGGTGTGCCACCTGCTCCGGCGGCAGATTGAGTGCGCGGCCGATGATCAGCGGCACGGCCACAGCGCCGGCATACATCACCAGCACATGCTGCAGGCCGAGGGCACTGGCGCGCCCCCAGGGCAGTTTTTCGTCAACAGGGTGGACTGTCGTGGACATGGGGTCTTCCTTGAATCCTTGTGGTCTATCTGTACGGAGCGTGGCCGTGTGCGCAGTTGATTGCGCACAGCGATCCATACAAAAAGTGTATACAAAGTGCGTGCCAGTTTCTGCCCCGTGTTTGTCCGGGTTTGGGCCGGTTTGGCTAGGGATTTGCCCTTGATTGGTGCGTGTTGCGGCAAAAACGGTGCAATGCATTTTTGTGGTGCAAAAGCATTTTTTGCACTGTGAAATGCACTTCCGGGCCGGAGCCGGGCAGGTCCGGACGGGCCACAAAAAAACCCGGCCAAGGCCGGGTTCTGTGGGAGGGGTGGGGAGCCGCTCAGGCCAGCAGGTCCACCAGGCTGCGGGCAATCACTTTGGTGGCGCGGCGCAGGTCTTCCAGCACCAGGCGTTCGTCGGAGCGCTTGGCGTGGCTTTCCAGCACCGTGCGGGGGCCGGCGCCGTAGATCACGCCGGGAATGCCGCGCTCCACATACAGGCGCACGTCGGTGTACAGCGGCGTGCCCACGGCCGGGGGCTTCTCGCCGAACACGGCCTGTCCATGGGTCTGGATGGCATCCACCAGCGGCTGGTTGCCCGCCAGCGGCGTCATGGCACGGGCCAGCAGCAGGCGCTTGATGTCCACGCGCACGGCATCGTCACCGGCGTAGCCGCGCTGGCTGTTGAAGCCTTCCACCGCCTGTGCGATCACGGCGCGGATGCTGGCTTCCACCTCGACGGGGTTTTCCTCGGGAATCATGCGGCGGTCGAGCTTGAGCACCACCTTGCCGGGGATCACATTGGTGTTGGTGCCGCCTTCGATGCGGCCGATGTTCAGATAAGGGTGCTTGATGCCCGGCACCTGGGACGTCACCTGCTGGTACTTGGTGTTCTCGGCATACAGCGCCTGCATGATGGCAACGGCGGCCTGCAGCGCGTCCACGCCGGTGTGGGGTACGGCGGCATGGGCCATCTTGCCGTGCACGGTCACTTCCATCTGCAGGCAGCCGTTGTGGGCGGTCACCACCTCGTAGCTGAAGCCGGCGGCCACCATCAGGTCGGGCTGGGTCAGCCCCTTCTTCAGCAGCCAGCCCGGGCCCAGTTCACCGCCAAACTCTTCGTCGTAGGTGAAGTGCAGCTCCACATTGCCCTTGGCGGGCTTGGCCACGGCTTCCAGCGCGCGCACGGCAAAGGTGAAGGTGGAAAAGTCGCTCTTGCTCACGGCCGTGGCGCGGCCGTACATCTTGCCGTCTTCGATCTGGGCGCCGTAGGGGTCCTTGCTCCAGCCTTCGCCGGGCGGCACCACATCGCCGTGTGCATTCAGCGCAATGGTCTTGCCGCCGCTGCCGTAGGGACGGCGCACGATCAGGTTGGTGATGGACTCCATGCCGTAGTCCTGCACTTCCTGGGCCGGCACCACATGCTTTTCGGCGGTGAAGCCAAAGGCCTGGATCAGGTCGGCCGTGCGCTCGGCGTGGGGCGCGTTGTTGCCGGGCGGCGTATCGGTGGGCACCTGCACCAGGGCCTGCAGAAACTGCACCTGCTCGTCGAAATGCTGGTCGATCCAGGCGTCCAGGGCGGCGTAGGTGGCTTGGCGGTCTTGGGTCATGGTCTTGTCTCGGTGGTCGGGGGGCGTTATTCGGAGGCCAGTTGCTGCAGCACATGGCCGAAGGCATCGACGGCCAGTTGCATGTCGTCGCTGGTGGTGGATTCGCGCGGGTTGTGGCTGATGCCGCCGTTCAGGCCGCGCGTGAACAGCATGGCCTGGGGCATGATTTCGTGCAGCTTCATCGCGTCATGGCCAGCGCCGCTGGGCATGCGGAAAACCGGAACGCCCAGTGCCGCCACGGCCTGCTCCCAGCGGGCCTGCCATTGCGGGGCGCTGGGGGCGGCGGCCGCCTGCATGGCCAGCTCGGTCTTGTACTGCAGGCCGCGGCGCCGGGCGATCTCTTCCAGTTTGGCCAGCACATCCTTGGCCATGGCGTCGCGCTGCGGGTCGGTGGGCGCGCGCATGTCCAGGCTGAACTGGCAGCGGCCGGGGATCACGTTGATGGAGCCGTTGGGCACCTGCAGCATGCCGATGGTGGCCACGCTGTCGCCGTCCTGCAGCGCGCGCTGCTCCATGTACAGGCCCAGTTCGGCCACGCCCAGGGCCGCGTCGTGGCGGCGGTCCATCGGGGTGGTGCCGGCGTGGCTGGCCGTGCCATACATCTCGCAGGCATAGCGCACGCCGCCGTTGATGGAGGTGACCACGCCCAGCGGAATGTCCAGCTCGTTGAGCACCGGGCCTTGCTCGATGTGCACCTCGATGAAGCCCAGGTAATCGGCCGCATCGCGCCGCAGCTTGGGGATGTCGTCAATGCACAGGCCGGCGTGCTGCATGGCTTCGCGCATGGTGATGCCGTCGGCATCCTTCTGGTCCAGCCACGCGGGCTGGAAGTCGCCGATCAGGGCACCCGAGCCCAGGAAGGTGGCCTTGTAGCGCTGGCCTTCTTCCTCGGCAAAGCCCACCACCTCGATGCCGAAGGGCAGGCGCTTGCCGGCGCGGTGCAGCGCACGCACGCAGGCCATGGGCACAAAGATGCCCAGGCGCCCGTCGTACTTGCCGCCGTTGCGCACGGTGTCGTAATGGCTGCCGGTCAGCAGGTATTTGCTTTTTGGGGTGGCCGGCTTGTAGCGGCCGACGACATTGCCCACGGCATCGATCTCGACCTCGTCGAACCCGCAGTCGCGCATCCAGTGGCTGATGCGCTGGGCGCAGGCCCGGTGGGCGTCGGTGAGGTAGGTGACGGTGAGCTGGCCTTTTTCGGCGTAGCCCGGCTCGCTGTGCTGGGCCAGCTTTTCCTGCCAGTCCCAGACATCGTTGCCTTCGGTGGGCTCATAGCCGAACTTGTCGTTCAGGCGGATTTCGGCAATGCGGTGGATGTTGCGGAGGGCCTCGGCCCGCTCGTAGTCCGGGAGGTTGAGGCTGCGGCGCGCAAAGGTGTCGATGATCTCCGCCTTGCCCAGGCCCAGGCCGCGCGGGCCGCGCACGGCCAGAATGAAGGGGAAGCCGAAGCGCGCGTTGTAGTCGGCATTGAGCTGCTGGATGCGTGCAAACTCTTCGGGCGTGCAGGCGGTCAGGCCGGCCTTGTTCTGCTCGTTGGTGGATTCGGCGGTGAGCGACTTGGCCACCATGGCCTTGCCGGCCAGCTCCGGGTGGGCGCGGATCAGGTCCAGCTGGGGCTGCACGCCGGCCTGTGCCAGCACCTGCACCATGGCGTGCTTGAGGTGGGCCAGCGAGGTGAAGGGGCGCTGCGCCAGGGCGGCTTCGGCAATCCAGGGCGAATGCTCGTACAGCCCGTCCAGCAGGGCGACGGCTTCGGCAACCGAAGCGGTGTTGAGTTGTTCCAGTGTCAGAGCCATGGTGCTTCTTTCAAAAAAGTGCGCAGCCCGACGCGGGCAGGGCGTTCGGGCGGCAGGACGGCGGCGATCCTCTTACAGGGCGGGCGCGGGAAAGCGCTGCGCCCAGTGGCGGGCCAGGTCGATGCGTCGGCACACCCAGACGTCGCTGTGGCTCTGGACATGGTCCAGAAAGCGCTGCAGCGCCGTGATGCGGCCGGGGCGGCCGAGCAGGCGGCAGTGCATGCCGATGCTCATCATCTTGGGCGCGTTCTCGCCGGCCGGATCGCCTTCGGCGTACAGGGTGTCGAAGCTGTCTTTCATGTACTGGAAGAACGGGTCGGCGTGCGAGTAGCCCTGGGGCAGGGCAAAGCGCATGTCGTTCACGTCCAGCGTGTAGGGCACGATCAGCTGGTTGTGCTTGGCGCCATCGGTCTTCTCGACCGTCATCCAGAACGGCAGGTCGTCGCCGTAGTAGTCGCTGTCGTAGCTGAAGCGGCCGGCATCGGCCACCAGGCGGTGGCTGTTGGGGCTGTCGCGGCCGGTGTACCAGCCCAGGCCGTGGTCGCCGTCGTGGCCGTAGAGTTCTTCGAAAATCTCCAGGCACTGCACCATGTGGGCGCGCTCGACCTCGTCGGGAACGTTCTGGTAGTGGATCCACTTCAGGCCGTGGCAGGCCACTTCATGGCCCAGATCGGCAAAGGCCTGGGCCAGTTCGCGGTGCTTTTGCAGTGCGGTGGCCACGCCGAACACGGTCAGCGGCAGGCCGCGCTTTTCGAACTCGCGCAGGATGCGCCAGACACCGGCACGTGAACCGTATTCATAGATGCCATCCATGCTCATGTGGCGCGCCGGGTAGGCGGCCGGGTTGAACATCTCGGACAGGAACTGCTCGCTGGCCGGGTCGCCATGCAGCACGTGGTTCTCGCCACCTTCCTCGTAGTTCAGCACGAACTGCACGGCCACGCGCGCCTTGCCGGGCCACTGGGGCTGGGGCAGGTGGCGGCCGTAGCCGACCAGGTCGCGGGGATAGGGAGAGGTGGCGTCGTAAGTCATGGAAGGTTCCTGGATCAATCAGAGGGCAACGGAGGACAGTGCCATCGACAGGTCGCTGGTGGGCAGCTCGCGGTCGAAGGTCAGACCGGCTTCCACGTGCAAAAGATGTTCCTGCATCAGCCGCACGGCCGTGGTTTCGTCTTTTTCAGCCAGGGCGGCGACGATGGCGGCATGCTCCTCGTGCGAATGTTCGGCGGCGCTGGTGCTCTGGTACATCAGCGTGATCAGCGCGCAGCGCGAGATCAGATCGCCCAGCAGCTGGGCCAGCACCTGGTTGCCCATCAGCTCGGCCATGACCACGTGAAAGTCGCCCAGCAGCTCGGTGCGCTGGCCCACGTCGTTGCGGTCCATGGCTTTTTTCTCTGCGGCGATATGGGCCTGCAGCGACTGGATCTGGGCGGGCGTGACCTGCTGCACAAAGGCGCGGGTCATCTCGCTCTCCAGCATGGCGCGCACGGCGAAGACTTGCTTGGCTTCGTCCACGGATGGGGTGGCCACAAAGGCGCCGCGTGCCGGCTCCAGCGTGACCAGGCGGTTTTGCGACAGCTGGAACAGTGCCTGGCGCACCAGCGTGCGCGAGACACCGAAGTGGTCGGCCAGCTTCTGCTCGGCCAGCTTGGTGCCTGGCAGCAGCTTGTGTTCGACGATGGCGCGGGTCAGCGCGTCGGCAATGGTGCTGGTGGAAGAGGATTGCATGGGGTTCATCTCGATGCGATCTGGTGCAAAAATTGTATACACTTTTGGTGGACAGGAGATGGCGCGTTGCCACCCGCTTTTAAGGAGTTATCCCTATGGGCCTGAGTACCCACGTTCTGGACACCATGCATGGCGGCCCGGCTGCCGGCATGCAGGTCAAGCTGTTTGCCACGCAGGGCGACAGCGCCACCTTGCTCAAGACGCTGACGTTGAACCACGATGGCCGCACGGATGCGCCGCTGTTCGACAACGCCAGCCTGCAGGTCGGGACCTACCGCCTGACGTTCGATGTGGCCGGCTACTTCAAGGCCAGGGGCGTGCAGCTGCCCGAGCCCAATTTCCTGAACCAGGTCAGCCTGGACTTCGGTGTGGCCCATGCCGACCAGCACTACCACGTGCCGCTGCTGGTCAGCCCCTGGAGCTATTCCACCTACCGCGGCTCCTGATCGGGAGCCTGCGGGGCCGCCGTGGATACGGCTGCACAGCGCGGGGGCATGCACCCGGGGTGGGAGCATGCCACTCTCGGGAAATTATTCTCCCCGCTGGCCTTCGCTCAGCGTATCCAGCTGGAAGCGCCCGGACTTGTCCCACAGCCAGGTATCGGTGTAGCTGAGCTTGCCGCGCATGCCGGAGGGGTTGGGGAAGGGGGCTGCGGCGCGCACGGTGCGCTCGATCTCGGCCACCACCTCGGGCGCATGGGTGGGCGCGCGCAGCCAGCGCAGGCGGCGCACGCCGCCATTGCGGTCCAGCTCGACTTCCAGCACGCCAATCGCATACAGCATCGGGGGCAGCTTGCCCTGGTAGATGCGGTGCTGGTTGCGGGCATAGATATGCCGGGCCGCATCCTGGCGGTATTCGCGCACCGCCGCAGGGCTGGAGGCCCCCGCGCCCGAAGGCGTGGACGGAGGGGTGGAGCCGCAGGCGGCCAGCAGCGCCGTCACGGCGGCGGCCATGCCGCGCCACAGCCAGTGGCGGCCGGGGCGGGCAGAAGAGGGGTTGGAGGAAGAGGGTTCAGCCATGGTGCCAAGCGTATCCTGAAACCGCAGCCCCTGCTGGCAAGCAATGTGCATGGGAGCAGGGCGCACGAATGGCGCACACGGTGCCGATTCGCTGGCACCATGGCATTCCCATCACACAGGCAGACAAGGGCAGATTCTTTATGACGGTGCGCGATGCATGGACGCAGCTGCAGGCCGCAGTGGCCCACGGCCCGGTGTGCCTGGTGCAGGTGCAGAAGGTGCAGGGTTCCGCACCGCGTGAGGTGGGGGCCTGGATGGCCGTGCCCGTCGGACTGGCGCCGGGCAGTCTGCACGGCCTGGTGGGCAGCATTGGCGGCGGCCACCTGGAGTACCAGGCCATGGCCCATGCCCAGCAGGTGCTGGCCGGCCAACAGCCGCCCGGCGTGCAGCGCTATGCGCTGGGGCCCAGCCTGGGCCAGTGCTGCGGTGGTGTGGTGCACCTGGCGTACCGGGTGGTCGGGGTGCAGGATCTGCCGTCACTGCAGCTGCGCCAGCCCCGGCGCCTGCCGGTGGCGGTGTTCGGTGCCGGCCATGTGGGCCAGGCGCTGGTGACGGCGCTGCAGCGCCTGCCCTGCAGCACGGTCTGGGTGGACAGCCGCCCCGGTCTGTGGCCGGACAGCGCGGTGGCCGATGCCTGCACCACGCTGGTGCAATCCGACCCGGTGCAGGATGCCGTGGCCGACCTGCCCGCCGGCAGCCGGGTGGTCATCCTCACCCACAGCCATATGGAAGACTGGGACATCACCGCCGCCTGCCTGGCACGCCAGCGCGATGCGGGCGACCTGCCTTTTGTGGGCCTGATCGGCAGTGCCAGCAAATGGGCCAGTTTCCGCCGCCGGCTGCTGGAACGCGGCTTCGATGCCGCGGCCGTGGACGCCGTGCAGTGCCCGGTGGGGATTCCCGGCATCGCCGGCAAGGAGCCCGAAGTGATTGCCGTGGCGATTGCCGCGCAGCTGATGCAGACCCGCGCCCTGGAGCCGAGCTGAGGCGCGGGCAGGCCGGGCATGGACTGTGCATCGGCAGTGCCGTGCCGCATTCAGGGTATGCACGGGGTGCTGCGGCGGTGTTTTTTCGCAAGGCGGCGCAGAAATTGCATACACTTTGTGTTCACAAAACTGGTCGCAGCGGTGCTCCGGCGTTCTGCCATGGTGCGCGACCATTTCTTCTGCCCAGAGCCTCCGCAGTGGTGGGCAGGTTGATCACACAAGGCGGCCCCCACGCCGCCAGGGTTGAGAGCTATGGAAAGCTACATTCTCGACTGGGCCAACCTGCTGCTGCGGTGGCTGCACGTCATCACCGCAATTGCCTGGGTCGGTTCCTCGTTTTACTTTGTCTTCCTCGACAGCAGCCTGACGCCGCCGGTCGATGAGGACCTGAAGAAGCAGGGCGTCAGCGGCGAACTCTGGGCCGTGCACGGCGGGGGCTTCTACCACCCGGTGAAGTTCGCGGTGTCCCCGCCCAAGCTGCCCGACCACCTGCACTGGTTCTTCTGGGAAAGCTATACCACCTGGCTTTCGGGCTTTGCGCTGCTGACGGTGTCCTATCTGTGGAACGCCAACATCTACCTGGTGAACCCGGCCAACCCCATCATGTCCAGCAACATGGCCATCGTGGCGGCGCTGGCCTTCCTGGTGGTGTTCTGGCTGCTGTATGACGGCATCTGCCGCATCTTCGGCCAGAAGCCCAACGGCGATGCCATCGTGGGCGGTCTGGTGCTGGTACTGGTGTGCATCGCGGCCTATCTGGCCTGCCACATCTTCCCCGGCCAGGCAGCCTTCCTGCTGATGGGGGCGATGATCGCCACCTCGATGAGCGCCAACGTGTTCTTCTGGATCATCCCCGGCCAGCGCACCGTGGTGGCTGATCTGAAGGCCGGCAAGCCCGTGGACCCCATCCACGGCAAGCGCGGCAAGCAGCGCAGCGTGCACAACACCTATTTCACGCTGCCAGTGCTGTTTGCCATGCTGTCCAACCACTATGGCTGGCTGCACAGCCACCCGCAGAACTGGCTGGTGCTGATTCTGATGATGTTCGCCGGTGCGGCCATCCGCCAGTTCTTCGTGATGCGCCACGGTTACAAGCTGGGCCGCAACCCCCATCCCTGGAAGTACGCCGCCGTGGGCGTGGCGGTGCTGATCGGCACCGCCATCTGGCTCAAGCCAGCACCGCAGCCTGCGCCCGCCGCCGCCAACATCGCGCCGGTCGGTCAGGTGGTGATGCAGGGCGAGCAGGCGGCGGCCCCCGCTGCAGCGGAGCCGGCCCCGGCAGCCAGCGCTGCACCCCAGGCCCCGGTGGGCAGCTACGAGAACGTGCACGCCATCATGCAAAAGCACTGCATGGTCTGCCACAGCGTCAACACCATCGCGCAGAAGAACGTGAAGTTCGATACGGCCGAAGAGATCAAGAGCCACGCCCAGCAGATCTACACCCAGGTGGTGCAGCTGCGCAAAATGCCGTTCGGCAATCCGGGCGCTCTGAGCGATGAGGAGCGCAGCAGCTTCAAGCAGTGGTTTGAAAGCGGCGCCGCCGTCCGCTGAGCACCTCGCTTACCTGCCCAACCCGCAGCCCGCAAGGCCTACGGGTTTTTTCATGCGCCGGCGCACCGGGCGGCGCGGGATGGAGGAAATGACCGCCGGAGGGTGGCTGGCACCTGCCGGACAGGGACGGGACGCCCAGGCGGGGAGAGGGGCGGAATGCCGCCGGGCCGGCATTCCATGCAGGCGCACACATCATTTGACTTTCCTCAACACCCGCAGCAGCCGGCCGCGGCACAGTCCGTGCCATGTTCCACATTCCGACTTTCGACCCGTTCGCCCAGGCCGAGGTGGTCTCTGCCGGGCAGCTGCTGCGCCAGCGGCACGAACACCCCAATGAGGTCCTGTACATCGACAGCGGCCGGGTCCTGCTGGGCGTGCGCGATGAGGGACAGATGCGCCACCAGCTCGGTGTGGTCGAAGGCCCGGCCTGGCTGGATGCCGCCTTCGTGCTGACCGGACAGCCCAGCTGTGTGGACATGGTGGCCGACTCCCGGGTGCGGCTGCGGCGCGTATCGCTGCTGGAGTTCCGCCAGGGGATTTCGGCGCTGCCCGGTTCGGTGCAGTCGCTGGTGCGGGACATGGCCCAGGGCTATTGCCAGCAGACGGAAACCGCGGTCAGCCGTCTGGCCCAGGATGCCGAAGCCCGCTGCGCCCAGTGGCTGCTGCGCCATGCCCAGCATGCCGACAACGGCACCATGCGCGTCACCTTGCACCAGCGCAAGCGCCTGATTGCCGCCCAGCTGGGCATTGCACCCGAGACCTTCTCGCGCGTGCTGCGCCACCTGCGTGAGCACGGCCTGATTGCCGGCACCGGCAATGTGCTGAACCTGCCCCATCCCACGGCCTTGCAGGTGGTGGCGGGCGGCTGAGGTCTGACCCTCTCAGGGTAAACCGATCGCATACCAAGGGTTCCTCCTGCAATCAGGGGCGCCGTGGCTTTCCTATAGTGGGTGCTCTGTTGCAGCGAACGCCCATGTCTACATTGCCACCATCTTCTGGCGGCGGTTGGCGCTGGCCAACTATGCGCCGTACGACAGCGACCGAGCCTCTGGCCTGGTGGCCGGGTCCGCTGGTGCGCTCCTGGGGGCTGGTGGCGGTGGCCAGTCTGCTGCTGGCCTGCATGCTGTGCCTGGGTCTGCTGGCCCATTATTCCGATGCCCAGACCCTGCGCGACGAGCGCCGCCAGCAGGAAATGGTGGCCGGCTTCACCGCGCGCACGCTGGGGGTGCGCATCGAGTCCTACCAGCGTGTGCTGCAGTCCATGGGCCAGGGCATCCATTCCAGCATGCTTGACACCCCGTATCTGCTGGAGCTGCTGCTGCGGGAAGACGCGGGCTATGCCGGCATTTTCGACACCCTGGTGATGACGGCCAGCGACGGCAGCATGGTGTCCTATGCCCCCTCGGGCGGTACGCCGGCGGGCGGCAGCGCGCTGCGCGATGCGCTGCGCCGCACGCTGTCGGACGGCAAACCCCAGGTCACCCACATCACGGTGGAAGCGGCGGTCGAAGGCGCCACGCCCCTGCTGGGCCTGGTGCTGACCGTGCCGCTGCGCCAGGCCGGTGGTGCCGTGCGGGGTGCATTGGCCGGCCTGGTGCGCATGGGCCTGCCCAGTCTGCTGCCCCAGCCCGAGGACGACGCGCCGACCCAGCGCTGGCTGCTGGTGGACCAGGACGGCCTGCTGCTGGCCGATTCCCGGCCGGCGCCGCCGCAGCGGTCCGAGGCTGCCGCTTCCCCGGACGCTGCGGCCGCGCCGGCCGCCGACCGTGTACAGACGGCGCTGGGGGTGAGCGACGCGCAATGGGCGGCCTTGTCCTCCAGCAGCACCGCCAATGCCGACAGCCAGCAGTGGGGCCACCTGCTGGTCACGCGGGTGGGCCTGCCGCTGCCGCGCTGGCAGGTGGTGGCGGTGCGCGACCTGTCCACGCGCCTGCTGGGCATGCAGCGGCTCACGCCCTGGCAGTGGCTGGCGCTGGTGGGCACGGCCGTGGCCGTGGCGCTGGCCTTGCTGGGCGCACTGTGGTGGCTCAGCCGCCCGCTGGTAGGGCTGCTGCGCCAGGGCACGCGCCGGCGGGCCGAGGCGCAGGCCCTGCGCCCTCTGGCCGCACCGGTCCAGCCTGGCGGACGCATGCCGGACGACGTCGTACCGGTGCCACCCCTTGCCGTACCGGAGGGGCTGTCACCGCTGGTGCTGGATGAGGCCTCGCACCTGCGGGAACACTGGCAGGCGCTGGAGCAGGAGCTGCACCGCAGCCAGCAGCAGGCCGGCAGCCTGGAGGCGGCCGTAGTCCAGTTGCTGGAAGCCATGCCCGGCGGCGCGGTGTGGGAGCAGGGCGAAGTGCTGCTCTATGTCTCGCGCCGCGCAGCGGCGCTGCTGGGGCGCGACGCCAAATCGCTGCAGGGCGTGCACCTGCACCAGCTGTTGCACAACCAGTCGGGGCTGCGGCAGTGGATTGCGCGGGCGACCGGCAGCCTGGCCAGCTTCGGCCATGTGCGGGGGGAGGTGCCGTGGAAGCTCCAGCCCGGCCTCACGCGCTGGCTGCAGGTGCAAGGCCAGTCCATGCAGCTGCCCGCCCTGGGCAATCTGTGGCTGCTGGACGATGCCGAAGTGCTGCGCCAGCAGCGCCGGCTGGCACGCTGGCAGGATGCGCACGACGCGGGTACCGGCCTGCCCAACCAGTACACGCTGCAGATGCAGCTGCAGTCCTGGTGTGCGGCACCGCCCTCGGAGCCGCAGGGCCAGGGGCTGCTGTGGCTGGATGTGGACTATTTCACGGCCCTCAACGCCACAGCTGGGCGGGCGGCCGGCGATGAGGTGCTGCGCCAGGTGGCGTGGCTGCTGCAGCGTGAGCAGGGCGCCCACGGCCTGGCGGCGCGGGTGGGATCGGACGCCTTTGTGCTGTGGCTGCACGCTGCCGACACCGAAGCGGCCGTGCAGACCCTGGCCTGGCGCCTGTGCGCGGCCGTGCAGGAATGGGCCCCCCACTATGCCGGCCAGCGTTTTGTGCTGGGGCTGAGCGTGGGCTGGCTGTGGACCGATGCCGCCGATCTGGATGCCGACCAGCTGCTGCGCACTGCGGAAGCCGCCTGCCGTGAGGCCAAGCGCAGCGGCCAGGGGCGGGCGGTGCAGGCCCGCCTGCCGGATGTCTTTCGACAGTGAGTGCGCCTCGGCCCAGCGCTGGACCACCGGCCCGTGCACTCCAGCAGCGCACAGGCTGTGATCGGGCGGTGATCAGGCGGTGATCAGCTGGGGAGTGCCTGCAGGGCGTTCAGCACATGCTCTGCCGTGGCGGGTGCTTCCAGCTGCACCGGTGCATGGGCATGGCCCTGCTTGGCATGGTGGCTGCCGATGGCGTGGCGCAGCGCCTCGTACACACTGATGGCCAGCATGAAGGGCGGCTCGCCCACGGCCTTGCTGCCGCCCACGTTGTCCTCGTGGTTGGGCTCCTCAAACAGTTCCACCTTGAAATGGGCCGGCACATCGCCGGTAGCCGGAATCTTGTAGGTGCTGGGCGCGTGCGTGGTCAGCAGGCCCTTGTCGTTCCACACCAGCTGCTCGGTGGTCAGCCAGCCCATGCCCTGGATGAAGCCGCCTTCCACCTGGCCGATGTCGATAGCCGGGTTGATGCTGCGGCCGGCGTCGTACAGCACGTCGATGGCCAGCACCCTGGATTCGCCGGTCAGCGTGTCGATGGCCACTTCGGTACAGGCCGCGCCGTAGGCAAAGTAGTAGAAGGGCCGGCCGGTCAGCGTGGTCTTGTCGTAGTGGATCTTGGGCGTGCGGTAGAAACCGTCGCTCCACAGCTGGATGCGGTTGGCATAGGCGGCCTGCACCACATCGGTGAAGGCGCGCTCGCCCTTGGGCGTGCGGACCACACCGCCGGCAAAGCCGACGGCACCGGCGCCGCAGTGGTCCAGCCCGGCCACAAAGGCGGCCAGGTTGTCGCGCACGCTGCGGGCGGCGTACTGGGCGGCGCGGCCGTTCAGGTCGGTGCCGCTGCTGGCGGCGGTGGCGCTGGCATTGGGCACCTTGCTGGTGTCGCTGGCCGTCACCTTGACCTGGGCCAGCGGCACCCCCAGCTCGTCGGCCACGATCTGGGCCACCTTGGTGTGCAGGCCCTGTCCCATCTCGGTGCCGCCATGGTTCACCTGCACCGTGCCGTCGGTGTAGACGTGGACCAGGGCGCCGGCCTGGTTGAACAGCGTGGCGGTGAAGCTGATGCCGAACTTGACCGGGGTGATGGCAATGCCGCGCTGGATCACGTCATTGCGGGCATTCCAGTCCGCAATCGCCTCCAACCTGTGCTGGTAGTTCGCAGACTGCTCGAGCTTCTGCGTGATGGGCAGCAGGATGTTGTCCTCCACCCGCATCTGGTAGTGCGTCACATCGCGGCCGGCAGCGGGGTCCGCGTCGTAGTAATTGCGGCGGCGCACGGCCAGGGCGTCCAGGCCCAGGGTGCGGGCAATGTCGCCGAGGATGGTTTCGATGACGATCACCCCCTGCGGTCCGCCGAACCCGCGAAACGCCGTATGGCTTTGCGTATGGAGCTTGCAGCGGTAGGAGCTGATGGACACGTCCGACAGGAAATAGGCGTTGTCCGCGTGGAAGATGGCGCGGTCGGCCACGGGGCCGGACAGGTCGGCGGAAAAGCCGCAGTTCGCCAGCATCTCCAGCTGCAGGCCGGTGATGCGGCCGGTGTCGTCAAAGCCCACATCCCAGTGGTAGGCAAACGGATGGCGCTTGCCGGTCACCATGAAGTCGTCATCCCGGTCCAGCCGCAGCTTGACCGGGGCGTTGAACTTGCGTGCTGCCAGCGTGGCCCACACGGCCAGGTGGCCGGACTGGGTTTCCTTGCCGCCAAAGCCGCCGCCCATGCGCCGGCACTGCACGGTGACGGCGTGGTTGCCGATGTCCAGGGCATGGGCCACCCAGTGCTGCACCTCGCCCGGGTGCTGGGTGCTGGAGTAGATCCACCACTGGTCCTGCTCCATCGGCAGGGCGTAGGCAATCTGGCCTTCCAGGTAGAAATGTTCCTGCCCCCCCACTTCCAGCGTGCCTTGCAGCCGGTGGCTGGCGCGGGCCAGGCCGGCCGCCGCATCGCCGCGCTTCACGTGCACGGGCGGCAGCACATAGCTTTGGGCCCGGTGGGCGTCGTGCACGTTCAGCAGGGCGGGCAGGGGGGTGATGTCGCACTGCACCTTGCGCGCGGCGCGGCGGGCGGCCATCACGCTGTCGGCCACGACCAGGCCGATCACCTGGCCGATGTGCTGCACCGTGTCCTGGGCGAAGATGGGCTCGTCGTGGCCGAAGGCCGCCAGGATGGGGTCGCCGGGAATGTCGGCGGCCAGCACCACGCCGCGCACCCCGGGCAGGGCCAGGGCGGCGCTGGCATCCACCCCGTGCAGCTGGCCGTGGGCGACCTGGCTGAGGATGGGGGCGGCGTAGAGTGTGCCGCGCACTTCGGGCACATCGTCCACATACTGGGCTTCGCCCTTGAGCTGGGCGACGGCACTTTCGTGAAAGGCGGGCTGGCCCACGGCCTGGGCGGTGGCAGCCGTCAGTGCGGCTTCATGGGGGGCGTTCATGGCAGAACCTCCACGGCAATCTGTTCCAGGGTGGTGGCGCGGTGGCCTTGGCTTTCGTTCCAGAAGCGCGTGACCAGGCTGGCGAGCAGCTGGCGGCGGTAGGCGCCGCTGGCGCGCATGTCGGAAATCGGGCTGAACTGGGCCTGCAGCGCAGCGGCTGCAGCCTGCGCCGTGGCGGCATTCCAGGGCTGGCCGCGCAGTGCGGCTTCGGCCTGGGTGGCGCGCACCGGGGTAGCGGCCACCCCGCCGGCGCCGATCGTGGCTTCGGTGACGATACCGCCTTGCACCGCCACGCGCAGCACCAGGCAGACCGCGGAAATGTCATCGTCCTGGCGCTTGCTGACCTTGTAGGCGCGCAGCAGGTGCAGGTCTCCTGCCTGTGCCGTGGCCTGGGTGGCGTGCAGGGGCACGTCAATGCGCACCAGCAGCTCGTCCGCTGCCATCACGTTCTGGCGGTAGCCGGTGTACAGGTTTTCCAGCGGCAGGCGGCGTTCGCCCCGCACGCTGGCCAGCACGATCTGGGCGTTCAGCGCGATCAGCAGCGGCATGGAGTCGCCAATCGGCGAGCCATTGGCCACATTGCCGCCCAGCGTGCCGCTGTTGCGCACCGGCAGGCCGGCAAAGCGGGCCGCAAAGCGGTGCAACTCGGGGTAGTGCTGCTCCAGGGCGGCAAAGGCCTCGGTCAGCGTGGCGGCGGCGCCTATCTGCAACTGACCGTCCTGCCGTGTGATCTGGCGCAGGGCGGTGACCCGGGTCAGGTCCAGCACGGCAGGGAAGCGCTTGTGCTGCTTGGTCACCCACAGGCCCACATCGGTACAGCCCGCCACCACCTGGGCGTGCGGCTGGTCTGCGCGCAGCCGCAGCAGGTCCTGCAGATCGGTCGGGGACTGGTAGGCGGACTCACTGTCCACGGACTTTCGCTCGCGCTGCAGTTGTTCCAGCTTTTGCAGCACCGCGGACTGGTTCAGCGGCGCCGGGGGCAGATCCCCCATCTGCTGCGCGGCATCCAGAATGGGGCGGTAGCCGGTGCAGCGGCACAGATTGCCGGACAGCGCCTCCTGCGCCTGGGTGCGGTCCACCGGGGCACCTTGCAGCGTGTGGTTCTCGTAGAGACCAAACAGGCTCATCACGAAGCCGGGGGTGCAAAAGCCGCATTGCGAGCCGTGGCACTGCACCATGGCCTCTTGCGTCGGGTGCAGCGGGTGGCCGGCGGCATGGGCGATCAGCGGATCCCGGGCCAGGTCTTCCACCGTCCACAGGGCCAGGCCGTCCACGGAGTGCGCCAGGCGGATGCAGCTGTTGATGGCGCGCAGCTGCAGCACCGGGTCTTCTCCGGCCTGCTGCATGCGCTCGCCCAGCACCACGGTGCAGGCACCGCAGTCGCCTTCGCCACAACCTTCCTTGGTGCCGGTGCAGTGCAGGTCTTCGCGCAGCACTTCCAGCAGCGTGCGGTCGGGCGGGACGTCGTGCAAGGTGACCGGCTGGCCCCTGCGCAGGAATTGGATGGTGCGGGTGGTCATTTTTTGGTGGTCCTCGTGGGCATAGGCCGCATGGAGAAGCAGGGTACGCCAGTGCCAGGGCGCTTGCATATGTCAGAACGTATGTGCGGCATCCAGGCGTACAGATAGCTGCGGCTTCAAACTTGGGAGCAATGCAAGCAATCCTTATGCCGTTTGGGATGCGGCGGCAGGGGATATACGCGAACCGCCGGCCGCCCGCACTTGGTAGACTTGGGTGTGATCACCTGTCTGCGCGTGTCTGCTGCCCCATGAAGCTGCCCTCCTTTTTCCGACGAGCCAAGAACGCCCTGAAGTTCTGGTCCGCCGCTCCTGCTGTGGAGGCTGCAACGTCCCCCATGCCCACATTCGATGTGGAGGAAGCGAAGGAGAGAGTGGCCAAGCTCAAGCTGCCTGAAGCCAACACCCCGCTGCGCATGCATGCGGTGGTCAAGCTCGCGCCGATTCCGCTGCCGCGCGCGGTCCGCTATGAAAGCCAGGTCATCTACACCTTGGCGCTGGTGGGTACGGCGCTGCTGGTGTGGGGCGGTTTCCAGGTGCCGGTGGACTGGCTGCTGTGGTATGGCATGGCGGCACTGCTGGTGTTTGCCGGGCTGTTTCGCATCGAAGGGCCGCTGACCCGGGCCGAACACAAGGCCCGCAGCATGGAGGTGCGGCTGCGCCATGAAGACTACCTGCAGGCGGAGTCCCGCCTCAAGCAGGTGCTGAGCGAGCGCTTCAACGAGCGCATGACCGAGTTCCAGACCATGCAGAACCTGTATGAACAGGCCAAGAAGGCGGTCACGGCCATCGAGCAGAACAAGGGCAACAGTTTCCTGAGTGCACTGTCCAACCCTTTTCGCACCGAAAAGACCGAGGCCGAGCTGCTGGCCGACGAGGTGGAACGGCTGGAGCAGCGCATGGCTGCCCTGGTGTCGGAGCTGGAAGACTTCTCAGACATCCACAAGGAAGAGATCGACGCCGCCATCATGGCCCGCCACAATGCGCGCCTGGCGTACTGGCAGGCCAAGCTGGACGAGGCCGTCATGACCGGGGAGGCGGTGCAGCAGCACTGAGGACCCGGCACAGGCCGCCCCGCGGCGGCCTGGCATTGCAATTGCATGGTGTACTTCCCCGCCAGGGGTAGCGGCCTGTGGGCGGGACTTCCCCGGGGCTGCCGGCCTGCGCTGCCCATGCATACTGCGCAGCAGCTTTTACACATCCGTAACCCATTCCCTTTTCGCCTTTTCTGCTTCCATGCGCGAGCAAACCCTGTTTGACAAGATTGACCTGCACCTGATCCGTGTGCTGCACACGGTGCTGGTGGAGCGCAATGTCTCGCGGGCGGCAGTGCGCCTGGGCATGTCGCAGCCGGCGGTGTCCACCGCGCTGCGCCGGCTGCGGGAGCTGGCGGGCGATCCGCTGCTGGTGCGCTCCGGCGCGGCCATGCAGCCTACCGATGCGGCGTTGCACATGATCGAGCCTGCGGCCGCCATCCTGCGTGCAGCCGAAGGGCTGTTTTCCCAGGCCCGCAGCTTTGACCCGGTCCAGGCCAGCCGCACGTTCCGCATCGCGGCCAGCGACTACCTGGATCCGCTGTTCCTGCCCCAGCTGGTGGCCTATCTGAAGGCCCACGCCCCCGGCTGCCCGGTGGAGGTGATGGCGCTCAGCCACGAGGTGCACTACCAGGCCCAGCTGGCCCAGGGCGAGGTGGATGTGGTGATCGGCAACTGGCCGGCCCCCCCGATGGAGCTGCACCAGAGCCCCCTGTTCGACGACGAGGTGGTGTGCCTGGTCAGCAACCGCCACCCGGCGGTGCGCCGGGGCTGGGACGACTCGGCCTGGCTGGAGGCCGAGCACATCGCCCCCATGCCCACCTACCCGGGCGCGCGGGGCGTGATCGACCTGCAGCTTGAACAGTTGGGCCTGCAGCGCAACATCACGGCGCGCTGCGCCCATTTCAGCCTGATGCCCGACATCGTGGCCGGCAGCCTGCTGGTACTGACCACCGGGCGCCAGTTCTGTGAACGCTTTGTGCAGCGGCTGCCGCTGCAGATACTGCCGTGTCCGGTGCCCCTACCACGACTGACGTACTACCAGCTGTGGCATGCCCGCACCCACCATTCGGCAGCGGCCATCTGGCTGCGAGAGGCGGTGAAAGACGTGGCTTTGATGCTCTCTAAACAGTAGCGTATAGCCCAGTAGCAGTCAGCGGTTAACCCCAATTCATCCCAGTGACAGAAACAATCTGAGAGAAAATCCCGGCATGAATCCCCCCGATACAACCCCCACGCCCGGTGTCGCACCACCGCGTTTGCAGCTGGTGGGCATTACCAAACGATACCCGGCCGTGGTGGCCAACAGTGGGGTGTCGCTGACGGTGCAGCCAGGCGAAGTGCATGCTGTGCTGGGTGAAAACGGCGCTGGCAAGTCCACGCTGATGAAGATCATTTATGGCACGGTCAAGCCCGACGAAGGTGCGGTGCACTTCGACGGCAAGCCCGTGTCCATCCGCAACCCGCAGGAAGCGCGGCAGCTGGGCATCGCCATGGTGTTCCAGCATTTCAGCCTGTTCGACACGCTCACCGTGGCCGAAAACGTCTGGCTGGGCCTGGACAAGGGCATGCCGCTGGCCGACGTGACGCGCCGCATCACCGAAGTGGGCAGCGAATACGGCATGGACATCGATCCGCTGCGCCCGGTCCACACCCTGTCGGTGGGCGAGATGCAGCGCGTGGAAATCATCCGCGCCCTGCTGACCAACCCGCGCCTGCTGATTCTGGACGAGCCGACTTCGGTGCTGACGCCCCAGGCGGTGGAAAAGCTGTTTGTGGTGCTGAAAAAACTGGCATCCGAAGGCTGCTCCATCCTCTACATCAGCCACAAGCTGCACGAAATCCGCGAGCTGTGCTCGGCCTGCACGGTGCTGCGCGGCGGGGTGGTCACCGGCGTGTGCAACCCGCAGAACGAGAGCAATGCCTCGCTGTCGCGCCTGATGATCGGCTCGGAGCCGCCGGCGCTGCAACGCCAGGCGCCGAAGACCGGCGACGTGGTGCTGAAGGTGCAAGGGCTGAGCTTGGGCAAGACCGACCAGTTCGGCGTGGACCTGATCGACATCGGGCTGCAGGTGCGCGCCGGTGAAGTGGTGGGCATTGCCGGCGTGTCCGGCAACGGCCAGAAAGAGCTGCTCTACGCCCTGTCCGGCGAAGACACCCGCGCCGCGCCGGCCATGGTGCAGGTGCTGGGCCAGGACGCAGGCCGCATGGGCCCGCGCCAGCGCCGTGCGCTGGGCCTGCATTTCGTGCCGGAAGAACGCCTGGGCCGGGGCGCTGTCCCCACCATGGGGCTGGCGCACAACCTGCTGCTGACCCGCAGTGACGCCGTGGGCTCCGGCGGCTGGCTGCGCATGGGCCAGTTGCAGGCGCAGGCGGCCGACATCATCCGCCGTTTCGGCGTGAAGGCCGGCGGCCCGAATGCTGCGGCCAAGTCGCTGTCGGGCGGCAATCTGCAGAAATTCATCGTGGGCCGCGAGATCGATGCCAAGCCCAGGCTGCTCATCGTCTCCCAGCCCACCTGGGGGGTGGACGTGGGCGCGGCAGCGCAGATCCGGGGGGCGATGCTGGCGCTGCGGGACGCGGGCTGCGCCGTGCTGGTGCTCAGCGAGGAGTTGGACGAATTGTTTGAAATCAGCGACCGCCTGCATGTGGTGGCCAAGGGGCGCCTGAGCCCTTCCGTGGACCGGGCCGATGCCTCGGTGCAGAAGATTGGCGAATGGATGAGCGGCCTGTGGCATGCCGAGGTGCAGCAGCACCTGGCGCGCAGCGAGCGCCAGGCCGGGGCAGGGGGGCAGGCATGATCAAGCTGGAACAACGTCCCCAGGCTTCGCGCTGGTGGACCTATGGCTCGCCCTTGCTGGCGCTGGCCATCACGGTGCTGATCGGCATCGTCCTGTTCATGCTGCTGGGCAAGGACCCGGTCAAGGGGCTGCAGGCCTTCTTCTGGGAGCCGCTGAAGACCACCTACGCCATGGGCGAAGTGGCCATGAAAGCCACGCCGCTGCTGTTGATCGCACTGGGTCTGGCCGTGTGCTTTCGCTCCAATGTGTGGAACATCGGCGCCGAAGGGCAGTTCGTGATCGGTGCCGTGGCGGCCGGGGGCGTGGCCCTGCTGGCCGACAAGACCACCGGTCCCTGGATCGTGCCGGTGATCCTGCTGGCGGGCGTGCTCGGCGGCATGGTGTGGGCGGGGATCGTGGCCTTGCTGCGCGACAAGTTCAACGCCAACGAAATCCTGGTCAGCCTGATGCTGGTCTATGTGGGCACCCTGGTGCTGGGCTATCTGGTCTACGGTCCCTGGAAGGACCCCATGGGCTACAACTTCCCGCAGAGCAAGATGTTCGAGCGGGTCACGCAGATTCCCAAGCTGATCGAAGGCACGCGCCTGCACATCGGCACGCTGCTGGCCTTGCTCGGCTCGGCCCTGCTGTGGGTCTTCCTGTTCCGCACCAAGCTGGGCTTTGCCCAGCAGGTGGGCGGTCTGGCCCCGGCGGCGGCGCGTTACGCCGGTTTCTCCTCGCGCCGCGCGCTGTGGACGGCGCTGCTGATCTCGGGCGGCTGCGCCGGCCTGGCGGGTGCGCTGGAAGTGGCGGGCCCCATCGGCCAGCTCACCCCCTATGTGCCGGCCGGTTACGGTTTTGCCGCCATCATCGTGGCCTTCGTGGGGCGCCTGCACCCGGTGGGCATGATCTTCTCCGCCATTCTCATGAGCATGTTCTATATCGGTGGTGAGCTGGCGCAGTCGCGCCTGGGCCTGCCCAAGTCTTTGACCGGCGTCTTCCAGGGCCTGCTGCTGTTCACGCTGCTGGCATGTGACACCCTGATCGCCTACCGCCTGCGCTGGGTCTCCGCTCCCAAGGGCGCAGCGAAAGGAGCCCAGTGATGGACGCTTACGCACTGCTACTGGGTTCCACCCTGAGCGCCGGCACCGTGCTGGCGCTGGCGGCCCTCGGCCTGCTGATCAATGAAAAAGCCGGCATCGTCAACCTGGGGGCCGAAGGCATGATGCTGTGCGCCGCCCTGGCGGGCTTTGCCGCGGTGGTGCACACCGGCAGCACCTGGATCGGCTTTGCTGCCGGCATGGCGGCGGGTGCGCTGCTGGCCGGCCTGTTCGGGGTGCTGGTGATCTGGTTGAACACCAACCAGTACGCCACCGGTCTGGCGCTGAGCCTGTTCGGCACCGGCTTCTCGGCCTTTGCCGGCCAGGCCTATGTGCAGGCCAAGCTGCCCGAGCTGCCCAAGTACGCCATTCCGCTGCTGTCGGACATCCCGGTCATCGGTCCGGCACTGTTCAAGCTGCATCCGCTGGTCTACATCACCGTGCTGCTGGCGCTGGCGCTGATCGTGTTCCTGTACCGCTCGCGCGCCGGGCTGGTGCTGCGTGCCGTGGGCGAATCGCCCGAATCGGCCCACGCCATCGGCTATGCCGTGCGTCCCATCCGTCTGGCGGCCGTGATGGCCGGCGGCGCGCTGTGCGGTCTGGCAGGGGCCTACATCTCCACGGTCTACACCCCGCTGTGGGTCGAAGGCATGGTCGCGGGCCGTGGCTGGATTGCCCTTGCGCTGACCACCTTCGCCACCTGGCGACCGGCCCGCGTGCTGCTGGGCGCCTACCTGTTCGGCGGCGTGACCATGCTGCAGTTCCACCTGCAGGCCACGGGCGTGCAGGTGGCCAGCCAGCTGCTGTCCATGCTGCCTTATCTGGCCACCATCGTGGTGCTGGTTATCATCTCGCGCAATCCGGCCTGGATCCGCGCCAATATGCCGGCTTCCCTCGGCAAGCCGTTCTATCCCGGCTCCTGAGGCCAGATTCCCCTTTTTCACAGAACTCCCACCAGAGGAACACTCGCATGAACGCACTGCGCAAGCGCACTTTGCTCAAGATGATCGGCCTGTCGGCCGTGTCCGTGGCGGCCCTGACGGCCTGCGGCAAGAAGGAAGAAGCACCGGCTCCGGCCGCTGTCCCTGCTGCCCAGGCACCTGCGGCCGACAAGCTGAAGGTCGGTTTCATGTACGTCAGCCCCATCGGCGATGGCGGCTGGACCTTCCAGCACGAGCTGGCGCGCAAGGCGATTCAGGAGAAGTTCGGCGACAAGATCGAAACCTCCATGGTGGAAAGCGTGCCCGAGTCGGCCGACGCCGAGCGCGTGATGCGTGACATGGCCGGCCAGGGCAACAAGCTGGTCTTTGCAACCAGCTTCGGCTACCAGGAATTCGTGCAGAAGGCCGCCGCCGATCTGAAGGACGTGAAGTTCGAGCACGCCACCGGCTACAAGCAGGCCGACAACGTGGCCGTGTACGACAGCAAGACCTTCGAAGGTGCCTACCTGGCCGGTCTGGTGGCCGGTGCCATGACCAAGACCAAGACCGTGGGTGTGGTGGCTTCTGTGCCCATCCCCGAAGTGGTGCGCAACATCAACAGCTTTGTGCTGGGCGCCCAGGCCATCGATCCCTCGATCAAGGCCAAGGTGGTGTGGGTGAACGAATGGTTCAGCCCCCCCAAGGAATCGGAAGCCGCCACCAGCCTGCTCAACGGCGGTGTGGACGTGATGTACCAGAACACCAATTCGCCCGCCGTGCTCAAGACCGCCGAAGAGCGCGGTGCCTATGCCTTCGGCAAGGACGGCGACATGAGCGCCTTCGCGCCCAAGGCCCACCTGGGCTCGGCCGTGATCAACTGGACGCCTTACTACACCAAGGTGGTGGAAGACACGCTGGCCGGCAACTGGCAGGGTGGCAACTACTGGTGGGGCGTCAAGGAAGGCGCCATGGATCTGGTGAAGATCGCCGACCAGGTGCCCCAGGACATCAAGGACAAGGTCGAAAAGGCCAAGGCCGGCATGAAGGACGGCAGCTTCGCCGTCTGGACCGGTCCCATCAAGGACAACACCGGCAAGGAAGTGCTGGCCGCCGGCCAGGTGGCCGATGACGGCTTCCTGCGTGGCATCAACTTCTACGTCAATGGCGTGGAAGGCAAGGTGCCGGGCGCAGGCGGCAAATAAGCACGGGCCCGCAAGCCCCTGATGCAGGCCTCCTTCGGGAGGCCTTTTGCATGCGGTGCGCGGTCGCCGCCGCACGGCACCGCGCCATGGTGCGGTTTTTGCATGTGTAACATGCCCGCCGGACGAACGTCGCCTGCAGCGTTGTGCCACAGGCACAGTGCGGCAAGGCGATGGATCGCAGGCAGAATCTGCGCCGGAACTGTGCAAACATAGTGCACCCCGCCGACCGGCACGGGCACTGTGCGTGCGTGTCGCAAATCACCTCTTTTTTCCTCCAGAAGGAATATTCATGACAGACCTGAAGAAACGCTCTTTGTTCAAGATGGCGGCCATGTCCGCTGTGGCAGCGGCCGTGTTGGCTGGCTGCGGCAAGAAGGAAGAGCCGGCACCGGCCGCTCCCGCAGCCGAACCCGCACCCGCCGCCAAGGCCGAGCCGCTGAAGATCGGTTTCGCCTACGTCGGCCCGGTGGGTGACGGCGGCTGGACGTTCGCGCACGACCAGGCCCGCAAGAAGCTGGAAGCCGAATTCGGCGACAAGATCCAGACCTCCTTCGTGGAAAGCGTGCCCGAAGGTCCGGACGCCGAGCGCGTGCTGCGTGACCTGGCTTCCCAGGGCAACAAGGTGGTCTTCGGCACCACCTTCGGCTACATGGACAGCATCCAGAAGCTGGCCGGCGACTTCAAGGACGTGAAGTGGGAACACGCCACCGGCTACAAGACCGCCGAGAACGTGCGCACCTATGACAGCCGCACCTATGAAGGCGCCTACCTGGCCGGCATCATCGCCGGCTCGATGACCAAGTCCAACACCCTGGGCATCGTGGGCTCGGTGCCCATCCCCGAAGTGATCCGCAACATCAACAGCTTCACGCTGGGCGCGCAGAGCGTGAACCCCAAGGTCAAGACCAAGGTGGTCTGGGTCAATGAATGGTTCAGCCCTCCCAAGGAAACCGAAGCTGCCACCAGCCTGATCAACGGCGGCGCCGACATCCTGTTCCAGAACACCGATTCGCCTGCCGTGCTGAAGACCGCCGAAGAAAAGGGCATCCGTGCCTTTGGCTGGGACTCGGACATGACCGCCTACGGTCCCAAGGCCCACCTGGGTTCGTCCATCATCAACTGGGCGCCTTACTACTCCAAGGCCATCAACGATGTGCTGAACAACACCTGGACCACGGGCAGCAGCTGGTGGGGTGTGAAGGAAGGCGCCATCGATCTGGTGTCCATCGCCGAAGACGTGCCCGCTGAAGCCAAGGCCAAGGTGGAAGAGGTCAAGAAGGGCCTGAAGGAAGGCACGTACGTGATCTGGAAGGGCCCGATCGCTTCCAACGACGGCAAGGAAGTGCTGGCAGCCGACAAGGCCGCCGACGACGCTTTCCTGCAAGGCGTCAACTTCTACGTCAAGGGCGTGGAAGGCAAGGTGCCCGGCGCCAAGTAAAGCGGTATATGCCTGGCGTTATGACGGGTATCAAGCCCGTCAATACTGCTCGGTTATGCAAAGGCTGCCCTCCGGGCAGCCTTTTTGTTTGGAATGATCGCGCCCCATGATGGAAAAAAACCAGTGGCACCCGCTTGCCCTCTCCCACGATGTGATTGATGCTCCCCTGGCCGTGCGGCTGCTGGAGCAGGACCTGGTGCTCTGGCGCGACACCAGCGGTCGCGCCCAGGCCTTTATCGACCGCTGCCCGCACCGCGGCGCACGCCTGTCGCTGGGCCGGGTCAACGAAGGCAACCTGGAGTGCCCCTACCATGGCTGGCAGTTCGCCGACAACGGCCAGTGCGTGAAGGTGCCGGCGGTGCCCGGTTTCACGCCGCCACCGCAGCACTGCGTCAAGTCCTTCAATGTGCAGGAAGCCTATGGCCTGGTCTGGGTGCAGCTGCAAGCACCGGAAGGTGCCGACGTGCCGCTGCCGGTGTTCGAGGCGGAGGCCAACGACCAGCTGCGCAAGCTCAACTGCGGCCCGTACGACGTGGCCGCCAGCGCGCCGCGCATCATCGAGAATTTCCTGGACATGTCGCACTTCGGCTTTGTGCACGAAGGCTGGCTGGGCAGCCGCGATGCCACGGCCATGGCGCCTTACCAGGTGGAGCCCACGCCCACCGGCGTCAAGGCCACCGGCTGCAAGGCCGTGCAGCCCCAGTCGAACCTGCATTCCACCAAGCCGGCCGAAGTGGAATACACCTACGAAGTGACGGCACCCTACACCGCGCTGCTGACCAAGATCCCGGAAGAGGGCAGCAGCAAGCAGGGCTGGCACGAAGCCATCGGCCTGTTCATCTGCCCGGTCACGCCCGACACCAGCCGCGTCTGGTTCCGCCTGGCGGTGGCGGACTTCGAGTCCACCGACGCCCAGTTGCAGCAGTTTCAGCACACCATCTTCACGCAGGACCAGCCGGTGCTGGAGTCGCAGCTGCCCAAGCCGCTGCCGCTGGACCCGCGCGCCGAGCTGCATTCGGCCGCCGACCGCATGTCGTCCGCCTACCGCCGCTATCTGAAAGCCAGTGGCGTCAGCTTTGGCGTGTGCTGACCTCTACCAGGCCCCGGGCCGCTATCGCGGCCTGTGCCATTCCGGGGGAGTGAAGGCCCGGCTGCAGGGCGGTTCCCGGGCAGGATCCGGCGGCGTACAGGCGGCGGTGGCGTACGGTTTTTTGCGCACGGTTCTTGCACCAGGGCCTGGGCGTGCCATATTCGCAGTCTGAGAGCGGCGCGCAGCGCCATAGAGGATTGAAATGCATACTGTGCCCGTCGTGGAAACTTCCCGTCTGCCCCTGTTGCTGCGCGCCATGCCCAAGGCGGAGCTGCACATCCACATCGAGGGCTCGCTCGAGCCCGAGCTGATCTTTGCCCTGGCCGAACGCAATGGCGTGGATCTGCCCTATGCTGACGTGGAGGCGCTGCGTGCCGCCTACGCCTTCACCGATCTGCAGAGCTTTCTGGACATCTACTACGCCGGCGCCAGCGTGCTGCTGCAGGAAGAAGACTTCTACGACATGACCATGGCCTACCTGCGCCGCGCGGTGCAGGACAACGTGGTGCGGGCCGAGATCTTCTTTGACCCGCAGACCCACACCGAGCGCGGCGTGGCCATGGGCACCATCATCCACGGCCTGACGCGGGCCTGCCGCGATGCGCATGCGCAATGGGGCATCAGCGCCGAGCTAATCCTGAGCTTCCTGCGCCATCTGAGCGAGGAGGACGCCATTGCCACGCTGGAAGCGGCCCTGCCGTTCCGCGACCAGTTCATCGGCGTCGGGCTGGACAGCAGCGAGCTGGGCCACCCGCCCGAAAAGTTCACCCGCGTGTTCGCCCGCGCCAAGCAGCTGGGTCTGCGGCTGGTGGCCCATGCCGGAGAAGAAGGGCCGCCCGCCTATGTGTGGGGCGCGCTCAATGCGCTGGCGGTGGAGCGTATCGACCACGGCGTGCAATCGGAAAAAGATGCCGCGCTGATGCAGCACCTGGTCGAACGCGGCATTCCGCTGACCGTGTGCCCGCTGTCCAACCTGAAGCTGTGCGTGGTGGATGACCTGACCCAGCACAATCTGCCGCGCATGCTGGATGCGGGGCTGAAGGTGATGGTCAATTCCGACGATCCGGCCTATTTCGGCGGCTACGTCAACGACAACTATGTGCAGCTGTTCGCCGCCACCGGCATGGGGGCCGAACACGCCTACCAGCTGGCGCGCAACAGCCTGGAAGCCACGTTCGCCAGCCCGCAGCAGCAGGCCGCCTGGGTGCAGCAGCTTGACGCCTGCTTTGCCCGCTTTGCGAACCGCAACTGACACCCTCTGAGGCGCCGCGCCGCGCTCCCGGCGGGCGGCGCCCTGTGTGATCAGCCCGCCTTCTGCGCCGCCAAGGACGTGCGCAGTTTGTCGGCATAGGCCTGCAGTACAGCCATGCCGGGCTCCTTGCGCGGCCAGGTCAGGTGCATGCCGTCGTCCACATGGCGCGGCAGCATGTGCAGGTGGAAGTGGAACACCGTCTGCCCTCCGGCCGCGCCATTGGCCTGGAACAGGGTGATGCCGTCCGGCCCGAAGGCCTGCTCGGCCGCCTGGGCGACGCGCTGGGCGGTCTGCATCACGGCGGCGCATTCGGCGGGCGTCAGCTCCAGCAAGGTGACCGCGTGGCGCTTGGTGGCCACCAGCACATGGCCGGGGTTGACCTGGCCGATGTCCATGAAGGCAATGGTCAGCGCGTCCTCATAGATGGTGGCAGCGGGAATCTCGCCGGCCACCAGCTTGCAGAAGATGCACTGGCCGGGCGGGGAGGTGTCGACAAACATGGGCATGGAACCGTCTCCGAAGACATGACAGCGGGGCGCCGCGCGGCACCGGTGCGAGGCCGGTTGCGCTGCGTTCTATGCGCCCCATGCTACGCATGTGTGGTGCATCGCACCATCGGGGTGAACCGGGCTTGCCAAGCGCCTGCTTCGGGCAATAGCTGTGCTGCGGCAAGGCTTGGGCGATTGGGCCTACAATCCGCGCCTTCGCCCGCTGGACTGCCCCACCGGCTGGCGTTTTCAACTCCGGGCCATGTAGAGGACTACCATGTATAAAAACCTCGCAGCCGCACTCGCGGCCGCTTGCTGTTTGGCCCCTGTCTGGGCTGCATCCCCCCCGACCCCCGCTTCCACTGCCAGCACGCCAGCCAAGGCGGTGCCGCTGCAACGCCCGGTCAAGGCCGCCTTTGTCTATGTGACGCCCGTGCTGGATGCCGGCTGGACCACCCAGCACGATGCCGGCCGCCGCCAGCTGCAGACCCAGCTGGGCGACCAGGTGCAGACCACGGTGGTGGCCGATGTGGCAGAGGGGCCGGATGCCGAGCGTGTCATCCGCGATCTGGCGGCCAATGGCAACGACATCATCTTCACCACCAGCTTCGGCTATATGGAGCCCACGATGCGTGTGGCGCGCGACTTCCCGCAGGTGAAGTTCGAATCTATCACCGGCTACCAGCGTGCCGCCAATGTGGCCACGGCCAATGCGCGCTATTACGAAGGGCGCTACCTGTCGGGCATTGCTGCGGCGCGCCTGAGCCAGACCGGCGTGGCCGGCTTTGTGGCGGGCTTCCCCATTCCCGAAGTGATCCAGGGCATCAACGCTTTTGTGCTGGGCATGCGCAGCGTCAACCCCAAGGCCCAGGTCAAGGTGGTGTGGCTCAATGCCTGGTTCGACCCACCACGCGAACGTGAAGCCGCCATGGCACTGATGAACGAAGGCGCCGACGTGCTGTCCTTCCAGGTGGCATCGACCGCGGTGATGGGCGCTGCCCAGGAGCGCGGCAAGATGGCCATTGCTTTCCACAGCGACATGCGCAAGGCCGGGCCCCAGGCCCAGTTGCTGGCCGTGACCCACCAATGGGGCGGCTACGACACGGCCCGCGTGCGTGCCCTGCAGAAGGGCGAATGGAAAAGCCAGGACACCTGGGGCGGCGTGCGCGAAGGCATGATCCGTGTGGACAGCTTCGGTCCGCGCGTGCCCAAGGACGTGCGCATGGAAGTGCAGCAGCGCCAGGACGAAATGGCCCACGGCAAGCTGCACGCCTTCCGCGCCGGTGCCACACCCATTCGCGACAACCTGGGCCAGGTGCGCATTCCGGCCGGCAGCACGCTGCCGGACGCGGACATTCTGCAGATGAACTGGCTGGCCGAAGGCGTGGTCGGACAGCTGCCGCGCTGAGCCCAGCGGTCCCGCGCCACAGGCCCTGCGATCGTGGGGAGGGGCGGATGACGGCCTCCCCGCAGGCATGGCATATGCTTGGAGCCATTCCCACACCGGAGTGTGTGCGGCGTGCGCGGCAGGGTCTGCAAGGCTGATGGGGCCTGCACGGATTGCTGCGTGTGCACCACAGGCTCCGGTGTGGTGATGGGCGACCCGCTGCACAGGGCAGCGGGTGCCCGTTAAGCTCCCAGCCTATGAAGATCTACCGCAGCGCCTTGCTCCGCTTTGCCTCCGACGGCAGCCCCTTGTACGACAGCGATGGCCTGCTGGCCACCGCTCCCGATGCCCAGGGGCAGGAACGTGTGGTGGCTGCCGGCAGCTGGCAGGCACTGCAGGCGCAGTACACCCAGCAAGCCGGCGCGCAGGTGCAGCACCTGCCCGGCCGGCTGATCGCCCCGGGCTTTGTGGACATGCACATCCACTACCCGCAGACCGATGTGATCGGCGCCCCGGCCGATGGTCTGCTGCCCTGGCTGGAACATTACACTTTTCCCCACGAGGCGCGTTTTCACGATCGTGCTTATGCCGACGGCGTGGCGGAATTCTTTCTGGACGAGCTGCTGCGCAACGGCGTGACCACGGCGCTGACGTTTGCCACCTCCCACCCCAACTCGGTGGATGCCATCATGACCGCCGCTCAGCAGCGCGGCATGCGCATGATTGCCGGCAAGGTGCTGCAGGACCGTCACAGCCCGGACGGCGTGCGTGACGACACCGAGCAGGGGCTGATCGATACCGAAACACTGATCCAGCGCTGGCATGGCGTGGACCGGCTGGGCTATGCCATCACCCCGCGCTTCGCGCCCACCAGCACGCCGGCCCAGCTGCGGGGCGCAGGGGAACTGGCGGCCCGATACCGCGATGTGTGGATCCAGTCCCACGTGTCCGAGAACCTGGACGAGATCCGCTGGGTGCGCGAGCTCTTTCCTGCCGCGCGCAGCTACCTGGGTGTGTACGACGACTTCGGTCTGATGCGCGAACGCGCGGTCTATGCCCACTGCATCTGGCTGGACGATGAAGACCGCGCGCTGCTGCGCGAAAAGCACACGGCGGCGGCTGTCAGCCCCACCAGCAATCTGTTTCTGTCCAGCGGTTACTTCGACTACCAGAAGGCCGATGCAGCGGATTTTCGCTACGGCCTGGCCAGTGATGTGGGCGGCGGCATGAGCTTTTCACCGTTTCGCACCATGCAGGCGGCCTATGTGGTGGGGCGCGAGGGCCATGCCAAGCAGGGTTTCAGCCTCAAGCCCGGCGCCCTGTGGTGGCAGCACACGGCCGGTGCCGCGCAGGCGCTGGGCCTGGGCGGCGTGATCGGCAATCTGCAGCCGGGCTGCGAGGCGGACTTCGTGGTCCTCAACCCGGCCTGCACGCCGCTGCTGGCACGCAAGACGGCCCAGGCCGAGACGCTGGACGAGCTGTTGTTTGCCATGATCGTGCTGGGTGATGACCGCCTGATTGAGCAAACCATTGTTTCTCAAGCAAAATAGCGGAATTGCGCTGGTTGTATAGCCGCATGGCGCTATCAAAAAACAAGCGAACAGGATTTTCCCAATGAGCATCAAGAGCGACAAATGGATCCGCACCATGGCGGAGCAGCACGGCATGATCGAGCCCTTCGAGCCCGGCCAAGTGCGCCAGGTCGACGGCAAGAAGATCATCAGCTACGGCACCAGCAGCTACGGTTACGACATCCGCTGCGCGCGTGAATTCAAGGTCTTCACCAACATCCACAGCACGGTGGTGGACCCCAAGAACTTCGACGAAAAGAGCTTTGTCGATTTCGAAGGCGACTACTGCATCATCCCGCCCAACAGCTTTGCGCTGGCCCGTACGGTGGAGTATTTCCGCATTCCCCGCGATGTGCTGACGGTGTGCCTGGGCAAGAGCACCTATGCCCGCTGCGGCATCATCGTCAACGTGACGCCGTTCGAGCCGGAGTGGGAAGGCTATGTGACGCTGGAGTTCTCCAACACCACGCCGCTGCCCGCCAAGATCTATGCCGGTGAAGGCTGCGCCCAGGTGCTGTTCTTCCAGGGCGACGAGCAGTGCGAGACCAGCTACAAGGACCGCAACGGCAAGTACCAGGGCCAGCATGGCGTGACCCTGCCCAAGGCCTGACGCAGCGGCTGCTGCCCCCATCAAAAAAGCGCGGATCTCCGCGCTTTTTTTATTGGTAGGAACGCTGCGGTGCGTGCATCCAGGTGGATCGGGTCCGTATCAGGGGATGTAGTGCACCAGATTGCGTCCGGCATTCTTGGACTGGTAGAGCGCATCGTCGCTGCGGCGTAGCAAGGCGGTGTCGTTGTCTTCGGTGCCGTTCTGCAGCGTGGGACGCAGCGCGGTGATGCCGGCGCTCAAGGTGAGCCGGCCCACCAGTGGCCACTGGTGCTGTTCGATGGCCGCCAGAATTTCGCGCGCAATGCGCTGGGCGGCTTCGGGCGGGGTGTCGGGCAGCAGCACCACAAATTCCTCGCCCCCAAAGCGGGCGATCACGTCCGAATCACGCAACCGGCTGCGCAGCTGGTTGGCCACGCTTTTGAGCACCAGATCGCCCACTTCGTGGCCGTAGTTGTCGTTGACCTGCTTGAAATGGTCGATATCCAGCGTCGCCAGGCACAGCGGGCGGCCGCTGCGGCGGGCCAGCGCCATCGCAAACTGCACCTGGGCATCGAAGCCGCGGCGGTTGAGCAGGCCGGTCAGGGGGTCGGTGCTGGCCTGGCGGTCCAGCTCGCGGTTGGCGTCATACAGTTCCTGCGTACGCATTTGCACCTCATGCTCCATGGATTCGTTCGCGGCCAGCAGACGCTGTGTCATGGCGTTGAAGGACTGCGACAGCAGCTGGACTTCGCGGTTGCTCTGCAGCTCGGGAATGGGCACCTGGCGTTCCCCGGCGTCGATGCGGCGGGCGGTCTGGGCCAGGGTGTTGAGCTCGCGCACCATGCGGCGGGACAGCCACCACACCAGCCAGGTGGCCATGATGGCGGCCAGCAGACCGGCCCCCATCACGTACAGCATCTGCTGCTGGGCATCGGCATAGGCGCTGGCCACCGGCTGGCGCGCCACCACGTACCAGCCCAGGTCGCTGGGGGCATTGCGGGCGGGCAATTGGGCCACGGCGGTCAGAAAATCGTCGCTCTGGTCGTTCCAGCGCACCACGCTGGCCTGGACGCGGGGCTGGCGGTGGTCCGCCTGCAGCTGTTCCGGGCGCAGGGGCAGGGTCTGGTCGACGGCGATGAAAGGCGATAGCTTGCCGCCCGGGGCAAAGATCAGCTTGCCCTGGCGGTCGAAGATGAACAGCGAGATCTGGTCCTCGCGCGAGAAGGTGGGCAGCAGCTCCTGCACCATCTCGCGTGCCCAGTCCCAGCTGGTGTGCATGCCCAGTACGCCGATCAGCTGCCCATCCACCCGGATGGGGGCCGAGAAATCCACCAGCCGCAGCGGCTCGCCCGAGGCGCTGGGGGGCAGCAGCGGCGCCAGCAGCTTGGCGGGCACCACGTCGGACACATAAGGGCCGGAAGCCCCGGCGGTGAACCAGGTGTTGTCGCTGATGTTGCGGCCCACCAGCTGGTTGCCGGTGGCATGCACCACCGTGCCCTTGGGGTCGGCAACGCCCACCCAGACGCAGTAGGGGCGGGTCAGCCGGATGCGGGCGAACAGGGCATTCACCTCGGCGGAGGTCAGGCCGTTGCGCCACAGGTCGGGGGAGTGGGCCAGTGCCTGCACCAGCCGGCTGTGGTCGAACAAGGCATCGGAGAGCTGCTTGGCGGCACTGCTGGACACCACCTGCAAGGCCGCGCCGGCTTCCCGCTGCATGCGGCTTTTGAGTAGCTCGCCAAAGGCGAAGGACAGCATCAGCACCAGGGCTGCCGTCAGACCGCCAAACACCCAGGCGAGCTGGGTCCGCAGGCTGCGCTTGCGCGAGGCCGACGTCTTGGCGGGCGGGGCCGGCGGCTGCGAACGCGGCGCAAACGGCCCGGCGGGCGGTGCCGTGCCTGCCGGCGGGGTGGTGACCGGAGGTGCCCAATCCGTCTCTTGCATGGTCATGGCTCCTGGAGGGGAGGATCGTCGTTGGCGTGCAATGGCTGGTGGTGCATGCGGGCTGCCAGGCGCGCTGCAGCCAGGTCCCAGCCGCCCCAGCCGCAGCTCTTGAACAGCACCGGGCCGGTGGGGCGGGGCCGGTGCCGCGCCAGGCTCTGGGCCAGCGTGGGAAAGCTTTGCACATCCAGGCCCGCCTGCAGCAGGTCGCCGGCTTCGTGCACGGCCTCGGCCGTGTCGACGATCACCTGGCCTTGCCGGGCGATGTGCTGGCACAGGCTGGGGGCCAGCTCCACCATCTGCGGCGTGAAGGCGCCCACGGCAGCAATGAAGGCGTCGGGCCGGGGGGCGTGCTGCAGCACCACTGCCTGGGCACTGGTGCAGGTGACGATATTCGGGCAGTGGGCCGCCGCCTGGGCCAGGTCGGTGGCCGCATAGGCCTGCAGGCCCAGCGCATGGGCATGGTCCAGCAGCTGGCGCACGCTGTCCAGGCTGCGCGATGCCACCCAGACTTCGCGCGTGCCGGCGCCGGCCGCAAAGGCCTCCAGATGGGACTTGCCCTGCACGCCCGCACCGATGATGAGCAGCGGACCGCTGGGGTTGGGGGCATGGTGCTGGGCGGCCAGCAGCGACACGGCCGCGGTGCGCCGTGCGGTGACGGTGGGCCCGTCGATGATCAGCTGGCGCTGGCCGGTGGCAATGTCAAAAATCGTCACATCGCCCTGGATGGTGGGGCGCGCCGTTGCAGCATTGCCAGGGGTGAAGGTGATGAGCTTGGTCATTGCCACCTGGGCATCACTGGCCGGCATGCAAAACAGGCTGCCGCCCTGCGGCAAAGGCATCACAATGCGGGGCGGCACCTGCACACTGCCGTCCTGCAGCACGGCTTCCAGTTCGGCAGCCAGGGCTTTCCAGGGCAGCAGGGCCTCGGTGGCCTGCGGGGTGAACAGTCCTTGCATGGTGTGCACGGCAGAGGGAGCGGTAGGGGGCACAGACATCACTTGCATGTGGCTTTATACCGTGGGCGTTTGCGATGGGCTAGGTGGTCTGTCCGGGCCTTGTGTCAAGGTGTGGCGTGTTCTCCTACAAAGCCTGGCGCTAAAGTGAGTTCGCACTCTCGCGTTGGCTGCGTAGCATCCAGCGCTTATGGTTTTGTGGGCATGTACATATGGAATCTGGTCAGGAAAAAGGAAGCGCTCACCGTACGGCGGCACGCTGGCAATGGGCGGTGGTGGGTGTGGGCATCGCCACCATTGCGCTCCTGCTGTGGACCTTTGTCGGGACGCTGGACGATCACATGAGCCAGTCCCGAGAAATGAGCCGCAATGCCCAGTGGCATGTGCACGCCCCGGTCGAAGGCGCCCAGGCGGCCGTGTTGCTGCAAGGCGGCGAACCCTGAGCAGGCGTGCTGGCGCGACTTCATAATGGCGCCCCACAGCGCATCAGGAGCAGACCATGAAGTGGGAAGGTAACCGCGAGTCGGACAACGTCGAAGATCGCCGCTCGGACGGCGGCGGTGGGGGAGGCCCCATCTTCGGTGGCCGCAGCATCGGCATTGGCACCATTGTGGTGGCCCTGGTGGGCGGCTGGGTGCTGGGTGTCAACCCGCTGACGATTCTGAGCCTGCTCAGCGGCGGCGGCGGCGGCGGCGGGCAGATCGTGCAGCAGCAGTCGCCTGCACAGGCACCACCGGCCCATGACACCATGGCCCGTTTCGTCTCGACCGTGCTGGCCGATACCGAAGACGTGTGGGCCGACATCTTCCGCCAGGGCGGCAGCCAGTATCGGGATCCCAAGCTGGTGCTGTTCCGGGGCGCCGTGGGCACGGCCTGCGGCACCGGCCAGTCGGCCATGGGCCCGTTCTACTGCCCGGGCGACCAGAAGGTCTATATCGATCTGTCGTTCTACGACCAGCTCAAGAACCAGCTGGGCGCCCCCGGTGACTTTGCCCAGGCCTATGTGATCGCCCATGAGGTGGGTCACCATGTGCAGAACCTGCTGGGGATCAGCGGCAAGGTCGACGAGATGCGCGGCCGCGTCAGCAAGGTGGAATACAACCGGCTGTCCGTGAAGCTGGAGCTGCAGGCCGATTGCCTGGCCGGCGTCTGGGCCCACCATGCCCAGAATGCACGCCAGATCCTGGAGCAGGGCGATGTGGAAGAAGCCATGAATGCGGCGGCCAAGATCGGTGACGACGCGCTGCAGCGTGCCCAGACCGGCCAGGTGGTGCCGGACAGCTTCACCCACGGCACCAGTGCCCAGCGCCAGCGCTGGTTCATGACTGGGCTCAAGAGCGGCAGCGTCAATTCCTGCGACACCTTCTCGGCGGCATCGCTGTAACTGGGGCGCAGCAGGCGCAGGTGTTGGCATGGCGCCACATCTGCGCTATCAAATTCTGCATGGGGCGTACGCCCTCCCGGTGTTCCCGGCGTAAGAGGGTCGGGCGGGTGACCGCTGTCGCAGTCCGGATTTGTAGAGCGCCAACAGCTGTCAATGCGGGCAGTGCGACAATAGCGGTATCCATGACAAGTTCTTTTTCCTCTCTCCTCTTGGCGGAGCCTCTGGCACGCGCTGTGGCCGAAATGGGCTACGAGTCGATGACCCCCATCCAGGCGCAGGCGATCCCCGTGGTCCTGACCGGCAAGGATGTGATGGGTGCAGCCCAGACCGGCACCGGCAAGACAGCGGCTTTTTCGCTGCCCCTGCTGCAGCGGCTGATGCGCCATGAGAACAGCTCGGCATCGCCTGCGCGCCATCCGGTGCGGGCGCTGGTGCTGCTGCCCACGCGCGAGCTGGCCGATCAGGTGGCCCAGCAGATCGCGCTGTACGCCAAGCACACCAAGCTGCGCAGCACCGTGGTGTTCGGCGGCATGGACATGAAGCCCCAGACCCTGGAGCTGAAGAAGGGCGTGGAAGTCCTGGTGGCCACCCCCGGCCGCCTGCTGGACCACATCGAAGCCAAGAACGCCGTGCTCAACCAGGTGGAATACGTGGTGCTGGACGAGGCGGACCGCATGCTCGACATCGGTTTCCTGCCCGATCTGCAGCGCATCCTGTCGCACCTGCCCAAGAACCGCACCACCTTGCTGTTCTCCGCCACGTTCTCGCCCGAGATCAAGCGCCTGGCCGGCAGCTACCTGCAAGACCCGGTGACCATCGAAGTGGCCCGCCCCAACGAAACCGCTTCCACCGTGGAGCAGCGTTTCTACAGCGCCAACGACGACGACAAGCGCCGCACCATCTGTGCCGTGCTCAAGGACCGCGGCATCCGCCAGGCCTTTGTGTTTTCCAACAGCAAGCTGGGCTGCGCCCGCCTGACCCGTGCGCTGGAACGCGACGGTCTGCGCGCTGCCGCCCTGCACGGTGACAAGAGCCAGGACGAACGGCTCAAGGCGCTGGAAGCCTTCAAGGCCGGCGAAGTGGACCTGCTGGTGTGCACCGACGTGGCGGCACGCGGTCTGGACATCAAGGATGTGCCGGCCGTGTTCAACTACGACGTGCCGTTCAATGCCGAAGACTATGTGCACCGTATCGGCCGCACCGGTCGTGCCGGCGCCTCCGGCCTGGCGGTGACCCTGGTATCCAATTCGGACGGCAAGCTGGTGAGCGATATCGAAAAGCTCACCAAGAAGAAGATCGACGTGGAGAACTATCCGCTGCCGTCGTTCCAGCGCCGCGACCGCAGCGAGCGCGAACAGGGCAGCCGCGAAGGCCGGTCGGAGCACAGCCGTGACCATGGTCGCAGCCGCCGTGGCCACGACGAGGGCGATACCGGTTACGGCTCGGCCCATTCCGCCGGCTACCGCCCGGTGGGCCGTGGCATGGCACGCCCGCTGCGCGCCGCCTCGTCCGATCCCTTCTTCGACAAGCCCTACGAGGCCCCGACCGGAACGGCCGCACCGGCGGCCTGGGATGCGGCTTCCGCACCCGTGGCGCCGGGCCGCAGCCCCAGTATCCGTACCAAGCGCAAGGTGGCGGCGCTGTTCAAGCCCGCAGGCAGTTTCTGATGCCGCAGGGCGTTGGAGGCCACTCCAACGCCTTCGCTCTGCGGATACGCCTGCAGAGCCCTTCGCACCACAGTGCCAAGCCAGCAACCCTGCTGGCTTTTTTCATGGGAGCGGGCTGTTTGTGGGGGTCTGTGCAGACGGTCAGCCGGGACGCTGGGCCTGCTCGCAGTCGATCTGGATCAGCTCGCGCACCTGCAGATCATCCTCCACGCGCACGGCGGTCAGCTGCCCGCCCCAGACACAGCCGGTGTCCAGTGCCATCAGCTGCGGCTGGTTGATCAGTCCCAGCGTCGACCAGTGGCCAAAGGCCACCACATGCTGCGCCGTCTGGCGGGCAGGGCAGGTGAACCAGGGCATCAGGCCTTCGGGAGCCTGTGCGGCCGATTCGGTGCTCTCAAAGTCCATGCGGCCTTCGGGCGTGCAAAAGCGGATGCGCGTCAGGGTGTTGACGATGGCGCGCAGGCGGTCGGCGCCGGTCAGGGCCTCATCCCACTGATCGGGCAGGTTGCCATACATCTGCTGCAGAAAGTCCGGCAGCGCCGGGCTGGTCAGCACCTGCTGCACCTCAGCGGACAGGGCCAGTGTCTGCTCCAGCGTCCAGCTGGGCTGCACACCAGCGTGCACCATCAGCACCTGCCTGCCTTGTGCATCGGTCCAGCTGCGCGCCAGCGGCTGCTGGCGCAGCCAGTCCAGCAGGGCCGCGCGGTCGGGCGCCTCCAGCACGCTGGCCAGGGTGTCGCGGCGCGACGATTTGCGCATGCCGTGTGCGGCGGCCAGCAGGTGCAGGTCGTGGTTGCCCAGCACGGGCTGTACGGCGTCGCCCCAGGCCATGCACTGGCGCAGCACGCCGGCGGAGTCGAGCCCCCGGTTGACCAGGTCACCCAGCAGGTACAGGGTATCGCGGCTGGGCGAGAACTCCACCTGCTGCAGCAGGTTCAGAAAGGCGCTGTGACATCCCTGGATGTCACCAATGAAATAACGGGCCAATGCAAACTCCGAAAAAATCGATTCCCTGGGTGCCGGCAGACACAGCGGTCGCCCGGTGCAAGGCATATGGCCGCGATTATCGGCCCACAGCCCATACCCCAGGGCGGGGCATTGTGGCGACAACACAGATATGCAGGCAAAGGAAATCAACTTGCAAGGCGCTTTGTCGGTACCATTTCTCGGAAAACCCGGGTGTTACATTTCTCTTGCAATATGGCTGCACAGAATTTTTATAATATGCACTTGTGGATACTGCGTACCCACAAAAAAACCCAGATTGCGTATTTGTTTTTATAATCCTCCCAATTATTGAAAGGATGCAATCCATGACCTCTTACAAAGAGCTACTGCAGCAGCGCGAACAGCTGGAACAGAAGATTCAAGAAGCACGCAAGAGCGAACTGAGCGACGCAGTTGCCAAGGTGCGCGCCCTGGTGGCCGAATATGGCCTGAGCGCCGACGACGTGTTTCCGCCTGCCAAAGCCAGCCGTGGTGCCGGTCAAGGTGGCAAAGTGGCTCCGAAGTACCGCAACCCCGAAACCGGCCAGACCTGGACCGGCCGTGGCAAGGCGCCCAAGTGGATTGAAAACCAGGATCGCGAAAAGTTCGCTATCTAAGCCTTTATGGCAGACAACAGCCCGCTTTCAGCGGGCTTTGTTTTTTGTGGCTTGAATCTGCTGCGTCGCCGCGGTATTGCGGCATGGTGCTGCTGCGGATAAGCCTGTCCGGTATGCGCGGGGCTTATGCCAGGCCCGCAAAGTGCGGACACAACATATTCCATTTCGGCCAGTGGTAATGCCAGGGTTTCGCCGTATGGCGATTTCAGGGACAGAATCAACGGACTGCGTTGCATCAATTTCTGCGCAGTTCCAACCAACCACCGCCCCAGTCCGGCGGACAATAGCCAGCCATGAGAAAACAGGTCTTGATTGCGGGGGGCGGTATTGGCGGCTTGGCGGCTGCACTGGCCAGCTCCCATGCCGGTTGGGATGTGCGCCTGTTCGAGCGCGCGCCTTTGTTCAGTGAAGTCGGTGCCGGCGTGCAGCTGGGGCCCAATGTGGTGCGCCGGCTCCAGGCCTGGGGCCTGCAGCGTGCCCTGGTGGACGTCGCGGCCATTCCTGCCCGGTTGCGTGTGCGCAGTGCCTTGAGCGGCGCCGAGCTGGCCTGCATGCCACTGGGCGCCGCCATGGTGGAGCGCTACGGTGCCAACTACCTGTCCATCCACCGCGCCGATCTGCACGGGCTGCTGCTGCAGGCCGTGGGGGAGCGTGCCGAGATGCACATCAACGCCGGCCAGGCGGTGGAGTCCGTGGTGCAGACGCCCCAGGTGGTGACCATCACCACCTCCGCCCGCAAGACCGTGGAGGGCGACGCACTGATCGCGGCCGACGGGGTCTGGAGCCGGCTGCGCGCCCAGTTGCTCAACGACGGCAAGGCGCAGCCTACCGGCCACCTGGCCTACCGTGCGGTGGTGCCCCAGGCCCAGCTGCCGGCCGCCATGCGCAGCGACGGCGTGACCACCTGGCTGGGCCCGCACATGCACGTGGTGCAGTACCCGCTGCGCCGTGGCGAGCTGATGAACATCGTGGCCATCATCGAAGGTCCGGCGCCGGCCGACATGGAAACCTGGGACCATGCTGCCAATGCGGTCGATCTGGAAGCCGCACTGGCCCGCTACTGCACGCCGCTGCAGGACCTGATCCGTGCCGTGCCCGCTGCGGGCACGCAGTGGCGGCTGTGGCCGCTGTCCGACCGTGACCCGCTGTCCAGCGCCGACCAGATGGCCCAGGGCCTGGTAGGCCTGCTGGGCGACGCCGCCCATCCCATGCGCCCCTATCTGGCCCAAGGGGCTGGCATGGCCATCGAGGACGCGGCGGAGCTGCAGCGCGCCCTGGCCATGGACGATCTGGACGTGCGCCTGCGCCTGCGCCGCTATGCACTCAACCGCTGGCAGCGTGCGGCCCGGGTCCAGGCCCGTTCGCGCCGCAATGGCCGCATCTTCCATGCCAGCGGGCCCATGCGCTGGGGGCGCGATCTGTCGCTCAGGCTGCTGGGCGCACGCATCATGGACCTGCCCTGGCTGTACCGCGGGGATGGCTCCAGCGCCACCACGCTGTAGCGGAACGCGTCACCCAGCTAACCAGCCCATCCGCTGCAGGAAACCCCGCTGCTGCGTAGCAGCCCCTAGCGCCACACGGTGGCTGGTGGGAACTGTTTTGCGGCGGTGGTGCGGAAACAGTCACCAGTGTGTTCCATCCAGCGCGGGGGCGCTGCCTGCAGGGCGCGCGGGCGCCCGGGGTGTACGGCCCCGGCTCAGGCCTTGCTGGTCTGCAGCAGCGGCGAGCTGGGCAGAAAACGGAAGGCCGTGGATGCCGTGGCCAGCATGGCGGCAATGCTGAACATGACCGCCTGGTAGGGCTCGATGCCGCGCCCCTCGGCCCAGGCCGCCACAATGCCGGTGAGCCACTGCATCAGCGCCACGCCCAGAAACATGGCCATGGTGAACAGCGACAGTGCGCGGCCGGTCAGCTCCGGAGGGTAGGAAGAGCGCACATCCGCGTACTGCAGGATGCTGTAGCCCGACACCAGACCCATCAACAGGATCAGCGCCACATTGGCGGCGGCATGGTGCAAAAAGGCCATCAGCAGAAACAGCGCGGCCATCAGCAGCGAGAAATTGTTCAGCCAGCGGCGGCGGCGGGCCGGCCCGGGGTCCATGCGGCCGAACATGGCCGGGGTGAACAGCGAGATCAGCGACACCAGCAACGCCACGTTGCCGCTTTCCACCAAAGAGAACTGGTAGCGCCCGATGAGCATGGGGCCCAGCCACAGTCCGCGCAAGGTCAGAAAAGCCGCATAGCAGCTCATGCCCAGAATCAGGATGCCCACGGTGTGCGGCAGCTGGAACAGCGCACCCATGCGGCGGAAGGCCTGGCCCCAGCTTTCACGCGTCTGCTGCGCGGTGTGGGCGGAAGCCGGTTCGTGCACGCGCCAGGCAATCAGCAGCCACGACAGCAGCGACAGCACGGCCAGCAGCCCGAAGCCGGTGCGCCAGCCCCAGTGCTGCACCACCCAGGCCAGCGGTGTGCCGGTGAACAGCAGGCCCAGTCCCCCCACGCCCATGCCCAGGCCGGAGAAGAAGGCAAAGCGCTCGCTGGGAAAGTGGCGCGAGATAAACACCGTGCTGGCCAAAAACACCGGCGCGCAGCCCACGCCGATCAGCAACTGCCCCAGCATCAGCCAGCCATAGCTGGGCGCCAGCGCCGACAGCGCTGCACCGACCACGGCCAGCGGAAAGGACAGCAGCACCGTGCGGCGCAGGCCGTACACATCCATGCCGATGCCCATCAGCAGCTGGGCCACCCCGAAGGACAGGCCGAACAGCCCGGCGAAGGCGCCCAGCGACTGGGAAGAAATGCCGAAGTCCGCCTGCAGTCCCGTGGCGATGATGGCGGTGACGGTGCGGTAGGCCTGGCTCAGCGCAAAGGCCGACAGCAGGGACACCAGCATCACCCACAGGCGCTGGTCGGGGGCAGGGCGGGGAGCGGGCAAGGGCGCAGGGGATGCGCTAGAGGCGGTATCGGCAGGCACGGGTGGGGAGTCTCCTGGGACGCAAGCCTAGCGAAATCCGCGCCTGCGTGCTGTCGCGCACAGGCGAAAAACGGGGGGGCAGGCCGCGTGGGCCGCAGCGGCGCCTGCCTGCCCGGGTCACAGCTCGGTGCGCAGGCTCCAGATTTCCGGAAACAGCACCACATCCAGCATCTTTTTCAGATAACTCACGCCGCCGGTGCCGCCCGTGCCGCGCTTGAAGCCGATCACGCGTTCCACCGTGGTGAGGTGGCGAAAACGCCACAGACGGAAGGCGTCTTCGATATCGGCCAGCTTTTCGCCCAGCTGGTACAGGTCCCAGTGCTGCTGCGGGTTGCGGTAGACGGTCAGCCAGGCCTGCTTCACGCCTTCGCTGGCTTCGTAGGGCTGTGTCCAGTCGCGCTGCAGCCGGTCGGCCGGCACGTCCAGGCCTTCGCGTGCCAGCAGTTGCAGGGCCACGTCGTACAGCGAAGGTGCCTGGTAGGCGGCCTGCACCTGTTCCAGCAGATCGCTGCGGTGGGCGTGGGGCTGCAGCATGGCGGCATTCTTGTTGCCCAGCGAAAACTCGATGCTGCGGTACTGGTAGCTCTGAAAGCCGCTGGAGTTGGCCAGGTAGGGGCGCATGGCCGTGTACTCCGGCGGCGTCATGGTCGAGAGCACGGTCCAGGCGTTGACCAGCTGCTCCATGATGCGGCTCACGCGGGCCAGCATCTTGAAGGCCTCGGGCTTGGTGTCGGCCTGCGGACTGGCCAGCGCGGCGATGGCGGCCCGCAGTTCGTGCAGCATCAGCTTCATCCACAGCTCGCTGGTCTGGTGCTGGACGATGAACAGCATTTCATCGTGCGCGGGCGACAGCGGTTTCTGTGCCGTGAGGATCTGGTCCAGCTGCAGGTAGTCGCCGTAGCTCATGTCCCGGCTGAAATCCAGCTGGGCTTTTTCTTCGTGGACGATGGAGGCCGGGCGGCCGCTGCCGTGCATCGGGCAGCCGGAGGATTCGGTGGTCATGGGGCAGTCGCAGTCGTGGGCAATCGGCAAAACAGCGCGCAGCGTAACCGAAAGCGCAGCCTGCAAGAATGTGGAGGCGCGATGGCGCGCCACGCTTTAGAGTGCAGCCATCCCCCGGAAAACCTGTTGCCATGTCTGCCATCCGCCCTGCCGCCGTCTCTTCCGCTGCTGTCAGCGACACCGCTGCCCTGGTGGCGCGCTGCTGCCGCTGGCTGGAAGGCGAGGCCCCGCCCGCGCTGCCTGCACTCGCCCAGCGCGTGGGGCTGAGCCCCTGGCAGTTGCACCGGCTGTTCAAGCAGGCCACGGGGTTGACGCCCAAGGCCTATGCCAAGGCCTACCGCACCCAGGCCGTGCAGGCCGCGCTGCAGCCCGGCCAGTCCAGCTCGGTCACCGATGCGCTCTACGGCAGCGGCTACGCGGCCAGCAGCAGCTTCTACAAGGACGCCCCGCGCATGCTGGGCATGGCGCCGGGGGCTTTCCGCGCCGGCGGCGCGCGCCAGACCATCCGTTTTGCCGTGGGCGAATGTTCGCTGGGCAGCCTGCTGGTGGCCGCCACCGAGCGCGGCGTGTGCTGCGTGCAGCTGGGCAACGATGCCGAGGCCCTGGTGCATGTGCTGCAGGACCGTTTTCCCCAGGCGGAACTGGTCGGAGGGGATGCAGCTTTTGAAGCCACCATGGCCCGGGTGGCGGCGCTGGTGGAGCGGCCGGCACAGGGGCTGGATCTGCCGCTGGATGTGCAGGGCACGGCCTTCCAGCAGCGCGTGTGGCAGGCGCTGCGCGCCATTCCGGCGGGCGACACCGTCAGCTACACCGAGCTGGCCCGGCGCATCGGTCAACCCAGCGCCAGCCGCGCCGTGGCCGGGGCCTGCGCCGCCAATCCGGTGGCGGTGGCCATTCCCTGCCACCGCGTGGTGCGCAATGATGGCAGCATCTCCGGCTACCGCTGGGGCGTGGAGCGCAAGCGCGCGCTGCTGCTGCGCGAAGCGGCCCAGGCTGGGCACGATGTGCGGGTCGCCTTGCCCGGATTGTTCTGAACCTTTTCCAGCAACGCAGCCGCCTGCGGGCCGGGCTGCCACACAAGATGCCTTCCTTATCTGCCCAGAAAATCCCGGTGGCACTGCACCATGTGCAGCCGCTGCCTGCGCTGTACCGGCCGCAGGAAGTGCTGTCCTTCCACCAGCGCGATGCCGAGCAGCTGGCGGAGCAGATCACGCAAGGGGCCGACGGCCTGCCGCGCCTGCGCAAGGGGCTGGACTGGGAAGGCCAGGCGGCCTGGATGGAGCTGGTGTGGGAGGCCGCAGCCCCGTCTGCAGCCCCGTCCACGGCCGGCCCGCTGCAGGTGCGTGCCACCTTGCACCTGCCTGCGCACCAGCGCACCGACGCCGGCACCCAGGCCCGCTGGGCCGCCACCGTGCGCCGCATGCTGGGCCTGGCCTATCCGCCCGAGGCACTGGAAGCCGCCCATGCCGATCACCCGCTGCTGGGCCCGCTGCTGCGTTCCCAGCAGGGCCTGCATGTCCCGGCTGCCCCGACGGCCTGGGAGGCGCTGACCTGGGCCATCACCGGCCAGCAGATCAGTGTGGCGGCGGCAGTGGCGCTGCGCCGCCGCTTGATCCGCGCCGCAGGCACGCCGCTGGCGCAGGATGGCCATGGCGATGCGGGAGCGCCCGGGCTGTGGACCTATCCCAGCGCGGCCCAGGTGGCGCAACTGGGGCCGGATGGGCTGCGCGCTGCCGGCTATTCCCAGTCCAAGACCCGGGCGTTGCTGGCACTGGCCGCCGAGGTGGACCGCGGGGCGCTGCTGCTGGAAGACTGGGTGCAGGCCAGCGATGCCGGCGCGATGCGTGCGGCGGACGTGGACGCGGCCATGCAGCAGCTGCTGGCCGTGCCCGGCATCGGTCCCTGGACCGTGCACTACACGCTGCTGCGCGGTCTGGGCTGGCCCGATGGCAGCCTGCACGGCGATGTGGCCGTGCGCAAGGCCCTGGCCCGGCTGCAGGGCGTGGAGCGTGTCACCGAGGCCCAGGCGCGTGACTGGCTGGCGCCGTTTGCCCCCTGGCGCGCGCTGGTGGCGGCGCACCTGTGGGCCTCGCTGTCGGCCAAGGCCTATTAGGCCGGCAGAAAACCCGGGCCGCTTACAGGCCAGGCAGCTGCGGTTGCGTCTGTGCCTGCGATAGCCGCTGCAGCAGCAGCGCCAGGTGTTTCTTCTGGCAGACCTGCAGTTGCTGCAGCAGGGCGTGGTGGGCATCGGGGATGTGCCAGCGCTGCCGCAGATCGGCCTGCATGCGCAGCAGCAGGTGGGCGGTCATCTCGGCATCGGCCAGCGCGCGGTGGGCCTTGTCGGCAGGCGGCAGTTGCAGGTGGCGCACGATGCGGCCCAGCGAATGGCTGGGCGCTTCGGGGTAGAGGCGGCGCGACAGCAGCACGGTGCAGGCGAAGGGCTGTTGCGGTGGGATACCCAGGCGCTGCAGCTCGTCCGCCCAGAACTTGCTGTCGAACGAGGCGTTGTGCGCCACCATGGGGGCGTCACCCACAAAGGCGGCAGCTTCGCGCATCACGGTGTCGGCCGCAGGGGCGTCCTGCAGCATGGCATTGGTGATGCCGGTGAGCTGGGTGATGCTCCAGGGCATGCGCTGCCCGGTGTTCATCAGACTCTGGTAGCGGTCCACGATGCGCCCGCCCTCGATCAGCACAATCCCCACCTCGGCCGCCCGCGCACCGTGCGCCGGGCTCATGCCGGTGGTTTCAAAGTCGATGATGGCAATGCGTTGGGCCATGGGTTCAGGTCACCGCATGCACTTGGTTGAATTGCGGCTGGCGCCATTCCCCCGATTCCAGCACTTGGTGCAGGTGCTCCACGGCATGCCACACGTCTTCAAAACCCACATACAGCGGGGTGAAACCAAAGCGCAGAATGTCCAGGTGCTTGCCGCCGTCGCCCTTGCGGAAGTCGCCGATCACGCCGCGCGCGATCAGGGCCTGGACGATGGCGTAGGCGCCGCTGTCCTTGCCGTCGACCCCCAGGCCTTCGCTGCGGGTCAGGCAGACCTGGGAGCCGCGCAGGGCGTGATCGCCGGGCGTGGCAAAGCCCAGGCCGTGGCCCTGGCAGCGTTCCTGGACCAGCTGCATGAACAGATCGGTCAGTGCCAGCGACTTGCGGCGCAGCGTGGCCATGCCGCCATACGGCTCGGCCTCGGTGAACACATCCAGCCCGCATTGCAGCACGCTCAGGGACAGGGCCGACTGGGTGCCGCACAGATAGCGGTCGATGCCAGCGGCCGGCTGGTAGTCGGGTGTGAACTGGAAGGGGGCGGCATGGCCGAACCAGCCCGACAGCGGCTGCCAGAAGCGGTTGATCAGCCGTGGATGGGCCCAGACAAAGGCCGGCGCACCGGGGCCGCCGTTCAGGTATTTGTAGCTGCAGCCCACGGCAAAGTCGGCATTGGCGCCGTGCAGGTCCACCGGAACGGCACCGGCGCTGTGGCACAGGTCCCAGATGCACAGAATCCCCTGGGCGTGTGCAGCGGCGGTGACCTCCTGCATGGCGTGCATGGCGCCGGTGCGGTAGTTGACATGGGTGAGCATGCAGATCGCCACATCGGGCTGCAGGGCCGCGGCAATCTCTTCGGGCTCCAGCAGCACCAGCTCCAGGCCATATTCCTGGCAGACGGACTGGGCGATGTACAGATCGGTGGGGAAGTTGCTGCGTTCGCTGATGAGCTTCTTGCGCGCCGGTGCGTCTTCCTGGGCGATGCGGGCGGCGGCCGTCAGCACCTTGTACAGATTGATGGAGGTGGTGTCGGTGAACACCAGCTCGCCCGGGCCGACGCCGACCCAGGGGGCAAACTGGTCGCCCAGGCGCCGGGGCAGGTCGATCCAGCCGGCGCTGTTCCACGAACGGATCAGGCCCTGGCCCCATTCCTGTTCCACCACCCGCGCAGCGCAGGCGGCGGCGGCCTTGGGCTGGGCACCCAGGGAGTTACCGTCCAGGTAGATCACCCCTTCGGGCAGGGCAAAGCGCGCGCGCAGCGGGCGCAGCGCATCGTTGGCATCCAGGGTGCGGCAGTCTTGCAGGGTCAGGGGCATGGAACGTTGTCTCGTTTCGGATGGCAGCTTGCGCGCACGGGGGTGGCGCGAGCCGCTGATTCTCGCTGGAATGTGAAGGGGCAGATCACAGGGCGCGCAGCACGGCGCGCACCGGGGAGGCATCGGCTTCGGTGAGCTTGAGCGGCAGGGCAATCAGCTCGTAATCGCCTGCGGGCACCGCGTCGAGCACCAGGTTCTCCAGCACGCGCAGATGGCGCTGGCGGATGACCTGGTGGCTGTCCAGGGTCTTGCTGCTGGCCGGGTCGATGCTGGCGGTGTCGATACCGATCAGCTGCACGCCGAGGTCGGCCAGGCGCTGCACCGTCTCGGGTGCATAGGCGGCCAGCGCGCCATCCCAGGTGGCAGGGGCCTGCTGGTAGGTGCGCACCAGCACGCGCGCAGGCAGGTCGGGCGTGATGGCGTGCGCGATGTGCCGCCATTCGATCAGCGGGCCGCAATCGATGGCGTGGATCACGCGGCAGCGGCCCAGGAACGGGGCCAGATCGACCGCACCGATGGCAGCGCCCTGCGGGTCGTAGTGCAGCGGCGCATCGGCGTGGGCACCCACATGGGGACTCAGCGTGATGGCGCTGACATTCACCGGGCAGCCCGGGCCGATGGTGGCGCACCATTGCTGGCTGTACGGCGTGTCCCCCGGGAAGACCGGTGCAGCGGCATGGATGGCGGGGGAGATGTCCCACAGGGGGCGTTGGGTGTCAGCGGTCATGGCAGCAAACAAAAAAGCCTGCGACCGGAGGCGGACGCAGGCTGGGCAGTATGGTCGGTTTTGGGCCGGGCTGCAGCGTTCAGCCCTTGTTGCGGCGCAGCAGGTACAGGCCGGCCAGCACCGCCAGCCAGGGCAGACCGAAGGCCAGCGTCAGGCGGAACGCGGGGGTGAAGGCCGTGGTCAGCAGCACAGCGCCCATCAGCACGGCCCCCAGCAGCGTCAGCCACGGAAAGCCCCACATGCGAAAGGCAATGGCCGGAGCCCCTTCGCGCATGCGGCGGCGGCGGAACGCCAGGTGGGTGACAAACACCATGAACCAGGCGAACATGGCGCCGAACATGGCAATCGACATCATCCAGACGAACGATTCCTTGGGCCAGAAGGCATTGATGAACATGGCCACGGCCGCGCCCAGGCTGGACACCAGAATGGCGGCCACCGGCACGCCGTTGGCATTGGTCACACCGAACACGCGTGGCGCCTGGCTGGCGCGGGCCAGGCTGAACATCATGCGCGAGGTGGTGTAGAGTTGGCTGTTCATGGCCGACAGCGCGGCCACCAGCACCACAAAGTTCAGCACGCCGGCGGCGAACGGAATGTCCAGCACCTGCATCACCCGCACAAAGGGGCTGGTCTGGGTGGCAGCATCGGTCCAGGGCACGATGGCCAGCATCAGTGCCAGCGTCAGCAGATAGAACAGCACCAGGCGCAGCACCGTGGTCTTCATCGCGGTCTGCACCGCCTGCTGCGGGTGCTGGGCCTCGCCGGCCGCCACGGCAATGGCTTCCACGCCCAGGTAGCTGAACATGGCCACGATCACACCCAGCCACATGCCCCAGGCCCCTTTGGCCCAGAAGCCGCCGCCCAGCTGGTAATTGGCCAAGCCGATGCCGGGTGTGGACGTGCCGAACACCACATAGGCGCCGATCAGCACAAAGGCCACGATGGCCGCCACCTTGATGGCCGAGAAGCTGTATTCCACCGCGCCGTAGACCTTGACGCTGCGCAGGTTCACGCCGATCAGCACGGCCGAGAAGAGGCCCACCCAGACCCACTGGGGCACCTCCTTGAACCAATAGGCCATGTACATGCCCACGGCCGTCACCTCCATGCCCACGGCCAGCACCAGGGCGGCCCAGTAGGCATAGCGCACCACAAAGCCCGCCATCGGGCCCAGGTAGTACTCGGCGTAGGCCCCGAACGAGCCGGATGTGGGGTGGGCCACCGTCATCTCGCCCAGGCAGCCGATCAGCAGCAGGGCAATGAAGGCGCCAATCGCATAGCTGACCAGCACCGCCGGCCCGGCAAAGCCGATGGCAAAGGCGCTGCCCATGAACAGGCCCGTGCCCACGGCGCCGCCGATGGCGATCATCACCATCTGGGCGCTGGTCAGGTGTTGCTGCAAGCCGGTTTCGCGTTGCTGGATCTGCTGAAAATCGGCCATGCGTCGATTCCGTTCAAAGGGTGTGCCAAAACCCTCAAGTATCGGTGTGTTCGCGCCTGGCGACGGCGGGGCTCGCGGATTGCCGGGGTCTGCTGCGGTGGTTTAGCGTCGCAGCAGACCGGTTTCAGGGCCGGGCCCCCTGGGCATAGCGCCCCGGTGTCAGTGCATGGTGGGCCTTGAAGGCGCGCTGCAGATGGGCCTGGTCGGCAAAGCCCATGGCGTGGGCCGCATCGGCCAGCGCCGCCCCCTCGGCCAGCAGCCGGCGCGCACCGTTCAGGCGCAGATTCAAGCGGTAGGCACCGGGCGTGACGCCGGTGGCGGCCTTGAAGTGGCGGATAAAGCGCGAGGCGCTCATGCCTTCGGCCCGGGCCAGATCCTGCACGCTGGGTGTTGCATCCGGCTGGCGGTGCAGCTGCTGCAGGGCGTGGTGCACCGCCGCATCGCGGGCCGCAAGGGCCGGCGGTGCTGCCAGCGGGTGGGTGATGGCGGGCTGGCGCAGCAGGGCGGTCAGTGCCTGCGTCCAGGCCGCGGCATCGCCTTCCAGCAAGGTTTGGCACAGCCGCTGCACCGCCGCTGTGGTGGCCGCATCGTGCCGGGCGCGTTGCACAAAGCGCAGACCCTCCACCCCCAGCTGGGCGTGCAGCCAGTCGGCCTGCACATAGAGCATGCGGTAAGACCAGGCTGCCACCTGCGCCGGGTTGCAGGCATGCCAGACGCCGGGCTCGATCAGCACCACACTGCCGGCCGCCATGGGCTGCGCGCCATCGGCGTGCTGGAACACGGCGCTGCCGGCATCCACGATGCCCAGCGAATACTCCGCATGCGTGTGCAACCGGTAGCAGTGGGGGGACTGGCGGCTCACGCGCAGTTCGGCCCAGGGCAGGGCCGGGTGGCGGTGGAACTGGTGGGGCTGGGCCGTCATGTCCGGCGCATCATGCCAGCATGCCCAGTACGCTGGCCACCAGCAGGGCTGCCAGGGCATAGTGCAGTGCCTGCTGGCGCCGGGGCGTGGACAACCAGCCGGTCAGCGCCCGCCCCAGCAGCGCCCAGCAACCCACGCCCAGCAGGCAGGCCAGCAGCGAGATGGCACACAGCAGGTACAGCGCTGCGGGGCCGCCCCTTGCACTGGGCAGCGCAAACACGCCCACCGCCGACAGGGCAAACAGCCAGGCCTTGGGGTTGAGCGTCTGTACTGCCACACCCTGGGCAAAGGCCTGGGCGGCCGGGGTGGGCTGGACGGGCGGGGTGGTGCCATCGGCAGCAGCGGGGTGGGCGGCGGAGCGGGCCAGGCGCCAGGCCAGCCACAGCAAATAGGCTGCGCACAGCCATTGCGCGGTGCCTGCCAGGCGCGGCAACCCATCCACCAGTTGCCGGGCGCCCTGGCCCATGCACCAGACCACGGCGGCGTAGCTGACGCTGGCGCCCAGCACATACAGCAGCGCAATATGGCGCGGCGCCTGGCTGCCATGGCGCAGGGCCAGCACATTCACCGGGCCGGGTGTGATGGCGCCCACCAAGGCGAAACTGGCCATGGCCAGCAGCGAAGACAGCAGGGAGGGGGAAAGGAGTTCGGTCACAGCGGCGCACTGTGCGCGGCGGCGCTGGATCTGTATTGAACGCAATTGCGCACGGCCGGCCACGGTGGCTAGGGAGCGCACGCCCCGGGATGGGGCGCTCCCGCCCCTATGGCCCTGTTCACAGGATGGCCGCTGACACTCCAGTTCTGTCCTGGCGCAAGACAGAGCGGGGCGTTTGGAGTGAAAATGAGAATAAGTAGCGATTGATTGCGTGTTTCATGAATAGTTTTGCTTTGCCCTCCGGCGCAGCGGCCACCATTGGCCTGGACCAACTCGCGCGGCAGGTGCCGGCACGGGTGGTGGATTTGCTGGCCAGCGACGAACCTGCCAGCCAGGAAGCGCTGCTGCGCCTGATGGAAATCGGTTTTCTGCCGGGCGAGCCGGTGCGCATCATCGCCACCGGTTTTCCGCAGGGAGACCCGCTGGCCGTGCGCATTGGCCAGGCCACGTTTGCGCTGCGGCGCCAGGAAGCCGCGCTGGTGCGGGTGAGTGTGGAGGCCGCAGCATGAACGCGCGCGACGACAACACACCGCAAGGCGCCACCGTGCAGCCCATTGCCATCACCCCTATCACCCCCACTGCCGCGCCGTCCACCGGGGCACAGCCCCTGCGGGCAGCGTTGCTGGGCAACCCGAACTGCGGCAAGACCGCCTTGTTCAACCTGCTGACGGGCGCCCGCCAGAAGGTGGCCAACTACGCCGGCGTGACGGTGGAACGCAAGGAGGGCTGGTTGAACACCCCCGCTGGCCGGCGGGTGCGGGTGCTGGATTTGCCCGGCACCTACAGCCTGCATGCCCACAGCGAAGACGAGCGCATCACCCGCGACATCGTCACCGGCGAACATGCGCGCGAGGCGCCGCCCGAACTGCTGGTCTGCGTGACCGATGCCACCCACCTGCGCCTGAACCTGCGCCTGGTGCTGGAAGCCCGCGCCCTGGGTCTGCCCATGGTGGTGGTGCTCAATATGAGCGATATGGCGCGCCGCCAGGGCATTGTGGTGGACAAGGCCCGCCTCAGCGCCGCGCTGGGCGTGCCAGTGCTCGAAAGCGTGGGCGTGCGCCAGGACGGCGCCCAGGAACTGCTGGCCTGGCTGGACAGCGATGCCGCCCACCAGCTCCAGGCTCCGGCGCTGGACGGCCGTTCGCAGGCCCAAGCCGGTCACAACACCCGTGCCGGCCTGCTGGCTTTGCACCAGGAGGTGACCGCCATCCTGCAGGCCGCCGTGCAGGTGCCGCCGGTGGACAACCAGCGGGACGACCGCATCGACGCCGTGGTGCTGCACCCGGTGTGGGGCACGCTGCTGCTGCTGGCCACCTTGTTCCTGATGTTCCAGGCCGTGTTCAGCTGGGCAGAGCCCTTGATGGACGGCATCGAAAGCGCCGTGGGCTTTGTCGGCGAATGGGTGGGCAGCGTGATGCCCGAAGGCGTGCTGCGCAGCCTGCTGGTGGAGGGCGTGATCGCCGGCACTGGCGCGGTGCTGGTGTTCCTGCCGCAGATCCTGATCCTGTTCTTCTTCATCCTGGTGCTGGAAGACTCGGGCTATCTGCCGCGTGCCGCCTTTCTGCTGGACCGCATCATGGGCACGGTGGGCCTGTCGGGGCGTTCCTTCATTCCGCTGCTGTCCAGCTTTGCCTGTGCCGTGCCGGGCATCATGGCCACGCGCTCCATCCCCAGCTGGCGCGACCGCCTGCTGACCATCATGATTGCCCCGCTGATGACCTGCTCGGCCCGTCTGCCGGTGTATGCGCTGCTGATCGCGGCCTTCATCCCGGAACAGAGCGTGGGTGGCATCTTCAATCTGCAAGGCCTGGTGCTGTTTGCGCTGTACATCGGCGGCATTGCCAGTGCCATGGCGGTGGCCTGGGTGGCCAAGCTGGCCCGTACCGACAAGTCCCGCACGCCGCTGATGCTGGAGCTGCCGGCCTACCGCTGGCCCAGCCTGCGCAGCCTGGTGCTGGGGCTGTATGAACGCGCGCTGATCTTCCTGCGCCGCGTGGGCGGCATCATCCTGACGGTGAGCATCGTGCTGTGGTTTCTGGCCAGCTACCCGTCGGCGCCGGACGGGGTGACCGAGGCAGCCATCCGCTACAGCTTTGCCGGCCAGATCGGCGGCTGGCTGGAAGTGGTGCTGGCGCCCATCGGCTTCAACTGGCAGATCGCCATCGCCCTGGTGCCCGGCATGGCCGCGCGCGAAGTGGCCGTGGGTGCGCTGGGTACGGTGTATGCCTTGTCGGCCGCGGGCGACGACGCCATGGCCCAGCAACTGGGCCCGCTGATTGCCAGCAGCTGGTCGCTGGCCACGGCCCTGTCGCTGCTGGTCTGGTTCGTGTTTGCGCCCCAGTGCATTTCCACGCTGGCCATGGTCAAGCGGGAAACCAATGGCTGGCGCTATCCCTTGATCATGACGGCGTATTTGTTCGGCCTGGCCTATGCCGCCAGTTTCGTCACCTACCGGGTGGCGGTGGCGCTGGGCTGGGGTTAAAGGAGGTCAGGCCATGTGGCAGGAAATCATTGTGGGCATCATCGTCGCCGTGGCAGCTGGCTCGCTGCTGTGGCGCTATCTGCCGGCCCGCTGGCGCCAACGTGCCGGGCGCGTGCATCCGGCACTGGCGCCGGCCGCGTCCAGCGGCAGCTGCGGCGGCTGCAGCGCCTGTGGCGGAGACAGCTGCTCGGACACGCGCAAGCCCTCGTAAACCGCACCCCAGGGGCTTGCAGCCCCTGCAGTCCACCCTGCGGCGCAGCAGGGTGAGCGTGGCCTACAGCAGGCCGCTTTCCAGCGCCGGCAGGCCGATGCGCAGCCGCACGCGGTTGCAGGCATCGGAGCCGGCCGCAAATTCCCGGCAGGGCGAAGGGCGCCACTCGTAAATCCCGCAGTGGGCTTTTTCGCCCACCGTGCCCACCAGTGCGGCGCAGCGCGGGCGGGCGTAGTCCGTACCGCGCATGCGGCAGCTGTGCTCGGTGATCTCGTCGGCCAGCCCGGCCGGCACGCGTCCGCCATGGGCTTCGGATTCATAGACCGAAAAATCCACACGGAAGGCGGCGCAGCAGGCGCCGCAGGCAAGGCAGGGGTGGGTCATGGCAGGCGGGCGGCTACAAAAAGCGGGTGGCGGATTGTGCCTGCAGCGCGCCGCCGGCGCAGCCTGCGGGCACGCCAGTAAAGCGGCGTGGCAGGTTTTTCAAGAACACGAGCTGTCTGTGCCCACCGGCAGCGGCTTGCGGTGCAGAAAAGCACGGAAGTGACGGGAAAGCGGCTCCTGCCGCCACCTGCACCAACCAGGAGGCCGGCCAGTGCCGCGCCTGCGCCTTCAGGCGGTTTCCAGCCAGGGGGCCACGTCTTCCTCGCTCAGCGCTGGCAGGCCGAACTTGGCACGGGTGTCGTGGCAGCCGTAGGAGGCAAACGGGAAGTCGCGGCAGGGGCGTGAGCGCTGCTCGTAAATGCCGCAGCCCACGCAGTTCTCGCCCAGGTGGGGCAGGGCGGTCAGGGCCACGCAGCGCACCGGGTGTTTTTCGGTGCCGTTCATGCGGGCCCGGTTGCCTTTGCCGGGCACTTCATGGGCCAGGTGGTCGGGCACGGTGCCGCCCATGGATTGCAGCTCGTAGACGGAAAATTCCACGCGGTAATTGGTGCAGCACACGCCGCAGGTCACGCAAGGGTGGAGGGATTGGCTCATCGTGTTTCTTCAGGATCGGGGCACAGGCAACCGGCAGCCTTTCCGCGCCGGAAAGCCGCCTGTCACAGGGAAAGCAAAGGCCACGCCGGGGGCGTGACCGCTTGCGGCCCACTAGGTGTGGCCTTGAAGAAACTTCAGATAGAAGGTGTGGATGCGCACATAGAGCGCGCGCACCCGGGCCGCAAAACGCTTGCGCGGCCCATAGACGGAGGGCACGCGGCTGTGGCGTGCAATGTGCGGCTGGCGCAGGGCCTGTGCACCGCCGCACTGGCCGTAGCGTGCGTCCCCCAGGCTGGGGCGCAGCGGCCAAAAAAATACCGCCAGCCGGCGCAAGGCCTGCAGGCGGTGTGGTGTGCCGGGGCTCGAATGCATGGTGTAGGGGTATGCAGGTGAGCCCGGGCGTGGCGGATCAGCCGGGTTGGCGGCCCAGCAGCAGGTATTCCATCAGTGCTTTTTGCACATGCATGCGGTTCTCTGCTTCGTCCCAGACGACGGATTGCGGGCCGTCGATGACGTCGGCCTCCACTTCCTCGCCGCGGTGGGCGGGCAGGCAGTGCATGAACAGGGCGTCGGCCTTGGCGGCGGCCATCATCTCGGCGTCCACGCACCAGTCGGCAAAGGCCTTCTTGCGCGCTTCGTTCTCGGCCTCGTAGCCCATGCTGGTCCACACATCGGTGGTGACCAGGTCGGCGCCCTTGCAGGCGTCCAGCGGGTTCTTGAAGACTTCATAGCAGCCAGGGTGCACGGGCTTGCCGTTGAAGGCCAGCTGTTCGTCCACTTCATAGCCGCCGGGGGTCGACAGGTGCACCTTGAAGCCCAGCAGATCGGCCGCCTGCAGCCAGGTGTTGGCCATGTTGTTGCCATCGCCCACCCAGGCCACCACCTTGCCCTTGATGGAGCCGCGGTGCTCGATGAAGGTGAAGATGTCGGCCAGGATCTGGCAGGGGTGGAACTCGTTGGTCAGACCGTTGATGACGGGCACGCGCGAGTATTCGGCGAAGCGCTCGATCTTGTCCTGGCCGAAGGTGCGGATCATCACCAGATCGGTCATGCGGCTGATCACGCGGGCGCTGTCCTCGATGGGCTCGGCGCGGCCCAGCTGGCTGTCGCCCGTGGTCAGGTGCACCACGGAGCCGCCCAGCTGGTACATGCCGGCTTCAAAGCTCACGCGGGTGCGGGTGCTGGCCTTCTCGAAGATCATGGCCAGCGTGCGGTCGCTCAGCGTGTGGTGCTTCTCGTAGCCCTTGAACTTTTTCTTGATCAGGGCGGCGCGGGCCAGCAGGTAGTCGTACTCGTCGGCGGTGAAGTCGCTAAATTGCAGGTAATGCTTCATGCAGTCCATCCTAACGCGTTCAGGCTGCCAGCACGGCTTGCACCAGCGGCTTGAGGCGGGTGACGAGCTCGTCGGCTTCGGCGGTGGTCAGAATCAGCGGCGGCACCAGACGGATCACGGTGTCGGCGGTCACGCTGATCAGCAGACCGGCTTCGGCCGCCTGGCCGATCAGCTGGCCGCAGGACTTGGACAGCTCCACGCCGATCATCAGGCCCTGGCCGCGCACTTCCACAAAGCCGGGGATGCTGCCCAGTTCGGACTGCAGCTTGGCCTTCAGGTGTTCGCCCACGGCGGTCACATGGTCCAGCAGCTTGTCTTCTTCCATGATGCGGATGGTTTCCACACCGGCGCGCATGGCCAGCGGGTTGCCACCGAAGGTGGAGCCATGGTTGCCCGGCTGCAGCACGGTGGCGGCCTTGCCATGGGTGACCACGGCGCCCACGGGCACGCCCGAGCCCAGGCCCTTGGCCAGGGTCATCACGTCCGGCACGATGCCGGACCACTGGTGGGCAAACCACTTGCCGGTGCGGCCCATGCCGGCCTGCACTTCGTCCAGCATCAGCAGCCATTCGTTGGCGTCGCACAGGGCGCGCACTTCCTTCAGGTAGTCGGCGCGCATCGGGTGCAGGCCGCCTTCGCCCTGGATGGGCTCCATCATCACGGCCACGATGTTGGGGTTGCCGGCGGTGGCCACCTTCAGGGCTTCGATGTCGTTGGGGGCCACGCGGATGAAGCCATCCAGCAGCGGGCCGAAGCCGTTGCGAACCTTGGGGTTGCCGGTGGCGGTCATGGTGGCAATGGAGCGGCCATGGAAAGCATGGTCATAGACCACGATCACCGGCTTTTCGATGCCCTTGTCCACGCCGTACTTGCGGGCGATCTTGATGGCGGCTTCATTGGCTTCCAGACCGGTGTTGCAGAAGAACACATTGGTCATCTGGGCGCGCTCGGTCAGCATCTGGGCCAGCTGTTCCTGGCCGGGCACGTGGTAGTAGTTGCTGGTGTGGATCAGCTTGGCAATCTGCTCCTGCAGCGCAGGCACCAGCTTGGGGTGGTTGTGGCCCAGGGTGTTGACGGCAATGCCACCCAGACCGTCCAGGTATTCCTTGCCGTTCACATCCCACACGCGGCAGCCCTGGCCTCGTTCCAGCGCGATGGGAACGCGGCCATAGGTGTTCATTACGTGGGGCGAGGTTGCCTCGATGTGAGCGGTCATGAATACTCTCCTGACAAAGCAGTGGTGGCGCATATCTTGCTAGTATTTTGGATACTTGCTGCACGATGGAGCGCCAGGTTGGCAAAGCGCAATTCTAGAGTGCGCGTGCTGTGCGAGAGTTGAGGATTGCGCATCACAGCCATGCGAACGCACCCAGGTTCTGGTCGGGTAGCTGCCGCGCAATAAGGCCGGTCTTGTATAAGAGCTAGAATCCCAGGGCTTGGCACACCTGGCGGCGATCCTGCAGTTGTGGCCTGTCTCTCTTAGAAATCGATCCGATGGTCTCCCCTACCTCCAAAGAACTCTTTATCCAGGGTGTCACCCTGGATGGAAAAACCTTCCGCCCCAGTGACTGGGCCGAGCGCCTGGCAGGGGTGATGAGCCAGTTCCGGCCTGGTGGCGCCACGCGCGGCAGCCACCTCAGCTACTCGCCCTGGTGCGTGCCCACCTCGATCGACGGGGTCAAGTGCGTGATCATCCATTCCGACCTGCGCGCCCATGAGCCCATGGCCTGGGATTTCGTGCTGAACTTTGCCAAGGACAACCGCCTGCAGGTGGTGGAGGCGTGCACGCTGCCGGATGCGCCCGAGGCCTGACCACGGCCTTTTGAGGCGACAGAACAGACCGAGGGCTTCCGCAGGAAGCCTTTTTTTATGGCCGCAATTTTTTGAGGGGGAATGCCCTGCAGCCAGGGGAGGGTCACCATCCCAGCAGCCCTGGCCCATTGCGGACCCACAAAGCATGCAGGCACAAAAAAACCGCCCGAGGGCGGTTTTTTTGTTTCGCTGGCAGCGCACCGAAGCAAACAGCAGATGGCCGGAGCCATCCGTGCGATGCCTAAAGTGACTTTTAGGCGGCGGCCAGGGCCTTGACCTTGGCGGACAGGCGGCTCTTATCGCGAGCAGCCTTGTTCTTGTGGAAGATGCCCTTGTCGGCAATCGTGTCCAGCACGGATTGTGCCTTGGCGAACAGTTCGGTGGCCTTGGCCTTGTCGCCGGTCAGAACAGCCTTTTCGACGTTCTTGACAGCGGTGCGGTACTTGGAACGCAGCGAGGTGTTGGCTGCGTTCAGCTTGACGTTTTGGCGAGCGCGCTTGCGGCCGGAGGCCAGGCGGGGGTTCTTTTTGGCTTTGGTTGCCATGATCTATATTCCTTGAGTGTGTCTGGGATGATGCCAGCGAAGCCGAGCAGTATAGCATTCCCGGCGGTCCCCTGGGTTCCGCGCCTCCGAAGGGCCGGCGCCAGGCTGGTGGGCATGCACGGCGGCACGTGGCACAGCCCGGGTGCCGGCAGTGGGTGTGCGCTCTCGCTACACTGCCGGGGTGTCACTCTTCAAAGCTGCCTCCACCGTTTCCCTGTTCACGCTGGCCTCCCGCGTCACAGGCCTGCTGCGCGATCTGATCATGGCCTCCATGTTCGGGGCCAATGCCCTGACGGATGCCTTCAATGTCGCTTTTCGCATTCCCAATCTGTTTCGCCGGCTGTTTGCCGAAGGGGCCTTCAGCCAGGCCTTTGTGCCGGTGCTGGCCAGCACCAAGGCCCAGGAAGGCGAGGAGCGCACGCGGGCGCTGATCTCCGATGTGGCCACAGTGCTGTTCTGGGTGCTGCTGGTGGTGTGTGTGGTGGGCGTGGTCGGTGCCCCGGCGCTGGTGTGGTTGCTGGCCAGCGGGCTGGAGCAGGACCCCGGTGGCATGGATGCGGCCGTGCAGATGACGCGCTGGATGTTTCCCTATATCGGCTTCATGTCGCTGGTGGCGCTGTCGGCCGGGGTGCTGAACACCTGGCGGCGCTTTGTGGTGTCGGCGGCCACGCCGGTGCTGCTCAACCTCAGCATGATTGCGACGGCATGGTGGCTGGCACCGTACTTCCAGTCGCGCGGGATCGAACCGATCTATGCCATGGCCGCCGGGGTGATGCTGGGTGGCGTGCTGCAGCTGGGGGTGCAGATTCCCGCACTGCGCGGCCTAGGCCTGCTGCCGCGCATCGGCATGTCGTGGTCGGCCATACGCCAGGCCTGGAGCGATGCCGGGGTGCGCCGCATCCTGCGCCTGATGGGCCCAGCGCTGCTGGGCGTCGGCGTGGCGCAGATCAGCCTGATGATCAACACCCAGATCGCCTCGCACCTGGCGCCGGGCAGTGTGACCTGGCTGTTCTATGCGGACCGCCTGATGGAATTTCCCACGGCCATGCTGGGCGTGGCGCTGGGGGTGGTGCTGACGCCACAGCTGGCTGCCGCCAAGGCGGCGGGGGACAGCGAGAAATACTCCGCCATGCTGGACTGGGGCCTGCGCCTGGTGCTGCTGCTGGCCGTGCCCTGTGGCGTGGGGCTGCTGGCCTTTGCCACGCCATTGGTGGCCACCTTGTTCCACCGCGGCGCCCTGCATGCCAGCGATGTGGGACAGATTGCCATCGCCCTGATCGGCTATGGCGTGGGGCTGGTGGGGCTGGTGGCCATCAAGGTGCTGGCGCCGGGCTACTACGCCAGCCAGGACATCCGCACCCCGGTAAAGATTGCTATCTGTGTGCTGGTGTTGACGCAAATTTTCAATTTGCTGATGGTGCCCTGGTTGGCCCATGCTGGCCTGGCACTGTCGATAGGGCTGGCGGCGTTGGTGAATGCCGCCTGGCTGCTTGTAGGACTTATCCGACGCAAGGCCTTCGTGCCGGCGCCGGGCTGGGGCAAACTATTGATGCAGGTCACGGCGGCGGCCATTTTGCTGGCGGTACCCTTGCTGTGGTTTGCACAATCTTTTGACTGGCTGGCGCTGGGCGAATGGAAGCGCGCCGGCCTGATGGCGGGAGCGTTGGCGCTCTCCTCCTGTGTGTATTTCGGGGTATTGGCAGTGACTGGCTTGCCCTTGCGCAAGCTGTTGCGCCGGTGATCCCGTGTTCAGCAGCGTGAAGTGAATCGAATGACGCTTGATTTTGGACTGCCTACTCCCCTGGAATATTTTGAAACCCTGGTGCGCCGCGATGAGCCGCGCCTGCTGCTCGAGGCGGCCATCAGCCTGGGGCAGGATGCCGATCCGCAGCTGGATATCGAAGACGCGCTCTACCAGTACGAACGCACGCTCAAGCTGCTGCGCGACTGCGTGCCATGGGGTGCCAACGGCCTGCAGCGCCTGACCATCCTGAACCAGTTCTTCTACGAAGACCTGGGCTATGCCGGCAACCACAACGACTTCTTCCACCCGGACAACAGCTATCTGCACCGGGTGATGGACACGCGCCGCGGCATTCCCATCTCGCTGGGCGTGCTGTGGCTGGAGCTGGCCCATGGCATCGGCCTGACGGCGCACGGGGTGTCGTTCCCGGGGCATTTCCTGGTCAAGGTGCAGCTCAAGGAAGGCATCATCGTGCAGGATCCGCTGACCGGTCAGGGGCTGTCGCATGCCCAGCTGGGCGAGCGCCTGGAGCCTTTCAAGCAGGCCTGGGGCCTGGAGCAGGAGGACATGGCACCGCTGGCCATGTACCTGCAACCGGCCGGCCACCGCGGCATTCTGGAGCGCATGCTGCGCAACCTGAAGAACATCCACCAGCAGCAGGGTGATGAGGCCCAGACGCTGGCCGTGATGAACCGCCTGATCACGCTGACACCCACCGCCTGGGGCGAGTACCGCGATCGCGGTCTGGTGCGCATGGAGCGTGGTGAGCGCCGCGCCGCCATGCAGGATCTGCAAACCTATGCCCAGCACGCCGGGGCCGCGCAGGATCTGGACATGGTGGAAGAGCAACTGGCCCAGCTGCGTGCCAGTTCCTGAGTCGGTGCTGGCGAGTTGGTGGGCAGCCCTTGCACAGACGGCAAGGGCTGGAAGGTGAAAGCCTTGGACAGCAAAAGATAAAGAGCAGTGCACAGGCACTGCTCTTTTTTTGTGTGTGGGTGGTCCGCTCCCTCGGTGCGAGAAGGCGGGGTCGCAGCAAAAAACACGCTGCAGGCTCCGGTGCCACCGGCCCTGGTGGCGGAAAGGCGGCAGGAGGGATGGGACGTTGCTCTGTGCCCCGGCGTTGCAGGCAGCAGGGTGTGCGCGCTGCCTCAGATCATGCGCGCGTCGTGCAGCTCTTTTTTCAGGTAGGCGTAGAACAACGGAGCAGCCACCAGGCCGGCGGGGCCGAACACCGATTCGGCCACGAACATCACCGACAGCAGCTCCCACACGGCCATGTGGGTGCGCTGGCCGATGACCTTGGCGTTGATCACGTATTCGGCCTTGTGGATCAGGATCAGAAAGGCCAGGCAGGCGGCCGCGGCAATCGGGGAGACCGACAGGCCCACCACCGTCAGCACCACATTGCACAGCAGATTGCCCACGATGGGGATCATGCCGGCCACAAAGGTCAGGGTGATCAGGGCCGGGGTGTAGGGCAGGGACAGGTCCCACACCGGCAAGATGATCAGCAGGAACAGCGCCGTCAGCAAGGTGTTGAACAGCGCAATCCAGAACTGGGCGGCCACGATCTGGCGGAAGGACTCGCCCAGCAGCGTCACGCGGCGGTGCAGGGCCTGGGTCAGCGGATGGTGCGGCACGGTGCGCGGACGCACGGCGGCCAGGGCGCCGATCAGCAGCCCCACATAGGCGTGCAGCACGCCGGCCAGCCAGGCTTTGCCGGCCATGGCCAGGGTGCCGGCCTTGTTGGCCAGGTAGTTGGCAATGATGTGCTGGATCTCGGCCGCGCCCTGGGGCAGCTGGGCCGTCAGGTCATGGGGCAGCTTGTCGCGCAGTTCCAGCACCGTGCGTGCCAGGTAGTCCAGCAGTTCGCGGTACTGCTGGGGAGCGTCGACGATGTAGCTGCGGGTGTGGGTCAGGGCGCCGGTCAGCAGCAGCAGCGGCGCCAGCATGATGATGCCGGCCGCCAGGTTCTGGACCCAGCGCTCGGGCATGGCGCCCTGGGGGCGGCGCTGCAGCCGGGTGATGCCGCCGGCCAGCGCACGGGTGAGCAGAAAGCCCACGCAGGCGCACAGCAGGCCGGGCAGCAGGCCACGCCACATCACCAGCAGCAAGGCACCTGCCATCAGCAGATAGCTGGCGATCACTACGCCGCGTGGCGGCGTGGGGGGCAGGGAAGGACAAATGCTGGGAAGCTGGGAAGAGTTCTGGCCCATGGTGTCCGCGCCCTGCTGCTGTCTGCTGCGCGATCAGCGAACCTGAACGGCAGCGCCTTCGCTGCGCTCGACGATCTGGCCGATCTGGTAGACCGTCTCGCCCAGGCCGCGCAGCGTGGCCGCAGTGGCTTCAGCGTGTGCGGCGTCGATGACCAGCACCATGCCGATGCCGTTGTTGAAGGTGCGGTTCATTTCCACATCGTCAATGCCGGCGGTTGTCTGCAGCCAGGCAAACAGCTCGGTCTGGGGCCAGCTGCCGGCCTTCAGGTCGGCGCCCGTGCCTTCGGGCAGCACGCGGGGGATGTTTTCCAGCAGGCCGCCACCGGTGATGTGGGCCAGGGCCTTGATGGGGTGCTGCTCCAGCGCGGCCAGCACGTTCTTCACGTACAGGCGGGTGGGTTCCATGATGGCGGCCTTGAAAGGCTTGCCGTCCAGCGTGGCAGGCACCGTGCCGTTGGCTTCGGCGCGCTCGATGCACTTGCGCACCAGCGAGAAACCGTTGGAGTGCACGCCGTGCGAGGTCAGGCCCAGCACCAGGTCACCGGGCTTCACGTTCTGGCCGGTCAGGATCTTGGACTTTTCGACCGCGCCCACGGCAAAGCCGGCCAGGTCGTATTCGCCGTCGGGGTACATGCCGGGCATTTCAGCGGTTTCGCCGCCGATCAGGGCGCAGCCGGACAGCTCGCAACCCTTGGCAATGCCGCCCACCACGGCGGCGGCCGTGTCCACATGCAGCTTGCCGCAGGCAAAGTAGTCCAGGAAGAACAGGGGTTCGGCGCCTTGCACCAGCACGTCGTTCACGCTCATGGCCACCAGGTCGATGCCGACGGTGTCGTGCATATTCCACTCGAACGCCAGCTTGAGCTTGGTACCCACGCCGTCGGTGCCGGAGACCAGCACCGGTTCCTTGTAGCGCTTGGGCACTTCGAACAGGGCGCCGAAGCCACCGATGCCTGCCATCACGCCTTCACGCATGGTCTTCTTGGCCAGCGGCTTGATGCGCTCGACCAGGGCGTCGCCCGCATCGATGTCAACGCCAGCGTCTTTGTAGGAAATGGGGGTGGAGGCAGAGGTGGAGGAGCTCATGGGGTCGTCAGTGCAGGAGATGCCCTGGGGCGGGCTGAATCTGCTGATTCTAAGGCGAGACCCCATTCACCGGGCTGGAGGTACGGCGTTTGCAAGGCCTTTTGTCCTTGTCGCCAGCCCTGCGTTGCATGCCTTCTGTCCATGGGGTCGTGCGCTACGGTCTAAAATCCCCCAGCGCAGCCTTGTTACGGGTTGTGTGCAAGACGCTCTGCTTCGGTGGGGCGCACTGCCTGTCCCTTGTTCTGTCTGGAATGCTGCCACCCTTGTCTGTGCCTGCTTTGATCGTCTGGACCCTGTCGGTCCTTCCCCGGGAGGAGGCCTGCGCATGGCCGCGATGAAGCAGCTGGCTCTGGACATCGGCCTGGCGACCGGCCCTTCGCTGTCGCGTTTCTACGAAGGCAGCAACGCCGCCGTGGTGCAGCATCTGCGCACCTGGGTGGGCGAAGGCCTGTCCTCGGATGCCGCCCGCGCCCCGGTGCCCACCTACCTGTGGGGCGTCTCCGGTTCGGGCAAAAGCCATTTGCTCAAGGCGGTGTACGCAGCGCTGCGCGAGCAGGGCGCCGAAGTGGGCTGGATGGATGCCAGCACCGGCTTCCCCCCGGAATTCGATGAGCGCTGGGCCGCCGTCATCATGGACGATGTGCACCTGTACACCCCCATGCAGCAGTCCCGGGCCTTCAACTGGTTCGTCAATGCGATTGCTCCGCCGTCCGGCTCACCGCGCTGGGTGCTGGCCGCAGGCGATGCGCCGCCGGCCGATCTGACCTTGCGCGACGACCTGCGCAGCCGCCTGGGCTGGGGCCATGTGTTCCAGCTGCACCTGCTGGACGAGCCCGAACGCCGGGCCGTCCTGCGCCAGGAGGCCGATGCACGCGGCGTCTTCCTGAGCGATGATGTGATGGATTACATGCTCAATCGCTTCTCGCGCGATCTGGGCAGCCTGATGCAGCTGCTGGGCATGCTGGACGGTTTTGCGCTGCGCAACAAGCGCGCCATCACCATTCCGCTGCTCAAGACCATGCTGGAAACCGAGTAGGCCATGGCCATTTCGCCGCAACCTGCAACTTCTTTCGACACCATGTCCGCACCCACTGCACCGCAGCGCCCCCGGCTGGCGCTGTTCGATCTTGACCACACGCTGCTGCCGTTGGATTCTGACCACGGCTGGGGCGAATTCTCCATTGCCATCGGCTGGTGCGACCGCACCGAATTCGGCCGCCGCAACGACGAATTCTTTGCCGACTACCTGGCTGGCCGCCTGGATGTGCCCGATTACGTCCGCTTTGCCACCGCCGCCGTGGTGCAGCGCGGACCCGAAGCCGCTGCGGCGGCCCATGCACGTTTCATGGACGAGGTGATCCGCCCGGCCATGACGCCGGCCGCCCTGCAGCTGGTGCAAGGCCACCTGGATGCGGGCGATACCGTGGTCATCACCTCGGCCACCAATGAATTCGTCACCCGCCCCATCGCCGAAGCCTTTGGCGTGCAGGAGCTGGTGGCCACCTCGCTGGCGCGCGACGCCCAGGGCTGGTTCACCGGCGAGATCGACGGCATCCCCAATATGCGCGAAGGCAAGGTGGTGCGCATGGACGCCTGGCTGGCGGCACGGGGGCTGTCCTGGGGCGATGTGGAGACCACGTTCTACAGCGACTCCATGAACGACGTGCCCCTGCTTGAGAAAGTGGACCATCCGGTCGCCACCAATCCTGATACGCGCTTGCGCGCCCTGGCCCAGGAGCGTGGCTGGCGCGTGCTGGACCTGTTTACCGAGACACCATGATCAAAACCTTTATCGACAAACTGCTGGGCAAGGCCCCGGCCGCCACCCGTTCGCGCAAGCCGCAATTCGGCAAGCGCGAGGACGTGCCGGCCGAGGTGCACGGCATCGATCCCGAGCTGGTGGACCGCCGCGCCGTGGACGTGGTGCGCACGCTCAAGGATGCCGGCTACGAGGCCTACATCGTTGGCGGCGCCGTGCGCGACCTGCTGCTGGGCCTGCGCCCCAAGGACTTTGACGTGGCCACCGACGCCACGCCCGAGCAGGTGAAGAACCTGTTCCGCCGCGCCTTCATCATCGGCAAGCGCTTTCGCATCGTGCACGTGGTCTATGGCCGCGGCCGCGAGAACGAAGTGATCGAGGTCTCCACCTTCCGCGCCTTCCTGGACAACAGCCTGGCCGAGCAGGTCAGCGGCAACGAGCGCACCAGCAAGGCCGCGCTGGCCCACATGCAGCATGCGGTGGATGCCAGCGGCCGGGTGCTGCGCGACAACGTCTGGGGTCCGCAGGACCAGGATGCCACGCGCCGCGACTTCACCATCAACGCCATGTACTACGACCCGGAAACCCAGGTCGTGGTGGACTTCCACAAGGGCATCCAGGACGCGCAGAAGAAGATGCTGCGCATGATCGGCGACCCGGCCACGCGCTACCGCGAAGACCCGGTGCGCATCATCCGTGCCGTGCGCTTTGCCGCCAAGCTGTCGCCGCTGGGCTTCAAGCTCGAGCCCAAGACCGCCAAGCCGCTGCTCGAATGCGAGCCGCTGCTCAAGGAAGTGCCGCAAAGCCGTTTGTTCGACGAAATGCTCAAGCTGCTGCAGACCGGCCATGCGCTGTCGTCCGTCGAGCAGCTCAAGAAGCTGGGCCTGGAAAAAGGCATTTACCCGCTGCTGGATGTGGTGGTGGAGCGCGCCGCCCATCCCTTCGTCACCGCCGCACTGACCGACACCGACCGCCGCGTCGGCGAAGGCAAGCCCGTGGCGCCCAGCTTCCTGCTGGCCTGCGTGCTGTGGCAGGACGTGAAGACCGGCTGGGAAAAGCGCCTGAACAAGGGCTTCCACGCCTTCCCGGCGCTGCAGGAAGCCATTGACGAAGTGTTCGACCAACGTATCGGCGATGTCTCCGGCCGCGGCAAGCTGGCCGCCGACATGCGCGAAATCTGGGTCATGCAACCGCGTTTCGACAAGCGCACCGGGTCCACGCCGTTCGGCATGGTGGCCCAGGGCCGCTTCCGCGCAGGTTTCGACTTCATGCGCCTGCGCGCCGATGTGGGCGAGGTCGAGGAATCGCTGGCCAGCTGGTGGCAGGAGTTCCAGCAGGCCGACGATGCCCGCCGCGAAGACCTGGTGGCCCAGGCCCGTGAAGAACAACGCCAGCGCCAGAAGAGCCAGGCGCCCGCACCCGCCCGCCGTGCACCCAAGAAGGCCGCTGCGGCAGCCGAAGGCGGCCCCGCGGCCGCCCCGGCTGCTCCGGGCGCCGACACGCTGGATGCCCTGCTGGGCGACAGCGATGCCCCGGCCAAGAAGCGCCGCCGTCGCCGCCGCAAGCCCGCCGGCGCAGGCGGTGCCGAGGCCGCAGGCGAGTGAGCGTGGCGGCCGCCAGCCCGTCCCCATCCCCGTCCACCCAACCCGCGCAGCTCGCCTTCATCGGCCTGGGCGCCAATCTGGGGGACCGGGGCCAGGCCCTGGCCCAGGCCGTGCAGGCCATGGCCCTGTTGCCCGACACGCAGGTGGTCGGCGTATCGTCGCTGTATGTCAGTGCGCCGGTGGATGCCGGCGGGCCGGACTACCTGAACGCCGTGGTGGCGCTGCAGACAGCGCTGGCGCCCCTGGCCTTGCTGCACGCGCTGCAAGCCATCGAGCTGGCTGCCGGGCGCGAGCGCCCCTACCGCAACGCCCCGCGCACCCTGGATCTGGACGTGCTGCTCTATGGCGACCAGCAGATTGCCAGCCCGGTGCTGACCATTCCCCATCCCCGCCTGACCGAACGTGCCTTTGTGCTGCAGCCGCTGGCCGAGCTGGCGCCGGAACGTGTCTCCGCCGCTCAGCTGGCCGCCGTGGCGGAGCAGCGCATCGACCGCTTCCAGGCTGCGGCCGACTGGTGCCCGCAGGGGACCACACCGCACTGAAGCCCCCGCTTGCAGGCTCCATGGCTGCCCAAAGGCGCTCCGCGCCCTTGGGCAGCTTTTTTAGGGGAAATCCGGCGCCGGTGCGCGCTGCATGGTGTGCCTCCGGTGCTGGTTGGGCGCTGTCGCTGCCAGAGGGGCATGTGCCGTACGTCCGACCGCTACCGGAATACATAGCTGCTGGCACAGCGCAGGAGGGCCTTGCGCCCGATCCGGCCAGCAATGCCACGCCTGGCAGTGGGTGATTGGACAGGGGCCGACTGGCGCTGTGCGCCGCACAGGCGCCTAATGGCGGGAGATCGCGCAGGCGCCAGTGACGGGGCACGCCCCCACCGGCGGGCTGTGCCGGGTGCTGGCTTCAGGAGAATCACCATGTCTGTGCACAACGCTCTGGATGTGGCCCTGCACGCAGCGGTGGCCGACTATGTGGCTCACAACCCGCGCAGCCAGACCTTGTGCGAGGTGGCGGCCCATGTGCTGCCCGGCGGCAACACCCGCTCGGTGCTCTACCACCCGCCTTTTCCCCTGACCATGGTGCGCGGCGAAGGCTGCTGGCTCTGGGATGCGGATGGCCATGTCTACATCGACACCCTGGGCGAATTCACCGCCGGCCTCTTCGGTCACTCTGACAAGACCGTGCGCGCTGCCGTGCAGGAAGCGCTGGTGGGCGGGCTCAACCTGTCCTCCCACACGGCACGGGAGGCGCGGCTGGGGCAGGAGATCCAGCGCCGCTTTCCCTCCATGGCACTGATGCGCTTCACCAATTCCGGCACCGAAGCCAATCTGATGGCCCTGGCCGCCGCCACCGTGCATACCGGCCGGCGCAAGGTGATGGTGTTCGACGGCGCCTACCACGGCGGCGTGCTGAGCTTTGCGGGCGGTGGCTCGCCGGTCAATGTGCCCCACGACTGGCTGGTGGCGCCCTACAACGATCTGGAACACGCCACGGCGCTGGTGCGCCGGCATGGCGCCGATCTGGCCGCGATCCTGGTGGAGCCCATGCTGGGCTCGGGCGGCTGCATTCCCGGCACACCGGCCTTCCTGCGCGGGCTGCGGGATCTGGCCAGCGACTGCAATGCCTTGCTGATCCTGGACGAGGTGATGACCTCGCGCCTGTCCTTTGGTGGGCGGCAGGCGCTGCTGGACATCACGCCGGACCTGACCACCGCGGGCAAATACCTGGGCGGCGGGCTGTCGTTCGGCGTATTCGGCGGACGCGCCGACGTGATGGACCGGTTCGATCCGCGCCGCAGCGATGCGCTGGCCCATGCCGGCACCTTCAACAACAATGTGCTGAGCATGGCCGCAGGCCATGCCGCCCTGTCCCGGGTGCTGACGGCCGAGGCCCTGGATGCGCTGAACGCGCGGGGTGACCACCTGCGCGAGCGGCTGAATGCCCTGTTCGCCTACGAAGGCGTGGCCTTGCAGGCCACGGGCCTGGGGTCGCTGCTGACGCTGCATGCCACTGACCGGCCCATCCGCAACGCGGGCGACCTGGCTGGCTGCGACCCGCGCGTGAAAGATCTGCTGTTCTTCGACCTGATGGCGCGTGGCATCTTCCTGGCGCGGCGCGGGATGATGGCCTTGTCGCTGCCGCTGGGCGAGGGCGAATGCGACTGCGTGCTGGGCGCGATGCTGGAAATCGTGGAGCAGCGGCAGGCATTGCTGCCACAGCGCCATGCCGTGCAACTGATGTAGCCTGGCCGTTCGAGGCCGTGCTGCAGGTGCCTGCCTCTGCGCTCAGGCGGTGCGCAGAGGCCCGTGGCAGGGTACGGCACGGTACCTTACGCCGTACCTGCAAAAACGCCCTGCGGTGCGGGCACCCAGGGCGTTGTCTTTGAAGCAGCCGTGCAGGCTGCAGGGCAGAGGGCCGGAGTTCAGTCCACCTTGGCGCCGGAAGCGGCCACCAGGCCTTTGTACTTGGCGCGTTCGGCGGCCATGAAGTCCTCGAACTGCTTGGGTGTGGTGGCCACGGGCTCGGCCAGCAGGGTCTTGAAGCGGGTCTGGGTTTCGGGCGTGTTCAGGGCATCGGTGAAGGCCTTGTTCAGCTTGGCCACCACATCCTTGGGGGTGGCCGCTGGGGCAATCAGGCCCCACCAGGTGTCAATCGCAAAACCGCGCAGCGTGGCGGCCAGCGGCGGCACATCGGGCAGCATGGGCGAGGCCAGCAGCGACGTCACGGCCAGGGCCTTGAGCTTGCCGCTCTTGATGTTGGGAGCGGCAGCGGCCAGGTTGTCGATGTTGAAGTCCACTTCGCCCGCCAGCAAGGCCAGCTGGGCGGGGTTGGCGCCGCGGTAGGGAATGTGCAGGGCGTGGATGCCGGCACGCTGCTTGAGCAGCTCACCTGCCAGGTGGCCGGCGCTGCCATTGCCGCCGCTGCCGTAGTTCAGCTTGGCGGGATTGGCCTTGGCGTACTTGATCAGGTCCGCCACGGAATGGATGTTCAGCTGCTCGGCGCGGGCGGCATTCATCACCAGCACATTGGGCACGCGCACCATCTGGGTGATGGCGACAAAGTCCTTCTCGGCGTCGAACGGCAGCTTGGTGTAGAGCCAGGGGTTGACGGCGTTGGTGGCCGTGGTTGCCAGACCGATGGTCAGGCCATCGGGAGCGGCCTTGGCAATGGCGTCCACACCAATGTTGCCGCCGGCACCGGCCTTGTTCTCGATGATCACGGTGCCCAGGGTGTTGCGCACGCTTTCGGCCAGTGCGCGCGAGGTCACATCCAGCGGGCCGCCGGGTGCAAACGGCACGATCAGGCGGATGGGCTGTTGTTGGGTGCCAAAGGCTTGGGCCAGGGGGGCGAATGCGGTCGCAGCGAAAGCTGCGGTGGCCAGGGCAAGGGTTCTACGCTTCATCATGGTGACGGTATTGTGCAAAAAAATTGCGTGACCATGTTTCGCATGGTTGCATTTCTGCGTTTTCTTGCATGAATGGTGGTCATGCAGGTGCTGTGCGGCACAAATGCACTGCAGTGGTGCGGAATCGTGCGCGCTAACACAGAGCCCATTTCCGTGCACACCGGGCGAGGCCCAGGTGCCACAGGTCTGGCGCAGCCGGTCCGGGGTGCGTGCCCCGGCCGGGCTGCCGGGCTTACTTGTCGGCTTCCGAGGTGAAGGCGTCGGCGAAGAAGGCTTCCTCCGGCAGGCCGCGCTGGCTGGTGTAGCTGGCGCGGGCCGAATCCACCACGATGGGGGCGCCGCAGGCGTAGACCTCATGGCCGGACAGGTCGGCAAAGTCGTCCAGCACGGCCTGGTGCACAAAGCCGCTGCGGCCGGTCCAGGTGTCTTCGGGCAGGGCGTCGGAGACCACCGGCACATAGGTCAGCGTGGGCAGGGCGGCAGCCAGTTCCAGCAGCCAGCTGTGCATGTAGAGGTCGGCCGGGCGGCGACCGCCCCAGTACAGGGCCACAGGGCGGGTGATGCCCTGGTGCTGGATGTGTTCCAGCAGCGCCTTGATGGGCGCAAAACCGGTGCCCGACGCCAGCAGGACGATGGGCTTGGCCGAGTCCTCGCGCAGGAAGAAGCTGCCGAACGGGCCTTCCACCCGCAGGATTTCCTTTTCCTTCATGCCGCCGAACACATGGTCGGTGAACTTGCCGCCCGGCATGTGGCGGATGTGCAGCTCCACGCCGGGGGCCGTTTCCTGCAGGTGCGGGGCGGTGGCCATGGAATAGGCACGGCGGCTGCCGTCGCGCAGGATGAATTCGATGTACTGGCCGGCGTAGTAGCGGAACTTCTCGGCGGCCGGCAGCTGCAGCTTGAGCTGCATCACATCGTGCGACATCGGGGTCAGACCCGCCACGCGCACCGGCAGCTTCTTGATGGGGTAGGCATTCACGTCGGTGACCTGGCGCGACTCCAGCACCACATCGCTCAGGGGCGTGGCGCGGCAGGTCAGCACATAGCCATCGGCCTCTTCGGCCGGTGTCAGCGCCTTGTCGGAATGGGTGTCATGCACCACACTGCCGCTGAGCTTCTTGCACTTGCACGAGCCGCAGGCGCCGTCCTTGCAGCCGTAGGGCAGGCCCACGCCGCTGCGGATGGCGGCGGCCAGAATGGTCTCTGCACCCTGGGTGGCAAACTGGCGGCCACTGGGCTGGACGGAAATCTGGTGGGTGGAACTGGCGGTATCGGTCATGGGTTTTGGCTATCCTTGGCGGCTGTCACGGGCAGGGGCTGCTGCTGCGCCTGCCTTTTGCAATGCGTGAAAACCTCGCGCGAAAAAACAACCTTCCATTGTGCCTTCAAACCAAAATCCTCTCGGTGCGCTGCCAGCGCGCTTTCGCCGCCAGCGCCTGCTGATCGTGGGCTGTGGTGACGTGGGCCTGCGCGTGGTGCGTGCCCTGCAGGCCGGCGGCACGGGCCGCCACGGCCCGCGCGTGCTGGCGCTGACCAGCAGCAGCGACCGGGCGCCCCTGCTGCGCGCCGCCGGCGTGCAGCCCCTGGTGGGCGATCTGGACCAGCCGGCCACCCTGGCCCGGCTGGCCGGTCTGGCCCAGCGTGTGCTGCACCTGGCGCCGCCGCCCACGGAAGGGGCGGGCCCCCAGGCCTGGTGGCGCGATCCGCGCACCGAACACCTGCTGCAGGCCCTGGCACGGCGCACGCTGCCGCAGGCCCTGGTCTATGCCTCCACCACCGGCGTGTATGGCGACTGCGGTGGGGCCTGGATCGACGAAACCCGTGGCATCGCTCCCGGCAATGCCCGCGGTCAGCGCCGCGCCAATGCCGAACGGGCGGTGCGCGGCTGGGCGCTGCACAGCGGGGTGCGTGCCACGGTGCTGCGCGTGCCCGGCATCTACGCCCTGGACCGCGAAGGCGGCACGCCCGTGGGCCGGCTGCGCAAGGGTCTGCCGCTGCTGCAGGCCAGCGATGACGTCTACACCAACCACATCCAGGCCGACGACCTGGCCCGCGCGTGCGTGGCGGCGCTGTGGCGCGGCAAGCCCCAGCGCGTGGTGCATGCCAGTGACGACACCGAGATGTACATGGCCGACTACGTGGACCTGGCCGCCGACCTGTGCGGCCTGCCGCGTCCGCCGCGCATCAGCCGGGCCGAAGCCCAGGGCAGCCTGCCGGTGTCGCTGCTGAGCTTCATGGGCGAGTCGCGCCGCCTGCGCAACCGGCGCCTCAAGACCGAGCTGCGTGTGCATCTGCGCTATCCCACGGTGGTGCAGGGCCTGGCGGGGCTGACGGCGGATTGAACGCGGCCCGTGTCCGCGGGGCGGGCGCCGGTGGTCGGAACCGCAGGCACCGCCGGCGGTCGTGCAGTCCTGGCGCAGCCGGGTCGGCCGGGCGCAAGCTGACACCCGGCTGAAGGCCGGTACTGCGGGGGCCGCCTGCGCAGCACCAGCGCTGTGCGCCATCTTGCGCTGCAGCAAGGGCGGCACAGCCCTGGTGCAGGCCTTGCTGTAGCGCAGCCGAAGACGGTGCGCACCCTGGGGTATCCCCGCGTTTCCGCGGCGCGACGCCGCACGTTGTGGAAGGCAGGAGCGAGGAAAAATGTCGCCCATGGGGCCAGAACAGCCGCCGCAGGCACGGTTTCTGCAAAGGGAAAGCACCGATGTGGAATCGCGGGCCAAGGCAATAGCTTGGCAACTTGTTTAACCAATGGAGATAGTCGCATGCGCGTTAAGGCAGTTTCGCTCGCAATCGTGGGCTTGGTAGGTGGTTTGGCAATGTCTGTGGCCAATGCCCAGGAAATCATCAAGATCGGCCACATCGGCCCTGTCTCCGGTCCCCAGGCCCACTTCGGCAAGGACGACGAAAACGGCGTGCGCATGGCCATCGAGGACCTGAACGCCAAGAACCCCGAAATCGGTGGCAAGAAGGTCAAGTTCCAGCTGGTGGCGGAAGACGACGGTGCCGATCCCAAGCAAGGCACGGCCGCTTCGCAGAAGCTGTGCGACAGCAAGGTCGCCGGTGCGGTGGCATTCGTGAACTCGGGCGTGGCCATCCCCTCGTCCAAGATCTTCAATGACTGCGGCATCCCCATGATCACGGGCGCTGCCACCAACCCCGCGCTGACCAAGCCCGGCTACAAGACCACCTACCGTGTGATCGCCAACGACAACGCCCTGGGCGCTGCGCTGGCCTCCTACGCTGCCAAGACCCTGGGTCTGAAGCAGGTGGCGGTGGTCGACGACCGCACCGCTTACGGCCAGGGTCTGGCGGATGTGTTCAAGAAGGAAGCCGAGAAGCTGGGCGTGAAGATCGTGGCCACCGAGTTCACGAACGACAAGGCCACCGACTTCATGGCCATCCTGACCTCCATCAAGGCCAAGAAGCCCGAAGCCATCTTCTACGGCGGCATGTACGGCCAGGCCGGCCCCATGCTGCGCCAGATGGCCCAGCTGGGCATGGGTGAAGTGAAGATGTTCGGCGGCGACGGCATGTGCGTGCCCGAACTGGCCAAGGTCGCAGCTGGCGCCAAGCCCCTGGACCACGTGGTCTGCGCGGACGGCGGCTCTTCGCTGGCCAAGATGCCTGGCGGCACCGATTGGAAGAAGCGCTACGACGCCAAGTTCCCCGGCCAGTTCCAGGTCTACAGCCCGTATTTCTATGACGCAACCATGCTGCTGGCCGACGCCATGAAGCGTGCCAATTCCTGGGATCCCAAGGTCTACATCCCCTTCCTGCAGAAGACCGACTACCAGGGCGTGACCTCCAAGATCGCCTTCGAGCCCAACGGCGAAATGAAAAACCCGACCTATACGCTCAGCCGCTTTGTGGGTGGCAACAAGACGGCCATCGAATAAGCCGCCGGTCGTGGCGGCGCGCAGCCCGCGCTGCCTGCCGCACAAGTCAGGGCCCGCTTCGGCGGGCCTTTGTTTTGGGCCGCTGAAAACACCAGCAGACCCCGGACATGGCAAGTGCTAAGGTCATTGCCAGAACCCGTGTGGCGACGGGCGGCGGCTGCCCCATGGCAGCCCGCCCCGCCACTGCCAGGAAAGCTGTATGACGACCCGAACCACCCACCGATCCACTTCGACCCCGGCCCGCACGGCGCGCGCCTCCGCCGCGCAGCCTGCCAGGACCCTGGCGGCCGCTATCGAGAAAAGCAGTGCCAGCACCGTGGTGGAACTGCCGCCGTCAGCCCCCAAGACCGTCCCCGGCAAGCGCAGTGCCTCTTCCCCGGCGGCCGCACCCGCCAAGCCCGCCACCAAGGTGGCGACCGGCAGCACCGTGGCAGGCAAGGCCACGGCAGGCAAGGCAGCCACCGTGCCCACAGTGACCGCACCTGCCGCGACCGTTGCTGCGGCGCCGGTGCCCGTTGCCACCGCGCAGAAGGTGCTGGGCAAGGCCCTGCACGGCAAAAAGCCCATGCATGGCCCGCGCCCGGCCGACCAGGGCGATGTGGCGCAGGGCATTCACAGCGGCAAGGCGCTGGAGGAATATGTGGCCGGTCAGGCCACCCAGGCCGCGCAGAAAAAACGCATTGCCGCCGTCATGGCGGTGCTCGATGGTCCGGGCTCCGAACAGGAGCGTGCCAAGGCGCTGCGCACCCTGCTGGAAGGTGCGGACGCCGACGACAAGCGTGCGCTGGCCAAGGCGCTGAACAAGCTGGGCAACGAGCCCGAAGGCAAGCCCAACCCCGACGAAGAGCTGGCCAAGGACTGGAAGGAGGGCGGCTACCCCTATGCCAACCTGCTGCGCCGCTCGGTCTATGAAAAAGAGAAATTCCGCCTGCAGGTGGAACTGCTCAAGCTGCAGGCCTGGGTCAAGGAAACCGGGCAACGCGTGGTCATCGTCTTCGAAGGGCGCGACGCGGCCGGCAAGGGCGGCACCATCAAGCGCTTCATGGAGCATCTCAATCCCCGTGGTGCGCGCGTGGTGGCCTTGGAAAAGCCCAGCCAGACCGAGCAGGGCCAGTGGTATTTCCAGCGCTATGTGCAGCACCTGCCCACGGCTGGCGAGATCGTGCTGTTCGATCGCAGCTGGTACAACCGCGCCGGCGTGGAGCGGGTGATGGGCTTTTGCTCCGACACGCAGTACCGCGAATTCATGCGCCAGGCGCCACAGTTCGAGCGCATGCTGGTGGGCAGCGGCATCCATGTGATCAAGTTCTGGTTCAGCGTCAGCCGCAAGGAGCAGCGCCGCCGTTTCAAGGAACGCGAGGCCCACCCGCTCAAGCAGTGGAAGCTGTCGCCCATCGATACCGCTTCGCTGGACAAGTGGGACGACTACACCCGCGCCAAGGAAGCCATGTTCTTTGAAACGGACACGGCCGATGCCCCCTGGACCGTGGTCAAGAGCGACTGCAAGAAGCGCGCACGCCTGAACGCCTTGCGTTATGTGCTCACCCGCCTGCCCTACACCCAGCGCGACGTCGCCCGCATCGGCCGTGTGGACCCGCTGATCGTGGGGCGTGCGCACGCCATCTATGAACGCGGCGAGCCGCACAGCCGCAACGACAACGAAAACGACGCCTGATGGCCGGTGAGGGACGGGGCGGCGGCGTCGCTGGCGGTGCCTGGGGCATGTCCCTTGCACATGCCAGCGTTGCTGGCGACCCGGCCCTGTCCTTTGGCGGACGGGTCGCCGCAGCGGCTCAGGCGGTGCGGACCACCCCTTCCAGCTGGCCAAAGTAGGCGCGCAGCACCTCCACGGCCTGGCGCACCTTGGCGGGCAGGGCGTCGCGCTGCGGGGTGACGGCCCACAGGTCCAGCAGGCCCATTTCCCAGTCGGGCAGCAGGCGCAGCAGCCGGCCTTCGCGCAGCGGCCGCACCACGTCCAGCAGCGTGAGCTGGGCCACGCCCAGGCCGGCTTCGCACAGGTGCTGCACCGTGCCGCGGTGGTTGCTGGTCATGCGTGGCTGGGCCTGCAGTGCGGCCACTTCACCGGTGGCCGTGTGGCGCCACTCCTGGGCCAGTTGCGGGGGCTCGGTGCGGGACTGCTCCAGCCAGGTGGCGGTGGCCAGGTCGGCCGGATGGGCGGGCAGGGCACCGGGTGCACGGCCGGCCTGCAGGTTCCAGGTTTCCAGCCATTGCGGCGCGGCGCACAGCACCGTGGGCGAGGCTCCCAGGTGGCGGGCCACCCAGCTGGAATCCTGCTGGGGGCCAAAGCGCAGCGCCAGGTCCACCCGGGCCTGGATCAGGTCAATCGGGGCGTCATCCACCAGCAGGCGCAGGCGCAACTGCGGGTGCTGGCCCAGCCAGGTGCCCAGTGCGGGTGCGGCATGGCGGGCAAAGCCCACGGGGGCGGACAGACGCAGCTCGCCGCTGGGCTGCTGGCGCTCGGCCGCCAGCTCGGCCCGGGCGCGGGTGGCGGCTTCGCTCAGGGCCGCGCACTGGGTGTAGAAGCGCTGGCCCGCATCGGTCAGGCCGAGCTGGCGCGTGGAGCGGTGCAGCAGGCTGACGCCGGCTTCGCGCTCCAGCTGGCGGATGTGCTGGCTGACGGCCGAGGGGCTCATGTCCAGCAGGCGTGCCGCCGCGCTCATGCTGCCCTGCTGCACCACGGTGGCAAAGATGGCCATGCGTTTGAGGTCTTCCATGGTGTTTGATTATGAAGCTGTGCTTCAAAGTAATGGTGGTCCAGGGGGCTGTTTCAGGCGCAGGCCGCGGCGTAACCTTGCATCCTGTTGAAACAAACCACTCTCAAGGAGTTCTCTCATGCAAGTCGCTCTGATCGGTGCCACGGGTTTTGTCGGCGCCGCCGTGTTGAAGGAATTGCTGCAGCGCGGCCACCAGGTCGTGGCCCTGGTGCGCGACCCGGCCAAGCTGGCCGCCGAGCCCGGGCTGAAGGTCGTGCAGGCCGATGTGCTGGACGCCCAGCAGGTGCAGCAGGCAGTGGCCGGCAGCGATGCCGTGCTCAGCGCCTACAACGCCGGCTGGACCAACCCGAACATCTATGAGGACTTCCTGCGTGGCTCGCGCGCCATCGTCCAGGGGGTGAAGGCTGCTGGCGTGGCCCGCTACCTGGTGGTGGGCGGTGCCGGCAGCCTGTATGTCTCCCCCGGCGTGCAACTGGTGGACACCCCGGAATTCCCGGCTTTCATCAAGCCCGGTGCCAGTGCCGCCCGCGATATGTACACCGAACTGCAGAAGGAGAGCGCGCTGGACTGGACGCTGCTGAGCCCGGCTGTGGGCTTCCACGGCGGTTCCGACGCGCAATCCCGGGGCCGCACCGGCCAGTACCGTACCGGCCAGGATGCGCCGCTGATGCAGGCCGACGGCCAGCCCGGCGATATCTCGGCGCAGGACCTGGCCGTGGCCCTGGTCGATGCGCTGGAGCAGCACCTGCACAGCAAGCAGCGCTTCACGGTGGCGTACTGAGGCAGGGACAGGGGGCGGTGAGCGGCACAGCCGCCGCTGCCTTTGGCTATCCCTGTGCCGGGAAACCAGGTATGGGGAGCATCCCGATCAGTACCGGCACCGGAGTCAGGCCCTGGCCGCTGGTGGGGTGGCGCCAGCGCTGGGGCGGGGGCGCGTGAATTGCTGCTCGGTCACGGCGTGGCCCCACTGGCTGCCGGGGGCCTCGTGCACCAGGGCAAAGCCATGGGCTTCATACAGGGCGCGGGCGGCGTCCAGCCCTTGGAATGTCCACAGCTGCGTGGCCGCAAAGTCCTGCTGGTCGCAAAAGGCCAGCGCCTGCTGCAGCAAGCGGCGGCCCGTGCCGCTGCCCCGGCAGCCGTCATCCAGAATGAACCAGCGCAGATGGGCCTGGCGCTGGCCCAGATCCTGCCCGTCGATGGCGATGGCACCCACGATCCGGTCCTGCTGCATGGCGCACCAGATCTGGTTGCCCTGCTGGTCCAGCCGGCCGACGAATTCCGCCAGACCGCCGGCCACCTTGCTTTCAAAGAACGCTCCGAAGCCGGCATGTCGGGCATAGAAGCGGGCGTGCATTTCCGCCACGCGGCCAATCACCCCCGGCCGGTAGCCGGCGTGGATGGTCACCGCGGGCGGTATGGTCTGCCCCTGGGGGAGGTCCTGCGCCTGTCCCTGGCGGCAGCTTTGAAGCGCTCCGGCATAGGCGTTCAGGCCCTGGGCCACGGTCTGCTGCACGGCGGGGCTGAGCTGCTGCAGCGCCGCCTCCACCCGCTGTCGGCCGTAGCGGTGGATGGCGGCCGCCGTGCGCCGGCCTTGCGCCGTCAGCTGCAAGGGCTTGGTGCGGGCATCCGCCGCCATGCCGGCCGGCGGCGCGCATTCGGCCACTTCGCCCGCGGCGGCCAGCTTGGCCAGCATGCGGCTGACGCTGGATTTCTCCAGCCCCAGCAGCTGTACCAGCTGGGCGGCGGTGAGTGCGCCCTGCATGTCCAGCTCCAGCAAGGTGTGCACGGCCGACGGTGAGTAGTCCGTGGCAGCCAGGGTGGTCTGCATGAAGCCCAGCTCGCGCACCATGGTGCGCGAGGCAGAACGGACGAGGGCAACCAGATCGGTATCGGTGGACATAGGGGCAGTCGAGAAATTAATGGTTGTACTGTACAACCATTTGCGTGCGCTGTGTGCCTGGATGTCCCAGGGACTGGCGCAGCAGGTGAATAGCACAGGCCGGGTCATGGGGCGCAGACGTCTGGCAGACGTCCGGCAGATGCCATGGCATATTGGCGCCTGTCCTTTATCTGCCTTGCCTGCGCCGCAGCGGGTGGGGCATACACCAGCCTGTCGCCGTGGAGGAACTCCCATGTCAGCCCGTATCGGTCAGATCGATTTCATCGAATTCCCCGGCGCCGATGCCGCCACCTTGCAACAGGTGAAAGCCTTCTACGGCAAGGCCTTTGACTGGGAGTTCCAGGACTGGGGTGGCAACTATGTGGACACCGCCTCCAGCGGTCTGGGTGCCGGCTTCAATGCCGATGCGGCCCAGGCGCCCCGGCAGCCGCTGGCGGTGATTTTTGCGGTGGATCTGGAAAAGGCCCTGGCGGCGGTGCAGGCCGCCGGTGGCACCATCAGCAAGGCGATTTTTCCCTTTCCTGGCGGGCGGCGTTTCCACTTTCACGACCCAGCAGGCAATGAACTGGCGGTGTGGTCGCCGGAGTGAGGGCCGCAGCACCAGCGGTGCTCCCTGTGGGCCTGTGAAGCGCGGGGCTGGCCGTGAATGCGCGCGTCCGGGTCCGCGCGGCCCGTAGTGCGACGCCCTGCAGGGCATTGCTGCGGCCTGCGCTGCGTGTGCGGGCTGAACGCCGTACCATCCCAGGTTGCGCGGCATGTGCTGCAGCGGTGGGCAACAGGCCGCCAGGGCCTGTCCGAGGGCGCGCCACCACATGCAGACCGATTGCCGCAAGGCGCAGCAGGGGCGCAGGGTCTGCCTGCCGTCCTCCTTCTGTGGGCTGTGCGCCGGCCTGTGTGAATCTCTATGTCTGAATCTCTTTCCTCCGCTGCCACCGCATCTGCGCCGGCTCCCGTGTCCGACGCCCGCGCTTGGGTGGGCGTAATCGCGCTGGCGCTGGCCGCTTTTGTCTTCAACACCACGGAATTCGTCCCCGTGGGCCTGCTCAGCGACATGGGTGCAAGCTTTGGCATGCGCACCGAACAGATCGGTCTGATGCTGACCATCTACGCCTGGGTGGTGGCGCTGGCCTCACTGCCCGGCATGCTGCTGACCCGCCACTGGGAGCGCCGCCGCCTGCTGATGGGTGTGTTCGCGCTGTTCATTGCCAGCCATGCGCTGTCGGCGGTGGCCTGGAGCTACCCGGTGCTGCTGGTCAGCCGCATCGGCATTGCGCTGGCGCATGCGGTGTTCTGGTCCATCACCGCAGCCCTGGCGGTGCGTGTGGCACCGGCCGGACGCAAGGCCCAGGCCCTGGGTCTGCTGGCCACCGGCACCACGCTGGCCATGGTGCTGGGCATTCCCCTGGGGCGTGTGGTGGGCGAGGCCCTGGGCTGGCGCACCACTTTCGGCGCCATCGGGGTGGCGGCGCTGGCCGTGATGCTGGTGTTGTGGCGCCTGCTGCCGCTGCTGCCCAGCGAGAACGCCGGGTCCGCCCGCTCCATCCCGGTGCTGCTGCGCCGCCCGGCCCTGCTGGCCACCTACGCGCTGCTGATCCTGATGGTGACGGCGCAGTTCACCGTCTACAGCTACATCGAGCCGCTGGTGCAGCAGGTGGGCGGGCTGAGCAACCATGTGACCACCATCGTGCTGCTGCTGTTTGGCGGCATGGGCATTGTGGGCAGTATGTGCTTCAGCGCCTTTGGTCTGCGCTTTCCGCGCAGTTTTCTGCTGCTGGCGTTGGCGGTACTGACCGCCAGCCTGTGGCTGCTGCTGCCCAGCACGGCCTGGCTGCCCGGTCTGTACCTGGTGTGCGCCGTCTGGGGCGTGGCCATGCTGTGCATGGCGCTGGCGTTGCAGGCCAAGGTGCTGCGGCTGGCATCGGATGCCACGGATGTGGGCATGTCGCTGTTCTCCGGTCTGTTCAATGTGGGGATCGGCGCCGGTGCGCTGCTGGGCAGCCAGGTGGGCACGCATGCCGGCCTGCAGCACCTGGGTGCCGTGGGCGGCAGCCTGGCCGTGGCGGGCCTGTTGTGGTGCGCATATGCCACCTGGAAGTGGGCGGGCAGCTTTCACCCCGCGCCACAGCGCTGAACGCTCATCCAGTTTGTTGCCTGCGTGTAATCAAGGTGATGGACGGTAAATCCGGCGCACCCACGATGTAACAGCCCGCCTGCCCGCACCCCGGGCAGGCGGGCTGCTCTTTTTGGGGGAGTGCGTGCTTGCAACACCGGCCTGCGCAATGACCGCTGGTGCGCTGCAACACCCTGTGAAGCGCGTCACCGGGTCAGACACCACCGCACCCGGGCGGGCGGTGCTGGCAGGGGGGAGGCCATGGTGTCAAGATGAAATCCAGTCCATCCGGAGCGGCGGTTGAAGCGTTTTCTCCCGGGCCGGAGGCTGGTTTTCAGGCGTGAACTTCGTCACCACGTGGAGGCGCACCATGGACCGCGAGACCAAATGGACAAGTTTCTTTCTGCTGGCGCTGGGGCTGCTGGGCATGCTGGTGGGCGGTATGTCGCTGCTGGCGCTGCAGCAGGTGGCCGAAGGCAGCAACTGCGTGGCGCTGTGTGCGGTGGAGCAGGTGTTTGCCGACATGGTGGGGCCGCGCGTGAGCCAGTTGCTGGTGGGGGTGCTGTGGCTGCTGGTGGGGCTGACGTTCAGCAGCGCGGGGGTGAGCGTGTGGCGCAGCCGTTGAAAAGCGGTGGCCAGCAGGCGGTGGCACGGGCATCCAACAGTCGATCCAGGGTCTGCCTAGGCTGTTGCCTCTTCACCGGTTCGTATCCAAAAGACTGCTTCGGCAGTCTTTTTTTTTCAGGAGTCGGAGACAGGGCCCGCAATCGCCATGCACGCACGGATCCCGCATATTGCGGCAGATACATGGCAGCCGGTGCGATTATCTATCCCTATATAAGGCGAGCCTGTATGCGTATTTTGAAAATCATGCATGCCATGGACTTGGAAAATAAAAAACCCCGCACTGCGGGGTTTTTTTGATACGGGTCAGGAAAGATTTATTCCATCGTCAGCTTTTGCTTGTCGACCACAGCCTTGTACGCGGTGTATTCGGCCTTGATTTCCTGGGCAAACTTCTCGGGCGTGCCGGCCACGATCAGCGAACCGGTGTCTTCGATGCGCTTGCGCACGGCCGGATCCTGCAGCACCTTGTGCACGGCGGCATTCACCTTGTTGACGATGTCCTTGGGCAGGTTCTTGGGGCCGACGATGCCGTAGTAGGCCATGCGGTTCACGCCAGGGGCGCCGACTTCGGCCAGCGTGGGCACATCGGGCAGCACCGCCAGACGCTGGGGTGCAGCCACCACCAGGGCGGTCAGGCGCTTTTCCTTCACAAAGGGCAGGGTGGAGGGGAAGTTGTCAAACAGCAGCGGAATCTGGCCTGCGACTGCGTCGTTGATGGCCGGGCCCGAACCACGGTAGGGCACGTGCAGCATCTTGGTGTCGGTGGCCAGCATGAACATTTCCATCATCAGGTGACCGATGGAGCCGGTGCCGGGCGTGCCGTAGGAGTACTTGTCGGGATTCTTCTTGATTTCTTCCAGGAAGCTCTTGTAGTCCTTGCCCACGAACTTGGGGTTGGCGGCAATCACGTTGGGCGTGGCTGCGATGTTCACAATGGGCGTGAAATCCGTGAACACGTTGTACGGGATCTTGGGATTGATGGCCGGGTTGGTGGCCGTGGTGGACACGGTGGCAATACCCAGGTTGTAGCCGTCGGCCGGAGCGCGGGCGGTTTCGGCGGCACCGATGGCGCCACCGCCACCGCCGCGGTTTTCCACGATCACGGGCTGGCCCAGTTCACGGCTCAGGGGATCGGCCACCACGCGGGCCACCAGGTCGGTGGTGCCGCCGGCGGCAAAAGGCACCAGCAGCTTGATGGGCTTGGTGGGGTAGCTTTGGGCGTGGGCGGCGGTGCCGAACGCGGCCAGGATGCCCAGGGCGAGCAGGCTGCGACGAATCATGTTGTCATCTCCGTATTGTTTTGTTGAAACTACCGTTTGGGTAAAACGTGGGAGGAATCGTACGGCCCGGCTTCTGAAAGCGCTATATGCGAAATGCGGTTTTGATTCGGTAGTTACCCTGGGGTGAACGGATTATGTAGATAATCCAGAAATACGATTATCCCTCGCGCATGAATATGCTGCGAAGGATATAAAAGCCAGAGGAGAAAATCCTGCAGCGCCGGGCGCGTGTGGCGCCGGCGGCGCTGCAGGGAAGGTGCCTCTGAAAGCAGCTGCGCCAGGGCAGCGGGGGACTGCGTGTCAGATCACCTGCTGGGCTTGGAGCTGGGCCAGCTGGGCGGCGTCCAGCCCCATTTCGGTCAGCACCTCGGTGGTGTGCTGGCCCAGGGACGGGGGCGCGCTGCGGTAGACCACCGGGGTGCCCGACAGGCGCATCGGGCTGGCCACCGTGCCCACCGTGCCCAGTCCTCCTGCGGCCGGCAGCTCCTTGCGGATGCCGCGCGCCCGGACCTGTGGGTCGTCGAAGGCCTGGGCCACGGTGTTGATGGGGCCGCAGGGCACGGCCTTGTCTTCCAGCAGCGTGATCCAGTCCTGGGTGCCGCGCGTCTGCATCAGCGGGGTCATCAGCATCAGCAGATCGGAGCGGTTCTGCACCCGGGCGGTGTTGGTGGCAAAGCGTGCGTCCTGGGCCCAGCCGGGGTGGCCGACGGCGGTGCAGAAGCGGGCGAACTGGCCGTCGTTGCCAATGGCCAGCAGCACATTGCCGTCACGGGTCTTGAAGTCCTGGTAGGGCGCCAGACTGGGGTGGATGTTGCCGGCCCGGCCCGGTGCCTTGTCGGTGGCCAGGTAGCCGGCGGCCTGGTTGGCCAGCACGGCCATGCCCACGTCCAGCAGCGCCATGTCGATGTACTGGCCTTCCCCGGAGCCATGGCTTGCGTTGTCGCGGGCATGGAGCGCAGCGATGATGGCATTGCTGGCGTACAGCCCGGTGAACACGTCGATCACTGCCACCCCCACCTTCAGCGGGCCGCCGCCGGGTTCGTGGTCGGCGTGGCCGGTGATGCTCATCAGCCCGCACATGGCCTGCACCATCAGGTCGTAGCCTGCGCGTTCGGCATACGGGCCGTCCTGGCCGAAGCCGGTGATGGAGCAGTAGATCAGCCTGGGGTTCAGCGCCTTCAGGCTGTCGTAGTCCAGCCCGTATTGCTGCAGGCCGCCGACCTTGAAGTTTTCCACCACCACGTCCGCCTCGGCTGCCATGCGGCGCAGCAGGGCCTGGCCTTCGGGGTGGGCCATGTCCACGGTGATGGAGCGCTTGTTGCGGTTGCAGGCCGTGAAGTAGCTGGCTTCGCGCGTGTCGTTGCCGGCCGTGTCCTTCAGGAACGGAGGGCCCCAGTGGCGGGTGTCGTCGCCGGCCACCGGACGCTCCACCTTGACCACATCGGCGCCCAGATCGGCCAGTAGCTGCGTGGCCCAGGGACCGGCCAGCACACGGGACAGGTCCAGCACCTTGATGCCGGCCAGCGCGGCGGGACGGGAAGCAGCGGGTGTGGAAGCAGGGGAGGAGGCGGTCATGGAGGATCCGATCCGGCGGGATGTGAGGGGGATAAAGCCAGAGAGCCCGAGGGCTCTGCCAACCAGGGCAGTTGGTGCGCCAGGTGATTGGGCTCTGGAGGCACAACACAGCCAGAACCCAATCAGCTAGCGCCGGGGCGGCGGTGCATGGTGCAGTGCCGCCCCGGCGGTGCCTACGGACGCTAAGGTGAGGGGTGTGGAGTCGCAGGTCGTCGCAGCGCTGCGACCCGGCTCCACCACCCCGCACCCGAGCGTGCGGGCGCCGCGACCTCAGTTCGCGAATGCGGCGATGCCGGTCTGTGCGCGGCCCAGAATCAGGGCGTGCACATCGTGCGTGCCTTCGTAGGTGTTCACCACTTCCAGGTTCACCAGGTGGCGGGCCACACCGAACTCGTCGGAAATACCGTTGCCGCCCATCATGTCGCGCGCCAGACGGGCAATGTCCAGGGCCTTGCCGCAGTTGTTGCGTTTGATCAAGGAGGTGATTTCCACCACGTTCTGGTGCTCGTCCTTCATGCGGCCCACGCGCAGGGCGGCTTGCAGGCCCAGCGTGATTTCGGTCTGCATGTCGGCCAGCTTCTTCTGGATCAGCTGGTTGGCAGCCAGGGGGCGGCCGAACTGCTTGCGGTCCAGCGTGTACTGGCGGGAGGTGTGCCAGCAGAACTCGGCGGCACCCATGGCACCCCAGGCAATGCCGAAGCGTGCGCTGTTCAGGCAGGTGAAGGGTCCCTTCAGGCCGCGGACTTCGGGGAAGGCGTTTTCTTCGGGCACGAACACATCGTCCATCACGATTTCACCGGTGATGGAGGCGCGCAGGCCCACCTTGCCGTGGATGGCGGGAGCGGACAGGCCCTTCATGCCCTTTTCCAGCACAAAGCCGCGGATCTGGCCCACGTTGCCGCCTTCGGACACTTCCTTGGCCCAGACCACGAACACATCGGCCACGGGCGAGTTGGTGATCCACATCTTGCTGCCCTTGAGCTTGTAGCCGCCGTCCACCTTGTAGGCGCGGGTGGCCATGGAGCCGGGGTCGGAGCCGTGGTCGGGTTCGGTCAGGCCAAAGCAGCCGATGAATTCACCGGAAGCCAGCTTGGGCAGGTACTTCTGCTTCTGGGCTTCGGTGCCGAATTCGTTGATGGGCACCATCACCAGGGAGGACTGCACCGACGCCATGGAGCGGTAGCCGCTGTCCACGCGTTCGATTTCGCGGGCCACCAGGCCGTAGCTCACATAGTTCAGGCCGGCGCCGCCGTATTCGGTCGGGATGGTGGGGCCCAGCAGGCCCAGTTCGCCCATCTCACGGAAGATGGAGGTGTCCACGGACTCATTGCGGAACATGGACTGCACGCGGGGCATCAGCTTGTCCTGGCAGTAGCTGCGCGACGCGTCGCGGATCATGCGTTCGTCTTCGGTCAGTTGCTCGTCCAGGTGGAAGGGATCGTCCCATTGGAAGTTGGCCATGTTGTGTCTCCTTGAATCCGTGAAGGTGGGGGAAGAGGTGCTTGTCGCCCGCAGGCATTGCCGACGACAACTGGATGGGAAGGCATGGTAGGTGGCGCCGACCGGTGCCGCAAACGATTTGATTGCATCCATGTATGCGTAAACCGCATTTATGAAACCAATTTCTGCCGCCTTTAGGTATGCTGGAGTCTGTAATTCACTTTTTGCATGAAGGTTTTGCATGCGTCGTGCCATTCCCTCTACCCAGGCCCTGGCCTGTTTCGAATCCGCCGCCCGCCACGAGAGCTATACCAAGGCGGCGCAAGAGCTGGCGCTGACGCAGAGCGCGGTCTCGCGCCAGATCATTGCGCTGGAAGAGTTTGTCGGCCTGCCCCTGTTCAAGCGCACCCGCCATGGCGTGCTGCTGACCGAAGCCGGCCGCCAGTACGCCCAGCAGGTGGCCCGCTGGCTCCAGGGGCTGGAGCGCGACACGCTTGACCTGATGGCCCACCAGGGCGAGGGCGGCACCATCAACCTGGCAGCCGTGCCCACGTTTGCCACGCGCTGGCTGCTGCCGCGCCTGCCGCAGCTGATGAAGGCCCACCCCGATATCCGGGTGCACATCGATGTGCAGACCCGCCCCTTTCTGTTTGCTGACACCGGCTTCGACGCCGCCCTGTACGCCGGCACGCCTGAACAGGTGGCCCACTGGCCGGGCGTGCAGGCCCAGTGGCTGATGGACGAGGAAACCCTGCCGGTGTGCAGCCCCCAACTGCTGGCCACCGCCCAGGAGCGCGACCTGGGCCGCGCCTGGCAGCCCGTCAGCCCTGCCGTGATCGCCGGCATGCCGCTGCTGCAGCAAAGCACGCGGCCCTACGGTTGGCAGCAATGGTTCGATGCCATGGAAGTCAGCGCCCCGCGTGCGCTGGATGGCGCGCGGCTGGAACTGTTCTCCATGCTGGCCGTGGCCGCCAGCCAGGGCCTGGGCGTGGCGCTGATTCCGCCCATGCTGATCGAGCAGGAGCTGGCGCGGGGCGATCTGGTCATTGCCTGTGACCGCCCGCTGCGCGGCAACCGTGCCTACTACCTGGTCACCCCCGCACTGGCGGAAGGCGCACCCCAGGCGCCTGCGCTGCGCGTGTTCAGCCAGTGGCTGCTGCAGCGGGCCGAAGCCGTACGTCCACCCGCAGTGGTGATGCTTAAAAAATAAGCAGCAACCATATTGTCCAATGCTGACAACTGCTTAGTTGACTTATCCCATGTGGACAATGAGCTTGTCCACAAGCTTGGTCAGATCGGATGGGGACAACCGGTGCGGACCGGGCTGGATGAGGCTGGATCTGTCCCTGAACGTGCCCACGGCAGGCTGTGGAGTGCTTTCGCGCCATGATTTATGCCCCTGATTGCCATGCCGAGGCCGGTTTGCATAAAAAATAAGCAGCAACCGGAAACCCCTGTGCTGGCAGTCACTTAAGCCACTTATCCCGCAGGCGGGTGGCATTTGTCCACAAGCTTGGGCAGCCCAATTGGGGAAAACAGCCGCGTGCACGGCGCGGGCGAGGCGGAGACTGCGGTTTCTGTCCCTGATTGTCTCTGTAGGATAGATGCTGCTTAAAAAATAAGCGGATATGGGAAAATCATTGTGAATCAAATGCTTGTCTCACTTATCCATGTGCCGGTGCAGACTTTTCCACAAGTTTGATGGGGTGCGGCGGGGACAAGTGGCGGCAGGTAGGGAGGTCTGCTTTTTATCGGGGACAGATGTTGTGCGACGACATGGTGCCAGTGCGCGCAGGAAGACCGTGGTGTTCTCTTTCGATGCAACTTCGAGATGCGTCCTTCCACAAGCCGGGAAGGCACCGCTCTCACCGATGCTGTTACATTGCCTGCCGATCCGTTCGGCGGCACAGCGCGCAACCGGGGCTGGCAGCACACCTGTTTCCGCCTGATAGGGCCGGACGGAGCCTCCCACCCCAGCACCTGGGCGCCCCGAGCAGTGGGGCAGGAGCCTTCGCCGTGGGTCTTTACCTCCATCCAAGCCATGAAATTCAAGCGGGTGCTGCGTGAAACGCTGCGGTTCTGGCCGTCGCAGATACCGATTGCCGATGGGGAACCCATGGCCGGCAGTGGCGGCGTGTTTCCGCAACTGTCCAGGCTGTGGGACCGGGCCGAAGCCCACGCACAAGCATGGAGCGAAGCGCACCAGTTGATGGTGTGGGCGGTCTTCTGTGCCTGGCACAAGGCTGCGCTCCTGCGCCGGCAGGCGGGCCAGGATTGGGTTGCCAAAGCGGATCTGGATGGCAAGTACCTGCGCCGGAAGTACGAAGAGAGCCTGTTTGCCCCCAGCAGCGCTTACCCACGCCAGATGCTGCGGGCATACCGCCGCGAAATGAAGGCCAGGCAAGGCCGGATCCGTCGCTCCCGTTGAGCCGTGCCGGCAGGCCAGCGCCTGCGGTTCAGCATCTGCATGGAAGATCTGCCTGTGGGGATCACACACCGTGGCCCATGGCCGGGCGCTGTGGACGAGAGCGGCGCGGCGGTCCTCACGCCGCGGCCTGCACCAGATGGTCGATCAGCGCCCGCACCTTCAGCGGCAGATGGCGTGTGGGTGAATACAGGGCGTAGGCCGTGCGTGCGGCATAGCTGCCGCACAGCTGCCAGCCGGGCAATAGCTGCACCAGACGGCCTTCTGCCAGAGCCTGTTCGGCCGCAAAGTCGGCGGCAATGCCCACCCCCTGGTGCTGCAGCGCCAGGGTGACGATGCCGGTGCTGCTGGCCACGGTGATCGGGGTGTGTACGGTCAGCTCCAGCGGTGCGTGGTCGGCCGCAGGGTTCGCGGTCGGGGTGTTGCCCGCAGGCGATGGCGGGGCAGCTGCGGTGGACGGAGCTGCGGCCTGCGGTAGCGGCTCCCAGCGCAGCAGGTTTTGAAAATCTCCGTAGCCCAGGGTGATGCAGGGCAGGTCGGCCAGCGCGTGCGGGTGGGTGATGGGGGCGGGCAACTGCCGCAGCCAGGTGGGCGACGCCACGGGGATATAGCGCACCGTGCGCAGTGCACGTGCCACCAGGCCCGGAGGCAGCTGGTCGGGGGTGGTGATGCGCAGGGCCAGGTCCAGTCCTTCTTCGGTCAGGTCGACCATGCGGTCGCTCAGCTGCATGGCGATTTCCACGGCCGGCCAGCGCTGGCGCAGGGCCGGCAGCTGCGGGGCCAGCCAGATGTCGCCAAACACCACCGGCGCGCTGATGCGTACCGTGCCGCGCGGGATGTCGCCGTAGTGGCCGGCGGTGGCATGCACTTCGCGCGCCAGGCGGGCCATCTGCGCGCAGCCGGCATAGACCTCGGCCCCCAGCTCGGTCAGCGAGACCGAGCGCGTGGTCCGGTGCAGCAGCCTGGCGCCCCAGTGCGCTTCCAGCCGGCCCACGCTGCGGCTGATGGCCGAGGTGGTCAGCCCCAGCTGGCGTGCGGCGGCGGCAAAGCCGCGCAGCTCCACCACTTTGGCAAAGACCAGCATTTCAGGCACCAGCGTGTGTTCGGTCAGCATGGGGGCAAGGGTAAAGAGGTGGTTGTTGAATTGGGTGCAACAGTGCTTTGCATGATGTCTCATTGATGCTTTGCAGGCAATGCGTCACGCTGCAGCCATGCACATCTCCTCTCTCTCTTCTGCGGCCTCCGGCGCAGACCAGCCTGCGGCAACGACCCAGGCACCATCGGCTGCAACGGTACCGACTGCCGCAGCTTCGGCTGCCGCAGCTCCGGCGCTGCTTCAGCCTGTTCTGCCCCGAGGAGGCACCTGGCGCATGGTGCTGGCCATGGCGCTGTCCGGCACCATCGGTCTGCTGGTGGTGGAAAGCGGGCTGCCCGCGCTCTGGGTGGTGTGGCTGCGCTGCCTGTTCGGCGGCCTGGGTCTGGCGGCCTGGGTGGCATACACGCACCAATGGCAGTCGCCCACGCGCCGGGAATGGGGCTGGCTGGGTGTCGGTGGTGTGGCGCTGGTGTGCAACTGGGTGGGGCTGTTCAGCGCCTACCGCTACAGCAGCATTGCAGTGGCCACCGTGGTCTACCACGTGCAGCCGTTTGTGTTGCTGGTGCTGGCGGCGGTGTTCCAGGGCGAAGCCTTGCCGTTCAGGAAGCTGCCCTGGCTGGGCCTGGCGCTGCTGGGGGTGGTGCTGAGCAGCGGGCTGGATGGCACGTACGCCAGCCGTGCGGCCTGGCCCGGCGTAGCGCTGGCCCTGGGGGCTGCCACCTTGTATGCCGTGGCCACCTTGGCCACACAGCGCCTGCGCCGTCTGGCGCCGGCCCAGATCGCCATGCTGCAAATGGGCCTGGGCGTGCTGGTGCTGGCGGGACCGGTGGCCGTGTGGGGTGGGGCAGCCGTGTTCAGCGCCAGGGCCTGGGGGGCCCTGCTGGTACTGGGCCTGATGCACACGGCCTGCATGTACACGCTGATGTATGCCGCCTTTCAGCGGCTGCCTGCCCAGGCGGTGGCCGGTCTGTCCTTCATCTACCCGGTGGTGGCGCTGGGGGTGGACCTGCTGTGGTTTGGTGCCAGGCCCACCATGGCGCAGTGGGCCGGCATGGCCCTGATTCTGGGCGCGGTGGCGGCATACCGGCGCAAAGTGTGAATGATTTTCCTAAATGAATATCGATGAAATATCAATAGGAAATAGGATTTTCAGTATGTAGTTTGTTTATTAAGGTATTCGTAATTCGATAGTTTTTGGTAATTGTTCGTAAGCGTGCGAGCCAATATTTAAATTGGAAGACCAACGGTATCGACCAGACCATCCGCCCTACCAAGTCCGCTGGTTCCTTGCGGGCAGCACGCAGCACCGCTGTAGGAGGTCGATATGCGTACGAAACAACTGACAGTGCGGTTAGCCGCTGTTCACAGTGTGGCCGAGGAATCTCGCATGGCCGTCACATCCACCCGCTGGCGCGCTGCCACGGCCATCGTGCTGGCCCTGGGGCTGGCAGCCTGTTCTTCCAGTGGATCGCTGCGTTCGGACGCCGGGCCAAGCGGCTCAGGGGGCGGAACGGAGGTGGCTGGCGGTGGCGGCAGCACGGGCGGCGGCAGTGGCGGAACGGGCGGCACCGGTGGCGGCAGTACCGGCGGTGGTGATGGAGGTGGTGATGGCGGCGGCACCGGAGGAGGGGTCTCGGCTCCGGTGGCGGCCATCAACGACCTGACGGGCGGCACCAGCAACATCGTCACGTCCACCGGCAATCTGCTGGACAGCGTGGCATCCGGTGTCGGAGGCGTTGGGTCCAACACGGCCCTGGCGCCCACCACGGCGGCGCTGGGGGACACACTTTCCCATCCGGCTGCAGCCGTCCAGGCGGTGGGTACCGCCTTGAGCGATGGTCTGGGCTCCATTGGCACGAATCCGGACGTGATTGGCACCACCGCCAAGGTGATCGAGCCGGTGGTGAATGAGCTGGGGCAGACCGTCTCCGGCGTAGGCACGACCCTGTCCACACTCAACACCCCGGCACTGGGTCCGGTGGGCGATGTGGTAGGCCTGGCCGGCAGCGCGGTGGACGGCGTAGGCCAGGGCGTGTCGCAGCTGTCGGCGCGGGTCGGCTCGGTCCTGGACAGCACGGCGGTCAATCAGCTGACGACCACGGGCAGTCAGGTGGTCACCCCCTTGCTGGTCACGGCCATCGGCGCCACGCAGTCCATCGGTGGGGCGACCCAGTTGGGCGCCCCGGTCAACAACCTGCTGCAGACCGCCGGCGGCGCGGTCAACCAGCTGGGTCAGTCCATCGGCCAGTCGCAGGCCCCGCTGGCTTCGCCGCTGGGGCAGGTGGTCTCTAGCGCCGGGCAGACCGTGGCGGCCGTCGGCGGGGTGCTGAATGGCGGTACCGGCAGCGGTGCGGCGGGTGGCCTGGGCAATCTGCTGGGCGGCAGCACCGGCCTTCCCGTCGTCAGCGGCACTGCGACGGCAGGGGTCACGGCAACGCCTGTCGTCACGCTCGTCAGCAGCGTCACAGGTGCCGTCGGTGGCACGGTAGGATCGACGACAGGAACCGGAACCCAGGCTGCCATCACGGGAACGGCTTCCGCAGGAACCACCACCACACCGGCTGCGCAGACCGGCAATGTGCTGAGCAATGTGCTGGGTGGATTGTTGGGCAAGCGTTGAACCGCATGGTCCTGCAGCCGGCCTGAAACGGCCGGCTGCCAGGGCTGAGGAGGAGAACTGGCCTGTATGAAGCTGTACCTGCGTGTGTTGGTGGTCGGGTGGGCGGTGTGCCCCTGGGGGGTATATGCCCAGGCAGTGGCTCCGGCGGGCAATCCGCTGGATTCGCTGCCGCAGACACCGGCGGTGGCCCCTCCGCCCAAGCCCCAGGTGCAGATCACGCCGCCACAGCAGAGTGCAGACTTTCTGGCGCAGACCGTGGTGCCGCGCCAGTTCGATATCGTGGGGGTGCGCTCGGTCCCGTTCGACAGTGTGGCCAAGGTCTTTGCCCCGTTGGCAGGTCAGCCGGTCACCTTGGCGCGGATTGTGGAGACGGGGACCGAGATCACCCGCATCTACCAACAGGCCGGTTACGCGCTGTCCTTCGCTTTCGTGCCCCCGCAGGATTTTCGCAACGGGGTGGTGAAAGTCACCGTGGTGGAAGGCCACATCGCCCAGCTGCGCATAGAGGGCCAGGCCGGCAAGTCCGAAGCCCTGCTGCGTGAACTGGCAGAGCCGCTGCTGGCGGAAAAGCCGTTGCGCAGCGAGACCTTCCACCGTCAGACGCAGCTGATGGCGCGCATTCCCGGTGTCCGTGTGACGGCATCCGCGCAGTTGCCCACCACCACCGATGGCGCCACCACCTTGGTGCTGGCCTCCACCCACCAGCCTGTCAGCGTGTCTCTGGGCGCAGACCTGCGACAGGGCCATTCCAAGGCCATGGCCACCGTGCTGGCCAATGATGTGCTGGGAGCCGGCAGCCAGCTGACGGCCACCAGCCTGCTGCGTCCCTGGGATGAAGAGCGGTTTCTGGCCGTGGGCTACCGCCAGTGGCTCAACCGGCAGGGGAGCATGCTCAGGGTCAACGCCTCGGAATACCGCCAGACCGTGCAGGATGGGCCGGGTCTGGTCGGCATTGATGACCTGACCCAGCAGCGGCGGATCGATGTGTCGGTGCAGCATCCGCTGCGGCTGGACCAGCGCACGGTGCTGATGGCGGCTGCCGGCATCTATGGGCTCAATTACCAGCGCGGTTTCACCGAAAGGGCCTCCGGTGCGCAGCTTGTGACGCAAGAGCATGTGCGGGCCCTGTATGCGCAGCTGGACTGGACTTCAGCGCAGGAGCGCACCCTGCGCAATGCCTCGCTCATGCTGGTGCATGGATTGAATGCACTGGGCGCGGACACTGAGCGCAGCACCAATTTCGGGGTGGAGCCAGCGCCCAATCCGGCCAAGCTCGCTTTCTGGCGGCTGGCCTGGGATGCCGGCCTGCGCAGCAACAAGGCCAGCGGAGTGGGCGCAGCGGTGTCCTTCGGCGGCCAGTACAGCCCGGACATCCTGCCCATCGCCGAACGCATATCCTTTGGCGGCAGCCGTTTTGGCCGCGGCTACCAGGCCGGGGAAGTCACCGGGGATTCGGGCATCGGCGCTGCCGTGGAGCTGAACTACAGCTGGCCGGTCCAGCAGAAGTGGCTCAAGCAGGTGCAGCCCTATGTGTTGTACGAAGCCGCCCGGACCCGGCAGGAGCAGCGGGGCGTGCCGTCGGCCAGCCTGCGCTCGGCCAGCGTGGGGGTCCGGCTGAACAACCAGCGCTACTACAGTGCCGACTTTGCGCTGGCCAAGCCCCTGGGCGATCCGGCCTTCAACAACCCCGACCGCAAACTGCGGGTGAGCGTGCTGCTCAGCTACCAGCTGGATTGAAGGCGCCGGGCCCGCAGGTCCGGGGTACCGGTGTGCAGGTCGCCGGTGCGTTCGCGGCCGGGCCAGAGGGACTGACCCCAGCCGCATTCCGTCCCTGCCTGTGTAGTGCCGTGGTGCCGCGCAGGGGACGGGAGGCTTACAGCAGGGCCATCAGCAGCGGCATGGCCACCGCCGTGGCAACGCCGTTCAGGCCCATGGCCAGGGCGGCAAAGGCGCCGGCCGTGGGGTGCTGCTGGATGGAGCGGGCCGTGCCGATGGCATGGGCCGTCAGGCCCAGGGCAAAGCCTTCGACAGCCGGGTCGGTGCAGTGCAGCACGCGCAGCAGCCAGGGCGCGACGATGGTGCCCGCAATGCCGGTGATGGCCACGGCCACGGCAGCCAGCGAAGGCAGTCCGCCAAAGCGCTCGGCCAGCGGCAGGGCGATGGGGATGGTGGCCGACTTGGGCGCCAGGGAGACCATGCTTTCCATGGAAGCGCCAAACAGCCAGGCAATGCCCATGGCCGACAGCAGGGCCACCACGCAGCCCACCACCAGCGACACGGCAATCGGGCGCCACAGGCGGCGGATGCGGTCGCGCTGGGCATACAGCGGCAGCGCCAGGGCCACGGTGGCCGGGCCCACCAGCAGGCTGAGCCAGGCCGTGCCCTGCTGGTAGGTGGCGTAGGGTGTACCGGTGAGCAAGAGCACGCACACGATGACGGGCACGGCGGTGAACACCGGAATCAGCCAGGGCTGCTGGCCGCTGCGCTTGTACAGCCAGACGGCGCCCAGGTAGCAGGCAATGGTCAGCACCAGCCAGGGCAAGGGGCCGGCGGTCATGCTGGCCAGGGTGCGGGTGAGAAGCTCATTCATGCCTCGTCCTCCACGGCGCTGCCATGGCGGGCGCGCTCGCGGCCCATCATCCATTTGAAGGTGAGCGCCGTGGCCACCAATGTCAGCGCCGCCCCCACCACGCAGGACAGCACAAACGGCAGCCATTCGCGCGAGAGGCGGTCAAAGTGCAGCATCACGCCCGCAATGGTGGGGATGAACAGCAGCATCATGTTCTGCAGCAGGAAATGGCCCGACTGCTCCAGCCACGTAGGCAGCGTGCGTTTGTAGAGCAGCGCAATTAGCAGCAGCAAGGTGCCCGCCAGCGCACCGGGAAAGGGGATGCCCAGGGCGGTGACCAGCACCTGGCCCAGCCATTGAAATACCAAAAGAACCAGCAAGGCCTGCAACATGCCAATAACGTCAATTCAAGGTGGAAAAGAGGAAGCCCGCCCCTGCCCGCCGGGGCACAGGGAGGGGGACGCAGCCGTGGCTAGCACTGCCGCAGGCTGGCAGTCTAGGCCGGCTGGGCATTGGCTGCTGTGCGCGCGCGACAGTCTGCGTCGCCTGCCTGCTTTCTGGGCAGGCTAAGCCGTCGGCAATGAAATCAAACACTTGGGGGCGGTTTGCACCCGCGGGAAACGACTTGTCCACAGGGTTGTGCAGGGAAGCTGTGGGGAAGGTCTAGGGTAAGTACCTAGAATACACCCTTTGGCCGTTCGCCAGCACCGCAGGTGCGCTGCCCCTGTGGGGGCCCATGCGGGGGTCCATGCGCATCCCCTCGGCTTTCCCTGCTGGTGGGCGTCTGCCGGCTGCGCCTGCTGCGCGCCCATAGACAGCTGCGGCACCGCAATGCACGCTGGCCTGCAAGGGCATGCCGGTGTGCGGACACTTCCGCCTCCGCTGCAGTGGCCCCACCGACCGCCAGCGGGTGGGTGGGCAGCGCGCCGCTGCCGCCCGGCTTTTCCCATTTTTCGACCGACGACAACCTATGACCGCCAATACACCCACCGTGGTGATGTTTGCCATTTACCTGCTGGGCATGCTTGCCATCGGCTGGGCTGGCTACAAAGCCACGGACAACCTTTCCGACTACATCCTGGGCGGGCGCAGCCTGGGCCCGGTGGTCACGGCCCTGTCGGCCGGCGCCTCGGACATGAGCGGCTGGCTGCTGATGGGCCTGCCTGGTGCCGTGTTTCTGCAAGGGCTGTCGGCCTCGTGGATTGCGATCGGCCTGTGCCTGGGGGCCTGGCTGAACTGGCGCTTTGTGGCGGCGCGCCTGCGTATCTACACCGAGAAGGTCGGCAACGCGCTGACGCTGCCGGACTACTTCACCAACCGTTTTGAAGACCGGAGCAATCTGCTGCGCATCGTCACGGCGCTGGTGATTCTGGTGTTCTTCACCATCTACTGCGCCTCGGGCGTGGTGGCAGGCGCGCGCCTGTTCGAATCCATGTTCGGCATGGACTACCAGACCGCGCTGTGGGTGGGGGCCGTGGCCACCATGGCCTATGTGTTCATCGGCGGCTTTCTGGCCGTGAGCTGGACCGACACCATCCAGGCCTCGCTGATGATCACCGCGCTGATCCTGGCGCCGCTGATGGTGATCTACGCCGACGGCGGCGTGGGCCCCAGTGCGGCCATCATCGACACCGCCCGCAGCGGTGCGTTCGACATGTTCCAGGGCCAGACGGTAATCGCCGTCATCTCGCTGCTGGCCTGGGGGCTGGGCTACTTCGGCCAGCCGCACATCCTGGTGCGTTTCATGGCCGCGGAATCGGTGCAGACCATTCCCAATGCCCGCCGCATCGGTATGACTTGGATGGTGCTGTGCCTGGGCGGCGCCGTGGCCGTGGGGTTCTTCGGCATCGCCTTTTTCAACGGCCGGCCCGATCTGGCTGGCGGCGTGAACGCCAATGCCGAAACCGTGTTCCTGGAAGTGGCCAAGCTGCTGTTCAACCCCTGGATCAGCGGCGTGCTGCTGGCCGCCGTGCTGGCGGCCGTGATGAGCACCTTGTCCTGCCAGTTGCTGGTGTGCTCCAGCGCGCTGACGCAGGACATCTACAAAACCTTTTTGCGCAAGCAGGCCAGCGAACGGGAGCTGGTTTGGTTCGGCCGCGCCATGGTGTTTGTGATCGCGGTGATCGCCATCGTGATCGCCCAGGACCCCGAAAGCAAGGTGCTGGGCATGGTCAGCAACGCCTGGGCCGGCTTTGGCGCGGCCTTCGGCCCGCTGGTGCTGCTGTCGCTGCTGTGGAAGCGCATGACGCGCAATGGCGCGCTGGCCGGCATGGTGGTGGGCGCGGTCACGGTGCTGGTCTGGCAGCACTACCAGTGGTTCAAGCTGTATGAGATTGTGCCGGGTTTTGTGCTGTCCACCGTCGCCATCGTCATGGTCAGCCTGCTGGGCAAGACGCCTTCGGCTGCGGTGCAAAAGACCCACGCCGAGGTGGAAGCCGAGATCGCCGCCCAGGGCGAGTGAGCGGCTGCGCTCTCCGAAAAAAAGCCCGCCGGCTTGCAGCCGGGCGGGCTTTTTTGTTGGGGGCTACGTGGCCGGTTTCAGCCTTTGACCAGGCCGCAGTCCACGATCAGGTTCTGTCCGGTCACGGCACGCGACCAGGGCGAGAGCAGCATCAGCACGGCATCGGCAAACTCGGCCGGCGTGGTCACGCGGCGCAGCGGGGTCATGCTGGCGATCAGGTCGAACACCGCTTCCGGGGTGGCGCTGCTGGCGTCGGTGGTGCGCAGCAGACCGCCGGACAGCATGTTCACCGTGATGCCGTCCGGGCCCAGGTCGTTGGCGGCGGTGCGCGTCAGCGACAGCAGCGCCGCCTTGGCGGCGGTGTAGTCGTGGTAGGGCACCACCGGGTTCTGGAACAGGTTGGTGCCCACATTCACCACGCGCCCAAAGCCGGCTGCGCGCATGGCGGGCAAGGTGGCCTGCATGGTGTTGAGCGCGCCTTTGACCGCACCGTCAAACTGCTGGCTGAAGCGCTCCCAGGCGATGGAGTCCAGCTTGGGGCGGGCATCGCCGTCGAAGGCAAAGCTGGTCAGGGCGTTGTTGACCACGCTGGTGATGGCGTGGCCGGTGCGCTCCTGGGCGCTGCGCACCAGGTGCTGTACCGCAGCGGCATCGGTCACATCGGCCTGCAGCGCAATCACGCGGGGGCCCAGTTCTTCGGCCAGCGCTGCGGCCGCCTTGTCGCTGCGGTGGTAGTTGATCACCACGCCCGCGCCTTCGCGCGCGACGGCGCGGCTGATATGTGCACCCAGACCGCGGGCACCGCCGGTCACCAACACCCATTGCTCAGAAATCTGCATCACTTGCCTCATCCACATGAAAGCAGGGATTGTGCAGCGCCCCCAGTCCCGTGCAGGCCGGGAGGGCTTGCCGGGGCAAAGGAAGTCAGCGGGTGTGGCTGACGTTGGCGTCGATGTCGCCGAACACGGTGATGCCGCTGCCCGAACTTCCGGAGCTGCTGGAGCCACTGGGCATGGTGCCGCCGCAGGCGCTCAGGCCCAGGCAGAGCAGGGTGGCGGTGGTGAAAAGCAGACGTCGCAACATGGAAGGCTCCTGAAAAGGGAATGGGTTGGGCGCTGCGTGGGGCGGGCGCGCTGGCGGATGGGATGGGGCAGGCATGCACTGCCGTGCAGTGGCATGGGGCCGCAGGGGCTGCCACCCAGTCTCTGGGCTCATGGTAGCGGCCCCTGCGCACGGCACGGGTTTGACACAGCGCGCAGGCCGCGCGGACGGCACCACCCAGGCGCACCGGAAGGCCTTGGTAACGACCGCTGGGCGGGCGGTTCCCCAGGGGAGGGGTGAAAAGCTGGCAGGTTTGCGCTGGATCAGAAGTTGATTCGTAACTTCGTGTATCAATCGCGCACCTCCGCAGGGTGGCCTGCGGATTTCTTGTTTTTCCTCCTCACGCTTTTCATGTCACTTCCTCATTTTTTGTCGACAGGCCGTGGCCTGCGCATCGGTGCCAAGCTGGGTTTGGCTTTTTTTACGATCAATGTGCTGATGTTCATCATCATCGTGGTGTCGGTGGTGCGCCTGACCGGCGTGACCCACACCACGCGCGACATCATCGAGGTGGAATGGGTCAAGACCGAAGCGGCCAATACCCTCAGCAGCATCGCCCTGGCCAACGGCCGGCGTACCGTGCAGCAACTGGTCAGCGCGCCGGCCGAGCGCCAGGCGCTGCGCAACGAGATCACCGAAGGCCGTGAGCGCTTCATCGCCGCCTTCAAGCTGCTGAGCGAACAGGTCAAGCGCCCCGAAGCGCGCGAGCTGCTGAAGAAGGCCGAAGCTGCACGCGGCCTGTATGTGGAATCGCAAAAGCGCTTCTATGAACTGCTGGACGCCGGCCAGGAAGATGCCGCCCGCCAGGAGATGCTGGGCACCACCCTAGTCCAGCTGGGGTTGGTGCAGCAGAACGCCGACGCCCTGGCCGTGATTGAAAAGCAGCTGGTGGTAGACGCCGGCCACAAGGCCACCGAGGACACCGAATCCGCCCGCCTGTGGGTGTCGGTGATCGGCTTTGGCGCCATGTGCCTGGGCCTGTTTCTGGCGTGGCGTATCACCCGTGCCATCGTCCGGCCGCTGGGCGAAGCGGTGCAGGTGGCCCAGGCCGTGGCCTCCGGCGACCTGAACAGCCGCATCACCGTGCGCACCACCGACGAAACCGGCCAGCTGCTGCAGGCGCTGCAGACCATGAACCACAGCCTGTCGGGCATCGTGACCGAAGTGCGCAACGGCAGCGATGCAATCGCCACCGCCACGTCGCAGATCGCCACCGGCAACCTGGACCTGTCCGGCCGCACCGAAGAGCAGGCCAGTGCGCTGGAGCAGACCACGGCCGCCATGCAGGAGCTGGCCGGCACCGTGGGCCAGAACTACGCCAACGGCCGCCAGGCGGCCCAGCTGGCCGAGACAGCTTCGCAGGTGGCCGTGCGCGGCGGCCAGGTGGTAGGCGACGTGGTCCACACCATGGAAGCCATCAACACCTCGTCGCGCAAGATCGCCGACATCATCGGCATCATCGACAGCATTGCCTTCCAGACCAATATCCTGGCGCTGAACGCCGCCGTGGAAGCCGCCCGCGCCGGCGAGCAGGGCCGCGGCTTTGCCGTGGTGGCGTCGGAAGTGCGTTCCCTGGCCGGCCGCAGCGCGGAAGCCGCCAAGGAGATCAAGGGCCTGATCGACGAGTCGGTCAGCAACGTCAGCAACGGCTGCACGCTGGTGGAGAAAGCCGGCAGCACCATGGACGAGATCGTGGTCAGCGTGCGCCGGGTGGCGGACATCATGAACGAGATCAGCGAGGCCAGCGAAGACCAGACCCATGGCATCGAGCAGATCAACCAGGCCATGATGCAGATGGACCAGGTCACCCAGTCCAATGCGGCCCTGGTGGAGGAGTCCGCCGCCGCCGCCCAGTCGCTGGAAGGCCAGGCCCAGGCCCTGGTGCAGGCCATCAGCGTGTTCAAGGCCGATGCCGTGCTGGTGCAGCGCAGCGCGCCTGCGCTGGGCATGCGCCCGGTGGTGCCGGCGCTGGAGGCCTGAGCGATGGCGTATTTCGAGTGGGCCGATGACATGGTGATCGATGGCGGCCCCATCGATGCAGACCACCGCCTGCTGGTGGATCTGGTCAATGAACTGCACACCGCCACCCGCGAAGGTCAGGGCCGGGCGGTGGTGGCGTCCATCCTGCACCGCGTCATCACCAGCACCCAGGACCATTTGCGCAACGAAGAGAACCTGATGGCGCAGATGGGCTTCCCCGATCTGGAGAACCACAAGGTCGGGCACAACCATTTCATGGACCAGCTGTGGGACCTGGAAAAAAAGCTGCAGGCCGGCAGCATCACCGTGGCGGCGCAGCTGTCTGCCGTGCTGCGGGACTGGCTGTCGCTGCACATCCGCCGCAACGACAAGGAACTGCTGCGCTTCCAGCGCCGCAAGGCGCGCGAACAGGCCCGTGCGGCGGCCGGCACCAAGGCCCCGTTGCTGGCACCAGCCAAGCCCTCGCAGGCGGCAGCTGCCCCCGGCGTGGCGCTGGCGAAGCCGGTGACCAAGGTCTAGGGCGCACCCAGTCCACCTGGCCCCCAGGCCTGGTGGCGGCCTATCGCCACCCACATCAGGCGCCTGCGCAGCCATGCCAGGCGCCTTTTGCATGCCGCGGTGTCGCCAGTCGGGCAAAGGCTTGCCTAGGTGGCGCCGCAGCCTGCCTGTTCCTGCGCCACGATCACCATCCAGGGCACGCCGAAACGGTCTTTCAGCATGCCAAAGGACGGGGAGAAAAACGTCGGCCCCAGCGGCATGGTGACCTCTCCCTGGGCGGACAGCGCATCAAAGTGCTTGCGGGCCTCGGCGGCATCGGTGCAGTTCAAGGTCAGGCTGAAGCCGGTAAAGGGGCGGGTACCGGGGCTGGGGTCGTCGCTGGCCATGATCAGGGTCTCGCCCACCTGCAGGCTGGCGTGCATCACCATGTCGGGCCGTGCGGGCGTGCATTCGGGTGGGGGCGGCTCCGGGCTTTCGCTGTAGCGCATCAGCGCCTGGATGGTCGCACCGATCGCATCGCGGTAAAAGTTCAGGGCCTCTTCGCAGCGGCCCTGGAACAGGAGATAGGTCTGGACTTGCATGCATGCCTCCGGTGGTTAGACAGCGGTTGTACGGCAGCAGCGCCAATGCAGGTATGACAGAACGTAGCCGGGCCGACCAAAGGCCAGGGCGGCATGGCGGGCACGTCGGTAATGGCGGGAATGTCGGGTGGCACGCGGTGGCGGTGTGCCACCGCCGCAGGCGCCATGCTGCCGTTACCAGTCTTCCTTCACCGCCAGCACCGCGTCCTCACCGGTGGCCTTGCGGCCGGCCCACCAGGCCGTCAGGGTGCCGGCCAGCACCACGGCGCAGGCCAGGGCCAGCAGGCGCCCGGCGGGTAGGCGCAGCTCCATGGTCCAGTGAAAGCTTTGCGGGTTGACCACGTGCACCAGGATGGCGGCCACGCCCAGGCCCAGCAAGGTGCCGGCCAGCGCTCCCATGGCCGTCCAGGCCGCCCCCTCGCCGGCGACCACGGTGAGGATCTGCCGGCGCGTCAGCCCCAGGTGGGTCAGCAGCCCAAACTCCTTGCGCCGTGCCAGGACCTGGGCGCTGAAGCTGGCGGCAATGCCGAACAGCCCGATGCCGATCGCCACCGCCTGCAGCCAGTAGGTAACGGCGAAGCTGCGGTCAAAAATCTCCAGCGAGCGCTGGCGCAGCGCGGCGCTGCTGGTGAATTCCAGCGGCGGAGCCTGCCCGCCGGACAGCCGGGCCAGGGCAGCTTCGATGCGCGGCTGCAGCGTGGCCTGGTCTTCGCCCGCAGCAGGCCACAGCGACAGCTCGGACATACGGGCATCGCCCGTCAGGCGCTGGTAGTCGCCCCAGTCCATGGCCACCGCGCCGAACTGGCGGATGTAGTCGCGCCAGATGCCGGCAATGAAAAAGCGCGTTTCTACTGCGCCGGCCGTGGGGGCAGTGGCCGGGCCGTCTGTCCCGGCAGCACTGCTGCCGGCCTGCCCGGTGCTGAACGCACGGTCCAGCAGCGGCCAGGGCTGGCCGGCCTGCACGCCATACAGCGTGGCCACGGCCTCGCTCACGTAGACGGCAACCATGCCGTTCGGAACCGACTGGGCAGGCGCTGCCCCCACCCACGGCAGCTGCTGGGCCTGCGGGCCGTGCAGCGGGCGCAGCAGCAGGCTGATGGCCGGGCGCTGCGGGTCCAGCCACAGGCTGGTGGCCCGCATCGGCTGGGCGCGTTTCACCCCGGGCAGGTCGCGCACGGCCTGCAGCAACGCGGGCGGCAGCAGCGCCGCGTCGGATTTGGACGAGCCGCCGGCCGCACGCAGGTACAGCGGCGAGGGCAGCACGGCGTCCAGCCAGTCCAGCATGCTGCCGCGAAAGCTGGTGACCATCACCGTCAGCGCCACGGCCAGGCTCAGGCTGGCCACCACGCCGCCCACGGCCACGCTGGCGCTGGCCCGCATGCGGCGGGCACGTTCCAGCGCCAGCATGGACAGCGGCTGGCGCAGCGTGGCCGGCCACAGCCGCTGCAGGCCGCCCAGCACGCGATCCAGCAACCAGGGCAGCAGCGCCATGCCGCCCAGCAGCATCAGTCCCACGGCCACATAGGCGGCCAGGGGAATGCCGCCAATGGGCGGCACGCTGGCCAGCAGCGCACTGGCGGCCACCAGGGCCAGGCCGGTCCAGGCGCGCGCAGGCGTCTGGCCCACGGCGCCCAGCCCTTTGAGCGTGGCCGCGGGCGGCAGTGCACGGGCCGTGCGTGCCGGCCACCAGGCGCCGGCCACGGTGGCGGCCAGGCCCAGGGCAAAGAAGGTGGCGGCAGCCGGTGCGCTCCACAGCAGCGGGGGCTGGCCGCCGGCAAAGTAGCCGCCGCCCAGGTCCCCGCCCAGCATGCGCAGGGCCAGCCAGGCCAGTCCGGTGCCCAGCGCAATGCCGGCCGCGCTGCCGACCATGCCCAGCAGGGCGGCTTCCCACAGCACCAGGCGCATGCGCTGCGCGGGCGTGAGCCCCAGCACGGCCAGCAGCGCCAGTTGCGGTGCGCGCCGCGCCACGCTCAGCGCCAGTACGGAGAACACCAGAAACGCCCCGGTGAACAGCGCCACCAGGGCCAGCACGGTCAGGTTGACGCGGTAGGCGCGTGACATCTCGGCCGCACGCTGCTGCTCACCGCCCGGCTGCTGCACCAGCACCTGGGCCGGCCAGCCGGGCAGGGCACGCAGCGCGGCGGTGAAGGCGCTGCGGCCGGTGCCGCTGCGCAGCAGCACATCCACACGCTGGATCTGGCCGTCCTGGCCCAGCAGGTCCTGGGCGGCGCCAATGTCCATCACCGCCAGCGGGGCGCCGCCGGCCGCCACCGTGCCGGCCACGCGCAGCGTCACGGCATGGGTGTGCACGCGCACCGGCAGCAGGGCGCCGGGGGCGCTGGCTTCGTCCAGGCCCAGGGCCTGCAGTGCCGCCGGGTTCAGAAACACCGCGTCGGGCGCGAACAGTTGCAACCGGTCCTGGTCGGCAAACAGCCGGGGCTGCAGCGCAGGGGCCAGTGGGGCCGACTGCAAGGCATCGCCGCCCAGCAGGCGCAGCGACAGTGGTTCCGGGATGGCATGCGGCGCGTGATCGCCAGCCACGGCCGTGGCGGGCGTGCTGTCGATCTGCACCGTGCCCTCGATCCACGGCGCGGCATGCTGCACCTCGGGCCGCAGCGCGATCAGCGGGTAAATGCTCTGGGGCAGGCTGGCGCGCATGCCACGGAATTCCAGATCTGGCTGGCCGTTGACGCTGCGCACCGCGCGGGAAAACTCATCCAGCGCCGACTGGTTGATCACATGCACCGCAAAACCCAGGGCCACGCCCAGCGCAATGGCCAGCAGGGCGGTCAGGCTGCGCCAGGGCTGGCGCCGGTACTCCTGCAGCGAAAAACTGGCCAGCAGGCGCGGCAGCGGAGAAGCGGTGAGAGAGGGTGAGGCGGGCACGGAGGTTCCAGGGCAAAACAGCGGTGTGCACCGCCCCCGGGGCGGGTGGGCACGCCTGCGCGGCCCAGGGTTCCATGGGCAGGGCATTCGCCATCCTACAAGCCCCGTGTCAGCCTGCTGCCTACAATGCGGGGTTTTGGTGCTTGCAGCGCTGTTCTGGCGCTGCGGTTAAACGGGAAACATGGACGCCGGCGCCCGCGCTGGCACAGCATGTACTGCCCCCGCAACAGTGAGCGCACAGGTCCCGCAGGACCCGCTTGCCATCTCTTGCCACTGGAGCCATGCGCTCTGGGAAGGCTTGGCAAGCCGTGCGCCAGTCTGGATACCGGCCAAAACAGGTCCAGCATCCGCTGGCGTGCCGCTGTGCATGCAGACCCGGGTTGCTGGTTGTGTGAAGCACGGGCGGGGACGCCGGTGCCAACCATGTGTGCATCCATGCGAAATTTCCAACCATTCCCAGCGGAAGGCCAGCGCGCTTCCGTGCGTTTTCCTCTGGCGGCCGTGGCCCTGGCCGCGGCCTGCCTGGCCCAGCATGCTGCGGCGCAAAACGTGCCCCTGTCCACCACGGTGGTGACCGCCACCCGCTCTGAAACGCCGCTGGACGAAACCCTGGCCGATGTGCGCGTGATCACCGAAGAGCAGATCAGCAACTCGGCAGGCCGCTCGCTGGCCGAAGTGCTGCAGCGCTTTGCCGGCGTGCAGATGTCCAGCAACGGCGGCCGCGGCAACACGCAAAGCGTCTATATCCGCGGCAGCAAGCAGGTGGTCCTGCTGGTGGACGGGGTGCGCTTCGGTTCGGCCACGCTGGGCACGCCCACGCTGGAGTCGCTGCCGCTGGAAGCCATTGAGCGCATCGAGGTGGTGCACGGCCCGGCATCGGCCCTGTATGGCAGCGATGCCATTGGCGGGGTGATCCAGATCTTCACCAAGCAGGGCAAGGGCGTGAAGCAGGCATTCGTGCCCCATGCCGCACTCACCTGGGGCCGCGCGGGCTACAAAAAGGCCGATGGCGGTTTTGCAGGCGAGCAGTCCGGCTGGAACTACAGCCTGAACATGGCGCGCGTCATCGACCCTGGCTTCTCGGCCACCAACCGCAAGAGCGCCGAATTCCGCTCCGATGCCGACAAGTTCAACCAGACCTCGGTCACGGCGGCACTGGGTTATGCCTTCAATGCCGACTGGCGCCTGGATGCCAATCTGATGCGGGCGGACAGCTATTCCGAGTTCGACCAGGACTACATCTTCATGCCCGACTGGAGCATGCCGCTGGTGAACGGTTCGTACAACGAATTCCGTGCCGCCACTAGCCAGCTCAAGCTGTCGGGCAGGCTGTCTGCCAACTGGAACAGCACCCTGAGCGTGTCGCGTTCCAATGACAAGCAGCGTTCCCACCACCGCCTGGAGGGCCGTACCGACCGTTACCAGGACCTGTTCCAGACCGAGCAGACCGAATACAAATGGGGCAACGAGATCAAGACCCCGGTGGGTGTGGTGGTGGCCGGCCTGGAGCGTCTGGAGCAGCAGATTGCCTCGTCCGAGCGCTACGACCACAAGGACCGTTCGACCAATGCCGCCTATGCCGGCCTGAACGGCAGCCACGCGGCGCATTCCTGGCAGCTCAACCTGCGCCGTGACGACAACTCCCAGTTCGGCGGCTACAACACCTGGGGCATTGGCTACGGCTACGAAGTCCTGTCCGGTCTGCGCGCGCGCGTGGCACGGGCCAGCAGCATGAAGGCGCCCACCTTCAACGACCTGTACTACCCCATGTCCGGCAACCCCAACCTGCAGCCCGAAAGCTCCAAGGGCAACGAAATCGGGCTGGACTGGAGCGTGGGCGGCCACGAGTTCAAGCTGACGGGCTTCGACAACAAGGTCAAGAACCTGATCTCCTGGGCCGACGACGGCACCGGCATGTGGTTCCCCTTCAACATCGACAGCGCACGCCTGAAGGGCTGGTCGCTGGGCTACAGCACCCAGTGGCAGGGCTGGGATCTGTCGGCACGCTACGAGCACCTGGATGCGGTCGATGGCAAGGGCCAGCGCCTGACGGACCGTTTGCCCGAGCACCAGGCCACGCTGTCGGTGGACAAGCGTATCGGCGCCTGGAAGTTCGGCACCAGCGCACTGTATGCCGGCAAGCGCACCGACAAGCAGGGTACGGTGGACCTGGGCGGTTACACCACCGTGGACCTGCACGCCGAATACCAGTTCGCCAAGGACTGGGCGGTGCAGGCCCGTGTGGCCAATCTGACCGACAAGGTCTATGAAACTGCCTACGGCTACAACCAGCGTGGCCGCGCCGGTTTTGTCACCTTGAAGTGGACGCCGCGCTGAAGTCGCGCCGCTAGCACGGCCCCGCGGGCCGGCGTTGTTCAGGCCGCCGCAATGCCCCGGGCCGTCAACCGCAGCACCCGGTCGGCGCGGGCCGCCGCGTCCGGGGAATGGGTGACCAGCACCAGGCTGGCGCCGGCTTCGCGGGTCTGGGCCACCAACAGGTCCATGGTGCGGGCGGCCGTGTCCGGGTCCAGATTGCCGGTGGGCTCGTCGGCCAGCAGCAGGGCCGGGCGGTGCACCAGGGCGCGGGCAATGGCCACCCGTTGCAGCTGGCCGCCGCTGAGCTGCTGGGGCAGGCGCTGCCCCATATCGCCCAGGCCCACGGCCGCCAGCATGGCCTGCACGCGGGCGTCCTGCTCGGCCGGGGTGCCACGCGCCAGCAGCATCAGCGGCAGGGCCACGTTCTGCGCCACGCTCAGATGCGGCAGCACGTGAAAGGCCTGGAACACAAAGCCCACATGGGCACGGCGCCAGACAGCCAGACCGGCTTCGTCCAGCCGGCCGATGTCCTGGCCCTGGTGCAGCACCTGGCCCTGGTCCCAGCGGTCCAGCCCGGCCAGGCAGTTGAGCAGCGTGGACTTGCCCACGCCCGAATCGCCGACGATGGCGACAAACTCGCCCGCCACCACCTCCAGGTTGACCTGCTCGAACACCGTGGCCGCATCGGCCCCTGTGCCATAGCGTTTGGCCAGGTCCACGACCTGAACGTTGGCGGGCGGTGTGCTGGCAGCTGGCAAGGACATGGTGAAGGCAGTCAACGGCGGGAGACGGGAGAGGCGGCTTACTTGGGCAGGCTGGCCTGCACTACACCCCAGGCCGCTTGCACCAGTTGCACGATGGCGTCGGGGGCCTGGCAGTCAATCGGGTGGCGCTGGGGCATGCTGCGCAGCCAGGTGATCTGGCGCTTGGCCAGTTGGCGCGTGGCGGCAATGCCTTTTTCGCGCACCAGGTGCATGTTCAGCGCGGGCTTGTCGCGGCGCTCCTGCCAGTCCAGTTCCTCCCACACCTGGCGGTAGCCCACGCAGCGCATGCTGGGCAGGTCCAGGTGCAGATCGGGACGGGCGCGCAGCGTGCGCACCTCGTCCACCAGGCCGTGCTCCAGCATCTGCTCGAAGCGCTGGGCAATGCGCTGGTGCAGCCAGGCCCGGTCGGTCGGTTCCAGCGAAAACAGCGTGGCATCGAAGCGCGGCGCCGATGCATCTTTCGCGGTATGGAAGCTGGACAGCGGCTTGCCGGAAATCTTCCACACTTCCAGGGCGCGCTGGATGCGCTGGCTGTCGCCGGGCGCCAGGCGCTCGGCGGTGACCGGGTCCACCTGGGCCAGCAGGGCGTGCATGGCGGGCCAGCCGATGTCGGCGGCCTGGGCATCCAGCGCGGCGCGCACTTGCGGGTCGGCGGCCGGCATCTCGTCCAGGCCTTCAAACAGCGCCTTGAAGTACAGCATGGTGCCGCCCACCAGCAGCGGCACGGCGCCACGGGCACGGATCTCGGCCACCAGGCGTTCGGTGTCGCGCACGAATTCGGCGGCGGAGTAGCTTTGTGTGGGCTCCAGGATGTCGATCAGGTGGTGGGGCACGGCGGCCAGCTCGGCCGGTGTGGGTTTGGCCGTGCCAATGTCCATGCCCCGGTAGACCAGCGCGGAGTCGACGCTGACGATTTCAGCGGCCAGGCCGCGCTGCTGCAGCACGGCAGACAGCGCCAGCGCGGCAGCGGTTTTGCCGGAAGCGGTGGGCCCGGCAATGGCAATGCAGGGCAGGGAAGAGGCGGAAGCGGTCACGGTCACAGAAAACAGATCAAGAGCGGGGCAGGAAAAAGGGCAGACGAGGCTCAGGCGGCCGGGGCCACGCCCCAGCGGCGCACCAGCACCCAGGACGCCAGGGCCGTCCAGGCTGCCCAGAAGGCTGTGCCGAAGACCAGAGGGTACACCGTACCGTCCAGGTGCTGGCCCAGCCAGGCACCCATGGCAAAGGCTGTCAGGGTCATGGCGCAGCCGTTGAGTGCCGCGGCGGTGCCGGCCGCCTGCGGAAAGGCGCTGACGGCGCCGCTTTGCCCGCAGGGCTGCTGGATGCCGTGGGCCACCATGTACAGGCTGAACGGCAGGGCATAGGCCCAGGCATTGGCCACATCCAGCAGGGCGGCGGCCAGCAGACTGCCGGTGCCGAGTACGGCCAGCAGCCCGGCTACGGCCACGGTGCGGCGCACGCCCAGGCGCTGCAGCAGGCGGCGGCAGAGGATGGTGCCGGCGATATAGCAGGCACCGTTCACGCCCAGCAGCAGGCCCACATCGGCGGCGGTCCAGCCCAGCACGCCGATGAAGGTGAAGGACGAGGCCGCCAGGAAGGTGAACAGCCCGGCGTAGGAGCCGCTGGTGGTGGCCGTGTAGGCCAGAAAAGTGGGGTGGCGCACGATGGCTGCCCAGGTGCGGGCCAGCTGGCGCGGCTGGGTGGCATCCGGGCGCGGCGTGGCCAGGCTTTCGCGAAAGCGCAGGGCCACCAGCACCAGCGTGGCCGCGCCAAACACCGCCAGCGCGGCCATGGTGGCGCGCCAGCCGAAGTGCTGGGCCAGCTGGCTGCCGGCGATGGGGCTGGCACAGGCGATCACGCCCAGGCCGGTCAGTGCCTTGGACATGGCCTGGGCGCCGGCCGTGGGGGTGTACAGATCGCGCACGATGGCGCGCGCAGCCATCACCCCCGCGCCGGTGGCCACGCCCTGCAAGGTGCGCCAGGCCACCAGCCAGTCCATGCTGGGCGCCAGCGCGCAGCCCAGGGCGGCCACCACATACAGGGCCAGACCGGCCAGCAGCACCGGGCGGCGGCCCCAGCGGTCGGACACCGGGCCCCACACCAGCTGCGAACCGCCAAAGGCCAGCAGCAGGGCGGTGAGCGTGAGCTGGGTCTGCGCCACCGGGGCCTGCAGCTGCGCCGTCAGCAGCGGCAGCGCGGGCAGGTAGAGGTCGGTGGTGATGGGCTGCAGCCCCAGCAGCAGCGCCAGCAGGCCGATCACCAGCAGCGGCGACATGCCGCGCAGCGGGGTGTCGAGGTGGTGGGCAGGGACAGGGTCCGCAGGGACCGAAGAAGAAGCGGGCGCGGCAGGCATACAGGGCCGCGAGCCTATCAGATTGCGCAAGGCTGCGCGGCGGGCCGGGCAGCCGCTCGTGGAGCAGGGGCCGGGTTCAGTTCCTGTCCCGGCCTTTGTCTGCGGTGGTGCTGCGCCCCTGGCCCAGCTCGGCCGGCCACAGCTGCTGTAGTGCCACACGGTACTGGGCCAGTCCAATGGCACCTGCGTTGTGGTGGGTGGCGCCGTCCACCAGCACCCAGCGCTTGGGCGTAGGGGCAGCCTCATAGAGGCGCTGCCCCAGGCTGGAGGGAATCAGCTGGTCGGCGCTGCCGTGCACCACCAGCAGCGGTGCCTTGAGCTGCGGCACCTTGTCCACCGAATCGAAAGGCTGGGTGATGAACGGCTGGAACGGCAGCCAGCCCCATTTGAAGGTGCGCGCCACATCGGCAATGCGGGTGAACGTGCCTTCCACGATCAGGCCGCGCACATCGGGCACGCGCGTGGCCAGGTCCACCGCAATCGCGCCACCCAGCGAATGGCCGAAGATGAAGCGCGGCCGGTCGGGGTACTGGCTGGCCAGCCAGTCCCAGGCGGCCTGTGCATCGGCACGGGCCGAGGCTTCGGACGGCAGGCCCTTGCTGCTCTGGCCAAACCCCTGGTAGTCCACGGCCAGCACGGCAAAGCCCAGCGACTGCATGCGGCGCATGCGGGCCGTGGAGCCGCTGACGTTCCAGCGCGCACCGTGCAGGTACAGCAGCACCGGGGCATCGGCGCGCTGCCCGTCCAGCCACAGGGCATGCAGCCGCGCTTCATGGGATGTGCCCTCCTGGTCCGCCTCCACCCGGTGGGGGTGGGTGATCCAGACCTCCTGCATGCCCTGCTGGTCGCTGCGCGGCCAGAGGCGGTCGCTGGGCTGGAAGATCATTTCGCGCTGCTTGGCGTCGATGGCAGCGCAGCCCCCGCCCGCCAGCAGGGCGGCCGTGGCCAGGGCGAGGAACAGACGTTGCAGGCGCATAAAGAGGTGACGGCCCAGGAAAAAGGGGGTGAAAGATGCGGCAAAACTGCCAGGGATCTGTCGTATTTTGGGTCTATGCTCGGTAATCCAACCAGTTTTATGGGAATGCTTCGACATGCTCTTGGGTCTTGCCGCCAACCGACTGCACCACCAAACCGAAGATGGCGCCCTGTTCGCCCTGCTGCGCGCCTGCGAGCCGGGCATCCGCGAGCTGCAGCTGGGCCTGCATGTGGTGGGCCGCACCTGCGACGCCATTGCGGCGGCCGAAATGCTCAAGGGCTACAAAGGCCTGGTGCGCTACCCCTATGGGCGCGACGGCGGGCTGATGAAGCTGGTGGCCGAGGTGGTGGGCATGCCCGGGGAAGGGCGCACGCTGGACGGCGCCATCTATCTGACCGACCCGGTCGATCCCTCGTCCATCTTTCCCGAGGCGCTGGCCCTGAAGCGCCAGTGCGTGATCCACGGCAAGCCGTTTCTGTCGACCGTGGCCAGTGCGCGCGACTGGGTGGAGATGGAACGCATCCATGCCGGTCTGGCGCCCGACCGCAGCGCCGACCGCTTTCACGATTTCGGGCACCAGACCGTGGCCCTGATTGCCCACGATGCCATGAAGCCCGCCATGCTGGACTTTGCGGCCCGCAATTTCGAGCTGCTCTCGCGCTTTCAGCGCCGGGTGGGTACCGGCACCACGGGGCAGAAGCTCAATGAACTGGCCTGGAGCAAGGGCTGGCCGGCCGACCGTCCCTGGGTGGACCGCTTCAACAGCGGCCCGCTGGGCGGCGACGCGCAGATTGCCGACCTGGTGCTGGAGCGCCGCTGCCAGCGCGCCATCTTCTTTGAAGACCCACATGTGGCGCGCCAGCATGAGGCCGACATCCAGTTGCTGGAGCGTGCCGTGACCACCATCACCCACGAGGCGGTCTGCGCCACCTCGCCCGCCGTGGCGCAGCGCTGGTGCGATGCGGCAGTGCGGCGCGCCGGGAGTTGAGGCGGTAGCGCGTTGGCGGCGGTGGCTGCCGTTGCGGCCTTTGCAGCCGAGGCAGCATTCCGCAGAGGCGTTCCAGACACTCCAGGCACCACACAGCCGCCCCAGGGTGGCTGTGTGCGTTCAGGTGCGGTGCGCTCAGGGCGCAGGCGTGGCCAGCGGCTTGCCCTTTTCCACCACGTAAACGCCGATCAGCTTGACGGCCGCATTGCTGGCGTTGTGTGCGTCGTGCACCACGCCGGCGGGCACCACAAACGATTCACCGGCCTTGAGGGTGCGGGGCGGCTGGCCGTCCACCAGCAGATCGACCTGGCCTTCGCTGACGTAGCTGATCTCGTCACCCGGGTGGGTGTGCCGCCCGGCCCGTGCGCCGGGGGCCACTTCGACCCGGGCCACCACGGCTTCACGCCCGGGTGTGGACACATCGGCCTTGCCCACCAGAGTGCGCGACAGGCCGCTGGCAGGCGCGGGCTGTGCGGCCTGTGAGGCCTGTGAGGCCTGTGAGGGGGGCGGGCTGGCCTGGGGGGCGGCGCAGCCGCCCAGCAGGAACAAGGCACTGGTGCACAGCACGCTGGCCACGGCCGCGCGGGAAGAAAAATGCATGGGACTCTCCTAGGCTGGGGTGACAGGGGAACAACCTGTCCCTTGTACCGGGGAGTGGGGCCGGGTGGCCAGGGGGCCGGCCCTAGGTCGGACAGCGGGGACGGGACCGTCAGGTGCCGCAGCAGGCCATGCGGCCGTCCCGCCGATGCCATATCCTGTGCACTGCAACATTTTTCTGTCTGCGCGACCATGGACGCCATGCCATCTGAAAGGCCTTCGCCGATGTTGTTCACCCCCTACCGCCTGGGCGCACTGACGCTGCCCAACCGCCTGGTCATGCCGCCCATGACCCGTTCCCGCGCCGCCGCCGGCGACGTGCCCACCGCGCTGATGGCGCAGTACTACGCCCAGCGGACCTCGGCCGGGCTGATCGTCAGCGAAGGCACGCAGATCAGCCCCCAGGGCCAGGGCTATGCCTGGACCCCGGGCATCTACAGCCCCGCGCAGGTGGCCGGATGGAAGCAGGTGACCGATGCCGTGCACCAGGCCGGCGGCCGCATCTTTGCCCAGCTGTGGCATGTGGGCCGCATCTCGCATGTGGACCTGCAGCCCGGTGGCGTGCCGCCGCTGTCGTCCTCGGCCCTGCTGGCCGAAGGCGTGAAAGTGTTTGTGGATCCCGGTCAGCAGGGGCCGGAGGCTGGCGTGGGCGGCATGGTGCAGCACAGCATGCCGCGCGCGCTGACGCTGGAAGAGATTCCTGCCATCGTGCAGCAGTTCGCCCACGCGGCCCGCAACGCGCTGGATGCCGGGTTTGACGGCGTCGAGCTGCATGGCGCCAACGGCTATCTGATCAACCAGTTCATTGATTCCCAGGCCAACGACCGCACCGACGCCTACGGCGGCAGCCTGGGCAACCGCCTGCGCTTTCTGAAGGAAGTGGTGGAAGCGGTGGTGGCCGTGGTGGGCAAGGACCGCATCGGCGTGCGCCTGGCGCCGCTGACCACGCTCAACGGTGCGGTGGACGACACTCCCCAGGCCACCTACCTGGCGGCGGCCAAGCTGCTCGACGACCTGGGCGTGGCCTACATCCACATTGCCGAAGTCGACTGGGAAGATGCGCCCGAGATGCCGGTGGCGTTCAAGGAAGCGTTGCGTCTGGTCTACCGCGGCACGCTGATCTATGCGGGGAAATACACCGCCGCCACGGCCGAAGCCGCCTTGCAGGCCGGCTGGGCCGACCTGATCGGCTTTGGCCGACCCTTCATCGCCAACCCGGACCTGCCATACCGCCTGCAGCATGGGCTGGCGCTGAACCCGCCCGACGGCAGCACCTTCTTTGGCGGTGCGGCCAAGGGGCTGACCGACTATCCCCTGGCATCCGCCCTTCCGGCCTGAATGCCGCCGGGCCGGGCTGCGGCTCAGAAATACTGGCGCAGCCCCACGCCGAAGGAGCGCAGATCCCCGCCGGCGGTGCCCGTGCCGTAGCTGGCATGGGCGCGGTTGTCCAACCGGGTGAATAGGGCGTACAGCTTGGTGCGCGGGCTCAGGTTGTAGTTGTACGCCAGCGTCCATTGCAGGGCCTGGGTGTCGGCCGCGTTGCCGGCTTTGCCGGCATAGCCCACGTTGACGTGGTATTCGCTGGCGCCGCGGGTGTGGATGGCGGCGATGCGCGTGGTGTGGCGACCGCCCTGGGTCGCGTCCACCGCATAGCCGGCGTGGTCCCAGCCACGGCTGTACTGGTGGTAGGCCGAGAAGGTCCAGCTTTCGCTGAGTGCATAGGTGGCACGCAGCGTGGCCTGGCGGGCCGGCCCCCAGTCACCATAGCCCAGGCCGAAGGACCAGTCGCCCAGCGCGTAGGTGGCGGCCAGGTCCCAGGCGTTTCTGGCAGGCTCGGCGGCCTGTTCGTGCAGGCTGGTGCCGATCTCCACCGTCAGATCGTTCCAGGTGGGCGTGCGGTAGGACACATGGTTGCTGCCCTGCGACACAAAGGCGTACAGCGCATCCGCCGAGGTGCCGGTGTCGAAGTTGTGCGCATTCACCACATCGGCGGTGGCGTAGTAGGCCTCGCTGATGATGCGGCCCATGCGCAGCATGCCGAAGCGGCCGGACAGATGGACTTCGCTCTTGCGGTTGAAGAACGTGGTGTCGGTGTTCGCACCGGTGTCGGATTCAAAGCCGCTTTCCAGTTGGAAGCCTGCCCGCAGGCCGCCACCCAGATCCTCCTGCCCGCGCAGGCCGAAAAAGGATTCGTTGTTCAGCATGCCGGTGGTGCTGACATGGTCCTGGGTGCTGCGTTCCACCGAGGTGTTGATGCGGCCATAGATCTGCAGGCCGGCGGTTTCGGCCTGGGCGGTCGAAGCCAGGGCTGCCAGGCTGGCGGCAACGGCCAGCACGGAAGGGGTGCGTAGGTTCACGGGGATGGGAAAAGAAAGGCAAAAAACACATGCCCGGGCCGCTGCTGGGCAGCGACGGGACAGCGGGCGCGCATGGGGGCGGGGCGGTGGCAGCACCGCGGGCCGGCCATGCGGCAAGGGGCGACATGCTAGGCCAAGCAGGGCCCGGGTGCAGGCAGCCCAGGCCAAAGCGCAGCACAGGCTATGGGTTTGGGGCGGTGCGGTCGGCCTGGCCTGGTAGATCGGCACAGACCTGCTGCAGGGCCTGGACCAGCAGTTGCTGCTCGGCGTAGCGGGCGCCTGCCTTGCGCTGGAACAGCGTGATCGGCGGCAGCTGCCAGCTGAACTGGTGGGGCACGATGGCCACGCCGGCAATGCGCACCAGCTCCTGGGCAATATCGGCCGGCACGATGGATACGGCGCGTTCATTGGCCGCCACCAGCTCGCCGATCACCTTGGCGGACAGGCTTTCCACATAGGGCGGCGGGGGCTCCACGCCGGCGCGCAGAAAGAAGTCGGTGATCTGCTCGCGCATGGGCGTGTTGCGCGGGCCCAGCACCCAGTCCAGTTCGGCCAGTCCGGCCCAGTCCAGCGGCCGCCGGGCCAGGCGTGCCGCCAGCTTGCGGTGGGCCACCAGCTGCGGTGCCTGGGTGTAGAGCACGGTGTGCTGCAGACCGTCCATGTTCAGGATGGCCGAGGTGCGGCCGACCACGCAGTCCAGCTCGTGCGCACGCAGCCGCTCCAGCAGCTGGTCGCTGGTGGATTCGTGCAGCGTGACGGTGATGCGCCGTCCCTGCAGGCGCGTGCGGTCGATGGCCTGTGCCAGCATGCGCCCGGGCAGAAAGGGAATCACCCCCACCTGCAGGTGGGCGGCACGCTCCTGGGCCACGGCGGCCATGTCCAGCGCCCAGTGGTCCAGATCCGCCAGCAGGGTGCGGGCACGCGCCAGCACCAGCGCGCCCAGGTCTGTGAGGGCCATGCCCCGGGACGAGCGGGTGAACAGCGGCGCGCCGAACAGGGCCTCCAGTTCCGCCAGGGCCTGGGTAACGGCGGGCTGGCTGGTGGCCAGCTGCTCGGCCACGCGTGTCAGCGAGCGCTGCTCGGCAATGGCCACCAGCAGCAGCAGGTGCTTCATCTTCAGCCGCTGGGCCAGGCGGCGGGCCAGTGCCAGCTGGGGCAACGGTGTGGCGGGTGCGGCAGGGGGCTGCATGGCAAGCGTTATTCCATAAGTAAAAAGATATGAAGCAATAAAAATACGCGATTTTCTGCTTATGACAAGTGGCCAGAATCCCCGCCATGGCCCGCGCTGTTGTGGGCAGTGCAGACACGAGGGAGTGGCAGGACATGGAATCGCTGTGGATGGTGGTGGCGCTGGGTGCCGGGGTGGCGGGATTTGTGCAGGGGCTGTCGGGCTTTGCCTTTGGCATGGTCGCCATGTCGCTCTGGGCCTGGGTGCTGCCGCCGCAGCTGGCGGCGGTGCTGGTGGTGTGGGGGGCGCTGCTGGGCCAGTTGCTGGCGGCGTTCACGGTGCGCCGGGGCTGGAGCTGGGCGCTGCTGCTGCCGTTTGTGTTGGGGGGGCTGGCGGGCATTCCGCTGGGGGTGTGGCTGCTGCCGCAGCTGGACATGCGCTGGTTCAAGGCGCTGCTGGGCGGTCTGCTGGTGCTGTGGTGCCCGGTGATGCTGCTGGCACCGCGCTGGCCGGCACTGGTGGTGGGTGGGCGCTGGGGCGACGGGCTGGCCGGCATGGCCGGCGGTGTGCTGGGCGGCGTGGGCGGATTCACCGGCGTGGTGCCCACGCTGTGGTGCACCTTGCGGCGCTACCCCAAGGAGCTGCAGCGAGCGGTGATCCAGAACTTCAACCTGTCCATGTTGCTGGTGACCATGGCGGTGTACCTGGGCACGGGCATGGTCACCCGCGACATGCTGCCGCTGTGTGCCGTGGTGGCGCCGGCCATGCTGTTGCCGACCTGGCTGGGCACCCGGCTGTATATCGGCATCAGCGAGGCGCGCTTTCGGCAACTGGTGCTGGGCTTGCTGACCCTGTCGGGGGTGGCCATGCTGGCGGCGGCAGTGCCGCAACTCCTGGCCGCGTCCTGAACCAGCAGGGCGGGCGGTCAGGGGACAGTGGGGTTGGGATTCTGGCGTGCCGCACCATGCAAAACAGGGACCCGAAGGTCCCTGTTGGAGTGCGTGCACTGCGCGCTGCGGCAGCGCAGCGCCGGGCTTAGATCACACCCTGGGCTTGCATGGCTTCGGCCACCTTCACAAAGCCGGCGATGTTGGCGCCGTCGATGTAGCTGGTGGAGCCGTCGGCACGTTGGCCGTACTTCACGCAGGCAGCGTGGATGCCTTGCATGATCTGCAGCAGACGGGCGTCCACTTCTTCGGCAGGCCAGCTCAGGCGGGCTGCGTTCTGCGACATCTCCAGGCCCGAAGTGGCCACACCGCCGGCGTTGGATGCCTTGCCTGGGGCGTACAGCACGCCAGCGGCTTCGAAGGCCTTGGCGGCTTCGATGGTGGAAGGCATGTTGGCGCCTTCGGCCACGCAGATCACGCCGTTGGCGATCAGGGTCTTGGCATCGGCCAGGTCCAGCTCGTTCTGGGTGGCGCAAGGCAGGGCCACGTCCACCTTGATGGACCAGGGGCGCTGACCGGCCAGGAATTCCACGCCCTGCACCTGTGCGGCGTAGTCGCTGACGCGGCCGTACTTGTTGTTCTTGATGTCCATCAGGATGGCCAGCTTCTCGGTGGTGAAGCCGTTCTTGTCGTACACGGTGCCGGACGAGTCGGACACGGTCACGACCTTGGCACCCAGGGCCATGGCCTTTTCCACGGCGTACTGGGCCACGTTGCCGGAGCCGGACACGGAGACGGTCATGCCTTCGAACGACTTGCCGCGGGTCTTGAGCATTTCGTCGGCGAAGTACACGGTGCCGTAGCCGGTGGCTTCAGGGCGGATCAGCGAGCCGCCGAAGGTCAGGCCCTTGCCGGTGAACACGCAGGCAGCGCTGTTCGACAGCTTCTTGTACATGCCGGCCATGTAGCCCACTTCGCGGCCACCCACGCCGATGTCACCCGCGGGCACGTCGGTGTCCGGGCCCACATGGCGGAACAGCTCCTGCACGAAAGCCTGGCAGAAACGCATGACTTCGGCCGGGCTCTTGCCCTTGGGGTCGAAGTCCGAACCGCCCTTGCCACCGCCCATGGGCAGCGTGGTCAGTGCGTTCTTGAAGGTCTGCTCGAAAGCCAGGAACTTCAGCACCGACTGGTTGACCGAGGGGTGGAAGCGCAGACCGCCCTTGTAGGGGCCGATGGCCATGCTGTGCTGGATGCGGAAGCCGCGGTTGACCTGGACCTGGCCCTTGTCGTCGGTCCAGCTGACGCGGAACTGGATGATGCGCTCGGGTTCGACCAGGCGTTCCAGCAGGGCGTTGTCAGCGTACTTGGGGTTCTTTTCGATGAAGGGCCACAGGGATTCCATCACTTCGGTGACGGCTTGCAGGAATTCGGGCTGGCCAGGGTTGCGGGCAGCAACTTCTTGCAGGAACTGGTCGAGAGAGGCGTACTTCATCAGGAACTTTCAGCAGACAAAAGGTCGATCGCGGAAATGCGAAGAAGAAAATTATGCCAAAAATGTATGGCGGCATGCACCAAAAAAGACATAACCTCTACAAGACTGGTGCATGACTGATTGTTTTTGGTGCGTATTTGTGGGTTTGTGCACAAATTTGGAGCATTTGAGGCACGGGCAGCGAAGCGGCCCGTGTACACGCCGAGATGGCGCCCAGCAACGGCCAGCGGCCGGTGGGTCGCATGGTGTGCTGTCGGGCTGGCGCGGTGGCAGCGCCTCCCATCCATGTGCAGGGGCGATGCAAGACATCGCGAATGGCGATGGTTTGCCGTACCAGTACAGCCCGGTCGCGCAGACTGGCAAAAGCGGCAGCAAGCGGCAAGGGAGCGGCGGCAACAGGCGGAGCCGGTGCAGTAGGGGACGTTGTGGGTGTAGTCAGTCGGTATTGCGATAGCCCAGGCCGGGTGGTTGCTCACGCTGGTTCTGCCGCCCGCGCGATTCTGGTGGCCCGCGCTGTGAGCGTGCACAGTGGCGGGCGGGGCGGCTCCATGTCCGGTGCGCTGCTGTCTGTGGCTGGCTGCGCAGCGATGGCGCGCAGGGTCGGCAGGCACTGCGGCCGATCCGTGCCGCGCGGTTCAGTCCCTGCGCTGCAGCGCAGGCCGGCCGCTCAGATCAGCTCGAACGGCTGGTTGCTCCACTGCACGGCGTGGGCAGTCAGGCTGTAGATCAGGGCCGATGCGGCCGTGGTGTCGAAGACCGGAGGCACATGGCGTTCGGCCCCGCCCTGGTTGCGGCTGTAGGCGCTGGTGTGGCAGCGCAGCAGCCAGTCGGATGCCGGGGCGGTGCTGGCCAGATCGGTGATGCACAGCACCTTGGCGCCGGCCGTGCGCGCGGCCTGGGCCACTTCGCCCAGCAGCGGGTCGGTGCTGTGCAGCGCAAACAGCACCACCAGATCATGGGTGTCCAGGCGCGGCAGCACGTCCTGCACGGTTTCGCCCAGGTCGGGCACCAGAAAGGCGCGTTTGCCCAGGCCATGGCGCAGCTGCCAGCGCAGGTGCGTGGCCAGGCTGTGGTTCTGCTGCAGGCCCATGCAGAACACCTGGGGGGCCTGGTTCAGCGCGGAGGCCATGGCGTCCATCACCGGGGCGGGAATCTGGGCCACGGTGGCGGCCACGTTCTCCTGCACCTGCTGCCACAGCTGCATGGGGGTGGGTGCATGTTCGGCCACGTGCACCGACAGCGGCACGCCACTGGGCGTGCTGTCCAGCCGGGCCTGGCGGCGCGCTTCGTCATAGCTTTCAAAGCCCAGGCGGCGCACAAAGCGGGTGACGGTGGCGTTGGACACCCCGGTCAGCTGGGCCAGTTCGCTGGCGCTGTAACCGGCCGGGTTCAGTGGCTGGTCCAGCACCATCTGGGCGAGCTTGCGCTCGGTGGGCGAGAAATCGGGCAGCGCCTGGCGCACGCGGGCAAAGAAGGGGGCGGCGGGAGCAGGGCTGCGGGGGGTGGTGGCCATGAAAGCAGACGGTTCGGCGGAAACTGGGGCGAAAGTGTAGAGACAAATGGCGGCGCGCGCTGCAGGCGGGCTGCAGCACGGGCCGCCCGGGATCAACGGCCGCGCAGGAACAGCGCGTCCAGCTCCTTCATGCTCAGCTGGCGCCAGGTCGGGCGGCCGTGGTTGCACTGGTCCGAGCGCTCGGTGGTCTCCATCTGGCGCAGCAGGGCGTTCATCTCATCCAGGGTGAGGCGGCGGTTGGCCCGCACGGCACCGTGGCAGGCCATGGTGGCCAGAATCTCGTTGCGTGCGCGCTGCACCACGCCGCTGGCATCCTGCTGCTCCAGCTCGGCCAGCACGCTGCGCGCCAGCTCCACCGCATCGCCCTGGGCTAGCGTGGACGGCACGGCCCGCACGGCCAGGGTCTTGGGCGAAAACGGTGCCACTTCCAGCCCCAGCTCGCGCAGCGTGTCGGCATGGGCCTCGGCCGTGGCCACTTCCTGCGGTGTGGCGGCAAAGGTGGCGGGAATCAGCAACGGTTGGCTGGCGATGGGCTGGTCGTTGCCCAGCTGGGCCTTGAGGCGTTCGTAGACGATGCGCTCGTGTGCCGCATGCATGTCCACAATCACCATGCCCTGGGTGTTTTCGGCCAGGATGTAGACGCCGTGCACCTGGGCCACGGCGCGGCCCAGCGGCCAGGCGGCGGCATCGGCGGTGGCCGGGGTGGCGGAGGACATGCTTTCTGTCGCCGGTGCATCCGGCATGGCTGTGGGCGACGGTGCCGGCACGGTGCTGGCCGGGGCCAGCTGCGGACCGGCCAGGGCCGGTTCTGCGGCCACGGGCGCCGTGGCCGCGAAGGCTGGTGCAGAGGCAGCGGCAAGCGCATCGGCAGCTGCTTCGGTCGCTGCGGCTGCGGGGACTGCCGTGCCGGCCGGGCTGGCTTCGCGCATCGGGGCCCACAGCGCCGTCATGTCGTTGACCACGTGGCCGGCGCGCTCGGTCAGCGGCATGGCGTACTGCACCTGGGGCGTACGGGTGGGTGTTGGGGTCTGGGGCTGCCAGGCGGCTGGTGTCGCCGCGCTGCCCGCCGGCGTGCCGCCTTCCGTATTCTGTGGCTGCGCCTCGGCCTGGGCGGCCAGCAGCGCGGCGCGCGGGGCGGCCAGGGCGTCCTCGATGGCGTGGCGCACGGCCTGGTGCACTTCGCGGCTGTCCCGAAAGCGCACTTCAATCTTGGTGGGGTGCACGTTCACGTCCACCCGGGCCGGATCGATGTCGATGTACAGCGCATACAGCGGCTGCTTGTGGCCGTGCAGCACGTCTTCGTAGGCGCTCTTGGCGGCATGCGTCAGCACTTTGTCGCGCACAAAGCGGCCGTTGACATAGCAGTACTGCTGGTCCGGGCGGGAGCGGGCGGCGTCCGGCAGTCCGGCACGGCCGATCACCGTGATGCCGCTGCTGCTGGTGCGCTGCACCGGCAGGGTGTTGTCCACAAACTCCTGGCCCAGCACATCGGCCAGGCGCAGGGCCAGGGCGGCGTCCGTCAGGGTGCTGGCGGGCACGGCGCGCCACTGCTCCACCAGCTTGCCTTCGTGCCAGATGGCAAAACCCACGTCCGGGCGGGCCAGGGCGTGGCGGCGCACGGCTTCGATGCAGTGCGCCAGCTCGGTGGCATCGCTTTTCAGGAACTTGCGGCGGGCCGGGGTGCTGAAGAACAGTTCCTTGACTTCCAGAGTCGTACCCTGGCCGCGGGCGGCGGGGCGCAGCTCGCCGCTGCGGGCGTCGAGCAGGAAGGCGTTGTCCTGCCCCTGGGGGCGGGAGAGGATGGAGGCTTCCGACACCGAGGCGATGGCCGCCAGTGCCTCGCCCCGGAAGCCCATGGTGACCACGGTTTCCAGGTCGTGCAGATCGCGGATCTTGCTGGTGGCGTGGCGGCGCAGGGCCACGGGCAGCTCGTCGCGGGGAATGCCGATGCCGTCGTCTTCGACCGAGATCAGGCGCACCCCCCCGGCCAGCAGGCGCAGCGTGATCTGCGTGGCGCCGGCATCCAGGGCGTTGTCCACCAGCTCGCGCACCACGGAGGCGGGGCGCTCCACGACCTCGCCGGCGGCGATCTGGCTGATGAGTTCGTCAGGAAGGTCCTGGATGCGCCGGCGTGCGGGCGTGCTGTCGGAAGAAGTCATTGCCGGTGATTCTATGCAGTGCTGGCCCGGGTGCCCGCCGCGGCGGCCATACCGCAGGCCGGGATAGGGGCGGGCCGGAGGGGAACAGGTGCTGGCATAAAAAAACCCGCAGCCCTGGGGGCGGCGGGTGAAGTGAACGCGCGGGCCGCAGGCAGCCGGCGCGGATCAGTACCAGGTCGACCGGGAAGGCGCTCAGCGGCGGTAGCGGCGGCCGCCTTCGCTGTTCTTGCCCACTTCATTGCCCAGCAGGGCGCCGGCAGCGGCGCCGCCGATGGTGCCCACCGGGCCGCCGAAGAGGGCATTGCCCAGCACGCCGCCGGCGACGGCACCCACACCGGTGCCGATCTGGCTGTTCGATGGGTGGTGGGCGCATCCGGCCATGCCGAAGGCAGCCAGGGTCAGGGTGGTCAGGGCAAGGGTTCGCTTCATCACAACAATTCCTCCTTATGGAATCACCAACTCTCACCAACGGAGTTGTTGGCGCATGGGCGCACTGTGCCGTCTCGCAGGCCGGGTTTTGCGAAGAACGTGTCGCCAGCACATAAAGATGTGTAACAAAGCGCATGCGTTGACAGGGCAAATCGAATTGCTTGAAAGCAAAGGTTTCTATTGCATGAAAAGGTGTGCAGATTCCGCGCAACGCGTAACGGCCTCGCTGACAGCGCTACAGTACGCGCAGCAAGCGCACACCGGTGGGTGGGCGTTCTGAGCGTGTGCCGAAAAATCCACTGGAATGACGGCCCCACGCCCTACCGATTACTGAGAGAGCGCATTTTGGAAATCATCCAGTTTCTGATCGACTTCATCCTCCACGTGGACAAGCACCTGGAGGCGTTTGTGGTGGCCTATGGGCCGTGGGTGTACGGGCTGTTGTTCCTCATCGTGTTTGTGGAAACCGGCGTGGTGGTCATGCCGTTTCTGCCGGGCGACTCGCTGCTGTTCATCGTCGGTGCGCTGGCCGGCGCCGGCATGATGGACTATTCGCTTGCCTGCGGGGTGTTGCTGGCCGCGGCGATCCTGGGCGACCAGAGCAATTACAGCATCGGGCGCTTTCTGGGGCCCAAGGTGTTCCAGTGGGAGGATTCGCGCTGGTTCAACCGCCGGGCGTTTGACCAGGCGCACAACTTCTATGAGCGCTATGGCGGCATCACCATCATCCTGGCGCGGTTCATGCCGTTCATTCGTACGTTTGCGCCGTTCGTGGCCGGTGTGGCGCACATGGGGCGGGGCAAATTCACGCTGTTCAACGTGGTGGGTGCACTGATCTGGGTGCTGGGCATCACGGCCGCCGGCTATTTCTTCGGCAATCTGGCATTTGTGAAGCAACACCTGGAAAAGATCATCTGGGCGCTGATCCTGGTGCCGGGCCTGATCGCCATTTACGGCGCCTGGCGCGCCGGGCGCAAGGAGCAGCAGGTCGCCATCCGCTGACCGCAGGGCGTATCCCGCACGCGCCGTGCGGGCCAGGCGCAAAAAAAAGCCACTGCAGCGCTGCAGTGGCTTTTTTCATGGCGGGTGCGCTGCCAGCCACGCCCGGCACGGTGGCCGGGGGGGCAGCCCCCCGTTCAGGCGGTCAGCGGCGGTCCTGGTTCTTGCCGATCTGGTTGCCGATCACGGCGCCTGCGGCCGCACCACCGATGGTGCCGACAGGGCCGCCGAATACGGCATCCCCCACCACACCACCGGCGACGGCGCCTACCCCTGTGCCCAGCTGTTGGTTGTTGGCACAGCCACTGAGACCTGCTGCCAATGCCAGCACGGCGACACAGCTACCAAGGCGTTGCAATGTATGCATTTCAGCTCCTTTCATGCATCTGCGAGCTGCCGTGTGCAGCCCCATTGCAGACAGTCTTGCCTGCCGGGTTGCATCCGCGTGTCAGACACCCGTTGGGGATCCATGTAGGACGCAAGGAGGGCTACGCTTTGTCGCTGTTGTTTCATGCCTGGCCCGGGCCGGGCGGCGCCGTGTGCAGCCGCGGGGCTGCACGCGCGTGGTCTATGGACATGATCGAGCCGTCAAAGGCATGGTGGATCACCGATACCGGCTGGGTGCGCAGGCTGTCGAGGGCTGCCTGGTCGATGCCGTAGCTGCGGGTCAGGCGTGCATCGTCCAGGGCATTGGCGGAACTGCGGCGGGTCTTGCCGTGGAAACGGCTCCAGTTGTACAGCGCCCAGACCAGCAGAAACAGGCCCTGCAGCACCATGGCCAGAGCGTAGATGATCAAGGTATCCACGGACGGCATGACGCGGGAGAAGAACGGCATGTCCACGCCCTGCATCTGGTTGCTGCCCACGGCCATGATGCCCCGGACCAGCAGGTAGAGAAAGGCGCACCAGGCCAGCAGGGTCACGATCCAGTCCACGGCGTGCCGGAACGCGGAGCGCTGGGTACGGATCACCATCGTGGAGGCGTCGATGGCAAGCGGCAGCGGCTTGGCTGCCGGGGTGGTGGAGGAGGCCATCATGGTGTCTCCAGTTGTTGGATGCCCCGGTCCGGACTGACCCAGCGCGCGCGCTGGGGCTGGCGGCGCAGCATGACCTTGGGAAAGCTCACCAGGCTGGTGAACAGATTGGTCATCCAGAACACCAGCGGGTACCAGATCACCCAGAACAGGGTGCCGACCAGGCCTTTCTCATAGCGCCGGTCGATGTAGATGCTGACCGCAAACTGCAGCAGACAGGTGGCCCCCAGCACCAGGCCGGTGAACGCTGGCGGGAACAGGGTTTCCACATGGATATGGGTCGGCAGTGGCATGACCTTGCCCAGCAGGAACAGCAGGATCGACAGCACAAAGGCGTAGGCCCACAGGGTGGAGACCAGAAACTCCACCAGCAGCGGCCACATGCGGCGGTTGCGCCAGCGCAGCAGGCTGCCGAAGTTCTTCAGAAAGATCTCGGCGCCGCCCTGGGCCCAGCGCAGGCGCTGCTTCCACAGGCCGCGCAGGGTTTCGGGCATCAGAATCCAGCCCAGTGCGCGGGGCTCGTAGAAGATGGACCAGTGGTCGCGTTGCAGCTTCCAGCTGATGTCGATGTCCTCGGTCACCATGTCCAGGCTCCAGTAGCCCACGCGGTCCAGCGCCTGGCGGCGGAAGGCCGCAATCACGCCCGAGACGGTGAACACCTGGCCGTACACCCGCTGGGTGCGCTTGATCAGGCCGATGATGGACGAGAACTCGCCCACCTGGACAATGCCCACCAGCGTGGAGCGCGTGCGCACCCGGGGGTTGCCGGTCACGGCGCCGACGCGCGGGTTGTCCAGCATGGGCCGTACCAGGAAGGACACGGCATCGGGGTCCAGAATGGCGTCGCCATCGATGCAGACCAGGTACTCGCTGTTGGACGCCAGTGCGCCCATCCGCAGCGCCATGGCCTTGCCCTGGTTTTCGGCCAGGTGCACCACGCGCAGACGGGGGTGGGCGGCGGCCATGCGCTCCAGCAGGAAGGCCGTGCCGTCGGAGGAGCCATCGTTGACGGCAATCACCTCCACATTCGCGTAGCGCTGCTGCAGCGCAGCCAGCAGGGTCTCCTCGGCGTTCTTTTCTTCGTTGAAGCAGGGAATGATGATGGCCACCTGGGGTGAGCCGGGCAGGGGGGGCACCTCGCGGTCTTCCAGGCGGTCGCCCCATTTCCATGCGCGCTCCAGGTGCAGATAGAAATACAGGCCCCCCGCCATCCACAGCGCCGACATCAGCAGCGGGTAGAAGAAGACAAAGTCCAGGACCAGGTCGCCCGTGACAGCCACGGCGACCACGAATGGCATGGCGATGACACACACCATGAGCACAAAGGCAAAGATTCGGTGTTTCATGGGTAGGGATACCAGGTAATGGACATGTGGGGACGGATGTCCTTCAGCGCGGGATGGTCCTGGGTGAAGTCATCCGGGTAATAGCCGTAGTGCTGCACGCCACGCAGTTGCAGCCGGCGCATCCAGGTGGCAATCACCTGGGAGTCGATCAGCTGAGCGGTGGAAGACGCGTGCGCGCCGGGTTGGCGCCAGTCGCGCGTCTGCAGCTCGAAAATGGTTTTCTGCAGCGCGCCCGGGCGTTGGGCCATGTGGTCCACCAGCTGGTCCAGCCAGCGGTTGGCGTCCTGTCGGGGCACCGATTCCATGTAGGGCATGGCCATCGGTGCGGTCCAGTCATAGGCGTTCAGGAAGTCGTCGGGGTTCTGCGCGAACCACTGCTCAGCCTTGGGGTCCAGGATCGGGGCCGCAAAAATGTTGCGGGCGGTCTTGATTTCCGGGCCGCGGATCCTGCGCACCTTGTCCGTCAGCTCCTGCGTGAACTGCACCAGGGCCTGGGATTTGAAGCGCGTCCAGCGCTGCATCAGTGCCGGATCCGCGCGCATGGCACGGATGTCCCGGGGCAGCCCGGCACGCTCGTAGGCCGCCAGGGCATCGGGGCTGGCATCCTCAAAATCGGACAGCAGGGCATCATCGTGGTAGAGCACGCCGGCAAACGATGCATGGCGGGCCAGGTCCTCGTACAGCCTGCCGATGGCTTCGCGGTTGCGGGCATTGAAAGGGCTCAGGCGCTGGTACTGCCCGGGATCGACCGCCATCTGGCCATCGGCCGGGTTCCAGCGGCTGACGCGCGGGTAGCTGTCGTCCAGCGCCAGGCTCAGCACCGGCATCCAGGCATAGACGCGCACACCGCCGCGGCTGGCCAGCTGCCAGGCCACGCGGTTGAAGAGGTCGGCCCGCACGGGCAGCACCGTGTTGGGGAAGTAGACCTCCCGGACCAGACCGTCGCCATCGGGATCGGAAAACGCCTGCAGGAAGACGGTGTTGATCTTCATGTCCGCAATGCGCTGCACCAGCAGGTCCAGGTTCTTGGCCTGCTGCGCCGGATCGGCGTCGTACAGGTAGTCCAGATCGATGTGCGCGACCCGCAGATTGGGGGAAGGAGCCTCGTCCACCATCAGTGCCGCAATCGACTCGATGTTGTCGCGCCCCGTCATCAGCAGGCGCGGCACGTTGTCGGGTTTCTGCACATCGGCCAGACCCACTTCCAGGGTCAGGAACAGCTCGTAGCCTTCTTCGCGGATGACCTGCAGCGCTTCGCCGCTGGCGCGGCCGTAGGGCCAGACCCAGACCCGGGGCTTGCGGCCCGTGGTTTCGATGATGGTGCGCGTGACGGCCCGCACATCGTCGCGCACCCGCTGCTGGAATTCCTGCGAGGTCTCGTAGCGCTGCTGGTCCGGCAGGTACTGGTGGTTGGCCATGTGCGGCATCAGATTGCCCTGGGGGTTGCCCTGGCTGCCCTTGTGGGAGGCGAAGGTATGGGCGCCGATTTCCACCAGTGGCGACTTGGCCACCTGGCCCAGCTCCTGCGCGTTCAGGAACATCTCACGGGGGGCAGGCTCATCGCCAAAGATCACGGGCTGGGAGGCCGGGGTCAGCATCCAGCTGCCCACCGGCGCCAGCACCGCCGGCCACTGAAAGCTGCGCAGCAAGGGGATCACCCGGGTGTAGAAGTCCTTGTAGCCATCGTCGAACGTCAGCAGCACGGCCTTGGGCGGAAGCTCCGGACCGCCTTTCTGGGCGGCCAGGATCTGGTCCACCGACACGGCCTGGTAGCCGTTCATGCGCAGCCATTGCAGCTGCGCCACCAATTGGTCCGTGCGCACGGCAATGAAGGACTGGTCGGCCACGCCGTCCTGGATGGCGTGGTAGGCCAGGGTCAGATAGTGGTTGCGGGGCCAGGCCTTGTCATGGCTGGCGACAGTACGTTCGGCGGGCGGGGTGAACACCGGAATGTCTTTGGCACAGCCCGCCCCGAGCAGTGCGGTGGCGGACAGCAGCAAGGCCAGCAGGCGGCGGAAGGAGCGGGTGGGTGTGTTCATGGCTTGCTTCAGAATCGGTAAGTCAGATCAAACACAAGACGCCATTCGCGCTCATGCACCCCGTCATAGGGGCGGCGCAGTGCGGACAGCGTGGCCCCCATCTCCAGCACATCGTTGTGCTTGTAGCGCTGCCCATAGCTGATGAATTGCGCGGCACCCGTGCCATAGCCCTGCTGGTGCACACCGCCCAGGCCGATGCTGGCTTTCTGGGTCCATTGCGTTTCATAGCGCTGGTAGATCGTGTGGTTCCACTGCAGCGAAGGCATCAGCCCCACTTCGCGGCGTGGGCTGTAGTACGGCACATCGGTGCGCGAGTTGCGCGCCGCGTAGCCTTCGATCCCCAGGTCCAGGAACCAGGTGGTGCGGGTCAGCAGGCGTTCCTTGCCGGTGACCAGCAGCTCGGTGCGGTGGTTGCCATCGCTGAAGCGCGACGGGGTGATGCCGACGCTCCACTCCCGCAGCTCGCTTTGGCGCCAGCGCAGGCCCAGTTCCACGCTGTTGCTGGTGATGCCGTTGTGCAGGGCGCGCAGCGGCGTGGCGCGGGAGCGCCAGTTGGCCGCAGCGCTCAGCTGCCAGTGGTCGTCGATGTCATAGGCTGCCGCCACGCGTGCCCCGGTCTTGGAGCCCTGGCCGAAGCTGCTGCCGGAGACTTCGGCTTCGGCCCACCAGTCGCGGCTGCGCCACTCCAGGCCGACACGGCCGAAGTTCTGTTGCCCCTTGCCTTCGGGGAAGGTGCCGGTGCGGTGTCCCGCCCCCGCAAACAGGCGCCAGTTGTAGTTCAGCGGCGGGGTGTAGACCGTGGTCTCCAGCCCGAAGTCGCGGCTGCCGAACACGGGGTTGCCGTCATCGTTGTTGCCGCCCCTGCTCAGCCCCTTGTAGCCGGAGATCTGCAGCTCCGCCATGTTGTGGACTTCCCAGGCGCGGGCCAGGCGCTTGGCGGCGGGGGCTTCCGGAAAGCGGCCGATGGTGTCGGCGCTCAGCAGCTCGGCCTGGCGCCATTCCTGCAGCACCAGCGCCGTCTGGCCCTGGTGGGTCTCCACATTCAGGTCGCGCGGCTCGTAGCCTTCGGCAATCTTCAGCTCCTGCTCGGCCAGGCGCGGCCAGCCCCGCATGCGGTAGGCCCAGGCCAGGTCGGTGCGCAGGCTGTTGTTCCAGGGGGCGGCATCCACCAGCTCCTTGAGCCGGGCCTGCCCGCCCGCCAGGTCATTGGCATACAGGTCCACCATGATGGCGGTGTGCTGCACCTCCAGATAGGACTCGTTGGGCACATTGGATTTTTCGCCTTCCACATAGCGCCACTTGGCATAGTCCTGCTGCATGGCGCGCACATGCTGCTGTGCTTCGGCCAGGCGGTCCTGGTCGGTATAGGCGTACAGCAGCCCCTGGTCCTGGGCCAGACGTGCCTGGTCGTCGTTGCGCATATAGCCGGATGCCGCCAGTTTCCGGTAGATCGCTTCGGCCTGTTCGGGCTGGCGCAGGTAGAGATAGGCCGATGCCACATCACCCAAGGCAAAGACCGGGATGTCCACGCCTGCGGCCTGCAGGTCTTCGTATTCCCGCACCAGCTCGGACATGTAGGCGCGTGAATGCAGTGCCTGCAGCCGGTCGATGCGTGCCTGCTGGATCAGGGGGGCCGTTTCCGGGCCCTGTGCCGTCCATTGCGCCAGCAGCGCGTCGTAGCGTGCCAGGGCCTGGTCGGCCACCATGAAGCGCTCGGCTTCGCTGCGGGCGGTAACGCGGGAAAAACGCACCCACTCGGCCGCTTCATCGGCCTGCAGGGTACGGAACTGGGCGGGGGTAAGCAGGCCGGGCTGGCGCGCGACCAGTTCCAGTGCCTGGTGGGCCATGCCCGCCCGCTGCAGCGCAAAAATGTATTCACGCAGCACATAGCTCTGGCCGGGGGCGATCTGCTGCGCCCGGTCGACATATTCCAGGGCCGCAAAGCTGCCGTTTTGTCGCAGCTGCGTATAGGCCTTGATCAGCAAGGCGTCCGCACTGTCAGGGGCCTGGCGCAGCACGCCATCGGCCAGGGCACTGGCCTGCGCCTGCTGGCCGCTGTCGGCCAGCACATAGATCTCGCCGTACTGGAAGGCCGTGTCCCGGGGGTATTGCGCACGACCCTGGCGGTAGTACACCAGCGCTTCGCCCCACTGCTGGGCGTCCCGTTTTTGCTGCGCCAGCTGCAGCAACTGGTCCCGGGCAGCCGGGGCGGAGGGCGTTTGTGCCAGTGCGGCGCTGCCCAGGCAGGTCACCAGCACGGCGACAGAAATGGCCCGGGGCACTCGCTGCAGGAAAGGGCTGGATGCAGAGCGTATGTGCATGGGAAATGGCCTCTCTCGTATGGGCAATGCTGCGCTAAGAATTGAAAATTTCTATGTAAGTGGATGCTTGCATTTGATTCATGTATTCAAGCACTTTTCCTTTCAAAACCGATGCGACTTTGGAGTGGGAATGACGTTTATTTGAGGTTTCCTAGGGTTTGTATGGGGGAGTGTCGCTGGCGGCGAGACCGCTGTGCTGCAGTGGCTGTCTGCATATGAAAGTGTGCGCATGCACTGGTGCTATGCATTGCAGTCTATAAATCTATGCCTCGGTGGTTCCTCCCTGGCGGTCCGCGGCCCTGACTGAATGGGGTGCTGAAATTCGTGTTAATGATTGGAATTTACGAATCGATAGCTGATTTTTATGCTTTGGTGTGCCGCCGCGTTTCGGAGCTGTCCTACCCTTTTGTAGGTGGTGAGCGTGGATTCAAACCGGGATGTTTTTCAGACCGAGGGCATTGCGCACTGCTGCAGCGGGGAGGCTGGCCGGGCAGGTCTGCGCCCGGGAACGCGTTGCCGGCCTGTTGCATGCCGGTGGCGTGCAACGTGAACACCCGTGAGGCTGTGTAACCTGGGGTGTGGCGCCGGCCGTGGTGGCGGCCGCTGCGCGGAGGCAAAAAGGGCAGAGGCTGGAATGGCCCATAAAAAAGGCCCATCCGGGGGATGGGCCTGGTCTGGGCGCGGGGGCCGTCGGTTTTTACACCGTGCGGCTGCGGGCCAGCGGCGGGTTCTTGGCGAAGTAGAGCTTGATGCCGCGCATCAGCGCGTCGGCCAGCTGGGTCTGGTAGGCCGCACTGCGCAGCTTGGCCTCTTCTTCCGGGTTGCTGATGAAGGCGGTTTCCACCAGCACGCTGGGAATGTCGGGGGCCTTGAGCACGGCAAAGCCGGCCTGCTCCACACGGGGCTTGTGCAGCTTGGCCATGTCGCCAATCTGGCCCAGCAGGTGGGAGCCGAGCTTGAGGCTGTCGTTGATCTGGGCCGTGGTGCTCATGTCCAGCAGCATCTGCTGCACATTGCGATCCTGGCTTTTGACGTTCAGTCCGCCCACCAGGTCGGCCTGGTTTTCCTTGTTGGCCAGCCAGCGTGCGGCCGTACTGGAGGCGCCTTTCTGGCTCAGGGCGAACACGCTGGCGCCTTTGGCGGCAGGCGTGGTGAAGGCATCGGCATGGATGCTGATGAACAGATCGGCCTGCACGCGCCGGGCTTTTTCCACCCGGGTGCCCAGGGGCACGAAGAAGTCGGCGTCGCGCGTCAAGAAGGCGCGCATGGGGCTGCCGCCCACGCTGCTGGCATTGATGCGGTCCCGCAGCAGATGGGCAATGCGCAGCACCACATCCTTCTCCCGCGTGCCGCCAGGGCCGATGGCGCCAGGGTCCTCGCCCCCATGGCCGGGGTCCAGGGCCACGATGATGATGCGGTCGGTGCGCTGGGCCGTGGCCACCGTGGGGCCGACCGGACGCTTGGACGGTGCCGGTTCGGGCGGCGGTGTGACTGGGGCCGTGGGTGCCGTGGCCACCACCGAAGGAGGGGGGGCAGGTGCCGGGGCCGGTGCAGGTTTGGCCGGCACGCCGGGCGCCGGCTTGTTGCCATGCTGGGCGATCAGGTCGCCCAGCGGGTCGGCTTCGGGCGGCACGCCGCTGCCCATGGCGGGCTGGTGGGACTGTGCGGTCTGCGGGCCGGCGTCGCGCAGGCGCTCGCTGATCAGCGCTTCCATCGGATCCACTGCCTTGGCCGGGTAGAGGTCGAACACCAGCCGGTGCTGGTAGGCAGCCACCGGCTGCAGGGTGAAGACCTGGGGCACGGCTTCCTGCTTGAGGTCGATGACCAGACGCACCACATTGGGCGCGTTCTGGCCCACACGGATGGCCTTGATGTTCGGGTCGTCGGGGCGGACCTTGGCCACCAGGTCCTTGAGGGCCGGGTTCAGGTCGATGCCTTCGATGTCCACCGCCAGCCGGGGCGGCGAGGCCACGAAGAACTGCTTGGCCACCAGCGGCGTGTCGGATTCCAGCGTCACGCGGGAATACTCCGGCGCAGGCCAGACGCGCACCGCCACGATGGTGGCGCCACGGGCGATCTGCTGGCTGCCGAGCAGCAGCACCAGCGAGCCGGCCTGCAGCAGATGGCGGCGGGTCAGCGGGGAAGAAGGGGCGGGACGGTTAGTGGTGTCGTCACTCATGCGGGCCATTGCTGCAGCATCTGGGCGCCAGCCTGCGTATGGGCATGCAAGCTCACGCGGCGCTGCGTGTCATCAATTGCTTCGATATGGATAGCTATGTCCGCAGGAGGCGTGAGCGCTGCGGCCTTTTCCGGCCATTCTGCCAGTTTCAGGCCGTCACTGGCAAAGATGTCCCGAAAACCGGCATCTTCCCATTCGCGCGGATCGTCAAAGCGATAGAAATCAAAGTGCCACACCGGCATGGCAGCGCATTCATGCGGTTCCACCACGGCATAGGTAGGGCTTTTGATGCGACCGTTCACCCCCAGGGTGCGCAGCAGATGGCGCACAAAGGTGGTCTTGCCGGCGCCCAGGTCGCCATGCAAGGTGATGTAGGCATTGCGCAGCTGGGGCAGTGCGGCCAGCTGGCGGGCAAAGGCGGCGGTGTCGTCCTCGCTGTGCCAAATAAGCTGGCGCGAGGCAAGGGAGAGCGTCATTTCTAAAATAGCGGGGTTATGGTCTGCAGCAGTCAACTCGTTCCTCACATACAAGACTGGGCTCGCGAGTTGGGATTTTCCCAAATTGGCGTGGCCGGTGTCGATTTGTCCTCTGCAGAGCCTGGGCTGCTGCAGTGGCTGGCCGCCGGTTGCCATGGCGAGATGCACTATATGGAAAGCCACGGCCTCAAGCGTGCCCGCCCGGCCGAACTGGTGCCGGGCACGCTGAGCGTGATCACCGCCCGCATGGATTATCTGCCCCAGACCACGCCCGCAGGTTGGCAGGCCGTGGAGTTCGAGCGCCTGCAGCGCCCGCAGGAGGGCATTGTTTCGGTCTACGCCCGGGGGCGGGACTACCACAAGGTGCTGCGTGCACGGCTACAGAAACTGTCCGACCGCATCGCCCAGGAGATCGGCCCCTTCGGCCACCGCGTGTTCACCGACTCCGCGCCGGTGCTGGAGGCCGAGCTGGCCCAGCGCAGCGGCCAGGGCTGGCGCGGCAAGCACACGCTGGTGCTCAGTCGGGAGGCCGGCTCCATGTTCTTTCTGGGCGAAATCCTGGTGGACATGGCGCTGGAGCCGACCGCGCCGGTCAGCGGCCACTGCGGCAGCTGCAGCGCCTGCATGCAGGCCTGCCCCACCGGAGCCATCGTGGCGCCGCACCAGGTGGATGCGCGCCGCTGCATTTCCTACCTGACCATCGAGCACGACGGCCCCATCCCGCTGGAACTGCGGCCGCTGCTGGCCAACCGCATTTACGGCTGCGATGACTGCCAGCTGGCCTGCCCGTGGAACAAGTTTGCCCAGCCCAGCCGTCTGGCGGACTTCGATGCGCGCGACGGTCTGGCCGGCAGCAGCCTGGTGCAGCTGTTCGCTTGGGACGAAGCGCAGTTTCTGCGCCGTACCGAAGGCAGTCCCATCCGCCGCATCGGCCACGCGCGCTGGCAGCGCAACATCGCCGTGGCCATGGGCAATGCGCTGCGCAGCCTGCCGGCCGGCGCCGAGCGCGATGCGGTGCAGTCCGCCCTGGCGGCCCAGGCCGCCCACCCCAGCGACCTGCTGCGGGAGCATGTGCAGTGGGCGCTGGCGCAGTGCGCCCAGGCGTAGAGCGCTAAGGCACCAACGACAGCGCAAACGGCAGGCTGGCCACGCCCAGCACGGTGGACAGCGTCACCAGACCCGCCACATACGGCCCGTTGTAGCCCATGCGCGCCGCCAGCACATAGCAGGTGCTGGCCGTGGGCATGGCCGAGAACAGCAGCAGGATCAGCGCCTGCGTGCCTTCCAGGCCCAGCAGGTGGATGGCGCCCAGCGCAATCAGCGGCTGGATGAAGTGGCGTATGGCCAGCACCCCCACGCTCAGGCGCTTGGCGTGGGTCAGCAGACCCAGCTGCATGCCGGCACCGGCGGACATCAGTCCCAGTGCAATGGAGGCGGCGCCAATGCGGCTGACCGGTGGCTCCAGCCAGCTGGGCATGCGAAAGCCCAGCAGATTGGCCACCAGACCGCAGACCGTGGCCACGATCAGCGGGTTGCGCACCAGCTGACCCCAGAAGCTGTGTTCTCCCGCACGGGCCATGGGCCAGACGGCCGCGATGTTGAACATGGGAACGCAAAAACCGATCAGCACCGAGATATAGAGCAGCCCCTCGGGCCCGGCCAGCCGGTCGGCCAGCGCCAGGCCGATGAAGGAATTGAAGCGGAACGCCACCTGGGCCGCGCTGGCGTGGTCGCGCAGGTTCACATGGCCTTTCAGGCCCGGCCACCAGGGCAGGCTGTAGGCCAGGGCCACACCCACCAGGCCGGACAGCACGCCGGCCGCAATTAGGTTGGAGGTGGCTGCCCAGTCCAGCGGGCTTTTGACGATGGAGTGAAACAGCAGCACCGGAAACAGCAGGTAGTACACCAGTGCTTCGGCACCTTGCCAGACGCTGCGGTTCAGCGGCGTGAACCGGCACAGCAGGTAGCCCAGCAGGATCAGGGAGAAATCGGGGAAGAGGAGCTGGGCGTAATTCACGGGCGCCAAGCATACGCCGGGATTGCTGGTCACCGCAGCAGGGGGGCGATGGCCCTGCCACGGAAGTGACAAGCGATGCCGCGCTGCGACGACAGCGCATGGCGGCCAGAGGGTCGAATCTGCGTGAAAACCCGGCATGCCTAGCGCAGAAACAGGGCCTGCGATGTCAGCTTTTGTCAGTGTTTGCGCTAGTCGGGGGTAAACACCTAGGTATTTGGCAGTTGCCAGTGGTCGGCTGGATAAAAGGGCGCTTTAGCATCGCCATTCCCCCTTGGAGACAGAATTGAGGAGTACTTTCATGGATCGTCGTTGCTGGATGGGTGTTGTGTTGGCGTTGGCCGGTTCGGCCGCCATGGCTGATGCATCGTTCCCCAACAAACCCATCAAGTTGCTGGTGCCGTTTGCGGCCGGCGGCACCACCGACATCATCGCGCGCGTGATTTCCGAGCCCCTGTCCAAGGAGCTGGGTCAGCCGGTGATAGTGGAAAACCGTGGCGGTGGCGGCGGCGTCATTGGCGCGCTGGAAACCTCGCGCCAGAAGGCCGATGGCTACAACCTGGGTATTGCCACCGTGTCCACCATGGCCACCAACCCGGCCATCAACCCCAAGAACCCCTATGACCCGCTGACGGCCTTCACCCCCATCGTCAACATTGCGGCCACGCCCAATGTGATCGCGGTGAACCCCAAGTTCGCCGGTGCGGCCAACTACAAGGCATTCGAAGCCGAGCTCAAGAAGAACCCCGGCAAGTATTCCTACGGTTCCTCGGGTACGGGCGGCATCCAGCACATGCTGATGGAGTTGTACAAGAGCCTGACCGGCATCGAAATGACCCACGTGCCCTACCGTGGCGCGGGTCCGGCCCTGAACGACGCCGTGGCCAACCAGATCCCGATGATTCTGGACAACCTGCCTTCGGCACTGCCCTTCATCAAGGACAAGCGCCTGGTGGCCATCGCCGTGGCAGCCCCCCAGCGCCTGAGCGTGCTGCCCGATGTGCCCACCTTCAAGGAAGTGGGTCTGGAGCCGGTGAACCGCATGGCCTTCTACGGCCTGATCGGCCCCAAGGGCATGCCCAAGGAAGTGGTGGACAAGATCAATGCCGCCACCCGCAAGGCGCTGCAGGATCCTGCCATCCGCAAGCGCATCGAAGACACCGGCTCGGTCATCGTGGGCAACACGCCTGAGCAGTTCGCCAAAGAAACCAAGGACGAACTGACCATCTACAAGGAAGTGGTGGCCAAGCAGAAGCTGACGCTGGAATGAGCGCCACCTGAGCTGAAAAAAAAGCCGCGCATTGCGCGGCTTTTTTGTGTCCGGAGATTTTCTGCCGCAGGGCTGCCGGGGCATGCGGCAGGGCCCATGAAAAAAGCCTGCGCGGCGGTGGCCGGCAGGCTTTGGGGGGCCGCTCCCGCACCGTGTGCGGGAGGAGGCTGGCGCTTACAGCGAATCGATGAAGCTGCGCAGCTTGTCGCTGCGGCTGGGGTGCTTCAGCTTGCGCAGTGCCTTGGCTTCGATCTGGCGGATGCGCTCGCGCGTCACGTCGAACTGCTTGCCCACTTCTTCCAGCGTGTGGTCGGTGGACATTTCAATGCCGAAGCGCATGCGCAGCACCTTGGCTTCGCGGGGGGTCAGGCCATCGAGGATGTCCTTGACCACGTCGCGCAGGCCGGCCTGCATGGCGGCATCGATGGGGGCGGTGTTGTTGCCGTCCTCGATGAAGTCGCCCAGGTGGGAATCGTCGTCGTCGCCGATGGGTGTTTCCATCGAGATCGGCTCCTTGGCGATCTTCATGATCTTGCGGATCTTGTCCTCGGGGATCTCCATCTTGGCCGCCAGGATGGACGCATCGGGCTCGAAGCCAAACTCCTGCAAGTGCTGGCGCGAGATGCGGTTCATCTTGTTGATGGTTTCGATCATGTGCACCGGGATGCGGATCGTGCGGGCCTGGTCCGCGATGGAACGCGTGATGGCCTGGCGGATCCACCAGGTGGCATAGGTCGAGAACTTGTAGCCGCGGCGGTATTCGAACTTGTCCACCGCTTTCATCAGACCGATGTTGCCTTCCTGGATCAGATCCAGGAACTGCAGACCGCGGTTGGTGTACTTCTTGGCGATGGAGATCACCAGGCGCAGGTTGGCCTCGATCATTTCCTTCTTGGCATCGCGGCTGGAGCGTTCACCGTCGTTCATGCGCTTGTTGATGCGCTTGAGCTCTTCCAGCGGCACCACCACGCGGGCCTGCAGGTCGATCAGGTTCTGCTGCAACTCCTGCACGGGCGGGATGTTGCGGGCCATGACGTTGCTCCAGGGCTTGCCGGCAGCGGCTTGCTTGGTGACCCAGTCCAGGTTCAGCAGGTTGGGCGGGAAGTCCTTGATGAAGGTTTCCTGCGGCATGCGGCACTTGTCCACGATGATCTTGCGCAGCTCGCGTTCCTTCTTGCGCACGTCGTCCACCTGGGCACGCACCAGATCGCAGAGCTTCTCGATCGTCTTGGCCGTGAAGCGGATGGTCATCAGCTCCTCGGTGATCGTCTTCTGGATCTTCATGTACGTGGCCGAGCCGTAGCCCTCCTTGTCGTACACCTTGTGCATCTTCTCGAAGTGGCCGCGGATGCTGTCGAAGCGCGACAGGGCTTCGTTCTTCAGCTCTTCGAGCTTCTTGGTCAGCGCCTTGGAGCCGCCCTTGCCGTCGTCGTCGTCCTCTTCGTCGTATTCGTCGAAGTCTTCTTCGGCCACATAGTCGTCGTTTTCGTTGGCGTTCACGAAACCGTCGACCACGGTGGAGATCACGACCTTGCCTTCACGGATTTCCTCGGCCATGCCCAGGATTTCCGCAATGGTGGCGGGGGAAGCCGAGATGGCTTCCATCATGTCCATCAGACCGCCTTCGATGCGCTTGGCGATTTCGATTTCGCCTTCGCGCGTCAGCAGTTCCACCGTACCCATTTCACGCATGTACATGCGCACGGGGTCGGTGGTGCGGCCGAATTCCGAATCCACGGTGGACAGCGCCGCTTCGGCTTCTTCTTCCGCTTCTTCTTCGGTGGTGGCCGATTGTCCGGTGTTGTTCAGCAGCAGGGTTTCGGCGTCGGGCGTCTGCTCGTACACCGCCACACCCATGTCGTTCAACATGGAGATCACGACTTCCAGCGTTTCGGCATCGACCAGCTTGTCGGGCAAGTGGTCGGAGATTTCCGCGTTGGTCAGGTAGCCACGGGTCTTGCCCAGCTTGATCAGGGCCTTCAGGCGCTGGCGGCGGGTGTTCAGTTCGTCTTCGGTCAGGACGGTTTCGTCCAGGCCGAATTCCTTCATCAAGGCGCGTTCCTTCGCCTTGCTGATCTTCATGCGCAGGGGCTTGGCCTTCTCGGTGGTGGTCGTGGTCTCCACTTCCACTTCGGCTTCGGCCTCCACTTCGACATCGCCATCGATGTCGCCGTCGATGTCACCATCCAGATCGGCGTCGTCCATGTCATCCGACATGTCCTTGGGCTTGCCGCCCTTGGCGGCCGTCTCGGCCTTGGGCTTGCGGCCGCGCTTGGCGGGCGCCTTGTCGGTGTCGGCTGCAGCGGCCTTGGCCGTGGTGGTCTTCTTGGCCGCAGCCTTCTTGGCGGCAGCAGGCTTCTTGGCAGGGGCTTCGGCTTCGTCGCCGTCTACAGCTGCAGCTTTCTTGCTGACGCGTTTCTTGGAATCCGCTGCGAGCAGCGCGTCGGCCAGGGCTTTGAGTTCAGCTTGTGATTTGGTTGCCACTTGGGTGTCTTTCTTGGCTTCGGCCGCCTTGGACGAGGCGGGCTTTTTCACGGCAGCAGTCTTTTTGGCAGCTGCAGCCGTGGAAGAGGTCTTGGACTTCGCGGAAGCATCGGGGGCCTGCTGGGACTTCGCGGACTTTGAAACGGGCATGCATACCTCACGGTCAAAAGCGGACACACAAAGAAAACTCGCAAGCGCCTCGAAAACCGGCGCGCACAACACATGCCATGGACGCGCCAAGGCATGTGGGGAGCGGACGGGCTCCCGGGGCAAGATGGGTGGGCGAACATTTGGTGTGCAGTCCTTGCGGTGGAATTGGCCATGCACTTGCTGCAATCCGCGTGAGTTCTGTCACGGGGGCCGGGTCCGGAGGTGCTGCTGTCGCTCTTGCCGAATAGCCTTTAATTATACCTTCGGCAGAAAAAATCAAGAGGTTCGGCGTTATTTTTTCAAAAAAACCTTGTGGGTCAATAGCGGCTTGCTAAAGATGCTACGGTTTTTGATGAATTTGAGGGCTGGATGGCCGTTGATCCTGCCCGTACGGCAGCCAGGGGCATGGTGCACCAGGACCCTAGCAGCGCATTTGGAACGGCTGACCACAACCCTTGATTCATCATTGCTTCGCCTTGTCGTACGGCTGTACTGTCTGCGGCTTCACGCCTCGTCTCCACCGCAAACCTGTGGTTTGCTGGGTCGTGTTGGTCGCTCTTACTCGCCGGTCTGCGGTGCAGGCGCCGCCGCCAGCTGCTTGCGGCGTTCCTGCAGCGCGCGGTAACGGTGCACGGCCTGCGGGTCGGTGGCCACCTCGGCCAGGGCCTGGGCTTCCAGCGTCTTCAGGCGCTTGACCAGCATCAGATTGAGCACGCTGCGCAGCTCGCAGCGCAGCTCGGGCAGCTCGCCTTCGGGTTGGCCATGGGGGCCGTCCATCAAGGTGCGGGCCAGCTGGGCTTCGCCGCTGCTGCCCAGGCGGGACTGCAGCACCGCCCAGGACTGGGGACCATGCTCCTGGTACTGGCTCTCCACCCAGGCGAACAGCGGGCCGTGCGGGGCGGGCTGGCTGACCAGGGCATCCAGGTCTTCGTTGGCCAGCTCTTCCATGAACTCCATGTGCGACAGCAGCAGGCGTGCGGCCTGGTCCGGCCCCAGCGGCTGGGCGATGCGGGGCGGACGCGGGGCTTCGTTCCAGCCCGTGTTGCCGCCGCGGTCGCGTCCCCAGGGTTTCTTGCCCCAGCCGTTGCGGCCTTCGCCACGCGGGCCGTTGCCGTTGCGAAAGTTGCCCCGGTTGCCATAGCCATTGCCGGCCTGGCCAGGCGCGCCGCCGGTATAGCCCGTGTACGTGCTGCCACCGGCATCGCCCCAGCCGTCATGGGCGCTGTGGCCGTAGTCGGCGTCCGGCGGTGCCCATTCGCCCGGGGGCGGGGCGGACGCGGCCGGGAAGGCCTGGGAACCTGCTGCGGGCGCCGGGTGGGCCCCGGCGGCACCGCCACGCTGCCAGCGGTTTTCCTGGGCAGCGGCCTGCTCCCACAGCTCGGTCAGATCGCTGCTGGACAGCTGGGCCTTGCCCGCCATCTCGGCCAGCAGCTGGCGCTTCAGCGCGCCATCGGGCAGCAGATTCCACAGCGGCCGGGCCTGGCTGGCCATGCGTGCGCGGCCTTCGGCCTGGCCCAGATCGCAGCCTTCGCTGACGGCGTCCAGCAGAAAGCGCGACAGCGGCAGCGCATCGCCCACATGGCGGGCAAAGGCGTCCGGGCCGTGTTCGCGAATGAAGCTGTCGGGGTCGTGCTCGGCAGGCAGGAAGAGGAACTTCACGCTGCGCGTGTCGCTGGCATAGGGCAGAGCGCCTTCGAGCGCCTTGCGTGCAGCGCGGCGCCCGGCGGCGTCGCCGTCAAAGCTGAACACCACCGCGTCGGTGAAGCGGAACAGCTTGTGCACATGCTCGGGCGTGCAGGCCGTGCCCAGCGTGGCCACGGCATTCGGAAAGCCCAGCTGTGCCAGGGCCACCACGTCCATATAGCCTTCGGTGACCAGGGCATAGCCTTTTTCGCGCAGCGCGTTGCGGGCTTCGAACAGGCCGTAGAGCTCGCGTCCCTTGTGGAACAGCGGCGTCTCCGGCGAGTTCAGGTATTTGGGTTTCTCGTCCCCCAGCACGCGGCCGCCAAAGCCGATGCACTCGCCTTTGACATTGCGTATCGGGAACATGATGCGGTCGCGGAAGCGGTCGTAGCGCTTGTCATCGTCTTCGTTGACGATGACCAGGCCCGCTTCCTGCAGCTGCGGATCGTCGTACTGCGGGAACACGCCGGCCAGGTGGCGCCAGCCGGCCGGGGCATAGCCCAGGCCGTAGCGGCTGCAGATGGCGCCGGAGACGCCGCGCTTTTTCAGGTAGTCCACCGCATGGGCGGAATCCTTGAGCTGCTTGCGGTAGGAGTCGCCGGCGCGTTCGAGCACATCGGTCAGCGACGCCTGCTGGCGCTTTTGCGCGGCCTGGCGCTCGCGCTCGGCCGGGCTGATGTCGTCCTGCGGCACCTGCATGCCCACCTGCTGGGCCAGGTCCTGCACCGCTTCCACAAAGCCCATGCCGGTGTGCTCCATCAGGAAGCTGATGGCATTGCCGTTCTTGCCGCAGCCAAAGCAGTGGTAGAACTGCTTGGAGGGGCTGACGCTGAACGAGGGCGACTTTTCCCCATGGAAAGGGCACAGCCCCATGAAGTTGGCGCCGCCTTTTTTCAGCGGCACATAGCGGCCGACCACGTCAACCACATCGACGCGGGCAAGCAACTCCTGGAGGAAAGACTGGGGGATGGACACCGGCCGTATTGTGCGCCATGGCGCCTACCCGGTGCAGCCGCAGCGGTATCGGAAGTGCTGCCAGCGGCCCGCGTTCGCCGGGACGTACCGGGCCTGCTGTGCACCGCTGCGGCAGGGGGCACCCAGGCTGGCGCCGCTTGGGGACATGCCGTCAGGGGCGGTGGCTGTGGCGTGCCGGAAACACCTCGGATGCCCATCAGCCGCCAGGGTCTGGAGGGTCGGCCTGCGGCTGGCCGGGCGTTGCGCCATAAAAAAGGCCCGCATCGGTGGATGCGGGCCAGTCTCCTCCGCCCTGGTACATGCCAGGGCGTTTCCTCATTGATGCACAGGATGCAAAGGACGGTGCCGACTGCCCTTGCGGGCGGGGTCTGCACAACCCATGGCGGCATTGTAGGGAGGAAAACGCACAAATCGCTATTTGTGTAATTTATGTCTTATATAAGACGTAAGTTTGTGCAATCCCTGGAATGGTGCTAGCAGGGCTTTGGATGCTGCTAACTGGTTGATTCATTGGGGTGGGTTGCAGTTTGGAAGGAGCGGCTGCCTCTGTGGTGTGATCCGGAATGTGCACAAAAATAGACTGCTGCATGGGGGCAATGTGTATGCGTTCGGCATCATTTTGTGCAGAAATTGCATGGCCGCATGCCGGCCGCAGAGGGGCATGCCCGCACGGCGACCCGGCCACCACAGCGCAGGGGGCCGGGCCAGCGCCAGGCCGTGGCGGCGGCACAGGCGTGCCATGCCACCAGCGGAGCGGCAGCGCCGGGCGGGTGGGCAAGCCGGTGGGGCGGAGCGGGAACGCACAGGCGCGCGGAGCGCGGGCCTGCGGGACGATCAGGCCGCGCTGGCGGCAGCGTCTGGTGCAGCTGCGGTGCGGCGCACGCGCACCACCATGTCGATGGCGGCCACCTCCAGGCCCGGGGCCAGGGGCGGCAGCGCATCCCAGCGGATGCAGTCGGGCGGCAGGTCCAGCACCTCGCCGCTGTCTTCGATCAGCAGGTGGGGGTGGACTTCGGTGCTGGAGTCATAGACCGTGTGTTCCAGCCCCAGCGGCAGGGCGCGCAGCAGGCCGCGCTCGGCAAACAGCGGCAGGCTGGCGTAGACCGTGGCGCGCGACAGGCTGGGGTAGTGCTGGCGCGCCGCCTGCAGGACCTGCTCGGCATGCATGTGCACCGGCGCACCCAGCAGCACCCGGGCCATGGCCAGGCGCTGGCGGGTGGGCTGCAGCCCTGCCTGGCGCAGGCGCTCTGCCAGCTGTGCGTCCTGTGCCTGCTGCGGGACCTGCGCGGCCAGCGCCCGCGGACGGCGCGCGCGCGCGGGGGCAAGGCGGGTGGCAGCAGTGGTGGCGGTGGTGCGCGGGGGCATGGCGGGTCGCAGTCGGGCAATCAAGGTCAGGGTCGCTATTGTGATGAAAAAAAGCGCACCCGGCAAAACACCGGGTGCGCGAGGGAAGGCCCAGCCACAGCGCGGGCTATGGCAGGGCGGAGCTAACAGGTCGGTATCCGGGTTGCGGTCACTTCTTCTTGTCGAAGGGCGTGGGGCGCGGGGTGGCGTCGCTCGAGGGCGGCAGCACCGGCATGCCGATCTGGGGCTGGTCGCCGGTCAGGGTCTTCAGGAAGGCCACGATCTTGGCGTTCTCTTCCTTGGTGAAGTTCTTGCCCAGCTGCACGCGGCCCATGGTGTCCACCGCCTGGCCCAGGGTGTCGGCCGCACCGTCGTGGAAGTAGGGGTAGGTCAGTTCCACGTTGCGCAGGGTGGGCACCTTGAAGTTGAAGCGGTCGGCGTCCTTGCCGGTCACCGCGGCACGGCCTTCGGCCGGGTTGCTGGTCTTGTAGGCTTCGACCAGACCCATGCGCTGGAAGGAATTGCCGCCCACGGCCGCACCGTTGTGGCAGGCCACGCAGCCGCTGTCACGGAACAGCTTGTAGCCTTCCAGTTCGGTCTTGGTGATGGCGTTGGCATCGCCCTTGAGCCACTTGTCAAAGCGCGAGTTGGGCGTGACCAGCGTTTCCTCGAACGCGGCGATGGCATCGGTCACCTGGTCGATGTCGATCTTCGACTTGCTGAACACCTTCTTGAACTCCGCCTGGTAGCCGGGAATGGAGTTCAGCATGTCCACGGCCAGCTCGTGGGTGAAGGCCATTTCGCCCGGGTTGGCGATGGGGCCGCCGGCCTGTTCCTTCAGGTTGCCGGCACGGCCGTCCCAGAACTGGGCCACGTTCATGCTGGAGTTCAGCACCGTGGGCGAGTTGATGGGGCCTTCCTGCCAGTTGTGACCGATGGAGGTCTTCAGGTTGTCGCTGCCACCCATGGACAGGTTGTGGCAGCTGTTGCAGGAGATGAAGCCCGACTTGGACAGGCGGGGATCGAACCACAGCTTCTTGCCCAGTTCCACCATGGCCGGGTTCTTGACCACGGCAGGCGCGATGGGCTGGATGGGTTCCTGCGCGCCTTGTGCATGGGCAGGCAGTGCCAGGAAGGCGGCCGCGGCGGCCAGGGCTGCAACGAGGGGTCGGAGGGTGTTTTTCATTGTGTGCTTCCAAACGCTTGTGTGGTGAATGCCTGGTGCGCAGCCAAGGCGGCACACCAGCCACCTGCCGGTACGGCCACGTCTTCCTCTGCGTGGTTTGGACTCAGTCCAGATGGCGTAACCATTGCACCGCATCGCCTGACGGGCGGTATTGCGCAGTATCAAAAGTGCGGCGGGGCAGACCGGTGGCATGCGGGCCGCCCAGCCGCAGGGAATGCATGAGTGCCGCCAGGGGCTGTAAGCCTGTGTTGTGGCGTTGGCGCAAAATGCACAAAAAGACCGGCTTCGGAGACATTTCATGAGCAAGTACAACGAGCACCTGGACCGCAATGCGGCCAACTTTGCGCCCCTCAGCCCGCTGAGCTTTCTGGAGCGCACCGCCACCGTCTACCCGGACCGCCTGGCCATCGTGCACGGGGATCTGCGCCAGACCTGGGGCCAGACCTACCGCCGCTGCCGCCAGCTGGCCAGCGCGCTGCGCCAGGCCGGCGTGGGCAAGAACGACACCGTGGCCGTGATGCTGCCCAACACCCCGCCGATGGTGGAGGCCCACTTTGGCGTGCCCATGTCGGGCGCCGTGCTCAACACCCTCAACACCCGCCTGGACGCGGAGACCCTGGCCTTCATGCTGGACCACGGCGAAGCCAAGGTGCTGATCGTGGACCCGGAATTCACGGCCCTGATGGCCAAGGCCCTGCCGCTGCGCAAGTCCACCGCACCACTGACGGTGATCCGTGTGGAAGACGCGCTGTACGGCGACGCCGCTGTGCAGCTGGGCAACACCACCTACGACGATTTCGTCGCCCAGGGCGATCCGGATTTCGCCTGGGACCTGCCCACTGACGAGTGGGATGCGATTGCGCTGAACTACACCAGCGGCACCACCGGCAACCCCAAGGGCGTGGTCTACCACCACCGCGGTGCGGCCATCAACGCCATCAGCAATGTGCTGGAATGGGACATGCCCAAGCATGCGGTCTATCTGTGGACGCTGCCCATGTTCCACTGCAACGGCTGGTGCTTCCCCTGGACCGTGGCCGCGCGCGCAGGTGTCAACGTCTGTCTGCGCCGCGTGGACCCGCAGAATATTTTCGACGCCATCCGCAACCACGGCGTCACCCATTACTGCGGTGCGCCCATCGTGCAGTCGCTGCTGGTGAATGCACCGGCCGCCATGAAAGAAGGCGTGCCCGCCGGCGTCAAGGCCATGGTGGCCGGCGCTGCGCCACCTGCCTCGATGATCGAAGGCATGGAAGCCATGGGCTTCGATCTGACCCATGTCTACGGCCTGACCGAGACCTACGGCCCGGCCACCGTCTGCGCCCAGCATGCGGAGTGGGACCAGCTCGACATCGGCGAGCGTGCCCGCCTGAATGCCCGCCAGGGCGTGCGCTACCACCTGCAGCGCGATGCCCAGGTGCTGGACCCCGAAACCATGCAGCCCGTGCCGCACGACGGCGAGACCATGGGCGAGATCATGTTCAAGGGCAATATCGCCATGAAGGGCTATCTGAAGAACCCGCAGGCCACGGACGAAGCCTTCCGTGGCGGCTGGTTCCACAGCGGTGACCTGGCGGTGCAGTATCCGGACGGCTACATCAAGATCAAGGACCGCAGCAAGGACATCATCATCTCCGGCGGCGAGAACATCTCGTCCATCGAAGTCGAAGACGTGCTCTACCGCCATCCTGCCGTGCTGGCTGCGGCCGTGGTGGCCAAGCCCGATGCCAAGTGGGGCGAGACGCCCTGCGCCTTCTTGGAAATCAAGGCCGGCGCCACGGTGACCGAGGCTGACATCATCACCCACTGCAAGCAGCACCTGGCCGGCTACAAGGTGCCGCGCGCCATCGTGTTCGGCGAGCTGCCCAAGACCAGCACCGGCAAGATCCAGAAGTTCGAGCTGCGCAAGCTGGCGGGCTCGGCCACCGCCATTGCGGTGTGAGGCGCTGACGCCCGGCGCAGCCGGGTGACCGGGCTGCTCGCCTCGGTGTGCCCCGGTGCGCCCCCCATACTGGGGAAATACATAACCCAGTGGGAGCAGCGGAATGGTGGCGCGCGCGCTGTGCTGGCCTATACTCGCGGCTGCTCCGGGGTGTGCGAAAGCGCTGAGATGCGGGCTGCTGTGACAACAGCGGTCTGCGAACCCGACGAACTTGATCCGGTTCATACCGGCGGAAGAAGAGCGGGACCCTGATGCAGGGCCATGGACAGGCAGGCGCGAAGGCGGGGGTGCGAACGCACACGCCACGCAGCCCGTCCACAGGCACAGCAAACCCCAGGCGCCTCGCGCACTGGGGTTTTGTCTTTTCTGGACGGTCCACAGCGCGCACCAGCCCTGGCCGGAATCACCCGATTCCGGTGGATGCACCACCCCACTGGGCCACCAGTGGGACGGTACAGCCAGGTGCAAGGCGGTTGGTGGATGGACCAGGACGGGACCATCCCCGGCGCCATCAGAGCAGGGCCGGCACTCCACGGAGCGTTTGATGCATTTCAACCGCTTTATGGAGACCGCGATGAACGCCCCTGATGCCATCTTCACCCCCCCCGCGTCCAACTTCTCGGGCGATGCCCCCGACACCGCCCGCTTTGCCGAGCTGCTGGCCCAGTCGCGCCAGCCGTTTCCGGCATCCACCAAGAGCTATCTGAGCGGTGCCATCCACCCCGGCCTGCGCGTGCCGGTGCGCGATATCGCACTGACCAATGGTGAACAGGTCAGCGTCTACGACACCTCCGGCCCCTACACCGACCCGGCGGCGCAGATCGACGTGCACCAGGGGCTGGCCAGCGTGCGCGGCAGCTGGATCGAAGCGCGGGGCGACAGCGAGTTCTATGTGGGCCGCCAGCGCGTGGCGCTGGACGATGGCGGCAAGCGCGGCGAGGAAGACGCACGCGTGGCCCAGCTGCGTGCCGAAGCCGCCGCGCTGCAGCGCCAGCCGCGCCGCGCCAAGAGCGGTGCCAATGTGACCCAGATGCATTACGCCAAGCGCGGCATCATCACCCCCGAGATGGAATACGTGGCGCTGCGTGAAAACGGCCGCCGCGAATGGATGGCGCAGTACCAGCAGGATGCCGCGCGGGAAGCCCGCCTGGCCGGCAACAGCCTGGGCGCCGCCATTCCCAAGATCATCACCCCCGAATTCGTGCGCGACGAAGTGGCCCGCGGCCGCGCCATCATTCCCGCCAACATCAACCACCCCGAAATCGAGCCGATGGCGATCGGTCGCAATTTCAAGGTCAAGATCAACGCCAACATCGGCAACTCGGCCGTCACCTCCAGCATCGAGGAAGAGGTCGAAAAGCTGGTCTGGGCCATCCGCTGGGGTGCCGACAACGTGATGGACCTGTCTACCGGCCGGAACATCCACACCACGCGCGACTGGATTGTGCGCAATTCGCCCGTGCCCATCGGCACCGTGCCCATCTACCAGGCGCTGGAAAAAGTCGGCGGCATCGCCGAAGACCTGACCTGGGAAATCTTCCGCGACACCCTGGTGGAACAGGCCGAGCAGGGCGTGGACTACTTCACCATCCACGCGGGCGTGCGCCTGGCCTATATCCACCTGACGGCGCAGCGCCGCACCGGCATCGTGTCGCGCGGCGGCTCCATCATGGCCAAGTGGTGCATGGCCCACCACCGCGAGAGCTTCCTGTACGAGCACTTCGAAGACATCTGCGACATCATGAAGCAGTACGACGTGAGCTTCTCGCTGGGCGACGGTCTGCGCCCCGGTTGCGCCAGCGACGCCAACGACGAAGCCCAGTTTGCCGAACTGCACACCCTGGGCGAGCTGACCCAGATCGCCTGGAAGCACGATGTGCAGACCATGATCGAAGGCCCCGGCCATGTGCCCATGCACATGATCCAGCAGAACATGACGGAGCAGCTCAAGCACTGCCATGAAGCGCCGTTCTACACGCTGGGCCCGCTGACCATCGACATCGCTCCCGGCTACGACCATATCGCCAGCGCCATCGGTGCGGCCATGATCGGCTGGATGGGCACGGCCATGCTGTGCTACGTCACGCCCAAGGAACACCTGGGCCTGCCCGATCGGGACGACGTCAAGCAGGGCATCATCGCGTACAAGATCGCGGCCCACGCCGCCGATGTGGCCAAGGGGCATCCGGGCGCACGTTCGCGCGACGATGCACTGAGCCAGGCGCGTTTCGACTTCCGCTGGGAAGACCAGTTCAATCTGGGCCTGGACCCCGACACCGCGCGCGCCTTCCACGACGAAACCCTGCCCAAGGACAGCGCCAAGGTGGCGCATTTCTGCAGCATGTGCGGCCCCAAGTTCTGCTCCATGAAGATCACCCAGGAAGTGCGTGACTTCGCCAAGCAGCAAGGCGTGGCGGCGGAACAGGGCATTGCCGTGGGCATGCAGGCCAAGGCGACGGAGTTCAACCGGGCCGGCGGGGATTTCTACATCCCCATTGCCTCGGACACCACGGCGCGGTAAGCCGCGCGGCCCGGCGCCTGTGTAGGCCCTGCGTCTGCCGGGCCCTGACCGGGAACCGCAGCGACAGCATGCAGCCGCCGGTGTGCAAGCGGTGGGCGGTACGGGGTTGAAAAAATCTTTTCAACCCCGCGACGAATGCGGGCGTCGTCCCGCCGCCGCGTCTGCCTTACTGCGGGCGGTGCGCCTCGAAGTGCAGCAGGTCGAACCACTGGCCGTTCAGCTCCATGCTGCGGCGCGAATGGCCGAACTGGGCAAAGCCCTGCTTGCACAGCACCCGCACGGAGGCCGGGTTTTCCGGGCGGGCAATGGCCTCGATGCGCTGCAGACCGTGTGTGGTGAAAGCCTGGTGCAGCACGGCGGCCACGGCCTGGCTGGCCAGGCCGCGCCCGCCGCAGTCCGGTGCCACGCGGTAGCCCAGGGCGGCGCTGTGGAAATAGGGGCGCCGTACCTGGGTCAGATTGATGCGGCCGGCCAGGCGCTGGCCCTCCCACATCAGGTAGTGGAAAGCCTGGTCCTGCTGCTGGCGCTGCAGCGAGGCGTCCATTTCTTCCGCAAAACCTTCGGCGGTGTAAAAGTGCGCAGACCGGGCCTGCACCCATTGTTCGAAATAGGCGCGGTGGGCGGTTTCAAAATCCCAGAGCGCAGGGGCGTCTGTGGCGGCAAGCAGGCGGATGTCCATGGCAGTTCGGCAGGCAGAAACAAACACAGGCTGCCACCCGCAAGGGTGCAGCCCGTGCATTCTAGGCAGCCACCGGGGTGGTGGCCTGTCGCCGACTCAGCTCATTTCCAGTACTGGCACTTGCTCTCGGCCTTGGTGGTCCACACCTGGTCGGCGGGCAGCTTCTTGATGATCTTGTAGTAGTCCCAGGTGCCCTTGGATTCGGCGGGGGACTTCACTTCCATCAGGTACATGTCGTGGGCGTAGCGGCCATCGGGGCGGATCACGCCTTCACCGAAGAAGTCCTTGATGGGCTTGCCCTTCCATTCGGCCATCACCTTGTCGGCCTCCAGCGTGCCGGCGCGTTGCACGGCCTGCAGCCAGGTCATGGTGGCGGAATAGTCGGCGGCCTGGATCTCGCTGGGGCGGCGCTTGGTCTTGGCCATGAACTTGTCGGCAAACTTGCGCGACTCGGCGTTCATGTCCCAGTACCAGGGGGCGGTGAACTGCATGCCTTCGGTGTTCTTCACCCCCAGGCTGTGGATGTCGCTGAAGAACACCAGCAGGCCGGCCAGCTTCATGGTCTTGGTGACGCCGAATTCCTTGGCGGCCTTGATGGAGTTGACGGTGTCGCCACCGGCATTCGCCAGGCCCAGGATCTGCGCCTTGCTGTTCTGTGCCTGCAGCATGAAGCTGGAGAAGTCGCTGGCGTTCAGCGGCGTCTTGACGGCACCCAGCACCTTGCCGCCGTTGGCCTGCACGATCTTGGTGGTGTCGGCCTCCAGCGCATGGCCAAAGGCATAGTCGGCGGTCAGGAAGAACCAGCTCTTGCCGCCGGCTTCCACCACGGCCTGGCCCGTGCCCTTGGCCAGGGCCACGGTATCGAAGGCATAGTGCACGGTATAGGGCGTGCACTGCTCGTTGGTCAGGGCCGAGCTGCCGGCGCCGTTGTCCACGAAGATGCGTTTCTTCTCGGCGGCCACCTGGGCCATGGCAAGGGCCGTGGCGCTGTTGGTGCCGCCAAACACCAGGCTGATGTCCTGCTGGTCGATCCACTCGCGTGCCTTGCTGGCGGCGATATCGGCCTTGTTCTGGTGGTCGGCCGTCATCAGCTCGATGGGCTTGCCCAGCACCTTGCCGCCAAAGTCATCGATCGCCATCTGGATGGCGGTGGCGCCATGCTTGCCTTCCACGTCGGCGTAGAGGCTGGACATGTCGGTAATGAAGCCGATCTTGACGGTGGCCGGTTCCTTGAACTGGGCCTGTGCCGCACCGTGGGCCAGGCCCAGTGCACAGATTGCCATGGCCAAGGGCGTGAGTTGCTGCCGCATGCGAGTGTCTCCTGTAGATGTTGTGGTCCGTGGCGCTGAACGCCACTTGCACTGCACATGCTGGCACTGCGGCTCGCCGCCGGATAGCGGGCAAGTGCGCAGGGGAAACTCCGGGCTTGCCAGGTCAGGGCCGCCGCTGGTCACCAAGGTGAGGGGCAAACGCGGGCCACCAACTCGGGGCACCAACCGGCCCTGCCGATGCAGGCGACGGCGCCCGGCGCAACGGTAGCGGAGAGGCCTGGCAGGCGGGGCCGCTCAGGCCACGCGGCTGCGGTCGGCCTGCGGGACCGGTGTGCGCGTGGCCCACCACCAGATCAGCGCCCCCAGCGAGACGGTGATGGCCTGGCCCAGCGCCAAGGCCAGGCCGCTGTGGAACAGGTGGGGCACCACGGCGCCGGCCATGGTGGCGAACACGCTCATCTGCGTGAACCCCTGCAGCGACGAGGCCAGGCCGCGCATCTGCGGGAACATGCCCATCACCTGCAGCGTGAGGATGGGCATCAGCAGCGAAATGCCCAGCGTGTAGCAGGTGATGGGCAGCACGGCCCAGGGCACCACGGGTGCATCGGTGAAGGCGTTGTAGAGCACATTGCTGGCGCAGCCGGCCAGCAAAAAGGTGTAACCCATGGCCTTTTGCACACGCGGCGGAATGCGCTTGGCCAGCGAGCCGGACAGGGCCGAGCCGATCATGGAGCCGCCGATCAACGGAATGAACAGCCAGCCGAACGAGGTTTCCTCCAGGTGCAGCACGTTCAGGATGAATTCCGCCGCCGAGCTGATGTAGACCGAGTTGGCGCCGGCCATCAGTGCCAGGCCCAGCACCATCAGGCGAAAGCGGCCGTTGCGCAGGGCGGTCAGGTAGTTGCCGGCAATCACCCGCAGCTTCAGCGGCACGCGCTTCTCGGGCGCCAGGGTTTCCGGCAGGGCACGCCAGCACAGCAGGGCCAGCAGCACGCCAAAGCCGGACAGAAAGAAGAACGCAGCGCGCCAGCCGCCATGGGTCTGCAGCCAGCCGCCGAAAATCGGCGCCAGCGCCGGGGCCAGGCCAAAGCAGAACATGACCATGCTCACCATGCGCTGGGCATCGGCGCCCTGGAAGCGGTCCTGCACCATGGCGCGCACCACCACCATGCCGGCACCGGCCGTCAGGCCCTGGACAAAGCGCACGGCAATCAGCGCCTCGATGCTGGTGGCAAAGGCCGCCACGCAGGAGGTGAGGGCAAAGCCCATGGCGGCACACAGCAGCACGCGCTGGCGGCCGAAGGTGTCACTGAGCGTGCCGTAGAACAGCATGGTGATGGCCATGGCCAGCACATAGGCGCTGAGCGTCTGCTGCACGGCTGCAGGGCCCACGGCAAATTCCTGGGCGATGGCGTGGAACGAGGGCAGGTAGGTGTCGATGCCCAGTGGACCGATCATGGTGCACAGGGCAAACAGCAGGGTCAGGGCGATGGATGATTTCATGCAGCGGCAACAGGGACAGGCACCACAGGCAAGCTGGGTGCTCTGGAATAACTGACGATGGCAGCGCCTCGGCAGGGCGCCAGCGGTCGATTGGACGGCAAAACGCACCAGCCCGCGCGGCGGGTGCGCAAGACCGCTGCAGGCGGCTGGGCACCGCCGGTAACCGCTGCGTAAAGCGGCCGGCTGTGCGCAAGCGGGAGCACGTGAGTGGCAGGGGGAGGGCGCCCGCGGGGTGGGGCGGCCTTGAGAGGCCGCCGAGGGGCGCTGCGGCGCCGGTGTCAGGCAGTCAGGCTGCGCGCACGCGCACCGCGTTCTTGGGGCGGAAGGCCTTGCAGACGCTGTCCTGGGTCTCCAGGTAGGGGCCGCCAATCAGGTCGATGCAATAGGGCACGGCGGCAAAGATGCCATGTACCTTCTGCACGCCCTCGGCGTCCTTCAGGCCTTCCAGCGTCTCGGCGATCGCCTTGGGCTGGCCGGGCAGGTTGATGATCAGGCAGTTGCCGCGGACGACCGCCACCTGGCGCGAGAGAATGGCCGTGGGCACAAAGGCCAGGCTGATCTGGCGCATCTGCTCGCCAAAGCCGGGCATCTCCTTGTCGGCCACGGCCAGCGTGGCTTCGGGCGTCACATCGCGCAGGGCCGGACCGGTGCCGCCGGTGGTCAGCACCAGGCTGCAGCCGGCATCCACCAGCTCCACCAGGGTCTGGCTGATGGTGGCCTGCTCGTCGGGAATCAGGCGCGCGGCGAAGGTGATGGGGTTGTGCAGCGCACGGCCCAGCCAGTCCTGCAGCGCTGGCAGGCCTTTGTCCTCATAGACCCCGCTGCTGGCGCGGTCGCTGATGGAGACAATGCCGATCTTCACCGGATCGGCGGCAGGCGCCTGGCGCACCGGCTCATTCATCGGCATCGTCCTCGGCGTCACCGCCTTCGGCAGCTTCGCCGCCGGTGATGTGGAAGCGCACCAGCTGGAACAGCTCGCGGTAGGCCCGGCCCTTGGTGGCGGGCGGGGGCGTCTGGCCCTTGGCTTCGGCCTCGGCGGCCTTGGCCTTGGCGGCGGCATCGTCCTTGCGGGCCTGGCGCATCAGTGCGCGCAGCTGCTGGGTGTCGGTGGCCGGGAACTGGTCCATCCACACGCCCAGGTGGTCGTCGCTTTCGATCAGGCGGTCGCGCCAGTGCTCGGCAATCTGCGTCTGCTGCTTGCCGATGCTGGCGCCGTTGCGCTGTTCATTGAGCGCATCCTTGATGGCGGCGATCTGCTGCTCGTCGAGCTTGCGCATCTGCTTGCCGATGAACTGCATCTGGCGGCGCTTGCCTTCGAAGTTGGTGATGCGCAGCGCTTCGGCCAGTGCTTCGACCAGCTTGTCGGGCAGCTGCAGGCGCTCCAGCAGGCCGCGGCGCAGCGTGAGCAGCTCCTTGCCCAGGTCCTGGAGGGCATCGCTTTCGCGCTTGAGGTCGGTCTTGGTGGAATCCCAAGTGCCTTTGAGTTCGGCCTTCAGTTCAAGGTCGAGTTCGCTGCCTTCGGCGACGAACTTGCCTCGTACGAAGTAGCCCTTGGTGGGTTTGCGTGACATGGTGAGGGGGCAATTGTCTTGGCGGCGCAGGGAGCGCCGCAGTGGCAAGTATCATAGCTGCCGCTATGAAAAAACCCCGTCCCAGCTCCACAAGCACCAGCAGCGTGCAGGCCGATTCCGGATTCAGCTACCGCCGCGACTTTTTTGAGGGCCTGGTAGACCAGGCGCTGGCACATGCCAAAAAGCTGGGTGCCACCGATGCCGGCGCCGATGCTTCCGAGGGCTGCGGCCTGAGCGTGAGCGTGCGCAAGGGCGAGCTGGAGACGGTGGAACGCAACCGCGACAAGTCGCTGGGCGTGACGGTCTATGTGGGCCAGTGCCGCGGCAACGCCAGCACCTCCGACTTCTCGGAAGAAGCCGTCAAGCGCACGGTGCAGGCTGCCTATGACATCGCCCGTTTCACGGCCGAAGACCCGACCGCCGGTCTGCCCGATGCCGAAGATATCGCCCTGCCCGGCACCCACCGCGATCTGGACCTGTTCTTCCCCTGGGACGTGAGCAGCGAAGAGGCCGCACGCATCGCCCTGGAATGCGAGGCAGCCGCCCTGGGCACCCACAAGCGCATCACCAACAGCGAAGGAGCCAGCGTCTCGGCCCAGCAAAGCCATTTCTTCAGCGCCCACACCCGGGGCTTCAGCGGCGGCTATGCCAGCTCGCGCCACAGCCTGTCGGTGGCACCGATTGCCTCGCTGCCTGGCCGGAATGGCGAGATGCAGCGCGATTACTGGTACAGCTCCATGCGCGACGCCAAGGAACTGGCATCGCCCGAGGCCGTGGGCCGCTACGCCGCCCAGCGCGCCCTCAGCCGCCTGGGCAGCCGCAAGATCCCCACCACCGAATGCCCGGTGCTGTTCGAATCCACGCTGGCATCCGGGCTGCTGGGCGGTTTTGTGCAGGCCATCAGCGGCGGCACGCTCTACCGCAAGAGCAGCTTCTTGCTGGATTCCCTGGGCAAGAAGGTATTTCCCAAGCACATCGACATCGCGGAAGACCCCTTCATCCTGCGCGGCAAGGGCAGCTCGCCCTATGACGACGAAGGCGTGAAAGTGCAGGCGCGCAAGGTAGTGGACGCCGGCCGGGTGGAAGGCTATTTCCTGTCCAGCTACTCGGCACGCAAGCTGGGCATGAAGACCACCGGCAATGCGGGCGGCTCGCACAACCTGAGCCTGACCTCGCGCCTGACGCGTGCGGGCGACGATCTGGACGCCATGCTGAAGAAGCTGGGCACCGGTCTGTTCGTGATCGAGCTGATGGGCCAGGGCGTGAACTATGTGACCGGCGACTATTCGCGCGGCGCCAGCGGCTTCTGGGTGGAAAACGGCCAGATCGCCTTTCCGGTGCAGGAAATTACCATCGCCGGCAACCTGAAGGACATGTACCAGGGCATCGAGGCCGTGGGCGCCGATGCCTACAACTACGGGGCCAAGACCGTGGGCTCCATCCTGATCAACCGCATGAAGGTGGCCGGCAGCTGAGCGCTGCACAGGGCCGTCTCCGTGAAAGCAGCCTGCGGGCTGCTTTTTTCATCGCGGCCCGCACATGCCCAGCGGGTGCGCAGGGGGCCTGGCCGGGAGCCCGGCGGGCCCGCCATGGACACGCGGCAGCGTGGCATCCAATTTGCTCCATGCCACCTGGCCTGCACGGCGGGCGCGGTCGGGCGATACTGAACGGCTGCTTTCCATTCACGCATAACAACAAAGCTTCATGACTTCTGCCTCCCCTTCTGCCACCGCGGGCATGTCCCGTGCCGACTGGCTCAGCGCTCTCATCGTCATCGTGGTCTGGGGGCTGAACTTTGTGGTGATGAAGTGGGGCCTGGCCACGCTCTCGCCCTTGCTGCTGTGCGCGCTGCGCTTTGTCGCGGCATCGCTGCCGTTTCTGCTGTTCGTGCGCCCGCCGCGCAATCTGTCCTGGGGGCTGCTGGCTGCCTACGGCCTGGTGCAGGGGGTGGGGCAGTTCGGCCTGCTGTTCACCGGCATGAAGCTGGGCATGCCGGCCGGCATGGCCTCGGTGGTGCTGCAGACCCAGGCCTTCATCACCATGCTGATGGCCGCTGCGCTGCTGGGCGAAAAGCCGCAGCGCTGGCAGTGGATCGGCCTGACGGTGGCCATTGCCGGCCTGGTGCTGATTGGTGCGGCCCATGGCGACGGGGCCAGCCAGATGACGCTGCTGGGCTTTCTCTTCACCGTGGGCGCTGCAGCCATGTGGGCCAGCTCCAATCTGCTCACGCGCATGGCCGCCAAGCAGGGGCCGTATGAGCCGGTGTCCTTCATCGTCTGGACCAGTCTGTTCCCCATTGTCCCGCTGCTGCTTCTGTCGCTGTGGCTGGACGGCGCCGACCAGGTGGCGCAGCAGCTGCAGGCCATCGGTCTGCGGGAACTGGGGGTGATCGCCTACCTGGCCTTCCTTTCCACGCTGCTGGGCTATGGCTTGTGGACGCGCCTGCTGCAGCGCTATGCCGCCAGCACCGTGGCGCCGTTGTCCCTGCTGGTGCCGGTGATCGGCCTGCTGTCGGCCATGCTGCTGCTGGGGGAATTCCCCACGGCCTTGCAGTGGCTGGGGACCGCCGGCGTGCTGCTGGGCATGGTGGTCAACCAGTTCGGCGGGAAATGGCTGCGGCGCTGAGCGCGCCGGGCGGCGCAGGCCGCCTCCGGCCTGTGGCTGCGGCAAGCGCGGCCGTAGGGCCGGGAAGCTGACACGCAACTGATAACCCTGTGGCTTGGGGCCATGGGGTGCTGCCCCCACGGCGCAGAGGGGACGCTGCATGTCTCACGCTGTGGTGGGTGGTTACTTTGGGCGGATGGACAGGCGGCTGCGGCCTGTCCGTGGGGCGGGCGCCGTGCCGGTCGTCTGCAGGCGGCAGCAGGGCGGCGCCGGCGCGCGAAATACACCAGATATATAGTTTGTAAATATCGCGTTCGTCCTTATTATTATTGCGATCAATATAAAAAGTCACCGGTCCACGCAGAGGAGGGCTGCCGACCGTTGCCTCGCCACCGATTCGTCGGATGAAGCAAAAGGAATCAGCATGCAAGAGGGAGCTGCGCACGGCGCACTGTCGCAGGCGCTGCAACTGGCACAGTTGCAGGCCCTGGACCGGGTGATGGCCATAGCCGCATTCGAGGTCGATGGCACCTTGTGCCATGCCAATGCCAATTACCTGAAACTGATGGGGCTCTCGGCGGCACAGGCCCGGGGGCGCCGTCACAGCAGCTTCTGCACGCCCGCCCTGCTGGGCAGCGACAAGTACGAGACCATCTGGTCCAGCCTGTGTGCGGGCCATGCCTATTCGGGCATTGTGGAACGCCTGCGCAGCGATGGCAGCAGCTGCTGGCTGGAAGCCACCTATTCGCCGGTGCTGGATGCCCAGGGCCGGGTGCTGCAGATCCTGAAGGTCGCCACCGACATCACGGCGCGCCATGCCCGCGAGCAGGCGCAGCAGGAGCATCTGCGCCGTCTGTCGCTGGTGGCGGACGCCTCCGACACGGCGGTGCTCATCAGCGACGGGGCGTCCTGCATCCTCCACGTCAACGGCGGCTTTACCCGCATGTTCGGCTGGACCACCGAGGAAGTGGCCGGGCGCACACCGATTGCCTTGCTGGCGCCCCAGATGTCGGAAGCATTCGTCAACATCTACCGCACCGAGCTGCGTGCCGGCCGGCCGGTGGGGCGCGAAGAGATCGTGGTCGGCAAGAACGGCCAGCGCTACTGGGCCAAGGTCATCAGCAACCCGATTCTGGATGCCGACGGGCAGTGGCGCTACACGGTGTCCATGCTCACCGACATCACCCGCTCCAAGATGCACGAAGCGCTGCAGCACCGGGTGCTGGAAGCCATGGCCCGCGAGCGGCCGCTGGCCGAGGTGCTGGAAATGGTCTGCCAGGAGGTGGAGCGCATCGCCCCGGAAGTGACCGCATCCATACTGGAAGTGGACGCACAGGGCCTGATGCACCCGCTGGCAGGCCCCAGCCTGCCTTCGTCGTATTCGCAGCAGCTCGACGGCGTGGCCATCGGCCCCCAGGTGGGCTCCTGCGGCACGGCGGCATGGCGCAATGCACCGGTGCAGGTGGACGATATCGCCCAGGACCCGCTGTGGAGCAATTACAAGCAGCTGATCCTGCCGCTGGGCTACCACGCCTGCTGGTCCACACCGATCCGCAACAGCCAGGGCCACCCCATCGGCACCTTTGCCTTCTACTACCGCGAGCCCCGCACCGATGCCTCCTCGGCCTTCCACCAGCAGTTGGTGGATGCCTGCTCGCACCTGTGCGCGCTGGCGCTGGAGCGCGAACACGCCCGCGCCCGCATCCGCCAGCTGGCCTTCTATGATGGCCTGACGGGCCTGCCCAACCGCAGCCTGCTGCAGGCCAAGGCCGACCAGGCCATTGCTTCGGCCACACGCAACGACGAACAGCTGGCCGTGCTGTTCATCGATCTGGACCGCTTCAAGCAGGTCAATGACTCTCTGGGCCACCCGGCCGGTGACGAGCTGCTGCGCAATGTCGCCAGCCGCGTGCAGCAGGTGCTGCGCGGCTCGGACATTGCCGGGCGCCTGTCGGGCGACGAGTTCGTGGCGGTGCTGCCGCAGTGCGATGCCGAGCATGTCACCAACACCATCGAGCGCCTGCAGGAGCTGCTGGCCGCACCGCTGACCATTGCCGAGACCTCGCTGGCCGTGTCCGCCAGCATCGGCATTGCCATGTTCCCGGCCGATGGACGCGATATGGAAACGCTGGTGCACCGCGCCGACATGGCCATGTACCAGGCCAAGAGCCAGGGCCGCGGCCGCTTCAGCTTCTTCAGCAGCGAAATGAACCGCCTCGCCCAGGAACGGCTGGCATTGGAGACGGCGCTGCGCAAGGCGCTGCAGGAGGGCGGGCTGCGCCTGCACTACCAGCCGCAGATCGACATGGCCAGCGGCCAGCTCTACGGTGTGGAGGCCCTGGCCCGCTGGACCCATGCGGACCTGGGCGAGGTGTCACCGGCCCGCTTCATTCCGCTGGCGGAAGAATGCGGCCTGATCGCCGATCTGGGCCGCTGGGCGCTGGGCGAGGCCTGCCGCCAGCTGGCGCAGTGGCGCACCCAGGGGCTGGCGGTGCCGGCGGTGTCGGTCAATCTCTCGCCGTCGAGCTTCCACAACCTGGACCTGCCGCGCATGATCGCCGACACGCTGGACCGCAATGCGCTGGCGCCCCAGGACCTGACGCTGGAGCTGACCGAAAGCATTCTGCTGGACACCAACCCCAGCACCATGAAGACCATCGACGAGGTGCACGCGCACGGCGTGCGCCTGTCCATGGACGACTTCGGCACCGGCTATTCCAGCCTCAGCTATCTGCGCCGCCTGCCGGTCAGCGAGCTGAAGCTCGACCGCAGCTTTGTGGCGGACCTGGAGCACGACGAAGCCGCCCGCGCACTGAGCAGCGCCATCCTGGGCATCGGCAAAAGCCTGCACCTGACCGTGGTGGCCGAAGGGGTGGAAACCGCCACCCAGAACGTGATGCTGCGCGAGCAGGGCTACCCGGTGGCCCAGGGCTTTCTGTTTTCCCGTCCGCTGTCACCCCAGGACCTGGAGCAGTGGCTGATCCGGCGCCTGGCAGAAGCGCCGGCATTGGCGCCGGTGGCGCAGCTCTGAGCCGCTGCCGCAAGGGTTGAAGCCGCCGGCTGCGGCGGCCCGTGAGCGGGCCTGCGTACGGGCCTTTCTGGCATATGGCCATCCCGCGGAAGTAGCCGGATAGGCATGGGATGTGCGTTAGCATCGCTGACCCTGCCGCGCATGCCGCGGCCTTCGGAATGCACGTACAAGGAACTGCCAATGGCCGCAGACGGCAATACCAGCCAACTGGTGGGAATCGTGACTTTGCTGGGGGCCGCCGTTGTCGGTGTGCCGCTGTTCAAACGCCTGGGGCTGGGTGCCGTGCTGGGCTATCTGGCCGCCGGTCTGGTGATCGGTCCGTTCGGCATGGGCCTGCTGACCGATGCGCAGACCATCATCCATGTGGCCGAGCTCGGCGTGGTGATGTTCCTCTTCGTCATCGGGCTGGAGATGAAGCCCTCCCATCTGTGGGGCCTGCGCGGGCAGATCTTCGGCCTGGGCAGCATGCAGGTGGTGCTGTCGGCCCTGCTGCTGACCGGGGTGGGGGTGTCGTTTGGCTTCCCGTGGCAGGTGGCGTTCGTCAGCGGCGCGGGCTTTGTGCTGACGTCCACCGCCATCGTGATGCAGGTGCTGGCCGAACGGGGCGATCTGCATGCGCCCCAGGGCCAGCGCATCGTGTCCATTCTGCTGTTTGAAGATCTGCTGATCGTGCCGCTGCTGGCGGTGGTGGCCTTTCTGGCGCCGGCCGATGCGGCCGCCGCCAGTGCATCGGCTTCGCCGCTGTGGCAGCGTATCGGCATTGCCGTGCTGTCGCTGGGTGCGCTGGTGGCCGCCGGCCGCTGGCTGCTGAATCCCATGTTCCAGGTGCTGGCCCGGGCCAAGGCGCGCGAGGTGATGACCGCCGCAGCGCTGCTGGTGGTGCTGGGGGCGGCGCTGCTGATGGAGTGGGGCGGTCTGTCGATGGCGCTGGGGGCCTTTGTGGCCGGCGTGCTGCTGTCGGAGTCGAGCTTCCGCCACCAGCTGGAGGCCGACATCGAACCCTTCCGCGGCCTGCTGCTGGGCCTGTTCTTCCTGGGGGTGGGCATGGCCCTGAACCTGGAGGTGGTGGGGCGCAACTGGCCGCTGATCGTGGCCGGGGTGCTGGCACTGATGGTGGGCAAGGCGCTGTGCATCTATCTGGTGGCACGCTTTGCCAAAAGCCCGCATGCCGAGGCCATGGACCGCGCCATCCTGATGGCGCAGGGCGGCGAGTTCGCGTTCGTGCTGTTCACCGAAGCGCTGAAGCTGCGCGTCATGGATGCGGAGGTGAATGCCAATATGACGGCCATCGTGGTGCTGTCGATGGCGCTCACGCCGCTGGTGGTGGTGCTCTACAAGCGCTGGGTGCGGGCTGACGCGCTGTCGCTGGACGGTGTGGAAGCGCCGCAGGACCTGCAGGGCAATGTGCTGATCATCGGCTTTGGCCGCGTGGGGCAGATCGCCAGCCAGGGCCCGCTGGCCAAGGGGGTGCAGCTGTCCATCATCGACAACGACCCGGACACCATCCGCGCCGCGGCGCTGTATGGCTTCAAGGTCTATTACGGCGACGGTGCGCGGCCGGACATCCTGCATGCGGCGGGGGCGAAGCACGCCCAGGCCATCGTCGTCTGCGTGGACGACAAGGCCGCAGCCACCCGCATCGTGGAGAACGTGCGGCGCGAATGCCCGCATGTGCAGCTGGTGGTGCGGGCCTTTGATCGCGAACATGCGCTGGAGCTGGTGCGCCACGATGCCGACCATGTGGTGCGCGAGACCTTTGAATCGGCCATGGTGATGGCCCGCCAGACGCTGAAGGTGATCGGTGTGGACGACAGTGAGGCCGAACTGCTGCTGGAGCAGGTGCGCAGCCGCGATGCCGAACGCTTTGCGCTGGAAACCGCCGGCGGCCTGTTTGCCGGCCGGGCCCTGGTGCTGGGCAATATCGAGCACATTGCCCCACCGCGCCACGACGACGGCGCGGGCAAGCAAGGCTGAAGCAGGGCCGTCCGGGCTGTCAGGACCGTAAGGACCGTGTGCAGCCTTGCGAAAAGGGCCGCGGGCGCTGGCGGTGAATGCGGGTGCGCCCGCCGCTCCGCAGTCCGGTGCGGGCGGGCCTAGGCTTTGCCCCAGACCAGGGGCTGGGGGGCGGGTGCCAGGGCCTGCCCGTCCAGCTTGCCCAGTGCCGCGCCTTCCAGCCGGGTCACCCCCAACGCGGCCAACCTGGCCGGGTCCACGGCATCCAGCGGTCCCATCTGCGGCCCCTGGAAATGCGCGCAGAAGGCCACGGCGTCGGCCTTTTTCACAAAGTACACCCACACGGCCTCCAGGCGCAGATGGCCGTGAAAAGCCTGCTCCAGCACCACGCTGTAGGGCGAGGCGTCGAACGGCACATAGTGGATGCGCTGGCGCAGCGCCCAGGAGGTGGGGCGTGCGGCCCGCTCGGCTAGCTTGAGCAGGCGCGGGCGGTCTTCCTGCACGCCCACATAGAACAGCACATCGCGGGCGTTCACCTCCACTTCCCCGGCCTCGCTGGCGAACCGGGCCTGGGTGCCGCTGTCCCCACTCCAGCCGAGAAAGCGGCTCAGGCGCGTGGGCATGCCTTCCTTGCCCAGCAGGTACATGCGGTAGCGGTCGGTGACGGAGCTGAAGTCGTCCAGCTCGCGCGGCGCGTGCAGCTGAAAGAAGCCGCCGCCATGGGGCATCACGCGGCGGTAGTCGCTGAAAAAGGCCGACGCATTGAAGCTGGGGTTCTGCTGCGCAATGTGGCGGGTGAGCATGGCCTGCAGGCTGTCGGTGACCACCTTGCACAGCGCTGCCACCGCCGGCTGGTGCAGCACCTGCACGGCGGCCTCCCCATCCTCGTGGCAGTGCACCGAGAGGATGGGGGTGCCGTCCAGGGTAAGCAGGTGCCCGGTCGTGCGCCAGTGGCGCTTGGATTCTTCCTTGAACCGGTCTGCGGCCAGGCCAAAACTGTAGACCTCATGCAACTGCAGCCGGTCTGTGTAGTGCGCCTGCAGCTGTTCCAGGGTCTGCAGCGCAGCCGGGTCGCGCGGTGCGATGCGGATGGCCCCGCCGCTGAGCTGGCCCAGGGCCGCAAAGAAGATCTTGCGGGCCGTGCTGTCCCCCAGCGCAGGGGTGCAGGGCGATGCTTCCAGGAAGGAGTGCAACAGCTGGTCTGTGTCCATACCGGCTCCAGAAAAGGAAAAAGCAGGAAGCCGTCGCTGTGCACGCGGCCACCTGCTTTCTAGAGCCGGAGCGGCCGGAACGCAAAGGTTCCGGTCTGAAAGTCCGGGAAAACCGATCCAAAGGCAGGACCGGCGATGCCGATGGACGGCCGCGTCGGCCGCCATCGCCCCACGGTCAGTGCATCAGCCCTGGGCAATCTGCGCTGCAATGGCCTCGCCCACCTGCGTGGTGTTGGCGCTGCCGCCCAGGTCCGGCGTCTTGGGGCCGGCTTTGATGACGGTTTCGATGGCCGCCACGATGGCATCGTGGGCCGCACGCCAGTTGCCTTCGCTGTGGCCCAGGAAATCCAGCATCAACGCACCGGACCAGACCATGGCGATCGGGTTGGCGATGTTCTGGCCGTAGATGTCGGGGGCCGAGCCGTGCACGGGCTCGAACAGCGACGGGAAGCTGCGCTCGGGGTTCAGGTTGGCCGACGGGGCCAGACCGATGGTGCCGGTGGTGGCCGGGCCCAGGTCAGAGAGGATGTCGCCGAACAGATTGGTGGCCGCCACCACATCGAAGCGGCCCGGCTGCAGCACAAAGCGCGCGGTCAGGATGTCGATGTGCTGCTTGTCCAGCGTCACTTCGGGGTAGGCCTGGTGCATGGCGTCGGCCTGCTTGTCCCACCACGGCATGCTGATGGCAATGCCATTGCTCTTGGTGGCCAGGGTCACATGCTTTTTGCTGCGGCTCTGCGCCAGATCGAACGCGTATTTCAGCAGGCGCTGGGCGCCGTGCTTGCTGTAGACCGATTCCTGGATGCAGATCTCGCGGTCCGTGCCCTCGAACATGATGCCGCCCAGCGCGGTGTATTCGCCCTCGGTGTTCTCGCGCACCACGTAATAGTCGATATCGCCGGGCTTGCGGCCGGCCAGCGGGCAGGGCACACCTTCGAACAGGCGCACCGGGCGCAGGTTGATGTACTGGTCGAACTCGCGGCGGAACTTGAGCAGCGAGCCCCACAGCGAGACATGGTCGGGCACGGTGGCCGGCCAGCCCACGGCGCCGAAGAAGATGGCGTCCATGCCGCTGAGCTGAGCCTTCCAGTCGTCCGGCATCATCGTGCCGTGGGCCGCGTAGTAGTCGCAGTGTGCCCAGTCGAAGTGGTGGAATTCCAGCGGCAGCTGGAATTTTTGGGCTGCGGCTTCCAGCGCGCGCAGGCCTTCGGGCATGACTTCCTTGCCGATGCCGTCGCCGGCGATGACGGCAATTTTCTTGGGGGGGATGCTCATGGTCGTGCTTTCCATCAAAGTGCGTGGGCCTGATTCTGACCCATGATGTAATGAAGCCAATCCTTTGTTTGTGCTTTGATTATTTACATATCGTGTTTAAAAACCTGCTGCCTGAAGACCTGCGTGTGTTCCTGGTCGTGGTGCGCCGCGCCAGCTTTGTGGCGGCCGCGCAGGAGCTGGGGGCCTCGCCGGCCTATGTGAGCAAGCGCATCCGCCTGCTGGAGCAAGAACTGGCCGTCAGGCTGCTGCACCGCACCACCCGCCGCGTGGCGGTGACGGAGGAGGGCGAGCGCGTCTTCCAATGGGCGCAGCGCATCCTGGATGACATCGACCACCTGGTGCAGGATGTGAGCACCACCCGCGCCGAGGTGCGCGGTCTGCTGCGCGTGAGCAGCAGCTTTGGCTTCGGTCGCAATGTGATTGCGCCGGCCTGCTCCAGGCTGATCGCGCAGCACCCCGGCCTGCAGGTGCGGCTGGAAGTCTTGGACCGCATCGTCGATGTGGCGGCCGAAGGCTTCGATCTGGATGTGCGGGTGGGCGACGAGATTGCTCCCCACCTGCTGGCCAGGAAGCTGGGAGCCAACCACCGCGTGCTCTGCGCAGCACCCGGCTATCTGCAGCGGCGCGGGGCACTGCGCAGCATCGATGAACTGCCGGCCCACGACTGCCTGGTCATCAAGGAGCGCGACCACCCGTTTGGCGTGTGGAAGCTGCGCGCCGGTGCCGAGGAGCGCACGCTGAAGGTGACCGGCCCGCTGTCCACCAACAACGGGGAGATGGCGGTGCAATGGGCCGTGGATGGCCACGGCATCATCCTGCGCTCCATCTGGGATGTGCAGCCCATGCTGGACGACGGTCGCTTGGTGCCGGTGCTGGCCGGCTGGACCCAGGAGGCCAATGTCTGGGCGGTCTATCCCAGCCGCCTGAGCCGCTCGGCCAAGGTGCGCGTGGCGGTGGAGTTCCTGCAGCGCTACCTGGTGGAGGAAGCGGGCCTGCAGGGGCCCGGCGCCTGAAGACCGCAGCGGATGAGCAGCTGGCTGTGCTGCAGGCATGAAAAAAGCGCCCGCAGGCGCTTTTTTCCACGGCTCTCCAAGAGCCCGGCGCTTACTTGCTCAGCGCAGCCTTCACGGCGGCCGACACCAGACCCATATCGGCCTTGCCTGCCAGCTGGGACTTCACGGCGCCCATGACCTTGCCCATGTCGCCGGGGCCGGTGGCACCGACTGCGGCCACGATCGCGGCCACGGCCGCGGTGATTTCGGCCTCGCCCATGCGTTCGGGCAGGTAGACCTTCAGCACTTCCACTTCGGCCTTTTCCACGTCGGCCAGATCCTGGCGGTTGGCGCTTTCGAAGGCAGCGATGGAGTCCTTGCGCTGCTTGATCAGCTTGTCGACGATGGCGATGACGGCAGCATCATCCAGCTCCACGCGCTCGTCCACTTCCTTTTGCTTCATCGCGGCCTGCAGCAGGCGGATGGTGCCCAGGCGTGCGCTGTCCTTGGCACGCATGGCGGTTTTCATGTCTTCGGTAATCTGGGCTTTCAAGCTCATCGCTCTCTCCTGGGTGCGGGCGGATGGGGCGTGACACCGGTCACGGCGTTGCAGGGCCTTGCCTCGGCGTGGCGCTCCATCTGCGGGGAGGTCACTGCGCCGCAATCGGTGTTCGCAGTGGCCAGAAAACAAAAAACCCGCGCTTGGCGTCCCTAGCGCGGGTTGCGGCTTTTAAGGGCCGACGAATCCTAGAGGCTGATTAGTACAGCTTCTTGGGCAGCTGCATGCTGCGCACGCGCTTGTAGTGGCGCTTGACGGCGGCAGCCTTCTTGCGCTTACGTTCAGCGGTGGGCTTTTCGTAGAATTCACGAGCGCGCAGGTCGGTCAGCAGGCCCAGCTTTTCGATGGTGCGCTTGAAGCGGCGCAGAGCAACTTCATAGGGTTCGTTTTCTTTGACGCGGATGGTAGTCATTCAATTTCCAGATATATCTGTGCTGCCAGCGGGTTCTCGGGAAGATCGGGCCTAAGAGCCATGTACAGCGGTTGTCCCCGTCTCTATGAACTAGTATGGCGGACGGGGTTGCCAGCAAAGTCGAGCATTATAGCCGCATCCTTGGCGCATGCAAGCCGCTGGGCTGCAGCCGGCGCATTTCGCCCTGTCTGCGCTGTGCGCAGGAGGCCCGCAGATGCGCCATGGAAGGCGCTGATTCGCTCATGCCGGCGGCCCGCTCCCGGCGTGGCCGGGCAGGAACCGGCCCGCAGCGCAGGCTGCCGATTCCAGTCTTTCTCAGTGGCTCCCAATCGCTCCCAATCGCTTCCAGTCGCTTCCAGTCGCTTCCAGTCGCTTCCAGTCGCTTCCAGTCGCTTCGAGTCGCTTCCAGGTACTGCCCATCGTTTCCTGTCGTTTCCCGCTTCCGGCCTGGGCTTTGCCGCGCTCGCTGTCGCCTGGGGGCCACCGCCGCCATGCATGCCTGTGCAATTGGGTGCGGAATTTGCTAGAGCCTCCAGGCTTTGTCAGATTCACCACAGGGCGGCCGCTGCCAGCGCAGGACGGGCCGCCGCGGAGGCGCCATGTCGTTGATGTACCGGGTTTCGAGTTGGTTGGGACGCCTGAGTGTGGGTCGCAAGTTGATGCTGATTTACCTGCTGGACCTGTCCGCGGTGATCTACGTCTCCAGCATCCTGATCCACGAGAAATACCTGTCCATCGATTTCACGCGCAAGGAAATCGTCGGCACCACCTACGCCGCCGTGGTGCGCGACGGCCTGCTGGGCCGCTTTCTGCCGGCCGACCAGCAACCCCTGCCCGTCGCGCAGGCCCTGGAGCGGCTGGCCCAGGTGCGCCAGGCGCATGACGAGCAGCTGCAGACCACCCAGGCCAGCCAGGAGTTTGCCGACACCTTGCAGGCCCTGGCGCCACTGTCGCCCCAGGATGGGGCGGCGCTCTCGCGCCTGCGCAACCAGCTGCTGCGCGACGGGCGCGAGCTGCTCACCACGGTCAGCAACCAGTCCAACCTGATCCTCGACCCGGATCTGGACAGCTACTACGTGATGTCGCTGGTGGCGCTGCGCTACCCGGTGCTGCTGCAGACCGTCTACGACACCATGGGCTTTCTGGCCGCCAGCCCGCTGGCGCGCAACCCGCAATGGTCGTCCGACCTGCTGACCCTGGCCGGGCGGCTGGATGCGGTGGCGCAAGGCATAGAGTCGGACTTCAACCAGGCTTTTCTGGCCGGTTCCCCGCAGATGCGCGAAGCCCTGACCGGGCCGCGCCAGCAGCTCAAAGCCACGTTGGACGACTTCCAGCGGCAGATCCAGGACATGGCCAACGGCGATGCCACGGGCACGCTGGCCCAGCTCAGCACCCATGAGGCCGCGGTGCTGGGGGCGCTGACCGGCGCCTGGAATGTCGGCATCACCGAGCTGGAGCGCCTGCTCCACCAACGGGTGGACAGCCTGTTTGCGCGCATGTGGCTGCACCTGGGCACGGCCCTGGTGCTGCTGGGCTGCATCCTGAGCCTGGTGACCCTGGTGGCACGCCAGATTGCCCGGCCGCTGCAGCAGCTGGCCGGCGTGGCCGACAAGGTGCGCACCAGCGGCGACCACACCCTGCGCGCGCACTGGAACAGCCGCGACGAGATCGGCCGCCTGGTCACCGCCTTCAACGGCATGCTGGCCCAGCTGGACCATGAACGCCTGCTGCAGCAGGAGCTGGCGGCCAGCGCCCGGGCCGCCCAGGCGCAGCGCGAACTGGTGGAGGCCTTCCCGATCCCGATGGTCGTGACCTCGATTCCGGAGCACCAGGTGCTGCACGCCAATGCGCCGGCGCAGCCCTGGCTCAACGGCCGGCGTCTGGACCCCTGGGCCGTGGGCCTGGAGGCCGGCGTGCGGGCACGCTTCTTCCAGCGGCTGGCGGACCAGGGCGTGGTGGACGAATTCGAGGTGCGCTGGAAAGGTGGCGCCGAACCCTCGTGGGCGGTGCTGTCGGCACGGCGCCTGCAGTTCCAGGGGCAGGATGCGGTGCTGACGGCGTTCACGCCCATCAATGTGCTCAAGGTGATGGAGCAGCGCCTGGAGCTGTGGGCCAAGGTGTTCGAAGCCTCTTCGGAGGGCATCATCATCATGAACGCCGAGCAGCACATCATCAGCGTGAACAAGGCGTTCTGCCGCAGCACCCAGTACGACTTCTACGAAGTCATCGGCGAGAGCCTGGACCTGCTGCTGGAAGAACGGGAGGGCGAGCCGCTGTCGGCACAGATTTCGCGCACCATGGTGGAAAAGGAATCCTGGCAGGGCGAAGTGCGTTTTCGGCGCAGGAACGGCGAAACCTACCCCGCCTGGCTCATGGTCTCGGCGGTGCGGCCGGTCAAGGGCGAGGCGGTGCTCAACCACATCGGGATTGCGATCGACATCACCGACCGCAAGCTCAACGAAGAGCGCATCCAGTTCCTGGCCCACCACGATGTGCTGACCGAGCTGCCCAACCGCTCGCTGTGCGTGCTGCGGCTGCAGGCGGCACTGGCCCAGGCACAGCTGACCGGCGAGAAGGTGGCCGTGCTGTTCATCGACCTGGACCGCTTCAAGACCATCAACGACACCCTGGGCCACCACATCGGGGACGGCCTGCTGCGCTCGGTGGCCGGGCGGCTGCAGCAGTCGGTGCGCAGCTGCGACACGGTCAGCCGGCTGGGCGGGGACGAATTCGTGGTGGTGATGCGCGGCGTGACCGGGCGCGCCGATGTGCAGAACATGGTGGAGCAGCGCCTGATCCGCCTGATCCGCCAGAGCCATTCCGTGGAAGGGCACGAACTGAATGTGTCCTGCAGCGTGGGCATTGCGGTCTACCCCGAGGACGGCGCCGACATCGAGGAGCTGATGCGCCGCGCCGATGCCGCCATGTACGAGGCCAAGACCACCGGCCGCGACATGGCCTGCTTCTATTCGATGGAAACCGACCTGCGGGGCCAGGCACGCCAGACCATGGAGCAGCAGCTGCGCCGCGCCATCGAGCGGGGCGAGCTGAGCGTGCACTACCAGCCCCGGGTGGGCGCGCGCAGTGCCCAGCTGCTGGGGGTGGAGGCGCTGCTGCGCTGGAACAGCGCGCTGCTGGGATCGGTGCCTCCCAGCGAATTCATTCCCATCGCCGAAGAAACCGGCCTGATCCGCAGCCTGGGCGCCTGGGTGCTGGAGCAGGCCTGTGCGCAATGGATGCGCTGGCAGGACAGCACGGTGGCGGGCGGTGCGCTGATGGGCGTGGGGCTGTCGGTCAATCTGTCGGCCGTGCAGCTGGCCGACCCCTCGCTGGCGGCCGACATTCGCGCGGTGCTGGAGCGCACGGGCATGCCGGAGCAGCACCTGGAGCTGGAGATCACCGAATCCCAGCTCATGGAAAGCGCGCCCAGTGTCGCCGACCAGGTGGTGGCGCTCAAGCTGCTGGGCGTGCAGCTGTCCATCGACGACTTCGGCACCGGCTACTCCAGCCTGGCCTACCTCAAGCGCTTCGACATCGACCGGCTGAAGATCGACAAATCCTTTGTCCACGACATGCTGGACGATCCGGCCGATCTGGCCATCACGCGCGCCATCATCAGCCTGGGGCATTCCCTGGGCCTGAAGGTGGTGGCCGAAGGCGTGGAAAACCGCGCCACGGCCCAGATGCTCAGTGCGCTGGCCTGCGAGGAGCTGCAGGGCTTTTATTTCAGCCGGCCCTTGCCGGTGCCGGAGCTGGAGCGCTGGGCGCATGCCTACCTCGGGTCCGACCCGCTGTGGCGGCCCGGCACGGCGGGCGGGACCGTGGCCGGCGGGGCGGCGCTGGCGGAGTAGACCGGGGCGAAGTAAGTGGGGGGAATTGCGGCTGCAGCCGCCAGCGGGGTGGCGGGTGGCGTCAGTCCGCCGCCATGCCGGCGGACAGCGCCATGGCCTCGGCGCAGGCGGCTGCGCTGGCCCAGGCCCACTGGAAGTTGTAGCCGCCCAGCCAGCCGGTGATGTCCACCACCTCGCCAATGGCGTACAGGCCGGGCTGTGCCTTGCACTCCATGGTCTGCTGCGACAGCGCCTTGGTGTCGATGCCGCCCAGCGTCACCTCGGCCTTTTTGTAGCCTTCGCTGCCGGTGGGCGTGATTTCCCAGCGCGTGATCTGGTCGGCCAGCTTGGCCAGGGCCTTGTCGCTGGCCTCGTTGATGGGGCGCTGCAGCTCGGGGTGCTGGGCCACCCAGGCCTCGGCCAGGCGCGTGGGCATGTGCTGGGCCAGCTCGTTCACCACCAGCTTGCGCGACTGCAGCTTGGCGCTGGCCAGCAGCTGCGCCACGTCCACGCCGGGCAGCAGGTTGATGTGCAGCGGTGCACCGTCCTTCCAGTAGCTGCTGATCTGCAGCACCGCCGGGCCGGACAGGCCGCGGTGGGTGAACAGCAGGTCTTCCAGAAAGGCCATGCGTTCCTTCTTGCTGCCGGTGCTGATTTCCACGGGCAGGGCCAGACCGGCCAGCTGGGCGTAGGGCTGCCAGGCCGCGCCGTCAAAGGTCAGCGGCACCAGGCCGGCACGGCGCTCGATCAGCGGCAACTGAAACTGTTGGGCCAGGCGGTAGCCGAAATCGGTGGCGCCGATCTTGGGGATGGACAGGCCGCCGGTGGCCAGCACCAGCCTGGGCGTGCGCACCAGGCCGCGGTCCGTGTGGATCTGGTAGCTGCCCGTACCGTCGGTGTCCGCCTCCGCATCTGCGGCTGCATGCACCACTTTCTCGACGCGGCAGGGCTGCCAGCGGGTTACGCCGCCGTCGGCACACTCGGCCAGCAGCATGCGGATGATGTCTTCGGCGCTGGTGGTGGCAAACAGCTGGCCCTTGTGCTTTTCCTCATAGGGAATGCCATGCCGCTCCATCAGGGCAATGAAGTCCTGCGGCGTGTAGCGCGACAGGGCCGAGCGGCAGAACTGCGGGTTCTGGCCGACATAGTGCTTGTGCGGCGCGCGCACATCCAGATCGCGGTTGGTGAAGTTGCAGCGTCCGCCCCCGGAGATGCGGATCTTCTCGGCCACCTTCTCGGCATGGTCGATCAGCAGCACCTTCAGTCCGCGCTGGCCGGCCTGGGCGGCGCAGAACAGCCCGGCCGCACCGGCCCCCAGGATCACGGCGTCAAAGTGCAGGGCGGAGGTGGTGTCGGAAGGCATGGCGCAGTGAAAGCAGGCAGGTCAGGGCCGCCGGGGGCGGCTGCTGGGGGCAGGTGCGGCGCCAAGCACAGGCGCCGCTGCAAAGGCGGCAGTGTAGCCAAGCCCTGTGCACCCGGTGGGTTGAGCGCGCCATGCCCTGCCAAAACGGGTGGCGCTTTCTACAATCGCCGTCCATGAACCTGCCCGCACACCAACTCAGCATGACGGTGCTGATGTCCCCCGATATGGCCAACTTCTCCGGCAATGTGCACGGGGGCGCCATCCTCAAGCTGCTGGACCAGGTGGCCTATGCCTGTGCCAGCCGTTACGCGGGCCGCTATTGCGTGACGCTGAGCGTGGACCAGGTGATGTTTCTGCAGCCCATCCACGTGGGCGAACTGGTGACCTTTCTGGCCAGCGTCAACTACACCGGCACCTCGTCGATGGAAATCGGCATCAAGGTGGTGGCCGAAGACATCCGCAGCCAGGTGGTGCGCCACGTGAACAGCTGCTTCTTCACCATGGTGTCGGTGGACGACGACAAAAAGCCCGCACCCGTGCCCGCGCTGCAGCTGGAAACCGAGGAGCAGACGCGCCGCTGGCAGGCCGCGCTGATCCGCAAGGACATGCGCAAGGAAGTGGCCCAGCGCTTTGCCCAGACGCGCAAGCCCAGCTGACGGGCTGCAGCGCATGTGACGCTCCGGTGGCAGCCGTGTGACGGCTGCGGTCACACCGGGCCGGCTTGTCACGCGACTGTCATGGCGGCTTTCCACAATGCCGGCATCCTACACGATGCCCGAGGAAAACATGCCATTTGCCCGCACCACGCCGTCCATTGCGATCGACAGCGAAGACCTGCCCACCAACCTGTCTGACAACCCGCATTTCCAGAGCGTGGTGGAACAGGCCGTTTCGCGCCGGGGTTTTTTGCGCAGCGGCACCGGCCTGTCGGCGGCCCTGTTCCTGGGCCTGGGCGGCGGCGTGGCCGGCCTGGCGGGCTGCGCCACGGGCGGCAGCCGCAGCGGTGCCCCGCTGATGGGCTTCACCGCCATCCCCATCAGCACGGACGACGCCGTGCACATTGCCCCCGGCTACACCGCCACGGTGCTGGCACCCTGGGGCACACCGCTGCTGGATGGTGCGCCCGCCTTCAAGGGCGACGGCAGCGAAGATGCTGCGGCCCAGGCGCTGCAACTGGGCGACAACCACGACGGCATGCATTTCTTTGCCATCGACGGCAAGAACGACGAAGGCCTGCTGGTGCTCAACCACGAGTACTGCACCGTGGACGACAAGAAGAAGCACTATGTCTGGCTGTTCGGCGCCCAGGGCGAAGCCGTGGCCCGCAAGTGGGGCCGCGACCATGTGCACAAGGCCATGAATGCGCATGGCGTCTCGGTGGTGCACATCCAGCGCAATGCCCAGGGCCGCTGGGACCTGGTCAAGGACAGCCTCTACCACCGCCGCATCACCGCCCACACCGCCATGGAGCTGACCGGTCCCGCCGCAGGCGATGCGCTGCTGCAGACCCAGGGCGACCCCAGCGGCCGCCGCGTGCAGGGCACGTTCAACAACTGCGGCAACGGCTTCACCCCCTGGGGCACCTACCTGACCTGCGAAGAGAACTTCAACAACTACTTCGGCACCACCAGCGGTGCCGACCAGCGCACGGCGGCGCAAAAGCGCTACGGCCTCTCGGCCCAGGCCAGCCTGTTCCAGTGGGAAGGCCATGAGCCGCGCTTCGACTATGTGAAGCACCCCCAGGAAAGCCACCGCTTCGGCTGGATCGTGGAGATCGATCCCTTCAACCCCACCAGCATGCCCAAGAAGCGCACGGCGCTGGGCCGCATCAAGCACGAGAACGCCGCCTTTGCCCTGAGCAAGGACGGCCGCGCCGTGGTCTACATGGGCGACGACCAGGCCGATGACTACATCTATAAATTTGTCTCGGACGGCAAGTACGTGAAGGGCGGCGACAACAGCCGCCTGCTGGACAGCGGCAAGCTCTATGTGGCGCGCTTCGGCGCCGGTGCCACGCCGGGCGACTTTGCCGGCACCGGCGAATGGCTGCTGCTGGACAAGGCCGCAGACCCCAAGCTCCAGGCCGACAGCCGCTTTGCCAACCAGGCCGCCGTGCTGGTCTACACCCGCCTGGCCGCGGACGTGGTGGGCGCCACCAAGATGGACCGGCCCGAATGGGTGGCCGTGCACCCGCACACCGGCGAGGTCTATGTGACCCTGACCAACAACAGCGGCCGCAAGGTCGCGGACGAAGCCAATCCGCGCGAAAAGAACATCTACGGCCAGATCGTGCGCTGGCGCGAAGCCGGCAGTGATGCCGCCGCCACCACGTTTGCCTGGGACATCTTTGTGCTGGCCGGCAACCCCATGGTGCACACCGACCGCAAGGATTTGCGCGCCGGATCGGCCAATGTCACGGCGGACAACAGCTTCAACAGCCCGGACGGCCTGGCCTTCGACAACGACGGCCGCCTGTGGATCCAGACCGATGGCAAGTACAGCAACCGTGGCGACTACGCCGGCCAGGGCAACAACCAGATGCTGTGTGCCGACCCGGTGAGCAAGGAGATCCGCCGCTTCTTTGTCGGCCCCAAGGAGTGCGAGGTCACGGGCATCAGCTTCACGCCCGACAGCAAGACCATGTTCATCAACATCCAGCACCCGGGCGAAGAAGGCGACAGCCACTGGCCCGGCGGCGGCAACAGCATCCCGCGCTCGGCCACCGTGGTCATCACCAAAAATGATGGTGGCGTGATCGGAACTTAAGGCGCGCAGGTGCATCCATAGACAGGACATGCATCCGGGCCCACAAGGCCGGGGCGCATGGCAAGGGCTGGCGCAGTGGTGGATGTGCCAGCCCTTGTTGTTTTTGGGACGGCGCTTTTGGTGCGCGCCAGTGCAAGGCACCAAGGTGGTGCAATAACGCACCGGGTCGGTGGTGGCAGCGCGGGGAATTTCGGCCTTATCCTCGGCGACAGGCACCGTACTTGCTAATTTTCCGCATGCAAAGATTCACCATCTCCCTGGACGACGAACTGGCCGACGAGTTCGAGCGCTACATGCACCGGGCCGGTTATGCCAACCGCTCGGAAGCCATCCGCGACATGCTCTACATCCGCCTGGGCCAGCAGCGCGAGCAGGCCGACCACCAGGGTGACTGCATGGCCGTGCTGTCCTATGTGTACGACCACCACGCGCGCGACCTGACCGAGCGCCTGGCGCGCCTGCAGCATGCGCGCCACCAGCTGACCATCTCCACCACCCATGTGCATGTCGACCCCTTGCAGTGCCTGGAAACCGTGCTGCTGCGCGGCCCGGCGGGCGAGGTGCGGGCGCTGGCCAACGCCATCATGGCCGAGCGCGGCGTGCACCATGGCCAGCTGAATGTGGTGATGGGCCAGGACGCCCAGGGCCATTCCCATGAAGCTTCCCACGACGGTTCCCACGGTCATGCACATGACCATCCCCATGGGCACCCCCATGACCATTCCTGTTAGCGACGGCCTGCGGCGGGCCTGACGGTACGGCCGCGGGCCGCCGGATGCGGACCCCGGCGCCAGAGCTGCGGCGGTTGGTATGAAGTTTGCATAAATCTTCATAACTGCATGGCAGATGCAGGACAGCCTTTCCCGGAAGGCATGCACCACCACCACGTTTGCCCCCTCCATGCCCTCTCTCTTGCGACAGCTCGCCTGTCCACTACTGCGCACGGCCGCGGCGCTGGCCGCACTGTGCGCCTGCCTCCCCGCTGCGGCCGAAGAGGCCCGACTGGCCGCCCTGACCGTCAAGGGCCAGGCCCTGGCCGCCAGCCAGGCCGCTTTCAGCACCCAGCACCTGACCCAGGAAGATCTGGCCGCCGCCGGCGCGCAAGAGGTGGAAGAACTGTGGCGCCAGGTGCCTGGAATGCATGTGAACGACTACCAGTTGAGCGGCGTGGCCAACGCCGTGGTGCTGCGCGGCTTTGGCGGGGGCGGCCACGGCGGCGATATTGCCGCCACGCTGGATGGCATCACCCTCAACGAAGCCATGTCCCATGCCGATGGGTATTTCGACCTGAATGTGGTCGTGCCGCTGGAGGTGGAAGAAGTCACCGTGCACAAGGGCCCGGTGTCGGTGCTGCAGGGCAATTTCAACCGCGCAGGGCTGGTTGCACTGCAAACGCGCCGCTCCGGTACCTACACCGAGGCGCAGCTGCAGGCCGGCTCGCACGGCACCTACGACCTCCAGGGGGCGCTGGGCCGCCAGCTCGGGGCGGACGACCAGATGTTCCTGGCCGCACAGTCCTACACCACGGACGGTGCCCGGCCCGATGCCGAGGCCCGGCGCCATACGCTCAGCGGCCGCTGGCACCACCGGGTGGACCACCGGCTGGACTTTGCGCTGTCGGCCCGCTGGCACGAGGCCCGCGGCGAATCGCCCAGCTACCTGACGCAGGCCCAATGGCCGCGCGACCCGCAGGGCAAGGACCTACGCGTGCAGGGCGACGGATCGGAAAAGACCTTCGCCACGCTGCGCCTGGATGTGAACTATGCGCTGAGCGACAGCACCCAGCTGCTGGCCTTTGCCTACGGTACCCGGCAGGATTTCGTGCGCTGGTTCACCCGCCCGCGCAGCGGCAGCTGGATGCAGCGCGAAGAGCGCTATGACCGCGACGTGCTGGGCATGGGCCTGCAGCTCAGCGGCAGCGCCGCCCTGGTGGGGGCGCCGCTGGAATGGCTGCTGGGCACCGAGCGCCTGCAGGAAGACACCGACTACGGCTACTGGGAAGGCACGCAGAACCGCCAGCGCATGGCAGCGGCCGTCAGCGACCGGCGCACGGCGCTGGACACCACGGCCGCCTACGCCCAGGCGCACTGGAAACTGGCTCCCTGGCTGCAGCCCAGTATGGGCGTGCGCTGGGACCGCTTCACCGGCGATTGCCGGCGCCTGGGCGCGGAAACCGGCAGCGACGCCTGCGAGCGCATGGCCACCACCCGCCATGCCAGTCCCAAGCTGGGGGTGACATCGCAGATTGCACCGCAGACCACCTTGCGCGCCAGCTGGTCGGAAGGCTTTGCACTGGCCAGCGACTTTGCCAAGTACGCACTGGGCACCGCCGGGCTGGACCCCAATGTCTTCCGCCAGACCGAGCTGGGTGTGCAATGGGCACCCCACAGCAGCCTGTGGCTGGATCTGGCCGTCTACCGCACCACTTCCAGCAACGAAATCCGCAACGTGGCGCCGGGCGTGTACGAGAACTTTGGCAGCACGCGCCGCAGCGGTGCGGAACTGCAGGCGCACTGGACGCCACTGTCCAAGGTGGAGCTGCAATGGAGTTACGGCCGCATGCACTCGCGTGTGACGGAAAACGCCAATGCCGCGCTGGTGGGCAAACAGGTCACCGCCGTGCCCGCCTACACCAGCACCGTGCAGGCCAGCTACCGGCCCACCGCTGACTGGACGCTGCGCGCCATCTGGCGCCATGTGGGCCGGGGCGCGGTGGATGCCGCCAACACCCAGTGGAGCCGCGCCTACCAGGTGGGCGATGTGGGGGCGCAGTACGCGCTGCCGCGCAGCCTGGGCTGGGGCGATGCCCAGCTGAGCCTGTGGGTGCGCAACGTGACCGACCAGCGCTACGCCAGCAGCACCAGCGTGATCGGTGGCGAACGCCTGGTGGCCCCCGGCGCGCCGCGCACCGTGACCGTGGGCCTGAAGTTCGCGCTGTGAAGCGGCGCTGAATCCCGGTCTCTTTTTTATCGTTTTCCCAAGCAGGAATTCCCCATGACACCCTCTTTCCCCCGCCGCCTGCGCTGGCCCGCGGCCCTGTCCGCCCTGTGCCTGTCCGGTGCCGCACTGGCCCACAACGTCTGGCTGGAGCCGGACTCCGATGGCAGCTACCTGCTGCAGTTTGGCGGCCATGCCGGACAGCTGGAAGCGTTTGACCACGCCAAGCTGCAGAGCGTGACCGCCTATGACCGGCGCGGCCGCAGCGTGCCCGCCCAGGTCCAGACCGTGGCCCAAGGCCTGAAAGTCCACCCCGCTGCCCAGGCCGCGCTGCTGGCTGTGGAACTGGACAATGGCTTTTTCAGCGGCCAGCCCGGCGACAAGGCCATGCGCAACCTGCCCATGGACCAGAACCCGGGGGCCACACGTGGGGTGTGGGCCCGCAAGTACCACAAGACGCTGCTGGTCTGGGGCGCGGTGGCGCGCAAGGAACTGGGCCAGAAGTTCGAAGTGACGCCCCAGCAGGGCCAGGTGCCGCATGCGGGCGAGCAGGTGCTGCTGCAGGTCACGCTGGACGGCAAGCCGCTGGCCGGTGTGCGCCTGAGCCAGGGCGAGAACGGCAGCCCCGTGACCACCGATGCCCAGGGCCTGGCCCGCGTGCCGGTGGTGGCGGGCACCAACACCATCCAGGCCATCTACCGCCAGCCCGTGCAGGGCGATGCACGCACCACGGAGCTGAGCTTTGAACACCTGCTGCGCTTTGCCGTGCACTAGCCCGGGCACTGCTGCCTGCACCACGGTGCGGATGGCGGTGGGCACGGCGGCCGAGGGCCTACACTGACCACATCTGTAACCGGGGCTGCGCCGCAGGGGCCGTGCCCCATGCCCGAAGGGCAGGGAGAGCGAGATGACGACACGGGATCAGCGGCTGGCACAAGCCGCCCAGGCACTGGATTGCCCCATGGATGTGGAGATTGCCCCCGGCGGCAGCTACCGCCCGGTGGTGCGGGACGAGCGCATGCTCTATGTCAGCGGCCAGCTGCCGCGCCTCAACGGGGCCATGGCATCGCTGGGGCCGGTGGCACCGGCCTCCGCCGCACCGGCCGCCGGCACGGCCACGCTGGAACAGGCCCGGCGCGCGGCCCGGGTCTCGGCCCTGCGCAGCCTGATGCTGGTGCAGCGCACGCTGGGCAGCCTGGAGCCGGTGCAGCGCATCTGCCGCATGACGGTGTATGTGCACTGCACCAGCGACTTCACCCAGCACAGCGAGGTGGCCGACGGCGCCTCCGAGCTGCTGGTGGAAGTGCTGGGCGACATCGGCCTGCCTGCGCGCTCGGCGATCGGCGTGGCGCAGCTGCCCAAGAACGCCTCGGTCGAGGTGGAGCTGACGGCATCGGCCCACTTCGCGCTGTGACGCTGTAAGGGCGCAGACCCCTTCAGGCCCTGCCAGCCACGCCGCAGGGCCGTACCCCACAAAAAAAGAGCGCCACCAAGGCGCTCTTTTTTTGTGGGGCTGTGTGGGTGCAGCGCCGTGCCGGAAGCGGCCTAGCCCGCCACTGCCTGCAGCGCCGCGGCGGCGTGCGCGCCGGCCGAGTTCTGCAGTGCCCATTGCGACACGCCGCGCACCACATCGCCAATCACCAGCACGCTGGGGCTGCCCAGCTGCTCGTCGTGCAAGGTGGCGGGCAGCTGGCCCAGCGTGGTGATGGCGTGGCGCTGCTGCGCCAGGCTGGCGTGCTGGATGACGGCCACGGGCAGGTGGCTGGGCAGGCCGCCTTCCTGCAGATCGTGGGCAATCGATTCGGCAGAGCGCACGCCCATGTAGATCACCAACGTCAGCTTGGCCGCATGGGCCGTGGCGGCCAGCGCGCGCCAGTCGGTGCCGGCGTCACCGGGCTTGGCATGGCCGGTGATGAAGACGACGCCATGGGCATGGTCGCGGTGGGTCAGCGGTGCGCCCAGGCTGGTCAGCCCGGCCAGACCGGCGGTGATGCCGTTGATGACCTGCACCTCGATGCCTTCGGCGCGCAGGTGCTCCACTTCCTCGCCCCCGCGGCCAAAGATGAAGGGGTCACCCCCCTTGAGGCGCACCACCTCTTCACCTTCCTGCACGGCCTGCAGCATCAGCTTTTCGATGAAGGCCTGGGGCGTGCTCTTGCAGCCGCCGCGCTTGCCCACGTACACCACGCGGGCCGTGGGGGCGGCATGGGCCACGATCTCGGGCGAGACCAAGTCGTCCACCAGCAGTAGCGTGGCGTTCTGGATGGCTTTGAGCGCCTTGATGGTCAGCAGCTCCGGGTCGCCCGGGCCGGCACCCACCAGGGTGCAGCGGCCGGTGGGAAGGGGCGTGGTGGCGGTGGTCATTCTGTGGCTCCTTGCGCAGCGGTGCTGCGCAATTGGCGGTGCAGTGCAGTCAGATACTGCACTTGTTGGGCAATCGGGGCGGGAACGGGCTGGCGGTCTGCGAGCACGTTCTCGATATAGCGGGCCGTGGACTCTACATCATGGCTGGGCGGGAGCGCAGGCAGATCGGTCAGCGTGCCGCGCTGGTTTTCCTGCAGCGGCTGCAGCTGGCCGCGCAGCACGGCCGTCATGGCCGGGTGGCGGCGCGGGTCGGCCACGGGCTCGCCCTCGGTGCCGCGCAGCAGCAGGGCGGTGGCGCCCACCAGGGCCTGGGTGGCGGCCATGGAGGTGGCGTATTCGGGGTGGGTGTAGCTGCCCACCACCAGCGTGTCGTGGCCGCTGCGGCCCAGCGGGTTCAGCAGCTTGACCAGGCTGTGCGAGGGGTTGCGCAGGCCGATGGCGGCGCGGGCATTCAGCAGCCTTTGCAGGCCGGTGTGCAGCGCGCCCGTGGCGCAGTGCAGCAGCTGGCCGGGGGCGATGTCGGTCAATGCGCCGGCGGGGGCATGGCCCAGCGCCAGCAGCACCTGGGCGCTGGTGGTGCGGCTGGATTCGGTGGTGCTGCCGTGCAGCAGCACCGGCAGGCCTTCGCGTGCCAGCAGCAGGGCCAGCAGCGGGGTGAGCACCGGCAGCTTGCGCGCGCCGTTGTAGCTGGGCAGCACGATCCAGGGCTGCTGGGGCGCAGCCAGTGCGGGCAGGCGCTGGTGGATCGCATCCAGAAAACCGGCCATCTCTTCGGGCGTTTCGCCCTTGATGCGCATGGCCACGCAGAAGGCGCCGGTGGCCAGATCATCCACCTGGCCGTCCAGCAACTGGCCCATCAGGTCGGCGGCCTGGTCACGCCGCAGCGCCCGCGCGCCGTCTTTGCCGCGGCCGATTTCTTTGAGGTAGTGCTGGATCGACATGGGGTATATATTTTCTTTCGTTGTTATGGTTTGTTTTTAATATTTATTTTTCATATGCAAATGGTGCCAGCGGTCGAAGGCCTGGACGGGGGACCAGACCGGCTGCACCGCTGCGGCGGCTATTTTCGTGCTGAATGGATGCGGTGTTCGCGCAGGGGGCCGCTGGGGCGGTCGCTGTGCACATTTTTTTCTGTTTTTGGAAGGGCCGGTGCAGGCGCGGGTCTGCGTTGCAGGCCATCGGAAAGCCTGCAGTCACAGTGGGAGGGAGCCGTCGTTGTCCCCGGGGGGCACACCGGGCGGTGCACCGGGGACGACAGTGATGATTGTTCACGATGGCAGCCATGGCTTTCGGTGGACGCCGCGTGTACGGTCTGTACGATGGGGTGCTGAATTTCTTCAGGAGTCACTGCCATGAACGCTTCCCCCTCCCTGGTCGATGAGCTGATGTCCCAGCTGCAAGGTGCCCCCATGCAGCAGATGGCGCAGCAACTGGGTACCGACACCGAGCAGACGCAGTCGGCCGTGGGCGCGGCCCTGCCGCTGCTGCTGGGGGCCTTGGGTCAGAACGCAGCCCAGCCCCAGGGCGCCGCCGACCTGCTGGGGGCGCTGCAGCGGGACCACAGCGCAGCCGTGCCCCAGGGCCTGAGCGGTCTGGGCGATCTGCTCGGCTCGGTGCTGGGCGGTGTACAAGGTGGTAACGGTGGTGGTGGCGCCGGACTGGGCGGTGGTGCCGACATCCTGGGCCACATCTTTGGTGGCAACCAGCAGCGCGCGGAAGCAGGTCTGGGCCAGGCCACCGGACTGGGCGGCAATGCCGGCAATCTGCTGCAGATGCTGGCCCCCATCGTGATGGCGTTCCTGGCCAGCCGGGTGCAGTCCGGCGGCCTGGATGCCGGCGGACTGGGCCAGGCCCTGGGGCAGGAGCGTGAGCGGGCGCAGGCCCAGGGCGGTCTGGGCGGCGGCTTGCTGGGCAGCCTGCTGGACCAGGACGGTGACGGTCAGGTGGGCATGGGCGATCTGTTCAAGATCGGTGGTGCGTTGCTGGGCGGACGCCGCTGAGCGAAGCCGGGACAGCGCTGGCCGTTTCTGTAGGGGATCGGCACAGACCGGGAGTCGGATGAAAAAGGCAGCGCAGGCTGCCTTTTTTGTGGGCGATCGGCGCAGGCCGAGGTAGGAGAGCGGCGCGAGGGCTGCTTACCCGCTACAGGGATACGGGCATCGCCTGATTGCTGCATTGCCGCGATGCCGCCACACTGGCGCTGCGAGTCTGGTTGGTATGCATGCCAATGGCAGTTCCGTTGGCGCTTTTTGTCCCAAGGAGATGCGGTATGACGACTGTGGCTGACATCCTGCGAGCCAAGAACAACAGCCCCGTGCACAGCGTGGCCCCCACCGACACCATGCTGGCGGCGCTGCAGCTCATGTCCGACAAAGGCATCGGCGCGCTGCTGGTGCTGGACGGCGGACGCATCGCCGGCATCGTGACCGAACGTGATTACGCCCGCAAGGTGGTGCTGCAGGGGCGCAGCTCCAGCACCACCCAGGTGCAGGAGGTGATGACATCCCAGGTGCACTGTGTGCTGCCGCGCCAGACCACGGCCGAATGCATGGCGCTGATGACGTCCCGGCGCATCCGCCATCTGCCGGTGGTCAACACCGAGCACCAGGTGCAGGGCATGGTCTCGATCGGGGACCTGGTCAAGGAAATCATCTCCGAGCAGCAGTTCACCATCCAGCAGCTGGAGCACTACATCACCGGCTCCGCGCACACCACCAACTGAGCACCGGCGGCGCCGGACCGGATGGCAAACGGCAGGCCGGGCCAATGCCCGCCTGCCAGCGCCGCTGCGCCGCAGGTTCTACACTGGCGGCCATGAGTTCGCTGATCCTCGGTATCGAATCCTCCTGTGACGAAACGGGCGTGGCCCTGGTGCGCCTGCCCGATGGCGGCGCCGTGCCCCAGTTGCTGTCGCACGCACTGCACAGCCAGATCGACATGCACCGCGCCTATGGCGGGGTGGTGCCGGAGCTGGCCAGCCGCGACCATATCCGCCGCGTGCTGCCGCTGACCGAACATGTGCTGAAGGAAAGCGGCACCACGCTGCAGGACGTGGACGTGGTGGCCTTCACCCGTGGACCGGGCCTGGCGGGTGCGCTGCTGGTGGGGGCCGGTGTGGCCTGCGCCCTGGGCGCGGCGCTGGACAGGCCCGTGCTGGGCGTGCACCATCTGGAAGGGCATCTGCTGTCGCCCTTTCTGAGCGAGGATCCGCCCGAATTCCCCTTCATTGCCTTGCTGGTCTCCGGCGGCCACACCCAGCTGATGCGGGTGGACGGGGTGGGGGACTACGCCATCCTGGGCGAGACCATCGACGACGCGGCCGGTGAAGCCTTCGATAAATCGGCCAAGCTGATGGGCTTGCCCTATCCCGGCGGGCCCGAGCTGTCCCGCCTGGCCGAAGGCGGCGATCCGGAAGCCTTCAAGCTGCCGCGCCCGCTGCTGCATTCCGGGGATCTGGACTTTTCCTTTGCCGGCCTGAAGACGGCGGTGCTGACCCAGGCCAAGAAGCTGGGGGACGACCTGGAGGCGCGCAAGGCCGATCTGGCCGCCAGCACCCAGGCGGCCATTGTCGACGTGCTGGTGCGCAAGACGCTGACGGCGCTGAAGGACACCGGCATGCGCCGCGTGGTGGTGGCCGGCGGCGTGGGCGCCAACAAGCTGCTGCGCGCCCAGCTGAATGCCGCCTGCGCCAAGCGCCAGATCCGTGTGCACTACCCCGAGCTGCACCTGTGCACCGACAACGGTGCCATGATCGCCATGGCCGCTGCCATGCGCCTGCAGGCCGGGCGCGAACAGGCGGAAAAAACCTATGCCTTCGATGTGAAGCCGCGCTGGCCGCTGGATTCGCTGAAATAAGGCCAGACCAGACCTGGGGGCCGTGCCGCCCACACAAAAAGCAGCCCCTGGAGGCTGCTTTTTTGTTGCTGCCGTGGCGGCCGTGACCGGGCTTAGCCCGCCAGCTTGGCCGCCAGCTTGGCGACGGTGGCGCCCTGGTTGCGGGCAATGGCCAGCTCATCCGGGTGCGGCTGGCGCGAGCCGTCGGGGCCGGCAATGGTGGTGGCACCGTAGGGCGAATTGCCGCCCTTGACCGCAGACAGATCGGTCTGCTGCGGCAGGGCGTAGCCGATGGGCACGATCAGCATGCCGTGGTGGGCCAGCGTGGCCCAGGTGGTGGTCACGGTCATTTCCTGACCACCGCCGGTGCCGGTGGATGCGAACACGCTGGCCACCTTGCCGATCAGCGCCCCCTTGGCCCACAGGCCGCCGGTCTGGTCCCAGAAATTGCGCATCTGGGCGGTCATGTTGCCGAAGCGGGTGGGGGTGCCCACGATGATGGCGTCGTACTCCGCCAGCTCCTGCGGGGTGGCCACGGGTGCGACCTGGTCGGCTTTGCCGCCGGCATTCTTGAACACGTCGGCGGGCATGGTCTCGGGCACGCGCTTGACGGTGACCTGGGCGCCGGCCACGCTGCGTGCGCCGTCGGCCACGGCGTTCGCCATGGTTTCGATGTGACCGTACATGGAGTGATACAGAACCAGAATCTTGGCCATAGTGCTTTCCTGCAAGGGTTGGGGAAGGAGCTCAAAGACGTCCCGAAGCGACCCCGGTAAGGGCCTGGCTGGGACAGAGAAGACGCCCGTGCATCGTAGGCAGCCGTGCGGGGTTTGAGAAGGCCTTATCCGGCGCGGCTCTGTAGGTGCATGCCCCGTGCTGCGGTGCCGGTCTGCTGCGGGCAGCCAAGGAAGCGGCCGCTGGGGGCGCAAATCGCCCCGGAGCACAGGGATTCAGAGGGAGGAGAACCCGCGCCTCTCGGCACAATCGCGTGGCCTGCGGGTGACAGTCTGCTCTTTACCAGGGCTTCACACAGAGTTTGTCGCAGCCCTACAGAGCTTGCGCACAATCCGTCACAGTTCACGGCACGATCCACCAGGGCCTTCATGCATTTTTCTTCCTCCTTCCCTGTCATTGCTTCTTCGGCGCGGCGCCCGGCCGCGCTGCCGTTGGCGGTGGCCTTGGCCGGCGCCCTGCTGCTGGCCGGCTGCAGCCACACCACCTCCTTCACCCCGGCAGGCGCCATGCCGGCGGTGCCCACGGCATGGCATGCCGCCCAGTCTGCACCCCAGCAGCAGGTGCCGGAAGACCTCTCGCGCTGGTGGCAGCGCTTTGGCGATGCCCAGCTGACCGCCTTGATCGACCAGGCCCTGCAGGCCAACCCCAGCCTGCTGAGCGCCCAGGCCGCCGTACGCCAGGCCCGGGCCACGCGCGATGTGCAGGCCGCCGGCCTGCTGCCCAGCGCCGGCGCCAGTGCCGGGGTGGGGCGCAGCCGCCAGGGCAATAACGACGCGCGCAACAGCTATTCCACCGGGCTGGACGCCAGCTGGGAGCCGGACTGGTGGGGCGCGCAGGGCAACCGGGTCGACGCCAGCGAAGCCTCTGCCCGCGCGGCCCAGGCCACGCTGGAAAGCACCCAGGTGTCGCTGGCGGCCGAAGTGGCCCAGACCTATGTGGAACTGCGCGGCCAGCAGGACCGTCTGCGCATTGCCCAGCAGAACCTGGCGCTGCAGCAGCAGACCCAGCAGATCACCGAATGGCGGGTGCAGGCCGGTCTGGCCACCTCGCTGGAATCCGAGCAGGCCCGCCAGTCCACCAACCAGACCGCCGCGCAGATTCCGGCGCTGCAGACCAGCCTGGCGCAGTCGCGCCATGCGCTGTCCATCCTCACCGGCCAGCCGCCGGCCGCGCTGGAGGAGCAGCTGCAGGCGCTGCAGCCCGTGCCCCGTGCCCCGGACGAGCTGGCCCTCACGCTGCCGGCCGACACGCTGCGCCAACGCCCCGATGTGCGTGCGGCACAGCACCGGCTGGAAGCCGCACTGTCCACCTTGTCGGCCCAGGAAGTGGCCAACTACCCCAGCCTGCGCCTGAGCGGCTCGCTGGGCCTGAGCGCCTTGACTCTGGGCGCGCTGACCAATGGCGCCTCGGTGGCGGCCAGCATGGCAGCCGGCCTGTCGGCCACGCTGTTCGACGGCGGTGCCAACCGGGCCCAGATCCGCGCCCAGAGCGCGGTGGTGGACCAGGCCCAGGCCAGCTACCACTCTGCCGTGCTGACGGCGCTGCAGGAAGTGGAAGACGCGCTGGTACAGCTGCAGGGCGACAAGGAGCGCCTGGTGCGCCTGCGCGCGGCCGAAGCGGCGGCACGCAATGCCTCGCTGCTGGCCAACCAGCGCTACCAGAGCGGGCTGATCGACTTCCAGACCGTGCTGGACACGCAGCGCACGCTGCTGAGCTCGCAGGACAGCGTCTCCACCGTGGCGGCCAGCATCAGCACCGACCACATCCGCCTCTACAAGGCCCTGGGCGGCGGCTGGACGCCGACCGTGGCGGCCGATGCCGCTGCCACGCCCGTGGCCCGCAACAGCCAGCCCTGAGCCACGCTGACCGCAGAAGAATCAACAGGATCTACCGAACATGAAAAAGAACAAAACGACTTCCAGCAGCCAAGAAGTGCAGGACCTGCTGGGCGACGGCCTGGCCCGCAAATGGTGGCAAAGCCCCACGGTGTGGATCGGCGCCGTGGCCGTGGCTGTGGCCGTGGGCGGCTTTGCATGGTGGCAGGCCGACCAGAAGGCCAAGGCCAAGCCCGTGTATGTGACCGAGGCACTGAAGAAGGGCACGTTGTCGCTGACCGTCTCGGCCAACGGCACGCTGCAGCCGACGCGCACGGTGAGCGTGGGCTCCGAGCTGTCGGGCACGGTGCGCAAGGTCTATGTGGACGTCAACGACAAGGTGCAAAAGGGCCAGGTGATGGTCGAGCTGGACACCGACAAGCTCATGGCCCAGGTGGGCCGCTCGCGCGCCACCATGGCCTCGGCCCAGGCCAAGCAAAGCCAGGCAGAAGCCACGCTCAAGGAAGCCCAGGCCAATCTGTCACGCCTGGAAGAGGTGCACCGTCTCTCCGGCGGCCAGGTGCCTTCGGCCACCGAGCTGGATTCCGGCCGCGCCTCGCTCGACCGCGCCAAGGCCGATGTGGCCGCCGCCAAGGCCTCGGTGGAAGACGCCCGCAACGCGCTGTCCACCGACGAGACCAACCTCTCCAAGGCCTCCATCAAGGCCTCGATCGACGGTGTGGTGCTGACCCGCACGGTGGAACCTGGTCAGGCCGTGGCCGCTTCGCTGCAGGCTGTGACCCTGTTCACCGTGGCCGAAGACCTGAACAAGCTGCGCCTGGAAGTGGCGGTGGACGAAGCCGACGTCGGCACCGTGCAGGCCGACCAGCGCGCCAGCTTCACCGTCAGCGCCTACCCCTCGCGCCGCTACCCGGCCAAGGTGACGCGCGTGGATTACGGCTCCACCAAGACCGACAACGTGGTCACCTACGTGGCCCGCCTGGAAGTGAACAACGAAGACCTGAGCCTGCGCCCCGGCATGACGGCCTCGGCCACCATCCGTGCCAATGAACGCCAGGATGTGCTGCTGGTGCCCAACTCGGCCCTGCGCTTCACGCCCACCGGCATGCAGAACCCCGGCCAGGCGGCTGCGGGAGCCGGTGCTGCGCGCGAAGGCGGTAAGCCTGCAGGCGGCGCACCCGGTGCCAGCGGTGGCAACAGTGGCGGCATCGTCGGCCAGCTGATGCCGCGTCCCCCGCGCCAGGGCGGCTCCCGCCAGGGTGGCCGTGAACAGGCCCAGGCCCCCGGCCAGACCCGCTATGTGTGGGTGTTGCAGGGCGGCCAGCCCGAAGCCCGCCAGGTCAAGACCGGCCTGAGCGATGGCCGCATGACCGAAGTGGAGAGCGAAGCCCTCAAGGAAGGCGATCTGCTGATCACCGACCAGCGCAGCGGAGCCTCCAAATGAGTGTGCTGTCGAGTGCGCTGACGCCTGGCGCCGCGGACGCCGGCGGCCTGCCGCTGATCCGTCTGCGCGGCGTGACCAAGACCTATGGCGAAGGCGGTCTGGCCTTCCAGGCCCTCAAAGGCGTGGACCTGGACATCGCCCAGGGCGACTTTGTTGCCATCATGGGCCCCAGCGGTTCGGGCAAGTCCACGGCCATGAACACCCTGGGCTGCCTGGACCGTCCCACCACCGGCTCCTACCTGTTCAAGGGCGTGCACGTGGAAGGCCTGTCGCGTGACGAACGGGCACGCCTGCGCCGGCGTTACTTCGGCTTTGTGTTCCAGGGCTTTCACCTGCTGCCGCGCACCACGGCACAGGAAAACGTGGAACTGCCGCTGCTGTACCGGGGCGAGCCCACGGCCCAGCGCCACGCCGCCGCCGCCCGCGCGCTGGATGCGGTGGGGCTCAAGGGCTGGGAGCACCACACGCCGGCCGAACTGTCGGGCGGCCAGCAGCAGCGCGTGGCCATTGCCCGGGCCATCGTCTCCGACCCGGCCGTGCTGCTGGCCGACGAGCCCACCGGCAACCTGGACACCCAGCGCAGCGAGGAAATCATGGAGCTGCTGTGGAAGCTCAATAGCGAGAAAGGCATCACCGTGCTGATGGTGACGCACGAGCCCGAAATGGCGGCCTACAGCCGCCGCATCGTGCGCTTCAAGGATGGGATGATGGACACCGACACCCCCAACGAACCGCTGGTGCTGCGCCGCGCCGCACTGGACAGCCAGGCCCTGGCCGCGGCCGAGAAAGGCGGTGCCTGATGCTGTGGAACACCATCTGGCTGGCACTGCGCTCCATCCGCCGCAACCTGCTGCGCTCGTTCCTGACGGTGCTGGGTATTGTGATCGGCGTCAGCGCCGTGATCACCATGGTCACCCTGGGCAACGGCGCCACCGTGGCCGTGCAGAACCAGATCTCCGGCCTAGGCACCAATCTGCTGCAGGTGCGCTCCGGCCAGCGCATGGGCCCGGGCGCCACCGTGGCACCGTCGTTCAAGGACACGGATGCCACGGCCATCGCCCAGCAGATCGGCGGTATCCAGGCCGTGGCCCCCGAGGCGCGCTCCAGCGCCACGGTAGTGGCTGGCGGGCGCAACTGGTCCACCAGCGTGATCGGCAGCACGAATGACTGGCTGATCACCGGCAACTGGAAGCTGGGCCAGGGCCGTGAATTCACCGACGAGGAACTGCGCGCTGGCGCCGCCGTGTGCATCATCGGCGCCACGCTGCACCGCGAGTTGTATGGCAACAGCGCGGACGTGATCGGCCAGCAGCTGCGCATCAAGGGCTTTTCCTGCAGCGTGATCGGCCTGCTGGACTCCAAGGGCCAGGGCGCCTTCGGCAACGACCAGGACGACACCGTGCTGATCCCGCTGAACACGCTGCAGCGCCGCGTGACCGGCAGCAAGCGCCTGAACACTATCCTGGTGTCCATGGAGGACGGCAGCGACCCCGAACGCGTCAAATCCAGCCTGAACCAGCTGCTGCGCGAGTTGCGCAAGCTGGCCCCCAGCGACGAGGACAACTTCAACGTGCTGGACACCAAGCAGTTGGCCGACACCATGGCCGGCACCACCAAGGTCATGACCACGCTGCTGGGCGCGGTGGCGGCGGTGAGCCTGCTGGTGGGCGGCATCGGCATCATGAACATCATGCTGGTGAGCGTGACCGAGCGCACCCGGGAAATCGGCCTGCGCCTGGCCATCGGCGCGCTGGAGCGCGAAGTGCTGTTGCAGTTCCTGATCGAAGCGGTGGTGCTGGCGGCACTGGGCGGGCTGGCCGGCATTCTGATTGCCACTGCTGCCTCCTATGTGCTGGCGCAGGTGATGGGCGTGCCCTATATCTTCAACGCCGGGGTGAATGCGCTGTCCTTCATCTTCTCCGCCGCCATTGGCGTGGTGTTCGGCTACTTCCCCGCCCGCCGCGCGGCGCAGCTGGACCCGATCGAGGCACTGCGCCACGAGTAAGCCGGTCGCCCGTCTGCACCGTGGCGGTGGCCACACCCCGAACGCCATCCACCCGGATGGCGTTTTTTCATGGGCGTTCAGGTGCCTGCACTGGCGGAGCCCACTCCGGTAGCAGTGACCGATGCTTGGGGTAGGCGTGCCACGCACGGGGCTACCGCCGGTGCTGGGGTTCCGGTGTCTGGTGCTTGGGATGCTGTGGATGGAGCGCCTGTACTGGTGAGGCCTCAGCCCTGTGCCCCCTTTCACCTTTTTACCCTTTGAGCGTGAGCGCTCCTTGGCACCAGACGCCGGCGGCATTCACCACCACCGATGGGGCAGAACAGGGGATGCTGCGGGCCATGGCACCGTGCATTGCACCGCGACGCTCGGAACCCGCAGGCAAAAAAGAAGCCCGTCAACGTTGTGCAACGTTGCGGGCTTCATGCTGTCTGGCGTGCCGGTGCTAATCAAGAGGAGAAGAAAGGTGGCAGGCCAGTCAACAACGGGTGGACAGCGCACGCTGCACTGCCCGGAAGACGGGACTTACTGGATGCTCAGCTGCACCGAGGTGTCCACCGGCTTGCGCTGTGCCAGCACCAGGGTCAGCACACCGTTTTCCAGTTTGGCGCTGCTGGCAGCGGCATCGATGGCATGGGGCAGTTCCCAGCTGCGCTGCACCTGGCGGGGTGCGCCTTCCACGCTGCTGAGGTGCACCTGGTGGTCTTCGATGCGCAGTTGCAGCTGCTCGCGGGCCAGGCCCGGCACATCGACGGACAGCGTGGTGGCGTCCTCGGTGGAGGTGGCGGTATAGCCAGCGGTCTTGGCCGCTGCGTGCTGCGAGGCTTGCAGGAAGCGCTGCAGGGCCAGGTCGGCCTGGTGGGAAGCGTTGAAGGCAGAACGGCGGATGACAGGCGATGCGAAGAACATGGTTGTTGGGCTCCTATACACTGCGCGGCGCTCCGGTTGGTTGCCGCATGCTCAGCAATTGCAGGCTGTGCCGGGGTTTTCAAGGGATGATTTGGTATGAATAAATTTGGCTCGCAGGGCTTGAAAAACCACCAACCAGCGCCATCGCGCAGGCATCAGGTGGCATCTTCACTGCGCAAAATGGTGCTGGCCGGGGTGGCGGGTGCCACGGTATGGGGCCTGGGGGGCGTGGTAACGGCTGCAGTGGCAGCCAGCCCTGCCAAGGCCGGCACGGCCGCTGCAGCGCCCACCGGCACTCCCATCCAGCTGGCGCTGGTGGAAAGCCTGTCCGGCCCGTTTGCCAACACGGGTGAAGCAGTGTTCCGCAACATCCTGATGGCGACCGAACGGGTGAACGCACGCGGCGGCGTGCGCCTGCAGGGCGATGCGGCAGCTCATCCGCTGGTGGTGCAGCGTTTTGACAGCAAGGGCCAGAACGAGGAGGCGCTGTCCGCGCTGCGTGCCGCGATCGACGGCGGTGCGCGCATCATCCTGCAGGGCAATTCCTCGGCCACGGCTTCGGCGCTGCTGGACGCCATCAACAAGCACAATCAGCGCGAACCCAAGAAGCGGGTGCTGTTTCTGAACTATTCGGCCGTGGACCCGGCCTTCACCAACGAGCGTTGCAGCTTCTGGCATTTCCGCTTTGATGCCCATGCCGACATGCGCATGGCCGCGCTGATGCAGCTGGTGCAGGCCGACAAGGCGCTCAAGAACGTCTACCTGATCGGCCAGGATTACAGCTTTGGCCAGGCCGTGCTGGGCGAAGCCCGCCGCCAGCTGGCCGCACGCCGCCCGGAAGTGACGGTGGTGGGCGACGAGCTGCACCCCGTGGGGCGCATCAAGGACTTTGCCCCCTATGCGGTGAAGATCAAGCACAGCGGTGCCCAGGCGGTGATCACCGGCAACTGGGGCAACGATCTGACGCTGCTGGTCAAGGCCGCGCGCGAAGTGGGCTTTGACGGCATGTTCTACACCTTCTACGGCAACGCGCTGGGCGCGCCCGCCGCACTGGGCGATGCCGGTGTGGGCAAGGTGGTGGCTGTGGCCGACTGGCTGCCCAACACGCCGGGCGCCGCCAGCGAGCAGTTCTACCAGAGCTTCCGCCAGCGCTTTCCCAAGCCCGAAGACGACTACGCCCACCTGCGCATGCAGATGATGGTCGAGGCCCTGGCCCAGTCCATGCAAAAGGCCGGCAGCACCGAAGCCGCCGCCGTGGCCCGCGCCATGGAACAGATGCAGGTGCAGCTGGCCGGCCGCACCGGCTATATGCGCGCCGCCGACCACCAGTTCCAGCAGCCGCTGGCCGTGGGCGTGATGGAACGCCAGGGCACACCGGGCGTGAAGTTCGATGTGGAAGGCTCGGGCTACGGCTTCCGCGTGGTGCGCGAGATCACGGCCTTGCAGGCCGAGCTGCCCAGCACCTGCCAGATGAAGCGTTTCTGAGGTCCGGAGGGACGGCTGCGGCATCCCCGCCGTGCTGTCTCCTGCCGCACCGTATCGCACAAAAAAGGCCCGCATCTGCGGGCCTTTTGCATGGTGCACTCATGGTGCGCTGTGCAGTGCCTACGGTGCGCTTGCCGCAGCGGCGCGGGGCGCCTGCGGGGCAGAGTCCAGGCTGGCTTCCTGCACGGCGGCGGCCACTTCCTGGCCCAGGTCGTGCACGGCCATGGCGTAGTAGCTGGACATGTTGTAGCGGGTGATGGCGTAGAAGTTCTGCGTGCCGATCACGTAGGTGGGCGCGTCCTCGCCATTGAGCAGTTCCACCAGGGCCAGCGGCCCCTGGTGGCGCATGCCGCCATCCAGCGGAATGGCCCCCAGCTGCAGCATCTGGTCGGCGGTGAAGCTGGGCTTGATGTCCGGGGCCAGCAGCGTGGCCATATCGGTACCGTTGGGGTTGAAGGCCACGCCGTACTGCACGGCCATGCCGGGTTGCCAGCCGTGGCCGCGGAAGTAGTTGGCCACGGAGCCAATGGCGTCCACGGTGCTGTTGTACAGGTCGACCTTGCCGTCGCCATCAAAGTCCACACCAAAGCGGGCCAGGCTGCTGGGCATGAACTGGCCCAGACCCATGGCTCCGGCAAAGCTGCCCAGCGTCTGGGTGGGGTCCTGGCGGGCGCTCCAGGCGGTGGTCAGGAACTGCGCCAGCTCGCCCTGGAAATAGGCCACGCGCTCGGCCAGGCGCGGGTGGTTGGCGGGGTAGTCGAACGCCAGCGTGGCCAGGGCGTCGAGCACGCGGAAGTTGCCCATGTTGCGGCCGTAGATGGTCTCCACGCCGATGATGCCAACAATGATTTCCGGGGGCACGCCATAGGTTTGCTCGGCGCGTTCCAGCGCGGCGGCGTTCTCCTGCCAGAAGCGCTTGCCGGCCTGCACGCGCACCGGGTCGATGAAGCGGCTGCGGTACACCGCCCAGCTGCGGGCCGTGGTCTTCTTCGGGCCGGTGCTGGGCGTCATCAGGCGGCGGACCTGCTCCAGCTTCTGTGCCTGGCCCAGTTGCTGGCGCAGCCAGGCGGCATCGATGCCTTGCTGCTGGGCCAGGGTATCGGCCCAGCGCAGCGCTTCGGCACGCTGGCCGTAGCTGTTGTCCACAGCGGTCGCAGCGCGGGCTTTGGAGTTTTTGGGGCTTTGCGCGTAGCTGGGGAGGGCGCAAGCAGCAATGCAGACAAGAGCAACGGGAAGCAGTCGGGTCATGAAATCTCGGTGAGGGGGACGGCCCGGCGGCCAGGGCAGGAAGCGGAACTCCCACCGCAGCGCACGCAGGCTGGCTGTGCCGGGGTGGCGCAGGCATTGCGGGCATGTTCCATGCATTCCCGCCAGGCCTGCAGCGCTGCGGCACCGAGCCCCCATTGTGCGATGGTCCGCAGTGCTCCCACGCAAGTCCATGTGCCGGGCAGTGGGTATTTTTTGTGGAGGGCCGCAACGGCCCGTTGGGTGGTGCGCAAAGCGTGCCGTGCACGCCGCTGCCGTCCGCTGCAGCAGTCCGTGGCGCACAGCGCTTCGCTGCCAAGCTGACCGCCCGCCAACAGGCCAGCAACGCAGTCGTGTACTCGCTGCGGGCGGCCCGCAATGACCGTGTTAAGCTGGTCCACAAGGTCCTGCGCAGCGCCTGTGCGTGCTGCATCCATCGGGGGCCATGGCTGAAAAAAACAAAAACGGGGACAAGGAAAATGGGCAGAACAGGCTATTTTTCCCACAAGGATTGCTGGAAGCATGAGATGGGCCCGGGGCATCCGGAATGCCCGGAACGACTGGACGCCATCGAGGACCGCCTGCTGATCACCGGGGTGTTCGACGGGCTGGAGCGCGTGGAAGCGCCGCTGGCTTCGCTGGCCGATGTGGAGCTGGCCCATGACCGCATGCATGTGGCGGCCCTGCGCGGCCTGACGGACCGGCTCAAGGAAGAGGTGCAGGCCGGCGGCCCCGCGTACTCGCCGCTGGACACCGACACCTCCATCAATGTCCACACCTGGGATGCGGCACTGCGCTCCGCCGGGGCGGCCGTGGCCGCCACCGATGCGGTGATCGACGGCAGCCTGGAAAACGCGTTCTGCGCCACCCGCCCGCCCGGCCACCACGCCGAGCGCGCCAAGTCCATGGGCTTTTGCTTTTTCAACAACGTGGCGATTGCGGCACTGCACGCCCTGCAGCGCCGCCACCTCAAGCGCGTGGCCATCGTGGACTTCGATGTGCACCATGGCAACGGTACGGAAAACATCCTGGCCGGCGACGACCGGGTGCTGATGGTCAGCTTCTTCCAGCATCCGTTCTACCCGTTCAGCGGTGACAAGGAGCCGGCCTCCAACATGCTGAACCTGCCGGTGCCGGCCTATACCAAGGGCATGGATATCCGCGAGCTGGTGGAGATGATGTGGATTCCCCGCCTGGAAGCCTTCAAGCCCGAAATGATCTTCATCAGCGCCGGCTTCGATGCCCACCGTGAAGACGATATGGGCCAGCTGGCGCTGAACGAGCAGGACTTCGCCTGGATCACCGAGCGCATCAAGGATGTGGCGCGGCGCTTCTCCAAGGGCCGCATGGTGTCCTGCCTGGAAGGCGGCTATGTGATGAGCGCCCTGTCACGCAGCGTGGAAGCCCATGTCCGCGTGCTGGCAGATATCTGATTTCGTCTGGGCAAAGACACAGACACAGCAACGGGAGCATCGGCCATGATGGATTTGCAGAACGTGGACCAACTGGTGCAGGTGCAGCGCAGCCCGCAGGGCGTGGTGCGCATCACCTTGAACGATCCCCAGCGTTTCAACGCGCTGGGTGCCGAGATGCTGGTGGCGCTGCAGCAGGCACTGGATGCCGTGGCCGCCGATGCCTCGGCCCGGGTGGTGGTGCTGGCCGCGCAGGGCAAGGCCTTCTGTGCCGGCCACAACCTGAAGGACATGGCGGCCAACCCGCAGCTGGGCTATTACCAGCAGCTGTTTGCCCAGTGCAGCAAGATGATGGTGAGCATCGCCCGCCTGCCGGTGCCGGTGATCGCGCGGGTGCATGGCATGGCCACGGCGGCCGGTTGCCAGCTGGTGGCGCAGTGCGACCTGGCGGTGGCCAGCAGCGCGGCCAGCTTTGCCACCAGCGGCATCAACTACGGACTGTTCTGCGCCACCCCCAGCGTGCCGCTGGTGCGCAACCTGCCCATCAAGCAGGCCATGGAAATGCTGCTGACCGGGGACTTCATCGATGCGGACACCGCGTTCGCCCGCGGGCTGGTGAACCGGGTGGCCGCCCCCGACGCGCTGGATGCCGCCGTGGAGGCGCTGGTGCAGTCCATTCTGGCCAAGCCCGCGGCGGCCGTGCGCATGGGCAAGGCCCTGGTCTACCAGCAGCGGGAACTGGGGCTGGAAGCGGCCTACCAGCTGGCAGGGCAGACCATGGCGGCCAACATGATGGATGCCGACGCCCAGGAAGGTGCACAGGCCTTCGCGCAAAAGCGCAAGCCGCACTGGCAGGGCTGAGGTGGCTGTCCGTCCTCCTGTGACGAGGCGCTGCGCAGGCGCCCCGGATGCCGGGCCTGCCATGTCGCCATCCTGTGCCGGTCCGTGCAGGCCAGGGCGGGCTGCCGACGAGGGCTGCGGGCAAGGGTTGCCAGATAGGTGGTAACCCGAGGTTGGGCCGATTTCCATGCACACCGCCGCCGTTGTTCGCATAAAATAGAACGATCGTTCTTTTTTGTGCCGGCAAGGACCGTGTGAATTGTCAGGAATTCCGCCGCTGCTGCTGCAGCGCCGCATAAAATGAGTCGGTTTACGTAAACGTCAATCTTCCAAGAAATCAAGGAGCCGCAGCATGAAGGTATTGGTCCCAGTCAAGCGGGTGGTGGACTACAACGTGAAGGTCCGCGTGAAGTCGGACGGCACGGGCGTGGACATCGCCAACGTCAAGATGAGCATGAACCCGTTTGACGAGATTGCGGTGGAAGAAGCCGTGCGCCTGAAGGAAAAAGGCGTGGTCACGGAAGTGATCGCGGTCTCGTGCGGCGTGGCCCAGTGCCAGGAGACGCTGCGCACGGCCATGGCCATCGGTGCCGATCGCGGCATCCTGGTGGAGACCGATGCCGAGCTGCAGCCGCTGGCGATCGCCAAGCTGCTCAAGGCCCTGGTGGACAAGGAACAACCCGGCCTGGTGATCCTGGGTAAGCAGGCCATTGACGGCGACAACAACCAGACCGGCCAGATGCTGGCGGCCCTGGCCGACCTGCCCCAGGCGACCTTCGCCTCCAAGGTCGAAGTGGCTGGCGACAAGGTCAACGTCACGCGTGAAGTGGACGGCGGCCTGGAAACCGTGGCCCTGTCCACCCCGGCCATCATCACCACCGATCTGCGCCTGAACGAGCCGCGCTACGTGACGCTGCCCAACATCATGAAGGCCAAGAAAAAGCAGCTGGACACCGTCAAGCCCGAAGAGCTGGGCGTGGACGTGGCGCCCCGCATCAAGACGCTGAAGGTGGCCGAGCCTGCCAAGCGCGGTGCCGGCGTGAAGGTGCCGGACGTGGCCGCCCTGGTGGACAAGCTCAAGAACGAAGCCAAGGTCATCTAAGACAGGCAGCACAAGGAGATCATAGAAATGACCGCACTCGTTATTGCAGAACACGACAACGCTTCGATCAAGGGCGCAACGCTGAACACCGTGACGGCCGCCAAGGCCTGCGGCGGCGATGTGCACGTGCTGGTGGCCGGTGACAACGCTGGCGCCGCCGCTGCTGCCGCGGCCCAGATTGCCGGCGTGTCCAAGGTGATCCACGCCGACGGCGCCAGCCTGAAGGACAACCTGGCAGAAAACCTGGCTGCCCAGGTGCTGGCGATTGCCGGCAACTACAGCCACATCCTGTTCCCGGCCACGGCCTCGGGCAAGAACGTGGCCCCCCGTGTGGCCGCCAAGCTGGACGTGGGCCAGATCAGTGACATCACCAAGGTGGACAGCGCCGACACGTTCGAGCGTCCCATCTACGCCGGCAACGCCGTGGCCACCGTGCAGTCGGCTGACGCCGTGAAGGTGATCACCGTGCGCGGCACCGGCTTTGATGCAGCGGCTGCCACCGGCGGCGCTGCAGCCGTGGAAACCGTGGCCGCCGTGGCGGACTCGGGCAAGAGCAGCTTCGTGGGCCGTGAAGTGACCAAGAACGACCGTCCCGAACTGACGGCCGCCAAGATCATCGTCTCCGGTGGTCGTGCCCTGGGCTCGGCCGAGAAATTCAACGAAGTGATGACTCCGCTGGCAGACAAGCTGGGTGCGGCCATCGGCGCTTCGCGCGCTGCCGTGGACGCGGGCTACGCCCCCAATGACTTGCAGGTGGGTCAGACCGGCAAGATCGTGGCGCCGCAGCTGTACATTGCAGCCGGCATCTCGGGCGCGATCCAGCACTTGGCAGGCATGAAGGACTCCAAGGTGATCGTGGCGATCAACAAGGACCCGGAAGCCCCGATCTTCTCGGTGGCCGACTACGGTCTCGAGGCCGACCTGTTCCAGGCCGTGCCAGAACTGGTGAAGGCGCTCTAAGCCACCACCACAGGAAAGAGGGGCTGCGTGCCCCTCTTTTTCCGTCTGCCATCAGCACAGGATGCATGGGCATGCCACCGCCGCGTGGTGCCATGCCCATGGACCCTGGCGCCACAGCGGCTGCACAGCGCAGCCAGCGCGCACGCGCCGAACCCATCCCTCAATCAAACCCAAAGAGAAGGTGACAAGATGAGTTACACAGCCCCCGTCAAAGACATGCTGTTTGCCATGGAACATCTGGCTGGCATCGAGCACGTGGCGCAGATCCCCGGCTTTGAAGATGCCGGTCTGGAGACCGCACAGGCCGTGCTGGAAGAGTGCGCCAAGCTGTGCGAAGGCGTGGTGGCTCCGCTGAACGTGCCGGGCGATGTGAACCCCTCTGCGTGGAAGGACGGCAAGGTCACCACCACCCCTGGTTTTGCCGATGCCTTCAAGCAGTACGCCGAAGGCGGCTGGCAGGGCCTGCAGCACCCCACGGACTTCGGCGGCCAGGGCCTGCCCAAGACCATTGGCGCGGCCTGCATCGAAATGCTCAACAGCGCCAACCTGAGTTTTGCGCTGTGTCCGCTGCTGACCGATGGCGCCATCGAAGCGCTGCTGACCGCAGGCAGCGATGCCCTCAAGGCCACCTACCTGGAAAAGCTGATCTCCGGCCAGTGGACCGGCACCATGAACCTGACCGAGCCCCAGGCCGGCTCCGATCTGGCCCTGGTGCGCACCAAGGCCGATCCCCAGCCCGATGGCACCTACAAGGTGTTCGGCACCAAGATCTTCATCACCTACGGTGAGCACGACATGGCCGAGAACATCGTCCATCTGGTGCTGGCCCGTGTGGCTGGTGCGCCCGAAGGCGTGAAGGGCATCAGCCTGTTCGTGGTGCCCAAGTTCCTGGTCAATGCCGACGGTTCGCTGGGCGCGCGCAACGACGCGCACTGCGTGTCCATCGAGCACAAGATGGGCATCAAGGCCTCGCCCACGGCCGTGCTGCAGTTCGGCGACCACGGCGGCGCCATCGGCTACCTGGTGGGCGAGGAAAACCGCGGTCTGGAATACATGTTCATCATGATGAACGCCGCGCGCTACGCCGTCGGCATGCAGGGCATTGCCGTGGCCGAACGCTCCTACCAGCACGCCGTGGCCTACGCCAAGGACCGCGTGCAAAGCCGTCCCGTGGACGGTTCGGTCAAGGCCAGCGCCACCATCATCCACCACCCGGACGTGCGCCGCATGCTGATGACCATGCGCGCCTACACCGAAGGCTGCCGCGCCATGGCCTCGGCGGCGGCGGCGGCCTATGACGCTGCCCACCACCACCCGGATGCCGAAGTGCGCCAGGCCAACGCCACCTTCTATGAATTCATGGTGCCGCTGGTCAAGGGCTACAGCACGGAGATGAGCCTGGAAGTGACCAGCCTGGGCGTGCAGGTGCATGGCGGCATGGGCTTCATCGAAGAAACCGGTGCCGCGCAGTACTACCGTGACGCCAAGATCCTGACCATCTACGAAGGCACGACCGCCATCCAGGCCAACGACCTGGTGGGCCGCAAGACCGCACGCGACGGCGGCACCTCGGCCAAGGCCATTGCCGACCAGATCGCCAAGACCGAAGCCGCGCTGCGCGCCAGCGGCACGGCCGATGCCCTGGCCCTGGCCCAGCGCCTGCAGACCGCGCGCGAAGCCTATGTGCAGGTGGTGGAATTCGTGGCCGGCCAGACCAAGGCCAGCCCCAACGCCGTGTTCGCCGGCAGCGTGCCCTACCTGATGCTGACCGGCAACCTGGTGGCCGGCTGGCAGATGGGCCGTGCGCTGCTGGTGGCCCAGGACAAGGCCGCCCAGGGCGAGGATGTGCAGTTCATGCAGGCCAAGGTGGCCACGGCGCGCTTCTATGGCGACCACATCCTGACCAAGGTGCCCGGCCAGGCCGAGTCTGTGCTGCACGGCGCCGATGCCGTGATGGCGCTGCCGCACGAAGCTTTCTAAACCGAAGCTATCAAAAAAGTGAGCTGGAGTCGCTTGTGTGGCAGGCACTCCAGCCTTTTTTTGTCATATTAGAACTTTTAGTGGAGACATCGTCATGTCCAAGATTCCTGCGGCGCTGCAAAAACTGGCGCTGCCCGTCATCGGATCGCCGCTGTTCATCATCAGCAACCCCAAGCTGGTGATTGAGCAGTGCAAGGCCGGCATCGTCGGCTCCATGCCGGCCCTCAACGCGCGCCCTGCGGAACAGCTGGAAGACTGGCTGGCGGAAATCACCGAAACCCTGGCTGCCTGGGACAAGGCCCATCCCGAACAGCCCTCGGCCCCGTTCGCCATCAACCAGATCGTGCACAAGAGCAATGACCGCCTGGAGCACGACATGCAGGTCTGCGCCAAGTACAAGGTGCCCATCGTCATCACCAGCCTGGGCGCACGCGAGGACGTGAACCAGGCCGTGCACGGCTGGGGCGGTGTGGTGCTGCACGACATCATCAATAACAAGTTCGCCCGCAAGGCCATCGAAAAAGGCGCTGACGGCCTGATCGCCGTGGCAGCCGGTGCCGGCGGCCATGCCGGGGTGAAAAGCCCGTTTGCCCTGATCCAGGAAATCCGCCAGTGGTTCGACGGCCCGGTGGCGCTGTCCGGCTCCATCGCCACGGGCGACGCCGTGCTGGCCGCCCAGGCCATGGGTGCAGACTTTGCCTACATGGGCTCGGCCTTCATCGCGACCGAGGAAGCCCGCGCCGCCGACGAGTACAAGCAGGCCATCGTGGCCGGCAACTCGGACGACGTGGTCTACAGCAACCTGTTCACCGGCGTGCACGGCAACTACCTGGCCCCGTCCATCCGCGCGGCCGGCCTGGACCCCGACAACCTGCCGGTGTCCGACCCCAGCGCCATGAACTTCGGCTCGGGCCGTACCAAGGCCTGGAAAGACATCTGGGGCTGCGGCCAGGGCATTGGCGCCATCGAGCAGGTGGTGCCCACGGCCGAACTGGTGGCGCGCCTCAAGCGCGAATACGCCGCCGCCCGCCAGCGCCTGCAACTGGCCGCAGCCTGAGTCGGCGTTCCAGTGCACCAGTCCGGTGCGAGACTGGACGCATTGCCGGCGATTGTTACAATTTCACTGCCCCGGTAGGCCCAGGTCTGCCGTGCGCAGCCGCCAAGCCCCTGTGTGCCATTGCCCTCTGCCAAGAGGGTGGTGTACCGCAGGGGTTTGTCTTTTTTTGCGCGCTCCGTGGAGCGCGGTTTCTTGTTTTTTCTCTATGCAATTGAAATCCCTCGGCGCCGTGGCGCTGGCATCGCTGGCGTTGGCCACTTCCGTACAGGCCGCTGAACCCACGCCCCAGGCCGTGACCGACATGTTCCTGAAGTCCATTGTGCACATCGATGCCAAGTCCATGGAAGCCCTCAACGCCTACCTGCGCCCGGCGCGGACCTTTCCCGGTCAAGGCGATTTCATCAATGTGAAGGAAATGCTGGAAGTCGACCGCGACTACGCCAAGGAAATGGCGGCGACTTTCCTGGAAAACGTGAAGCTGAGCGACGCCGACAAGAAGGCCCTGGAGCCGGCCGCCGTGCAGCTGTTCGCCAACGTGCGCGATTCGCAAAAGCGCATCACCTGCACCATGGGCCAGCCCCAGAAGGTCACCGAAGGCGTGCATGCCGAGATGCTGGCCGTCAACGTGCCGTTCAAGTGCCTGGCGCCCAACCCGCCGGAAAAGGTCGTGGCCTTCCTGCAGCGCGCAGGCGGTGCCAAGTGGGACCTGGCCCAGTACCGTGAAAACGTGCAGACCCTGGCCAAGGGTTTCGAAGCCGCGCCGCTGACCCAGGTCTGGGAAGCCGAGTTCCCGCTGGCCACCGAGAAGAAGAAAAAGCCGCTGGTGTGGCAGAACAACTTCCCGCGTGAAACCATCGACGTCACGCCGCTGCAGTACTGATCTGCGCCCCGGCGAACCTGCATCCCTGCCGGTGGCTCCGCCACCGGTGCGGTGCAGACCGCCATCGTGACCCTGGACCCCGGTGGGGCGGCGGTGTGCCACCGCCCGTCCCCCGTCGGTGCCAGCGGCACCCGCATACAAGCGCCCCTCGGGGCGCTTTTTCTTTGCCTGCGTGCAGCGCTGGGTGACAGCCACATGAAGCCGGCGTTAACCCTGTTGCTGTCCGGGTGAATTGATGGAAATCAACGCCGCAGTGTTTCACTCGACTACCTGAGCCAGCGTGGAAGTTGTTTTGCAGAAACCCTAGCATCTGCACAAATTTCAGTAAATACTGAAAATTCAGAAACACATGAAATCGACTGACTTCGATCAAACGGCAGGCGCACCGGCAGGCACCCCCCAGGGGGCACGCCTGCGTGCCGACCGCGGCACTGCGTGGTCGGTGCTGGCGTCGCTGCTGTGGCTGCCCCAGGCGGCATTGCTGGCAGCTGCCGTGCAGTGGATTGCCGAAGGGCGGGCCGCCGAAGTCTGGCGCCTGGCACTGGGCCTGCTGGTGCTGGGGGTGGCCAGGGCGGTCTGCGACGGCCGTGGCATGCGGCTGAGCTTTGATGCTGCCCGTACCCAGCTGCAGGCGCTGCGCGCCCAGGTGGTGCAGCAGCTGGCCAGCAGCTCGCCGCTGGACACGCAGCGCGCGCCTTCGGGGCAGGCCGCCAGTGCGGTGGCCGAACAGGCCGAAGCCATCGTGCCCTGGCTGTCACGCTACCAGACGGCCATGTGGCGCACGACCGTGGTGCCGCTGGTGCTGCTGCTGGCCGTGGCCTGGCAGTCCTGGGTGGCGGCCCTGATCCTGCTGGTGGCCGCGCCGCTGATCCCCTTGTTCATGGCCATCGTGGGCTGGCGTGCACAGGCCGCCAGCGAGGCGCACATGGTGCAGCTGGGCCAGATGAATGCCTTTTTGCTGGACCGCCTGCGGGGCCTGACCACCTTGCGTGCGCTGGGCGCGGTGGATGCCACCGCACAGCGCCTGCGGGCCCATGCCGAATCGCTGCGCCAGCGCACCATCCGCGTGCTGCGCATCGCCTTTCTGTCCTCTGCCGTGCTGGAGCTGTTTTCCGCGCTGGGCGTGGCCATGGTGGCCGTGTATGTGGGCTTTCACCTGCTGGGCTATCTGGAGTTCGGCACCTGGCACGGCCGGTTGAGCCTGGGCGAAGCCCTGTTTGTGCTGCTGCTGGCCCCGGCTTTCTTTGATCCGCTGCGCGAACTCTCCGCCGTCTGGCACGACCGCGCCGCCGGTACCGCCGCGCTGCAGACCTTGCAGCACATGGCCCGTGGTGCCCAGCCGCTGCCGGGTGCGCTGGCGGAGGTCGCTTCCACGGCGGAAGCTGCCCCGGCCCGCGTGACCCTGCAGGCGCTGCAACTGCCCGGGTCGGTGGCCGCCATGCCGCTGGTGCCGGTGGATGTGGACATCCAGCCGGGTGAGCATGTGGCCCTGTGGGGTGCCAGCGGCAGCGGCAAATCGCTGCTGCTGGCCCAGATCGCCGGCCTGTTGCCCATAGACCAAGGGCAGGTGCTGGTCGATGGCGTGCCCATGGCCGATGCCACGGCACCGGCGCTGCGCCGCCGCATGGCCTGGATGGGCCAGCACCCGCATGTGTTCGCCGGTTCGGTGGCGCGCAATATCAGCCTGGACCGCCCCGATGTGGCAGGCGCAGACATTGCCCCGGCCTTGCAGCAGGCCGGCCTGGGCACGGTGCTGCAGGCACGGCCCAGCAGCAGCCTGGGCGAAGGCGGGCAAGGCCTGTCGGGCGGCGAAGCCGTGCGCCTGGCACTGGCGCGCCTGGCGGTGGCCGCCCCCCATGCCGGCGTGCTGCTGGTGGATGAGCCCACGGCCCACCTCGATCCCGCTACCGCCGCACAGGTCACGCAGGCGTTGCTGCAGCTGGCCCAGGGCCGCACCCTGGTGGTGGCCACCCACGATCCGCTGCTGGCCGCCCGCATGGACCGGGTGGTGCAGCTGCAAACACAAACGCAAACCCCAACCCCAACCCCAACCCCAACCCCAACCCCAACCCCAACCCCAACCCCGGAACAAGGCCCGGCGCCCGCATCCGTGCAGGCACAGGAGGGCGCGGCATGAAGCGCACGCGTCCCTCCCTGGGCGCCATGCTGGCAGCGCTGGCTGCCATGGCACCGCGCCGCCTGTGGCTGGGCGGCATGGCACTGGCCTGCCTGACCGTGCTGATGGGCATGGCCCTGCTGGGCCTGTCCGGCTGGTTCATTGCCGCCACGGGGCTGGCCGGGCTGGTGCCGGCCACGGCCCTGGTGTTTGATGTGTTCATGCCCAGCGCCGGCATCCGACTGCTGGCCCTGGGGCGCACTGCCGCCCGCTATGGCGAGCGCCTGGTCACCCACGATGCCACGCTGGCCGTTCTTGCCGCGCTGCGCGAACGCCTGTTCCGCAGCTGGGCGCCCGCCGGTGCCGCCTCGCAGCTGCGCCTGCGCCCGGCACGCTGGTTGCAGCGCCTGACCGGCGATGTGGATGCGCTGGACAGCCTGTACCTGCGCCTGGCCGTGCCTCTGGTGTCCGCCTGTGGTGCAGCGCTGCTGGCGGCCGTGGTGCTGGGCGCCATGCACTGGCAGCTGGGCCTGCTGCTGGGGCTGTGGCTGCTGCTGGTCGGCACCGCCATTGCCGTGGTGCTGGCGCGGCGCGCCCGCCGGCCTGCATTGCGCCGCGCGGCAGCGCTGGAACGGCTGCGCTCCCAGGCCGTGGACCTGGTGGCCGGGCAGACCGATCTGCTGATGGCGGGGCGCCTGCCGGCACAGTGCGCGCGCCTGGCGGCGACCGAGGCCTGTGTGGCCCGGGCGGACCGCCAGCTCAACCGGCTGGAGGCGCATGCCACCGCCGCCTATGGCGTGGTCAGCACCTTGACGCTGGTGGGCGTGCTGCTGGCCGTGGGCTGGCTGGCCGAGCAGGGCGTGATCGGTGCCCCGGGGGCTGCACTGGCCTTGCTGGTGGCCCTGGCCGCGATGGAGCCGTTTGCGGCACTGCGCCGCGGTGCCGTGGAAGCAGGGCGCACCTGGCTGTCCATCCAACGGCTGGCACCCCAGGTGGTGCAGGCACCGGTGGCCGATACCGCCGTGCACCTGCCGCCGCCCGGTGTGGCGGCCGTGCTGGAGCAGGTCAGCGCCCGGCACCAGGGCAGTCCGCGCTGGGCCTTGGAAGCGGTGAGCCTGCAGATCCCGGCCGGCACCCAGGTGGCGGTGGTGGGTGCCAGCGGCGCCGGCAAAAGCACGCTGCTGTCCGTGATTGCGGGCGAGCTGCCCGCCACGCAAGGCCATGTGGCCGCGCAGCCTGCTACCTGGCTGACCCAGCGCACCGAGCTGTTCCAGGACAGCCTGCGGGACAACCTGCTGCTGGCCTGTCCCGGTGCCAGCGACGAACGGCTGTGGCAGGCGCTGGAAGACGCGGGCCTGGCCAGCGATGTGCGCGCCATGCCCCAGGGGCTGGAGAGCCGGCTGGGTGAGGGCGGTCTGGGCCTGTCCGGCGGGCAGGCGCGCCGCCTGGCGCTGGCGCGGCTGCTGCTGCACCCGGCACCGTGCTGGCTGCTGGACGAGCCCTCCGAAGGACTGGATGCCGCCACCGCGCGGGATGTGCTGGCCTGCCTGCAGCGGCAGATGAAAGGGCACACCGTGATTGTGGCTACTCACTTGCGTCGAGAGGCAGAAAGCGCCGATCGTCTGCTCTGGGTGGAAGGCGGTCGCTTGCTGGGCGACGCCCGGCGCGGCACAGCGGATTTTGACAAGCTGCTGGCACGGCTGCGCGATGACGCCGCCACCCCGGCAGCGCATGCAACGGCCAAGGGTTTTTAAGAGAGAAAGGAATTCCCCATGGACCTCGACATCGTCGACTTATCGCGGCTGCAGTTCGCGATAACGGCGCTCTACCACTTTCTGTTCGTGCCGCTGACACTGGGCCTGTCGATTCTCATCGCCATCATGGAGACGGTGTTTGTGATGACCGGCCGCACCATCTGGCGCGACATGACCAAGTTCTGGGGCGTGCTGTTCGGCATCAACTTCGCCATGGGCGTGGCCACGGGCGTGGTGATGGAGTTCCAGTTCGGCATGAACTGGAGCTACTACAGCCACTACGTGGGCGACATCTTCGGTGCCCCGCTGGCCATTGAAGGGCTGATGGCCTTCTTCCTGGAAGCCACCTTCGTGGGCCTGTTCTTCTTCGGCTGGGACCGGCTGAGCAAGGTCAAGCACCTGATCGTGACCTGCCTGATGGCCATTGGCACCAATTTCTCGGCGCTGTGGATCCTGGTGGCCAACGGCTGGATGCAGAACCCCGTGGGCGCCGCCTTCAACCCGCAGACCATGCGCATGGAAGTGACCGACTTCTTTGCGGTGCTGACCAACCCGGTGGCACAGGCCAAGTTCGTGCACACGGTCTCGGCCGGCTATGTGATGGCCTCGCTGTTTGTGCTGGGCGTGTCGGCCTGGTACGTGCTCAAGGGCCGCCATCTGCACCTGGCTAAGCGCTCGATGACGGTGGCCGCCTCGTTCGGTCTGGCCGCCTCGCTGTCGGTGGTGGTGCTGGGTGACGAGTCCGGCTACCTGTCGTCAGAACACCAGAAGATGAAGCTGGCCTCGATCGAAGCCATGTGGGAGACCGAGCCCGCACCGGCGGCGTTCACCGCCATCGGCTTCCCGGACCGCGAAGCGCGCGAAACCCATTTCGCCGTCCACATCCCCTGGGTGATGGGCCTGATCGGCACGCGCTCGCTCAACACCGAGATCCCGGGCATCAACCAGCTGGTGAGCAACGCCGAAGGCTATATCCGAAGCGGTATCGACGCCTATGACGCGCTGCAGACCATCCGCAGCGCCAAGTCGGACGCCGAAGTCCCCGCCGAGGCGCGTGCGCGCTTCGAGGAAAAAGGTGTCTACCTGGGCTACGCCCTGCTGCTCAAGCGCTATGTGGACGACCCGCGCCAGGCCACCGCCGAGCAGATCCAGAAGGCGGCGACCGACACCATTCCCCCGGTGGGCCCGCTGTTCTGGAGCTTCCGCGTCATGGTGGCCCTGGGCATGTTCTTCATCGTGCTGACCGGCACCTTCTTCTGGCTGTCCGTGCGCCACCGGCTGGACGCCTACCCCTGGCTGCTCAAAGTGGCCGTGCTGTCCATCCCGCTGCCGTGGATTGCGGCCGAGTGCGGCTGGGTCGTGGCCGAGCTGGGCCGCCAGCCCTGGATCATCGAAGGCGTGCTGCCCACGGCCATGGCCGTCTCCCACCTCGGCGCCGGCACGCTGCTGCTGACGATTGCAGGCTTTGTGCTGATCTACACCGTGCTGCTGGTGATCGAACTCAAACTCATGGTGCGCGCCATCCAGAAGGGGCCGGAGCATGAGAGCGAGCCGCACCTGAGCTTCTACGAACCCATGATCCAAAAGCTGGCCCGCGCCCGCTGAGTGCAAGCAAGGAGTACACACAAATGATCTTGCATGAACTGATTTCGTATGACGTGCTGCGCGTCATCTGGTGGCTGCTGCTGGGCGTGCTGCTGGTGGGCTTTGCCGTGACCGACGGGTTCGACCTGGGCAGCATGGGGCTGCTGCGCGCCACGGCCAAAACCGATGTGGAACGCCGCACCGCCATCAATGCGGTCGGCCCCGTGTGGGAAGGCAACCAGGTGTGGCTGATTCTGGGCGGCGGTGCCATTTTTGCCGCCTGGCCGCAGCTGTATGCGGTGTCCTTCTCGGGCTTTTACCTGGCCATGTTCGCGGTGCTGGTGCCGCTGATCCTGCGCCCCGTGGCCTTCAAGTTCCGCAGCAAGCGCGAGAGCGCTGCCTGGCGCAACGGCTGGGACTGGGTGCTGTGCATCACCGGCCTGGTGCCCGCGCTGCTGTTCGGCGTGGCCGTGGGCAATGTGATCCTGGGCGTGCCTTTCCGCCTGGGGGATGACATGCGCATCTACTACGACGGCAGCTTCTTCGGCCTGCTGACACCGTTCGCGCTGCTGTGCGGCCTGGTGTCGCTGTCCATGCTGCTGATGCACGGTGCATCCTGGCTGGTGTTCAAGACCGAAGGCGAAGTCGCCCGGCGCGCTGCCAAATACGGCGTGCTGTTTGCGCTGCTGACCACCGTGCTGTTTGCCGCCGCCGGCGTGTGGCTGGGCAGCATCAACGGCTATGTCATCACCAGCGAGATCAGCCACATCGGCCCCTCCAACCCGATGAACAAGACCGCCGCCGCAGCCGCTGGCGCCTGGATGCACAACTTCCAGTCCTATCCCGCGCTGTGGGTGGTGCCCGGCATCGGTCTGGTCATGCCGCTGATTGTGGCCCTGGGCCTGCGCAGCCGCCGCGAATGGCTGAGCCTGCTGGGCAGCGGCCTGGCGATTGCCGGCATCATCCTGACCGTGGGCGCTGCCATGTTCCCCATGATCCTGCCGTCCACCGTTGACCCCCGCTTCAGCCTGACGGTGTGGGATTCCTCCTCCAGCCATGTGGTGCTGTTCATCATGCTGGTGTGCGTGCTGATCTTCCTGCCCTTGATCCTGGCCTACACCAGCTGGGTGTATGCGGTGCTGCGCGGCAAGGTCGATATCGCCGCCATCGCCACCGGCAAAGGCCACTCTTACTAAACGGTAGAAAGGAATTCGATATGTGGTATTTCGCGTGGATTCTGGGCCTGCCACTGGCCGCCGCTTTTGCTGTGCTCAATGCCATGTGGTACGAGCTGATGGATGACGAGGCCACCCGCCGCCGCATCCTGGAGCGCACCAGCAAGCTGCCCGAATAAGGGCCGCGGGCACGGCGCCTTCCGTCTCCGCATGGCAGCGGAGTCGCAGAGATTTTGCAAAGCCACGGTGACCGAAGGTGCTGTCAGCCGCTTTAGGCTCTTCAGATTCGGCCGCCCATTCGGGTGCCCAGGCAAGGCCTGGTGCTGTGATGGCACCAGGCCTTGTGTTTTTTTGGGTGGCGCACGGCAGCGGAGGCGGCCCCGTTTTGTACCGCCGTTGACATCTGGTCATGCAACAAAGCGTGTGCATGCGGTGCACAGCCACCGATTGCTGCTAGGGTAGTCCGGTCAAGATTCCCATCTCTATCGCACAGCAAGGAGGAGCCGTGATGGAAGCGCGCAGCGAACCGATTTCCCGCCAACACCACCGCAAGCAGGGCCTGGGCACCACCGGCCGATGGGCGCTGGTGGCCGTGGTGTTGCTGGGAGCGGGCTATGCCGGTTGGCACTACTGGGGCAGGGCGCCGGCCGCCCTGGAGACACCGCCTGTCGCAGCGCCCGCCCCCGCGGCCACGGCGCCTGCCGTTGCGGAACCCGCCCCGGCAGCGCCTGCGGCGGACCCGGCCGCTGATACCTCCCATCCGCTGGAACCTGCAGCCGACGCCCAGGGCCGCCCGCCGCTGGCCGGTGGCGATGGTGACGGCCTGGCCCAGGCCGTCACGGAATGGCTGGGGCGTGAACGCACGCTGCGCTTTGTCGCCACCGACGGGCTGGCCCGCCGCATTGCGGCCACGGTCGACAACCTGGCGCGCAGCCAGGCGGCCTCCCGGCTGTGGCCGCTGCATCCGGTGGGCGGGCGCATGGCCGTCACGCAGACCGACGACGGCCGCATGGAGATCGCGCCCGCCAACGCCGCGCGCTACGAAGCCGTGGTGCGCTTTGTTGTGGGCCTGGATGTGGAGCAGGCCGGCGTCCTCTACCGCCGTGTCTACCCGGTGTTGCAGCAGGCCTATGAAGAGCTGGGCTATCCCGGCCAGCGCTTCAACGACCGTCTGGTCGCGGTGATCGACCACCTGTTGCAGACCCCCGAACCTCCCGGGCCGCTGGCGCTGAAACTGGTACAGGTGCAAGGCCAGCTGGCGCCCCAGCAGCCCTGGCTGCGCTACGAATTTGCCGATGCGGATCTGCAGTCCCTGTCGGCAGGGCAGAAGATCCTGCTGCGCATGGGCGTGGAACACACCCAGCGCATCAAGGCCCAGTTGCGGGCACTTCGGGCGCAGATCACCCGGCGCTGAGCAACGGGTCCGCGCCCCGCGGAACGCACGGGTGCTGCCCTCCGCGCTTCAAGGGCTGCTCACGCAAAAATGGCCTGCAGTTGCAGGCCATTTTTTTGGTCGGTGCGTGGGCTGACAGCGCAAGCACCCGGCAAGCGCCGTGCCCCTGCAGACACTCAATCCTGCGGGTCCTTGCCGCCCTTGGGGTCCTTGGGCTTGGCACGGCCGGTGAGCTTGTCCTTGATTTCCAGCACCCGCGTCACGGCGGCACCCATGCCCATCAGCTGCATGGCGGTTTCGGGCTGCAGGCGCTGCACATCGTCGAACCAGGTCATCAGCTTTTCGATCAGCTCGTACATCTCCTGCATGCGCTTTTGCGCATGGCGTTCGTCGTCGGACTGGGCCTCTTCCAGCAGGGCCGAACGCAGCATGGACTGCGTGGGCTCGATCTCGCGGCGGCGGCGCTCCTCGGCCAGGCGGCGGAAGATGTCCCACACATCCTGCGGTGCTTCAAAGTATTCGCGGCGGTCACCGGGTTGGTGGCGCAGGTTCACCAGGCGCCACGACTGCAGCTCCTTCAGGCCCATGCTGACGTTGGAGCGCGAAAACTCCAGCGTCTCCGCAATCTCTTCCGCATTCAGCGCGCGCGGCGACAGAAACAGCAGCGCGTAGATCTGACCCACCGTGCGGTTGATGCCCCAGCGGCTGCCCATCTCGCCAAAGTGGGAGACGAACTGGCGGTTCAGGGAAGGAAGGGGTTGAAGCTGACTCATAAAGGAATTGTGCCTGTGAATTTAAGAATTTCAGCACTTCCTGAAATTGTCCGCAATGCAGGCTGGGCCGGGGGCGGCCGCGCCGAACGGTCGACCGCATTGGGGCCACCGGCCCGGCGCGGGCGGGCTCAGCGGTGCAGCTCGCCCGCGTTCTCGGGCTGGAAGTCGATGCCGTCCACCCGCACCGTCACCTTCTGGCCCGTGGGGCTGGGCATCTGGAACTCGTCGCCCACGCTCAGGCCCAGCAGGGCAATGCCCACCGGGGCGAACACCGACACCTTGTCCGCGCTGCCATCCATGTCCTTGGGGTAGACCAGGGTCAGGGTGTTGGTTTTGCCGCTTTCCAGCAGGGTGAAGCGCACGGTGGAATTCATGGTCACCACGGTGGCGGGCATCTGGGCCGGCTCCAGCACATCGGCACGGTCGAGTTCGGCTTCCAGCACGGCGCGGCCCGGAAACTCGCCCGGCATCTTCTCCAGCAGGGCTTCGATGCGCTCCAGGTCCAAGGTCGACAGAGTGATGGTGGGCTTGCGCTCCATGGCGGTGCTCCTTGCGGGATGGGGTGAAAGTCGGTCCGCCAGGCTCAAAAAACAAAAGCCCACACGGACAAAAGCCCGGGCAACGGGGTTGTCCGGGCCAAGGCAATGAAAAGCACCAATTTGGTGCGCTGTCCGTATTGTGGCGCTTTGTCGCGCGGTTGCCAAGCCATCTCGCACGCCGCCAGTGCGAATTGCCTGCGGCTTGCAGCTTCCAAAAAAGGAGCTGGCAGTCCGTGCCGGTATTACAACGAAGCGCTGCGGGCCGCCACAACCGCCCCAGGCCTGGCGGGGCTGCGGCGCAGCAAACCCTTGTCCGCAGCAAGGGTCTGGCGCCCGCATTGCGTGCAGTACTGTATTTATATACAGTTCATCCATGCCTTCCCATCCCGACCCGCATTCCGACCTGCCCGCCCAGCCCGTGCAGCTGCACAAGGGCCGGGGTGCGGCCAGCTGGATCGCCCACCGCTTTGCACGCGATGCCCGGGAAGCGTTCGACGATGGCTGGGCCGATCCGGCGGTGACTGTGGCCAATGCGGCCGGCGCAGAAGGGGACGACGGCGAAGCGGTAGCCGCCTTGCGCACGCAGCTGGAATGGGAACAGTGCAAATCCGCCCTCAGCCGGCACGACTCCCCCGACCTGCCGTTTCACCTGGGCCTGAATCCCTACCGGGGCTGCGAGCACGGTTGTATCTACTGCTACGCCCGGCCCACGCACAGCTATCTGGGCTACTCGCCAGGGCTGGACTTTGAAACCCGGCTCGTCGCCAAAGCCAACCTGCCCGAGGTGTTGCGGGCCGAGTTGTCCCGTCCCCGCCATGTGGCCGCGCCGGTCATGCTGGGCTCGGTCACCGACTGCTACCAGCCCATCGAGCGCGATGTGGGCCTGACCCGCCGCACTATCGAAGTGCTGGCCGCCGCACGCCACCCGTTTTCCATCGTCACCAAGGGCAGCGGCATCGAACGCGACCTGGACCTGCTGGTGCCGCTGGCCCGGCAGAACCTGGTGGCGGTCTATGTCACCCTGACCACGCTGCAGCCCGATCTGGCACGCAGGCTGGAACCCCGCGCCGCCGCACCGCACCGGCGCCTGCGCACGGTGCGCGCCCTGGCGGAAGCCGGCGTGCCCGTGGGGGTGAGCCTGGCGCCGCAGATCCCGTTTCTGAACGACGACCTGGAACAGGTGCTGGCCGCCGCACAGGCCGCCGGTGCCCGCCAGGCCTTCTACGCCGTGCTGCGCCTGCCGTGGGAGCTGGCGCCGCTGTTCGAGGAATGGCTGCGCCTGCACTACCCGGACCGCGCCCAGCGCGTGCTGGAACGGGTGCGCGATCTGCATGGCATCAGCGAGGAAGGCCGTGCCGAAGGCAAGGTCTACCAGAGCCAGTTCGGCCAGCGCATGAAAGGCACCGGTGCCTGGGCCGACATGCTGGCCCAGCGCTTTGCCCTGGCCTGCCGCAAGCTGGGCCTGAACCGCGAACGTGTGCAGCTGGACTGCAGCCAGTACCACCCCAGCCTGCTGGGGGGCCAGCAAAGCCTGTTTTGAGTGCGGATGACCGTACAAAAAGCAGGTGAAACCTCTGCACGGCGGCGCTCGCCGCTAGGATGCCAGCCGGTGTATTCGCACAGCGAACAAAACAGACAAACAAACATAGCAAAGCGCGTGAATCCCGTGGGGACGCCGGCCCCAGCACAGGCATCCCTGCCAGACGGTGGGCGCCACACCCTCAACGCTCCCCACGCAACGCCTGCCTCCTGCCCGCGCACGCTGTCGCGGTGCCGATAACGGTACCGATAGCGGTTCTGCAGCGGTGCACGGCAGGACCTTCCAAGTACTTCCAAGCAGCTCAAAGTAGCTGCAAGCAGTCCCCCGCTGAGATGGCCGATCTATCCCCTGACGCTGTATCCCGCCCCGCACCCCACGGCCCATCCCATGCCGCACCTGGTCCCGCCCCCCGCGCTGGATGGCGTGCGAGCTGGCTGGTCGTGGCCGCACTGGGGGCGCCCGGCCTGTGCTTCATCGTGCTGGGCTATGAGGGGCGGCGCGTCGCGCAATTGCTGACCTTGCTGCTGCCCCTGCTGCTGTGGCTGCGCATGCCCCTGCGCACCCCCGTGGCCATCATGGTCCGGCGTTGGCTGGTCACCTTGGGCATCCTCATGTTCGTGCTGGATGGGGCGGCACGCACCTACCTGCTCAGCAGCTACCAGGCCGCACCAGACTCCACGCTGGTGCTCAGTGCCATGGCCAACACCAATCTGCGCGAAAGCCTGGAATACGCCGCCCTGTCCTGGCGCGGCTTGGCGCTGTTCGGTCTGGTACTGGCGGCCGTGGCTGCGTGGGTCGGGCAGGTGTCGGGCCGGCTGGAGCGGGTGCCTGCGCCCGGCCCGGGCCGAAAACGCTCGCTGATGGAATACGCGGTGCTGGTGCTGATCGGCATCCTGCTGCTGCTGTCGGCCGCGGCCTATGCGAACAAGCCGTGGCGCCGCCTGCACCCGGTGCTGTTCTGGCCCCACTGGGTGGAAAGCGCGGAGAAACTGCGCAAGGGCTGGGCCAACCAGGACGCGGTGCGCAATGAGGCGCTGGAACGCGCCCAGGCCGCGGCGCCCGTGGTGCTGCGCGAAGGCCCTTCCACGGTGGTGCTGGTGCTGACGGACAGCATCAACCGCGACAACTTCTCGCTCTACGGCTACGGGCGCAAGACCACGCCCGGCCTGCAGCAGCACCAGCGGCAACTGGGCGCGCAGATGCAGGTGCTGCGCAACGCCTGGTCGGCGGACGCCACCACCCTGCCAGCGGTCGGCAATCTGTTCGCCTTCGGCATGCCTGAAGCCGACGATGCCCAGCACCTGCTGGCCATGGCACGGGTGGCAGGCTACAAGGTCTGGTGGATCAGCAACCACGACGATGTCGCCATCGAACAGCAGCACGCCCGCCATGCCGATGTGCTGCAGATGATCAACCGCGAACCCGGGCGCTCCAGCATGTCGCTGGATGGCGAGATGCTGGACGAATTCCACACTGCCCTGCAGGCGCCGGCGCAGCGCAAGTTCATCGTGGTCCATATGCAGGGCGCGCACCCGCACTACAGCCTGCGCTTTCCCAAAGGACACAACCCCTTTGATGACGCCCACGACGCGGTCGATGCAGCCATGACCCAGCAAGGCCGCCCGGTCTGGGTCCGCGAACTGCGCCAGAACTACGACGCCGCGCTGCTGTACCACGACTCGGTGGTGTCCGAGCTGCTGCGCCTGTCGCGTGAAGCGGCGAAGCCGCAGGCCTATACGGGCTGGATGTACCTGTCCGACCACGGGCAGGAAGTCGGCCATGTGGGCAACCATGTGGGCCACAGCCCCGGCACGGCGGCGGGCTACCGCATACCGGCCATCGTGTGGCAGTCGCACACGGCGGCGCCCATTCCTGCGGACTTTGCCCAGCGGCCTTTCCGCGCGGATTGGGCGGCCTGGACATTGGCGGACCTTCTGGGGGTACAGTGGCATGGCCAGCAGGCGCAGCGCAATGTGCTGCATGCCGATTACCGCTGGCAGGCGCCGCACATGCCTCAGCTGGGCTCCCAGATCACCTCGTTCACCGATTGAAGTGCTGTAGTTTCCGCAGCCGCTCCACGGCTCACACCGCATCCCAGAACGACCGCACCAGCACGCTGTCGCTGCGCTCCTGCATGCAGTACAGATAGGTGGTGGTGCAGGCCGGGGCGCACGCAATGCGGATGGGCTTGAAGCGCGTGTCGGGAATGAACTCCGCCTCCGACACCGCGCCAATGCCCAGGCCGCGCGCCACGGCCTCGCGGATGGCTTCGCGGCTGCCGATTTCCAGGCCCAGCCGGGGCTGCACCCCGGCGGCGCGCAAGGCCTGTTCCATGGCCGCGCGGGTGGTGGAGCCGGGCTCGCGCAGCAGCAGCGGCTGGCCGTGCAGGGCCGTGATGTCCACCTCGTCGTGCCGCGCCAGCGGGTGGTCCACATGGGCAAACAGAATGATGGCGTGGCGCGCATATTCGCGCGCCAGCAGCTCGGGGCGTTCGTACAGGCCGGCCAGCACCGCCACATCGGTGCTGTAGTGCGCAAGGTCGTGCAGCACCTGCTGTGAATTGCCCATGCGGATCGACAGCTGCATGCCGGGGTAGCGCGCCCGGTAGGCCGCCACCATCTCGATCACATGGAAAGGACCCACTGCCCCCAGCTTCAGCTCGCCCTGGTGCAGCTTGCCCGAATCGCGCAGAAAGAACGCGGCCTCCGACTCCAGCGCCAGCAGCCGCTGCGCCAGCGACAGCAGCTTGCTGCCGGCCGTGGTCAGTGCCATGCGGTAGCCCTGGCGGTGGAACAGCTCCACCTGGCTTTGCCGCTCCAGCGCGGCAATCTGGGTGGAGACCGTGGGCTGGCTCACGCCCAGTGCGCGGGCGGCGGCGCTCAGGCTGCCGTGGTGGGCCACGGCCACAAACGTGCGGTAGCGGGCGTTGCTCATGGGGCCGCGCTCCGGCAGAAACAGGGGTGAAGAATCATCTCAAGGTGTGACCTATGGAAACTGTGCAAACCGATTCTGAAACCTTCACATGACAGTCATATGTCGTCCCTAGCATTCCATCCATCGCACGGCATCCCGCAAGTGCGAATGCCGAAATGCAAAGGACTCTCCCATGTTGATGACCCGTAAAGCCTGGCTGCAAGGCGCCACCGCAACCCTGGCCCTGGCCGCCGCAGGCCTGAGCGGCAGCGCCATGGCCCAGCCCACCGAACTGCGTGTGGGCCTGATCCCTTCCGAAGACGCGCTGGCCATGATGCGTGCCAGCCAGCAGGTCATGGACCAACTGGCCGCCAAGACTGGCATGAAGGTCAAGCCCTTTGTGGCCAACGACTACAACGGCGTGATCGAAGCCATGCGCTCGGGCAAGATCGATGTGGCCTATTTCGGCCCGTTCTCCTATGTGCTGGCCAGCCAGATGGCCAACGCCGAAGCCTTTGCCATCCCGGTGACCAAGAAGACCGGCCAAAGCTCGTACCACAGCATCATCATCACCCGCAAGGACAAGGGCCTGACCACCGTGCCCCAGTTGCAGGGCAAGACCTTTGCCTTTGTGGACCCCAGCTCCGCATCCGGTCACCTGTTCCCCAAGGCCGGTCTGAAAGGCGAGGGGGTCGATACCGACAAGTACTTCTCCCGCGTGATCTTCTCGGGCTCGCACGACGCCAGCATCATGGCCGTGGCCAACGGCAAGGTGGATGCAGCGGCCGTGGCCGATCCCATCTTCTCCAACGCCGTCACCAAGGGCCTGGTCAAGGCCGAAGACTTCCAGGTGGTGTGGCGCTCGCAGGCCATCCCCGAATCGCCCATGGCCTGGCGCAAGAGCCTGGACGATGCCACCAAGCAGAAAGTGGCCGCCGCCATGGCCGAAATCAAAGGCCTGCCCTGGGGCGACCGGGGCGAGCTGAACGGCTTCTCGTCCACCAGCGACCAGGCCTATGACGTGGTGCGCACCACCGCCAAGGCCCTGAATCTGGACCTGGGAAAGATGAAATGATCACCATCCGCAACCTGCGCAAAAGCTACGGCAGCAACCATGTGCTGCACGGCATCGACATGGATGTGAAGGCCGGTGAATTCGTGGTCATGCTGGGCCTGTCGGGCGCGGGCAAATCCACGCTGCTGCGCTGCATGAACGGTCTGAACCAGCCCGACAGCGGCACCCTGCAGGTGGGCGGCATCGACCTGATGCAGACCCATTCCCGGCGCGAACTGGCCCGCCATGTGGCCATGGTCTTCCAGCACCACAACCTGGTGCAGCGCCTGTCGGTGCGCAAGAACGTGCTGACCGGGCGCCTGGGCCAGGTGGGCACCTTGGCATCGGTGCTGCAGTTCTTCAAACACAGCGACATCGCGCTGGCAGACCAGTGCCTGGAACGTGTGGGCCTGGCCCACAAGGCGCTGGAACGCACCGAAGCGCTGTCCGGCGGCCAGATGCAGCGCGTGGGCATTGCCCGCGCCCTGGCCCAGCAGCCGCAGGTGATTCTGGCCGACGAACCCGTGGCCAGCCTGGACCCCAAGACCGCACGCCGCGTGCTGCAGTACCTGCGCGACGCCACCCGCGAAATGGGCATCGCCGTGGTCTGCAATCTGCACCAGGTGGATTACGCCAAGGAGTTTGGCGACCGCATCGTCGGCCTGTCCCACGGCCGCATGGTGTTTGACGGCACACCGGCCCAGCTGGACGACGCCGCCCTCAACGCCATCTACAACACCGATGCGCAACCGGCCGATACCGCCGCCAGCGCCAGCCACAGCGTGCATGCGGCTACAGGCCCATGGCATGCCGGCAGCGCGCAGCTGGCCACCAACGCAGGAGCCATCTGATGCACAGCCCGACCTTGAACACACAACGCGACCGCTGGCAGTGGACGGCTGGCCGTCCTGAAACCACCGGCGGCTGGCTGGGCTACGCCGCGCTGGCACTGGCCATAGGCTGGGTGCTGCACTGGAGTGCCGGCGGCGCGCAGATGAGCTGGGGCGAACTGGCCAACGGCATGCCGCAGATCGGTGACTTTCTGGCGCGCTCCGTACCGCCGGACCTGGACATCCTGCCGCGCCTGTGGGCACCGGCGCTGGAGACCATCCAGATTGCGATCTGGGGCACCCTGCTCAGCGTCATCCTGGCGCTGCCGCTGTCCTTTGTGGCCGCCAGCAATCTGCACGGCTGGCACTGGCTGCGCCGCACCACCCGCCAGTTTTTGAACGTGGTGCGCAGCATCAACGAACTGATTCTGGCCCTGGTGTTTGTCTCGGCCGTGGGCCTGGGCCCTTTTCCCGGCGTACTGGCCCTGGCGCTGCACGGCATGGGCATGCTGGCCAAGTTCTTTGCCGAGGCGATTGAAGAGATCGACGACGGCCCGCTGCAAGCTCTGCGCAGCGCCGGTGCCAGCCAGCTGCAGGTGATTGCCTTTGGCGTGGTGCCCCAGGTCATCACGGCCTGGATCGCCGTGGTGCTGTACCGCTTTGAAGTGAACCTGCGTTCGGCCACCGTGTTGGGCATGGTGGGCGCGGGCGGTCTGGGCTTCGAGCTGGTCAGCAGCCTCAAGCTGTTCCGCTACCAGGAAACCGCCACCTGCATCATCGTCATCACGGTGATGGTGATCGCCGCCGACATGGTCTCCAACTGGCTGCGCAACCGCATCCAGCAAGGCCCCCGCCACTGACCTGGTGCCCTGGTGCAGGCTGGCCTAAACGGCCTGCACCGTCAGGGCACACACCGCGCACGGTGCGCTCTCGCGCCGTAACGCAAACCCTTCACATCTAACACCCGCTCACCTCGCTCTGTCTGCACTGGCCCGCCAGTGCGGCAGGCCGGTCTCACCCTGAATTTTGCAAAGGTCATCTCCCGTGTGGACTTATCACAACCCCGTGCGCGTCACTGCCGGCAACGGCAGCCTCAACCAGCTGCCCACGCTGCTGGCGGGCCGCAGCTGCCTGCTGGTCACTTTTCCGGAGGCTGACAGCCTGGGCCTGGTGCAGCGCGTGCGCAGCCTGATCGGCGCCCAACTGCGCGGCGTGATCGACACCATCCAGCCCAACCCCGATGTGCACTGGCTGGCCCCGCTGTACGAACAGGTGCAGCGTGAACATGCCGATGTGCCGGTCATTGTGGCGCTCGGCGGCGGCAGCGCCATCGATTCCGCCAAGGCGCTGCTCTGCGCCACGCCCGGCGGCCGCTTTGCCGAACTGCTGGCCGTGCTGGAGCAGGGCGGTCAGCTGCCTGCCTCTGCCGCCCACAAGGCGCTGATCGCCATCCCCACCACGGCCGGCACCGGCAGCGAAGTCACGCCCTGGGCCACCATCTGGGACCAGGCCGGCAGCCGCAAGCATTCGCTGCACCAGCACTGCACCTGGCCGGAAGCAGCCCTCATCGATGCCGAGCTGATGGCCAGCCTGCCCGCAGGCGCTACGCTGGCGGCGGGGCTGGATGCGCTGTCGCACGCGCTGGAATCCATCTGGAACGTGCACCGCAACCCCGTGTCCATGGCGCTGGCCGTGCAATCGGCCCGCTGCACCCTGGCCACCTTGCCGGCGCTGATGCAGGACCTGGGCAACCTGCAGCTGCGTGCCGACATGGCCCAGGCAGCGCTGCTGGCCGGGCTGGCGTTTTCCAACACCAAGACGGCGCTGGCGCATTCGCTGTCCTACGACATCACCTTGCAGCACGGCGTGCCGCACGGCATTGCCTGCTCGTTCAGCCTGCCGCTGGTGCTGGACATGGCCCTGGGTGCCGACCCGGTGGCCGACGCTGCGCTGCTCTCCATCTTTGACGCCATGACCCCGGCGCTGGCCAGCGAACGGCTGCGTGCCTTTTTGCACCAGCTGGGCGTAGCCACCGACCCCGCCCACTACGGCGTGGCGCCCGCTGCCTGGCAGGCCATGGTGCACAAAGCCGCCAGCGGCCCGCGCGGGCGCAACTTCATCCGCCCGCTGGCCTGACCCTGTCCCTGACCTTTTCCGTGCTGCGCTGACCGCCATGTCCCCCACCTCCACCTTGCCGCTGGCCGCGTACTGTCCCGCCCGCACCAATGTGCATGCGGCCCCGGCGGGCGGCCGTGCAGCCTTCTCCCTGTTTGCCTTCCTCTTTGTTTTTCAGGAGCTTCGCCATGAACCCCACCACATTGACCCCATCCGCCACCTTCAACGCAAGCTGCGCCGCGGCAGCAACCGGCTCCGCCGCCGACTTGGCGCCGCTGCAGGCCGTCATCTTTGACTGGGCCGGCACCCTGGTGGACTTTGGCTCGCTGGCCCCCACGCAGATCTTTGTGGAAGCCTTTGCCACCTTCGGCATCACCATCACCCTGGCGCAGGCGCGCGGTCCCATGGGCCTGAGCAAGTGGGACCACATCCACCAGCTGCTGCAGGACGCCAGCATCGCCGCCCAATGGCACACCGCCTTTGGCCGTGCGCCCGGCAATGATGATGTGGACGCCATCTACGCCCGCTTCATGCCCATGCAGATCGCCAAGGTGGGCGAGTTTTCGGCACCCATCGACGGTGCGGTGGAGCTGCTGCCCTGGCTGCGCGCCCGGGGCCTGAAAGTGGGCTCCTGCTCGGGCTACCCGCGCGAAGTGCTGAACCAGTTGCTGCCCCAGGCCGCTGCCGCCGGCATTGCCCCCGACCATGTGGTCGCCGGTGACGAACTGCCTGCCGGGGGCCGCCCCGGCCCCTTCATGGCGCTGGCCAATGTGCTGGCCCTGGGCATTGGCGATGTGCGCGCCTGCGTGAAGGTGGACGACACCGTGCCCGGCATCGACGAAGGCCTGCGCGCCGGCATGTGGACCGTGGGCCTGAGCCTGTCGGGCAATGAAGTGGGCTACAGCATGCAGGAATACGCCCAGGCCCCGCAGGACGAAGTGGACGCCCGCGTGGCCGTGGCCGAAGCCAAGCTCAAGGCGGCCGGAGCCCACTACGTGGTGCGCAGCGTGGCCGAACTGCCCGCCGTGCTGGCCCAGATCGCCGCCGCCATGCGTGCAGGCAAGACCCCGGCCTGAAGGCTGGCAGACGGCGCGCGGCACCCGCTGCGTAGGGTCCTGAACAGGCTGCTGGTGGGGCAGGGGAGTGGCGGTGTGCCGCTCACACCCCCAATACCTTCTACATCCAGGGCGCAGGGTGTAGGGTGCCGCCCAGTCCCACACCCTAGCCTGGGCCGTCACACCGAGTTGGCCCGTTCGGGCTGCGACGCGGGTGAATCAGTTCGGGTAGTTCGGATTGACGATGGGCAGGTTGGCCGACTTGGCCGCTTCCCGCATTTGCGGAATCGCCTCCACCAGTTTCTGCCGGTATTCGGCCCCGCTCAGCGCCACCGGGTCAATGCCAATGCGGGCAAAGGCTTCCGCAATTGCCGGTGTCTTCATGATGGCCAGCACCGTCTGCTCCATCCGGTCGCGCAGCGCCTTGGGTGTGCCCTTGGGAAAGGCCATGCCCATCCACGAATCGGCCGTGATGTTGTGCCCCTGCTCCTGGATGGTGGGCACCTCCGGCAGTTCCACCCAGCGCATGGGGCTGGCACTGGCAATCATGCGCAGCTTGCCCGCCTGGATATGCGGCAGCACATCGGACGGATTCAGCACGCTGGCATCCACTTGCCCGCCCAGCACCGCACCAATGGTTTCCGGGCCGGATTTGTAGGTGATCTCTTCAAACTTGCCGCCGGTCTGCTTGGCCAGCTCCATGAACGGCGTGCTGTTGGGAAACGCGGGGGACGAATAGAACACCCCCTTGCCGGTTTTGGAGGCCGCAATCAGGTCGGCAATATTCTTGTACGGTGAATCCGCCCGCACCACCATGCCATAGCGGTAGCGCGCCACACCGGCTATGTACTCAAAATCATCCAGCTTGTAATCCAGCTTCATGATTTGGGGCGACAAGGTCATGCTGGTATAGCTGGCCAGGCCCAGCGTATAGCCGTCGGGCTTTTGCTTGGACAGATAACCCACGCCCAGCGTCCCCTGGGCGCCGCCCTTGTTCACGGGAATCACCGGCTTCTTCAATACCTCTTCCATCGCCTTGCCAATGGTGCGCGCCGTCACATCGGTATTGCCGCCCGCCCCAAAGTTGATGACGAAATTGATCTCCTTGGCCGGGTACCCCTCTGTATTGGCCCAGGCCGGTCCGGCAGAAAGCAGTGCAGCCATGGCCACCGGTGCGCAGCAACGGCGCCAGCGTGCAGCGCGGGAAAAACCGGGAAACAAGGCAGTGCTCAATACAGTGTGCAAACGGCGCATGGCAAGACTCCAGAGGTGAATGAAACCGTGGCCCATGTCCAGTTGGACCAGGCCGGAATCTCAGTGGATGCGCAGCAAGAATGGGGGAGCGGGAAAGGCAATCCACCGATGGCCCCATGCTCTGTGCGCCCCCCAACTGCTGCTGTCATTTTTTGGACAGCGCAGCCCATGCAGGCCGCCCGCACCAGATAGGGACGCATCAGCTTTTGCGTGCAGCCGTCAATACCTGCAAGGCCTGGCGCAGATTGCGGCGCTGCAGCACCCGCTGCGGTCTAGGGAAAACGGTATGCGTGTTTTCCTGAGCCTTTTTATCGATGCATACGGCAGTGTTTCTTCTGCTGCGCACGCTCACCAGAAACGGCACATGCCATACCCGTTTGCCATAAGTAGCACTGCCCACGCGCAGGCAGAACAAGCTAAATATCCATAGGCATTTGCAATCCACGCGACAGGCCCACAGCCAGTTGTAAGCTTGTGTTACGTATGCTGGTCTAGGATGGCTGGCACTAAATAGTGACCGCCAAGTACCACCCCGTTTAGGACTGACGCTCACCCCTTTGGAGATTGCCATGCTGTTGATCGTGGGCACCGTGCGCCTGCCGCCCGAAAACCTGGAACGCGCCAAGCCCGTGATGGGGGCCATGGTGCAGGCCTCACGCGCCGAAGCTGGCTGCCTGGAATATGTCTATGCCGAAGACCTGTTTGTGCCCGGCTTGATTCATGTGAAGGAACGCTGGACCGACCAGCCTGCGCTGGATGCGCATTTTGCATCGGCCCATATTCAGCAGTGGCGGGCAAGCTGGGAAGGACTGGGGATTGGGGAGCGGAATTTGAAGGTGTATGAGGTGAGTGAGCCTCGGATTACATAATTCAATAAGTATCGGCTTGTGATTAGTTGACGTCGGTTTTTCTGGGGTAGATTATTTTTTCTATGCAGCGTTTTTATTTGGGATATAAAAAGGCATGTACGAAATCTGCCAGATTCCGGTCGTTCATTAATGATGCCCTAACCAAAAAATGTCCAAAGCTTAAAATTCTACCTCGGACCTTTTTTCTGCTACAGCGCACGATAAAAGAGTGGCTGCTTGCAAAAATAAAGCTAGGTCGCCTAAGTGTGGATGCTATTTTCTTACCCATCAATGGGATAGTCAGTGTAATTTCAGCGATTTAAAATAATAGGAATATAATTATGCGAGCAGATGAAATAGAAAAAGAAGTCAATGTATGGGCGCCAGAACTCGCAGATAGTTTGAATAAGCTTGCATACCTTGGGTCAGAGTCTTCAGTTAAATGGCTCACTGATTCTGAATGGGCGCCCAAGCTGAAAATAATTATTCGACAAGATGGGTACGCGATTGCGGCCGAGATGTGGCGTCATGTGCTTAGGGATTCTGTATTTCTTTCGACACCTGCACTCCTCCTAATACTCGAACACATGCGCAGAAATCCTGCCGGTATGGGAGGTTCACTAGCAATGCTTGGACTTGAGTTTTCTAAGTCGTTAGCAAACGTTGCTTATAGAGTTGCTGATGCGCTGCATGATGGTGCCAAAGATAGTTTTGCCGGTGATGAAATCGATGTAGCCATTGCGAGATTTCAAACAGCACTTTCAGAGTTTCGATTCGCAATTGAGAGTCAGTTGCTTTCGGACAGAACGAGGCGAATAGCTACCGGAAAGTACGCGACTGCAGTTGCGATGACCGGTCGCTGGATTAACGTGCCATCTGAGGCTGTCTCAAGAGCCTTGCAATACTCCCAAGACTCGATGAATCTTGGAAACTTGCAGCCCGAGACACTTGTATATCGACTGGAGCTCTTAGTTTTGCAGTTTGATCAAACTGGTAATAATCAGCTATTGCGAGATGCGCTAGAACTCCTATCGGCGAATCGGAAGATAGCGGAAGGAACGGAGCTTGCCGAGGCAGAGGCACGGTTCCGCCTTGCACAGCTTTCTGTGCCTGAGGGCAGAGATGCTAGACGTTACCTTGAGGCAACGGAAAAACTCCTCGCGAGGTTTCGCCCAAAGAGCGGAGTGGAAGAAGCTCGCCTCAGTATTCTCACCACCCTAGCTGCAGAGGTTAAGCAGGGGCGGTTAGCTGCATCAGCTAGATCAATGGCGGTTCCGAAAGGGTTACTTGCTTTAATGGCTACTGAGCCATCGTTCGAGCTTTGGGAAACCATCAGGAGAGTGATTAATGGATTAGAAGTTCAGAGAAAGAATAGAGGATGGGTGCCCGCAGCAGTGCTTAGTACCCGCTTCCTGCGCCAGATGGTCGATGGGCCAGCGGAGTTACTTGGAAAAGATGACCTTTCTCGTTATGTAGAAATCACGGGTTGGCTATCTGATAAGGCTTCATGGAACAGACACGCTCAATGGGAAGCAGGAGCTGCGGCGCTGTCTGCGGCGAAACGAACGGGAAATATGGGCCTAGCATACCGGGCGCAGGAGATTTTTGAAGGGCTTGCCGCTAGCCATTCGACCTGGCCACTGCCGCGAATCGGTATAGCGCGAGTGCGAGACTACCTAGTCGGCAACTCAGGTGAGGGGGCATTGTCCGCTGATGATAGCTGGCGTGAGGCCGCAAAACTTGCGCTGAATTCAGCCGTTTACGCACGATCTAATTTAGGCGGACGTAATGAGGTTTTTGCAGTTGCAGACGCAAGAGGATTTCTATCTGAAACATTTGTCTTCAAGCGAACAACCGAAGCCAAAGCTGTACATGAAAAATCGATGCTGAATGCGCTGCGAGATGAAATTTCTCAGTTAGGTGATACAAATAAATTTGAAGTGCCTCGGTCGCTTGCTATCGTCGAGCTTCCATCAGTCGATGATCGACGATGGGTGCATGTATCTCAGCGAGCTGCTGGGCGATTGGTGAGCGATATGAACACTGAGGATGTATCAGCTGTACTAGAGCCGATCGTTGACCTGCTAGCAGTCTTCCATCGGGTTGCTGGGAGCCCCGCCGCAGGAAAGTCTGCGTGGCGCTCGTTGAAGGAATATCTCAAGATGTGGTCAAGAACCTTATTCGAGCAGGAACAGGCTGATCGCTTTGTTGAGTCTTTGCGCGGCCTCTTTCCAGGGGCCCTTCCACTGGTAAGGAAGCGAGATGGTCATGCATCCAACTGGCTCGTGGACCCCGCTGGACGAGTCGTGGCCATTGATCTGGAGTCCGTCGATTTCGTGCCCATTGGGTACGACGTTGCTCAATTAATTGAAGACAATGCCCTAGTGCAAGCTGACCGAGATGGCTGGCATAGGCGGCTTGCAATCATGACGCGTTACCTGGAAGGCATGAAACAGGAACTCAGCGACACGGCCTTGACCGCTGCATACGGATGGTTTGCTCTTACCCGTGCATTACGCTTAGGGACCGAGAAAGAAGCAGGTAAGCAATTGCGGCGCCACGCGCGCGAGCTGTGCGGAATGCTGGTGGAGTTCGGAGATGATGCAACCAAGGGGTTGGCTCGTGAGTTACTTCTTGCGCTTTCGCGTGTTGAGCATTCAGACACAGCTGAGTCAGTTCCGAGTCATGACCATCGAAGGCTAAGCAAGGCAATGGCATACCTGCTTCGTCACCACGGTCCGACTAAAGGTGTACAGGTCGATAATGCTGGGTTCGCATCGATGGATGAGCTAGCGTTGGCTCTCGGAGTGGATTCGAGCAAGTTGTTAGCTGTAGCAGAGCATCCCGGAGAGCCCAGATTCGAGATACGAGATGACAGTATTAGAGCCCTCTACGGCCACTCCCTAAATGTGATCGTTGATGTCGGCATTAGAGTTGGCGTTCCGACTTGCCTATACCATGGTTCTAGCTGGTCAGCGCTGGACTCAATCGCGCGTGACGGATTGATTTCGATGCAGCGGCGCGTGGTCCATTTGACGAACATCGTTGAAGAAGCCATGGCAGTGGGCCTACGCAAGGGGGCTGCCATCGTCCTTGTGGTTGCTCAAAGTGAAGATGAAGAACCTGTTGCTGAGGGCATCTGGGTTTCATCGAAGGTTTTGCCTCACCGTCTATCCATCGTGAATCCGTTTGCTGAAGAGGCAGGCAGAGCTCGGTGAGCGCAATCTGTGTTTCGCGTCGTAGGTACTTCAAAAACTCATCTCTTCACCGGTTGCATGCTATCCAGAGCACTTGGTATTGTTAGATCCCACTTTGATCTGTATCGACGGCTTGGGAGCAGGGAGGGGCATCGATCGGTTGAATCCGCAGCCTGAAGCCGTACTTAGAACGGATAGCTGGTGCCATTTAGGCAAATGCAGAATATTCCGTAATGTTCGGCTTTTTTCTATAAGTTCACCCCCGCCCCACAAACGGCATCTTGGTCGCCATCACCGTGTGAAACAGCACATTGGCTTCCAGCGGCAGATTGGCCATGTACAGCACGGAGCGGGCCACGGTGTGGGTGTCGATCATGGGCTCCACCGCAATGGTGCCGTTGGCCTGGGGCACGCCCTTGGCCATGCGCTCGGCCAGTTCGGTGACGGCGTTGCCCACATCGATCTGGCCCACGGCAATGTTCCAGGCGCGGCCGTCCAGGGAGGCGGTCTTGGTCAGGCCCATGACCGCATGCTTGGTGGCGGTGTAGGCGGCCGAGTTGGGGCGTGGCGCGTGGGCAGAGATGCTGCCGTTGTTGATGATGCGACCGCCCTGGGGGGACTGGTCGCGCATCACGCGGAAGGCCTGTTGCAGGCAATAGAACATGCCGTTGAGGTTGGTGTTGACAACATCCTGCCAGTCGGCGGCCGACCAGTCCAGGAACGAACCCGGTGGGTTGCCGCGCCCGGCGTTGTTGAACAGCAGGTCCACGCGGCCCCATTGCGCCACGGTCTGGGCAAACAGCTGCTGCACGGCGGCGGCGTCGGTCACATCGGTGGGCACGCACAGCACGCGGTCGGCGGCTTCGTACTGGTCTTGCGCGGCCTGGCGCACTTCTTCCAGCATGGCCAGGCGGCGCCCGGCCAGCGCCACATGCCAGCCGTCGCCCACCAGGGCCAGGGCGGTGGCTTTGCCGATGCCGGAACCGGCGCCGGTGACAACGGCAACTTTGCGGGTGGGGCTGAGGGTGGGCATGCAGTTCTCCTGATGGGGTGAGGGTGGTGTTGTGGTCGATTGTAGAAAGCGGAGCGCCGCGCTGGGCGGTGGCGGGCCGTGGTGGCGTCGCATTGGCGGCATATGACTTGCTGCCCGTGGCATGCCGCATGGCTGCGGCAGCCAGCGCAGCGCCGTGGCAGAGCGGGCACAAAAAAGCCGCCAACAGGCGGCTGGTGGCAATGCGGCGCGGGCCGCACGGCGTCAGTCCGTTCAGGCCTGCAATTGCTGCGCGTGGTGGCGCAGGTGGTCGTCGATAAAGGTCTGGATGAAGTAGTAGCCGTGGTCATAGCCCGCGTGGCGGCGCAGCGTGAGCGGTTGGCCCAGCTGGGCGCAGGCGGCTTCCAGCGCTTCGGGCAGCAGTTGCTTCTCGATCAAGAATTTGTCGGCCAGGCCCTGGTCGACCAGGATGCCGGCCGGGTAGGGCGGCTTGCCCTGGCTTTCCATCAGGCGCGTGGCGTCATGCTGGGCCCAGGCTGCCTGGTTGGCGCCCAGGTAGCCGGCAAAGGCTTTCTGGCCCCAGGGGCAGTTGACCGGGTTGGCAATGGGCGCAAAGGCCGACAGGCTTTTGAACACACCGGGGTGGCGCAACGCCAGGGTCAGCGCCCCGTGGCCGCCCATGCTGTGGCCAAAGATGCCCAGGCGCTGGGTGTCGATGGGCAGGTGGCGGGCCAGCAGCGGCAGCAGCTCCTCAATCAGGTAGCTTTCCATGCGCCAGTTCTGTTCCCACGGGGCTTGCTGGGCGTCCAGGTAAAAGCCGGCACCCACGCCAAAGTCCCAGCTGTCGGATTCGCCGGGCACGTTGGCGCCGCGCGGGCTGGTGTCGGGCGCAATCAGGGCAATGTTCAGCTCGGCCGCCAGGCGTTGGGCACCGGCCTTGGTCATGAAGGTTTCTTCGGTGCAGGTCAGGCCGGCCAGATACAGCACGGCGGGCACTTTCTCGCCCGCCACGGCCTTGGGCGGCAGGTAGACCGAGAACTTCATCGGCAGGCCGATTTCGCGCGAATCGTGCTGGTAGTAGCGCTGCGCGCCGCCAAAGCAGGCGTGGGCGGATTTGAGTTCCATGGGTGACTCCTTGAACGGTGGCCGCGCAAGCGCTGAGGGCGCTGCAGCGGCGGCTTGTTGGATGCGTGGGGTCTGCGTGCAGACGGTGGGCCGGGCGGAGTGCCGGAGCTGGGTCACGCTACGGTGGTGTGCGGTTTGCGCGGGTCGTGCTGTTGTGCATGTTGGCGCGCTCAAGCTACGCCATTCACGCCATCCACATCGAGTGCCCGGCTGTCTGCATCCCGCAGACCCCACCTCACGGGAAGACCGCAGCCGGGTGCGTCAGGGCATGTGTCCCAGATGGAAGCATGCAGGGCGCACCGGGGCTGCGTAGCTGGGTGACCGCCTTATTCCGCGTAGTTGACCACCGAGCGGATCGACTTGCCTTCGTGCATCAGGTCAAACGCTTCGTTGATCTTGGCCAGGCCCATGGTGTGGGTGACAAACGGCTCCAGCTGGATCTTGCCGGCCATGGCGTCTTCCACCATGCCGGGCAGTTCGCTGCGGCCCTTCACGCCGCCGAAGGCCGTGCCCAGCCACTTGCGGCCGGTCACCAGCTGGAAGGGACGGGTGGAGATTTCCTGGCCCGCACCGGCCACGCCGATGATCACGGATTGGCCCCAGCCGCGGTGGGCGCATTCCAGCGCGGCGCGCATGACCTGGGTGTTACCGATGCACTCGAAGCTGTGGTCCACGCCCCAGCCGGTCATCTCCACAATCACCTGCTGGATCGGCTTGTCGAAGTCCTTGGGGTTGATGCAGTCGGTGGCGCCAAAGGTCTTGGCCAGATCGAACTTGCCGGGGTTGGTGTCCACGGCAATGATGCGGCCGGCCTTGGCCAGCTTGGCACCCTGGATCACCGCCAGACCGATGCCGCCCAGGCCGAACACGGCCACGGTGTCGCCTTCTTGCACCTTGGCGGTGTTCTTGACGGCGCCCAGGCCGGTGGTCACGCCGCAGCCCAGCAGGCAGACCTGCTCGGGGTTGGCGTCGGGGCTGATCTTGGCCAGCGACACGGCGGCCACCACCGTGTATTCGCTGAAGGTGGAGCAGCCCATGTAGTGGTAGATGGGTTCGCCGTTGTAGCTGAAGCGGGTGGTGCCGTCGGGCATCACGCCCTTGCCCTGGGTGGCGCGCACGGCCACGCACAGATTGGTCTTGCCGCTCTTGCAGAACAGGCATTCGCCGCATTCGGCGGTATACAGCGGGATCACATGGTCGCCGGGCTTCACGCTGGTCACGCCTTCGCCCACTTCCACCACAATGCCGGCGCCTTCATGGCCCAGCACGGCGGGGAAGATGCCTTCGGGGTCGTCACCGCTCAGGGTGAAGGCGTCGGTATGGCAGACACCGGTGTGGGTGATCTTGACCAGCACTTCGCCCTTCTGGGGCGGGGCCACGTCGATCTCGACGATTTGCAGGGGTTCTCCGGCTTTGAAGGCAACAGCGGCGCGGGATTTCATGGGACAGGTCTTTCCAGAAGGGGGAGCAGGGCAGTGCCACAGGGCGGGCGCGGCGCCGCCTGTACAGCAGGGGGATGGCCGGGCGCCGGGCGCAGTGCACTGGCGAAGCTCCGACTGTAGGGCATTCGCAGGCAAAGCCCAGCCCCCGGCGGGCCGTATGGCCGGTGGCGCAGGCTTTATGTCCGCATATGGCAGTGATATGGCGGTGATACGGCGGTGATGGCCGCTGTGGCAGCCATCGGCATTGGTGCCGCTGTTGCCGCTGGCGCCGTGGTTGCCGCCATGGCGGATGCAGCGGTTGCTGCGGTGGTGGTGCCAGTGGTGGTGTGCGGCGGACTGCCCCCGGCTCAGCCCTGCCGCCAGTGGCGCAGGCAGGCCTGGGCCAGTGCGGTGGCCGGGTCCACGCTCAGCGCCAGCAGCTCGGGGGCGGCGTGGCGCAGTCCGATCGGCACCTCGGTGCAGGCCATGACCAGTTGTGTGGCGCCGCGTGCCAGCAGGGCTTCGGCGGTCTGCGCCAGCAGCCGGCCGCCCGTGGCAATGTCGTTGGCCTTGATGGCGTAGCAGCCGGGGGTGAACAGTGTGTCCAGCTCCTGCTCGGTGGGCGTCAGGTAGTCCAGACCCGCCGCTTCCAGCCGCGCCTGGTACAGGCGCTGGCTCAGCGCGCCCCGTGTGGCGATCACGCCGATGCGGGCGGGCGATGACTGTTGTGCAGCCTGCAGAGCCTGCACGGTGGCGTCGACGATGTGCAGGATGGGCGCCGCGCTGTGTGCGCTCAAGGGGCCATACCAGGCATGGGCCGTGTTGCAGGGAATGGCAATGCAGGTGGCGCCAGCGGCATTCAGGCGCGCAATGCCCTGCAGCATGGCGGGCAGCGGGTCCTCGCCGCCACCGGCCAGGGCCCGTTGCCGGTCCGGAATCTGCGGCACATTCCAGGTCACGGTGGGCACATGCTCCTGGTCGCGCTGCGCGCCGCTGGTCTCCAGCAGGCGCTGCAGAAAGTCCAGTGTGGCCAGCGGCCCCATGCCGCCCAGCACACCCACCAGGCGCGCCGCGCTCATGCGGCCACGCCCTGCAGCGACTTGGCGGCTTCTTCCCGCAGCACATGCAGGATGTCGCGTTTCAGCGCGCCAAAGCGCGGGTCGGCCACCAGGTCCTCAAAACTGCGCGGCCGCTCGAACGGGACCTGCAGCTCCTGGCGGATCCGGCCGGGGCGCGAGGACAGCAGGACCACCCGGTCGGCCAGGAACAGCGCCTCATCCACATCGTGGGTCACAAAGAGGATGGTGGTGCGCTTGTGCTGCCAGATGCCGGTCAGCAGCTCCTGCATGGCCAGCCGGGTCTGGGCGTCCAGTGCGCCAAAGGGCTCGTCCATCAGCAGGATTTCCGGCTCCGGCAGCCAGGCGCGGGCCAGGGCCGCACGCTGGCGCATGCCGCCGGACAGTTGCCAGGGGTGGAGGTCGGCAAAGTCGGCCAGGCCGACCAGGCGCAGAAACTCTTCGGCACGGGCCGCATAGTCGGCGGCCCGCAGGCCGGCCATGCGCGGGCCAAAGCCCACGTTCTGGCGCACCGTCAGCCAGGGGAACAGCGTGGGCTGCTGGAACACCATGCTGCGTTCCGACCCGGGGCCGGTGATGGGACGGCCGTCGCACAGCAGGCGCCCGCCGTCGGGTTGCTCGAAACCGGCCACCAGATTCAGCAGCGTGGACTTGCCGCAGCCCGAAGCGCCCAGCAGGCAGACGAATTCGCCATGCTGCAGCTCTAGCGAAACATCGCTGAGCACCTGCTGGCTGTCGCCCTTGCCCGGCTGGGCAAAGTGCTTGTGCACGCCCTGGATCTGGATGCGACTGTGGTTCTGACTATGACCATGGTGGTGGTCGCGGTCATGGTGACTACCGGATGACCGCGTGGTGGTGTGGAGATGCGCGCTCATGCGTCTTTCCCGGCCCAGGGGGCATAACGGCGCTGCAACAGCACCAGGCCCACGTCAAACAGATAGCCGACCAGCCCCAGCAACAGAATGCCCAGCATCACCACATCGGTGCGCAGATAGCTGCCGGCGTTGATGACCATCCAGCCCAGGCCGGAGTTGGCGGCCACCATTTCGGCGGCGATCAGCGAGGTCCAGCCAATGCCGATGGCCAGGCGCACGGTGGTGAACAGCTCGGGCAGGGCATGCGGCAGCACCACATGGCTGAACAGCTGGCGGCGGCTGGCGCCCAGCGTCTGCGCCGCGCGCAACCGCGCCTGGCTGATGTGGGCCACCGCCGCAGCGGCACCCACGACGATGCTCAGCACCGTGGCGATGAAGATCAGAAAGAACTTGGCCCCTTCGCCAATGCCGAACCAGACGATGACCAGCGGCACCAGTGCAATCTTGGGCAGGGGCCGCAGAAATTGCACAAAGGGATTGAGCGTGGCGGACAGCGTGGCTGACAGGCCCATGGACAGGCCCAGCGGCACCCCAACCAGAATGGCCGCGACAAAGGCCGCCACGGCGCGCAGTGTGCTGGTCAGCAGGTGCTGCCACAGCGGCGTCTGGCGGTAGCCTTCCTGGCTCAGTTCCACCAGGGTGTGCCACAGTTCGGTGGGGGGCGGCAGCATCAGCGGATCCACCCAGCCCAGGCTGCCGCTGGCCTGCCACAGCAGCAGCACAGCCAGCACGCTGGTGATGCTGACCACTGCCAGCCGGCCTGCCGAGGGCACCCGGCGGGCGCGTGCGGGCTGTGCGGTCCGTACGGGTTGTATGGGCTGCGGCGATGGGGCCTGCGCCGCCGTGGGCGGCAGGTACAGCGGCAGCGGCGTTTGCGAAGACACGGACATGGCGCAGCCTGCTTACTTGGCGGCCGCAGCGCGCTGCAGATAGGTGGTGTTGATGTAGGGGCCGTAGCTGACTGGGACTTCCTGCTTGCGCAGCTCGCCGATGCCGGCCAGGAACTCGGCCGAGTCCTTGTAGGCCTTGGTGATCAGCGAGCCGGACTTGGTCTTCTCATCCCCGATGAAGGCCGGCGTCAGCTGCTCCTGCAGCGACGGGTATTCCAGCCCACCCAGGGTGCTGCGCACGCTGTCGGCGGGAATGTCCAGGTGCTTGGCAATCGCCTGCACCGAACCTTCCTCGTCCTTCTTGTACTGGTCCACCTTGTCTTGCACCACGCGCAGGAATTTGGTCACCAGCTCGGGATGCTTCTCGGCAAATTCCTTGCGCACCACAAAGTTGTTGAACACCAGCACCTGGTGTTTCTGCAGGTCCTTGGTGACATAGATCTGTTTGCCGCCGCTGGCTTCCAGCTGCTGGGTGAAGGGGCCCCAGACATAGGCAGCGTCGATGTCGCCGCGCTTCCAGGCGGCCACGATTTCGGCGGGCTTGAGCGACAGCGCCTTGATCTTGCTGCGGTCCACCTTGGCCAGCTTGACGGCCTGCTCGAAGGCGTACTGCGCAGTGGAGTTGGCGGGATAGGCCACGGTCTTGCCTTCCAGGGCCTTGAGGTCGGTGATGCCGTCGCGGGCAATCAGGCGCTCTGCGGTGGCAATGATTTCGGGCGTGCCGATCACCTCGATCGGCAGCTTGCGCGCAATGCCGGCCGCAGCGGGGCTGGAGCCAAAGCGGGCAATGTCGATTTCCTTGGCGGCAAACAGGCTCAGCACATCGGCGCCCGATGCGAACTGCACCCACTTGGTCTTGGTGCCGAAGGCCTTGTCGAACGAGCCGTCGATCTTGCCCAGAATCCACACGCGCGGGCCGCCGGCCCAGGCCAGCCGCACCTCGGAAGGAACGGACTGGGCAAACGACGACAGCGCGGACAGGCCCAGCACGGCGGCTGCGGCAACACGGGTCACGGAAAAGCGGGGCATGGGGAGGTCCTTAATTTGGAATGCTTATGAAGAAATTTATCTTGATAAGCATTTGGAATTAAGCGTGTTTTGCGCATATCCATAGTTGGATTTCACCCATGGCGGGAGCTGGTGCCGTGGTGTGGCCACCGGGGTGCCCGCAGCCAGTCGCGTGACCATGCGCAGCACAGCCGGAGCCATGGCGGGCGCGGGCGCTGATAAGGGGCAAGTGTGGGTGCCGCAGAATGGAGGTCCGTTTTTCTTCCATCACCCCGACTGTGTATATGCGTTTTCTGCAAGCTTCGGCTGTTGCCGTGGGAGCCGTGCTGTTGGCTGGCTGCGGCAATATCCAGACCGTCAAATCCTTTTCCACCACCTACAAAGAGCCTGATGGCGGCGAGCGTGCCCGCGTGCGCGTGGTGTCCGACGGCATGGTGCGCGCCGTGCCCCGCAGCAGCTGTGTGGACTGGCGCCTGCCCGACGCAGGGGTGATGGTGGCCAGCCTCAAAGGCTTTGCAGACCAGAACAACCGCTCCCTGGGCATGCCGGACGCACCCTTGCATGTGGTGCCCAAGGAAATTCCCACGGTGGTGGGCGAGTTCTATGTGCCCGCCAACCAGCCGCTGACCCTGGTCTATATCAGCAACGGCCATATCTCGGGGGGCAAGCGCTACCAGTGCAGTGTCAACAAGACGGTCACCTTGCAGGCGGGCACGGACTACGAGGCCAGCTTCATCAACACCAAGGACAAATGCCTGTCGGTCGTCACCCGCCTGACGCCGCAGGCCCCGGCCAATGTGAGCGATGTCATGGTACCGCTGACCGAGGCACCTCTGTGCCGCAAGTCGGACCTGCTGTAGCCCTTGGTGCGCGGGTGCCGTATTCGGCGGATTCGGTGGGGTAGGCCGGACAGGCCGAGCCCGCCAGAAGCCCCGCCGGCCACGGTGGCTGCCCGCCGGGCCCCAACCGCCCGGGGCGCCGCTTGCGTATAGTCGGTCGCAGCGCGCTGCTGGGCTGTGATGAACGGCTTGCAGCACTTGTTGTACTTGCACAGACTGCTCTTGTTTTGGATATGGAACACCGCCACGCAGGCGCCCACCGCGTCGATCTGGTTGTCTACCCCGGCTTCAAGGCCCTGGAGGCTATAGGACCGATGTCGGTGTTCGACTACGCCAATGTGCACCTGCGCCAGAAGGGCCTGCCCGATGGCTACGCCGTGCGCGTGGTGGCGGCGCAGGCGGGGCCGGTGCCTTCCGACACGCTGATGGGCCTGCAGGCCACGCACACCCTGGCCCAGGTGGAGGCCGACGGCACGGGCTGCACGGTGCTGCTGGTGGGCTCGCGCCATATCGAGCAGGTGCTGGCGGCTTCGCCGGAACTGGTGGACTGGGTGGCGCGTGTGGCGCCCCAGGTCGGGCGCATGATTGCGCTGTGCAGCGGCAGCTTTTTCCTGGCGGCGGCCGGCGTGCTGAACGGCCGGCGTGCGGCCACGCACTGGAGCGTGGCGGGGCTGCTGGCCCAGCGCTATCCGCACATTGCCGTGGATGCCGACGCCATCTATGTGCGCGACGGCAGCTACTGGACCTCGGCCGGGGTGACGGCCGGCATCGATCTGGCGCTGGCCGTGGTGGAGCAGGACTTCGGCCACGCACTGGCGCTGGATGTGGCGCGCGATCTGGTCATGTACCTCAAGCGCCCGGGCGGGCAGTCGCAGTTCAGCGTGTCGCTGGCGGCGCAGGCCACGCAGCACAGCGGCGTGCAGGCGGCCCAGCAATGGGTGCTGGCCCACCTGGACCAGCCCATGCCGCTGGCGCTGCTGGCCGACAAGGCGGCCATGAGCGAACGCAACTTCCGCCGTGTGTTCCAGCAGGAAACCGGCTGCAGCCCCAGCAGCTTTGTGGAAAACGCCCGGCTGGAGCGCGCCAAGCAGTTGCTGGAAAACCTGGGCGCGCTGCCGCTGAAGACGGTGGCAGCCAAGGTGGGCCTGGGCTCCGAGCAGGCGCTGCGCCACCTGTTTGTGCGCCGCCTGGGCATCACGCCGGTGGTGTACCGGGAGCGGTTCGGGGGATAAAGGCTGCTGCGCCCTCTGGCGCCAGCCTCTTCCAGGCCTCTTCTGGCATCTTCCTGGGAAGGGCGGGGCAGTCCACCATGCGGACGCAACTGAGGTTGGCGCTGTCCAGGCAGATCACCGCATTGCCCCCGGCTGTGGTGCGGGGGCTGGGGTTAAGGGTTAACCCCTTGGCGGCAGAGCAGACTTTTATAATCCCGCCCATCTTTGTCGCCTGGGCAGCTTTGTGGGCCTGGCGTGGCAAGGTCGTCAGCGGGGCCGTACGCCGCCCCTCACCCGGAGCGCCGGCTTGCCAGTGCAGCGTTCCGCCCCTTTCCCCCTTTCTTGCCCGCACCAACCATGAGCAGCATCGCACTCTCATCCATTCTGGTGGTCCTCAGTATTGTGGCCATCATCTACCTCACCTCCAAGGTGAAGTTCAGCGTCTTCGGCTCGCTGTTCGCCGTATCGCTGGCGCTGGCGCTGGGCTCCGGCATGCCGCTGGGCAAGGTGATCGACACCCTCAAGAGCAGCTTCGGCAACACGCTGGGCGGTATCTCTTTCATCATCATCTTTGGTGCGGCGATTGCGGTGTGCATGCAAAAAAGCGGCGGTGCGCTGAGCATTGCCAGCCACATCCTGAAGCTGGCGGGCAAGGGCAACGCCAAGGCCGCCATGGCCTGGACCGGCTTCATCCCCGGCCTGACCATCTTCTGCGACACCGGCTACATCATCCTGAGCGGTATTGCGCGCAGCGTCAGCGCCAGCTCCAAGACCTCGATGCCGCTGATCGCCGCCATCATGGGTTCGTCGCTGTTCGTGGTGCACTGCCTGGTGCCCACCCACCCCGGCGCGCTGGCCGCAGCCACCGCGCTGAATGCCAACCTGGGCATGCTGGTGCTGGCCTCGGTGCTGTTTGCCATCCCCGGCCTGCTGGCTTCCTACTACTGGGCCGGTCTGATGGACAAGGGCCAGAACTACGCCCCCGCCGAGGCCGATGACGAAGACGGCACCGACGACCTGTCGCAGCACAATCTGCCCAAGTTCTCGCATGCGCTGCTGCCCGTGGTGCTGCCGCTGGTGCTGATCTCCATTTCCACCCTGCTGACCACGCTGGGCATGAAGGATGGCGGCGCCACCGTGTTCCACTTCCTGGGTAACCCGGTGATGGCTTTGCTGATGGGCATGCTGTGCGGCGTCTGGCTGCTCAGTCGCCATGGCGGCCAGAAGGGCGACTTCACCAAGGTGCTGGAAGAAGCCATCGTCAAGGCCGGCCCGATCCTGATCATCACTGCCGCCGGCGGCATGTTCGGCGCCATCATCAAGGAAACCGGCGTGGGCAATGCGCTGGGTGAAGTGCTGGGCGGTGCCTCGGTCGGCCTGCTGGTGCCTTTCATCATCGCGGCGCTGCTCAAGACGGCCCAGGGTTCTTCCACCGTGGCCGCACTGACCACCGCTGCCATCATCAGCCCCAGCCTGCAGACCTTCGGCCTGGATTCGGAAATGGGCCGCGTGTTCGCGGTGCTGGCCATCGGCGCGGGCTCGATGATCGCCTCCCACGCCAACGACTCCTACTTCTGGGTGGTGACCAAGTTCTCCAACATCGAGATGCAGCAGTCGCTGCGCGTGTTCTCCTCGTCCACCTTCGTGATGGGCGTGGTGACCTTTGCCTGCATCTGGGCAGCCAGCGCCTTCATGCTGTAAAGCGCCCCCTACAATCGCGAACATTGTCGTGCGCCGCCGGCGCATGACCCGTGGCCTGCGGCTTCGATCCTGGCTGTCACCGCGCACCCCGTGCGGGCTGGCAGTGCCGGCGGTTCGAAGCCGCAGCCGTTTGCGAAAGCCCAGACCATGAAAATCGTCATTGCCCCCGATTCGTACAAGGAAAGCCTGTCCGCCCTGGAAGTGGCCACGCAGATCGAACGGGGCTTCCAGGAAATTTTCCCCGATGCCCAGTACGTCAAGGTGCCGATGGCCGATGGCGGCGAGGGCACGGTGCAGGCCATGGTCGAGGCCACGCAGGGCCGCCACATCGAGGTGGACGTCACCGCCCCGCTGGGCGAGCGGGTCACCGGCTTCTACGGCCTGACGGGCGACGGCCGCACCGCCATGATCGAGATGGCCGCCGCCAGCGGCCTGGCCCTGGTGCCGCCGGCGCAGCGCGACCCGCGCGTGACCACCAGCTACGGCACGGGTGAGCTGATCACCGCCGCACTGGACGCCGGTGCGCGCCACCTGATTCTGGGCATTGGCGGCAGCGCCACCAACGACGGCGGCGCCGGCATGCTGCAGGCCCTGGGTGTGCAGTTGCTGGACGCCCAAGGCCAGCAGCTGGCCCGTGGCGGCGCGCCGCTGGCCCAGCTGGACCGCATCGACGCCTCCGGCCTGGATGCACGCCTGGCCGAATGCACCATCGAAGTGGCCTGCGATGTGGACAACCCGCTGACCGGCCCGCGCGGTGCCTCGGCCATCTTCGGCCCGCAAAAAGGTGCCACGCCCGAGATGGTGCAGCAGCTGGACGCCAACCTGCAGCACTTCGCCCGCATCATCCTGCGTGACGTGGGGGCGGACGTGGACGCCGTGGCCGGTGCCGGTGCGGCCGGCGGCATGGGCGCGGCCATGCTGGCCTTCCTGCAGGGCCAGCTGCGACCGGGCTGCGAAATCATTGCCAAGGCCGTGGGCCTGGAGGCTGCGGTCAAGGATGCGGATCTGGTGATCACCGGCGAAGGCCGCATCGACCAGCAGACCATCTTCGGCAAGACCCCGTTCGGCGTGGCCACGGTGGCCAAGCAGTTCGGCAAGCCGGTGGTCGGCATTGCCGGGGGCCTGGGCACCAATGCCCATGTGGTGCACGACCACGGCATCGACGCCATCTTCAGCGTGCTCAGCCGCATCTGCACTATCGAGGATGCGCTGGCCGAGGCCGAACACAATGTACGCAGCGCGGCGCGCAATATCGCGGCGGTGCTGGCGATGGGCCAGGGCCTGCGCACCGGAGCCTGACGCCGGACAGCCGGCGCGGTGCTGGTGCAAAGGCGGCTTCCGGGTGCTGTCCTACGCGCCCGCCGCGCCGCCTGTGAAAGCATGGCCGACAGTCCGAGGAGTGTCGCCTATGAAACTGGTCCACAGTCTGTTCACGGCGGTGCATGCCGTCATTGCCCTGCTGTTTGCGCTGGCCGCGCTGACCCTGGTCTGGATCGCCGCCCGCACCGCCTGGAGCGTGTGGTCCGGGGGGCTGGATGCCGATGCCACGCTGCACATGGTGCAGGCCTTGGGCATTCTGGCTTCGGGCGTGGTGGCGCTGCAGATCGCCCAGACCGTGGTGGAAGAGGAAGTGGTGCGCGATGCCCACATCAGCGGCCCCACGCGGGTGCGCCGGTTTCTGTCCCGTTTTCTGGTGGTGCTGGTGGTGGCGCTGGCCATCGAGGGGCTGGTGGCCACGTTCAAGGCCCAGGAAGACCCGGCCAGCCTGCTGTATTCCTCGGCTCTGATCGTGGCGGTGGGTGCCTTGCTGGCGGGGTGGGGTGTGTTCATCCACCTGAACCGCTCGGCCGAGGAACTGGAGCCCGAAGCCATGCAGGAAGCCAAGGGCGAAGACCGCAAGATGCGCGAATGAGCCCGTCCGCGCGGACGGTGGCACGGTGATCCCGCGACGCCGCGGGTGCCGTGCCGGCTGTGCTGTGGCTAGACGCTGGCCGGCGCCCAGGAGGCCAGCAGCGACACAAAGTCATCCACCCCGGTGGCTGCCGAGGGCGTGGCAGGCGCAGCCGCAGTTTTCGCTGGAGCCGGCGCGGGCTCTGCTGGTGCGGCGCTGCGGGGCAGCAGCACGGTCAGGTCCAGCTGGGGGTTGAGCTGGCTCAGGCACAGGATATAGGTGGCGGCCGATACCGATGCATCACCGCGTTCCAGCCGCGCCATGGTGGGCTGGGAAATGCCCAGCCGGGCGGCCCACTGCGCCTGGGTCTCGCCCAGGGCCTTGCGTGCAGCCACGATGCATTCGGCAAGCCGCGCAATCTGCTGCTGCACTGCGGGCGGAAAATCGGTGGGACGGGTGTTCTGGCGGGGCATGCCGTGGATCAAAAGCGGTGGCAGCGCACGCTGCACAAGCGCGGCGTGCTATCAACACCGAAATTATCAAAGCGCAGGCATGGCCTTGCAGCGTACTGGGCCATGCCGGCAGGCCGCCGGCACCCGCGCCCGCTTGGCCGCTGCCGGTGCAGCGCCATCAGCGCGGCGTGGTGCCGCCGCCGGTAGCAGCAGCCGCTGCGCGCAGCTTGTCCTTCTTGCTCATGCGCTTGCCTTTGACGCCGCCGTTGTCGCCGTCCTCGTGCGGGGCGCGGGCCGGGGGCAGCTCGGTCACCGGGTAGGCGGGCAGGTCTTCCAGCGCCACTTCCAGTGCGTTGCGCTTGGCAATCAGCTGCCAGTGGGCGGCGGTGGTGGGGCTGACCAGGCTGATGGCCAGTCCGCTCAGGCCTGCACGGCCGGTGCGGCCGATGCGGTGGGTGTAGTCGGTGGGCGAACGCGGCAGGTCGTAGTTGATGACCACGGGCAGCGCATCCACATGGATGCCGCGCGCGGCCAGGTCGGTGGTGACCAGCACCTGCAGCAGGCCGGCCTTGAAATCGGCCAGCGCCGCCTGGCGTGCGCCCTGGCTCAGTTCGCCGTGGAAGGCGCGTGCCGCAATGCCGTGGGCCTTGAGCTTGAACGCCACATGCTCGGCGCTGTAGCGGCTGGCCACAAACACCAGCGCGCGCGGCCATTGGAATTCCTGCAGCAGATCGCGCAGCAGTGGCGTGCGGCGGGCCGCGTCCACATGCAGGGCGCGCTGCACGATGGTGGCGTCCTGCTGGTGGGTGGAGGCAATTTCCACGCGGGTGGCCGCATCCTGCAGCAGGCGGGCCGCAATGGCTTCCACCGCGGGCGGGAAGGTGGCGGACAGCAACAAGGTCTGGCGTTCGCCGGTGGCGGGCAGCAGGGCCAGCACGCGGTCCAGTTCCTCGGCAAAGCCCAGGTCCATCAGGCGGTCGGCCTCGTCCAGCACCAGGGTGTGGATGCGGTTGAGCTGCAGGCGGCTGTGTTCCACCACATCCAGCAGGCGGCCGGGCGTGGCAATCACCCAGTCCACGCCGCCGCGCAACGCCATCAGCTGCGGGTTGATCGACACGCCCCCGGTCAGCACGGCCACCTTGGGACGTTGGCCCATGGCTTCGCCCAGGTGGTAGACCAGCTCGGCCACCTGGCTGGCCAGCTCGCGCGTGGGCACCAGCACCAGGGTCTGCGTGCTGCGCGGGCCGGCGGGCGCGTCCGCCAGCATCCAGCGCTGCAGCAGCGGCAGCACATAGGCCGCCGTCTTGCCCGACCCGGTGGGCGCACAGGCGCGCAGGTCCTGGCCGTCCAGGATGGCCGGCAGGGCCTGGGTCTGGATGGCGGTCGGCGCCAGCAGGCCGTGGCGTTGGGCCGCGTGGACCAGGGACGGGGCAAGGCCCAGGGAGGCAAAAGACATGGTGGAGGCAGGCAATCCGCAAACGAAAGAAGGGGGATTGTCGCCGGGCGGGCCGTTCAGCGCTTGCGGTGCCCGGCTCAGCCCTGTGCCGGCGTGGGACAGCGGCGGGGCCAGACAGGGGGCGGGTGCAGTGCCACACAGGGTGCTGCACGGCACCACAACCCCATATCTATGGATAAATGTGCCGCAGCGGCGCAGGGGGCTGCGGCCTGCGCGGTTTGGCGCTAGGCTGGTGCCTTTGCCACCCCCTCTCGGAGATCTGCCATGGCGCGTCTGCCCATTCTGACTGTCGAGTCCGCCCCCGAGTCCGTCCGCCCGCTGCTGGAGAAATCGCAGAAGGCCATGGGCTTTCTGCCGCACTTTGTCGGCATGTTGGCCCAGGCGCCGGCGGCGCTGGAGACCTATATGACGGTCTCCGGCCTGAACATGCGCACCAGCCTGAACCCCGGCGAGCGCGAGGTGGTGCAGCTGGTGGCCGGCACCACCCATGGCTGCCATTTCTGTGTGGCGGCGCACACCCCGACCGCGCTGGGCAAAGGCAAGCTGGACCCGGCCGTGGTGGAGGCGCTGCGCGCCGGTCAGACCCTACCCGATGCCCGGCTGGAAGCCCTGGCCCGCTTTGCCCGCAGCGTGATCGCCACACGCGGCGATGTGCCCGATGCCGAGCTGCAGGCCCTGCGCGCCGCCGGTTTCAGCGACCAGCAGGCGCTGGAAGTGGTGCTGGGCATCAGCCTGGCCACGCTGTCCAACTTTGCCAACAACCTGGCCCACACGCCGCTGAACCCCGAGCTGGAGCCCTATGCCTGGCAGCGTCCGGCGGCCTGAAGCGGGGCGCACTGACAGGCCGGGCTGTTGCTGCGCCTGCAGGGTGTTCGTTCTGTCGGGGTGCACTGATTAGAGCAGCCACTCGATCGGCAGCCAGCCCAGCACCCGCAGCAGCAGGCGCAGCCACCAGCTGGAGTAAGGCTCCTTGGCGTAGGTGTCCACGCCGCCGTCGTTGTTCTGGGCCTGCCACTGCAGCTGGCCCTGGCCATCCAGGCTGACCCGGTAGGCGCGCAGCGGCACCTGGGTGTCGAAGGTGTCGCTGATCTGGCGCGCCAGCACCGGGCTGTCGATGACAAAGCCCAGCTCGGTGTTCAGCATGGCCGAACGCGGGTCGAAGTTGAAGGAGCCGACAAAGGCCTTCTGCCCATCGATGGCAAAGGTCTTGGCATGCAGGCTGGTGCCCGAGCTGCCCAGCGAGCCCAGCTTGAACTGGTCTTCCAGCTCCACCGGCTGGGGGTTGTTGCTGCGCATCTCGAACAGCTCGATGCCCGCCTGCAGCAGCGGCTTGCGGTATTTGGCGTAGCCGGAATGCACCACGGCCACGTCCGTGGCTTCCAGCGCATTCGTCAGCACCCGCACCTGCACGCCGCTGCGCTGGAGCTGGGCCAGCGCCTCGGTGCCGGAGCGGGTGGGCACAAAGTAGGGCGAGACCAGGTCCAGATGGCGCGTGGGCATGCCGGTGCGCTGCAGCAGCTGGGGCAGCATCAGGCCTTCCTGCGCGGCAGTGCCCAGCACCTTGGCCGGGTCGTCGCTGACCAGGTGCACCGGCGCCCACTCCAGCGGCAGCTGGGCCTGCAGCAGCTGCTGGATGAAGGGCGTCATCTCCACCGCGCGGGCAAAGTCTTCGGAAGCGGCGGAGGCGGCCAGCGCCTGGTACTGCTGGCGCAGCGCGTCGGGCGTGGTGTCGGCATCCGGGTGCACCAGCAAGGCGATGGGGTAGGCCGAGGCACTGTTCCAGTAGCGGTCGAAATCGCTCGATACCTCGGGCACGGCCGGGCCGATGGCCAGCACATCCAGGTCGGAGAACAGCACGCCGTCGGTGGCGCCGAAGTACTCGTTGCCCACATTGCGCCCGCCGATGATGGTGGCCTGGTTGTCGGCGGTGAAGGACTTGTTGTGCATGCGCCGGTTGGTGCGCGGGAAATGCGTCAGATAGCCCAGGTATTTGCCGGTGCGCAGCACAAAGGGGTTGAACAGGCGCACCTCGATCAGCGGGTGGCTGTCCAGCGCGGCCAGCTCGGCGTCCAGCCCTGCCGTGCCGCCGTCGTCCAGCAGCAGGCGCACGCGCACGCCGCGGTCGGCGGCGGTGAGCAGCTCGCGCAGCAGCAGCTGGCCGGTCTTGTCGCCGCGCCAGATGTAGTACTGCACATCCAGGGTCTGGTCTGCGGCCCGGGCCAACAGGGCGCGTGCGGCAAAGGCTTCGCGCGGGTCGGCCAGCGCATAGATGCCGGTGAGTGCCGCATCGTGGCCGCTGCTGCGCAGCTGCTGCACCGCCAGACCCAGGCGGGACTGGCCGGTGGTATCGGCCGCCACGGCCTGGCTGTCGGTACGGCCTTCCAGCGAAGGCAGGCTGCAGCCTGCCAGGCTCAGCACCAGGCTCAGGAGGGCGAATATCGGTGCAAGGCGCATGGCACGTTCAAGGGGCGGTCAGTGAAGGTGGATGGATGCAACGTTACAACACTACAACACTAGCAGATGCCCCGGGATTTGGCTGCCAGCCCTGGGGTGCACCCGGTGTGGGTGCCCCGCAGGGCAGGGGATGGCGGGTGCAGGGCTGGCTCAGTCGCCCATCACCACCCCTTCGCGGCGCGGGTCGGCACCGCCGAACCAGAAGGTCTTGCCATGGGCTTCGCCCCGGGTGATGGCCTGCAGGCCGCTGGTCAGCTGCTGCTCCTTCACCTCGGCGCCGCGCTGGCGCAGGGCGTTGACCGTGGCTTCGGGGAAGCGTTTTTCCTCCAACAGGCTGGGGCCGTTGAGGCTGCTGAAATTGGGCAGGTTGATGGCCTGCTGCGGCGTCAGCCCCCAGCCGAACACTCCCCACAGCGTCTTGGCCGTGTAGTGGATGATCTGCGCCCCGCCGGGGCTGCCGGCGCTCATCAGCAGCTGGCCGGTGGCCTTGTCGAACACCAGCGTGGGCGCCATGGACGAGCGCGGGCGCTTGCCGGGCTGCACCCGGTTGGCAATCGGCTGGCCGTCGGCCGTGCGCGGGGCCATGCTGAAGTCGGTCAGCTCGTTGTTCAGCAAAAAGCCCTTGACCATCTGGCGGCTGCCGAACTGGTCTTCGATGGTGGTGGTCATGGCCAGGGCATTGCCCTGGGCGTCGACGATGCTGATGTGGCTGGTGCCGTATTCGATCTGGTGCGCCATGGGCGCGTAGCTGCTGCGCACCGAGACCGGGTTGCCGGGCTGGGCCACCTTCATGCTCTGCGCCCCGATCAGCTTGGCGCGTTCGGCCAGGTACTGGCTGTCCAGCAGGTTCTGCCAGTTGCCACCGGGTGCCTGCACAAAGTCGGGGTCGGCCACATACAGGCCCCGGTCGGCAAAGGCCAGGCGCGCGGCCTCGGTATAGAAATGCAGCCAGTTGGCCGTGGGCAGGCCCTGCGCGTCCAGCGGCATGGCGGCGGCGGGTGTCTGCGCCAGGATGCCCAGGATCTGCCCTACGGCAATGCCGCCGGAGCCCGGGGGCGGAAAGCCGCAGACCCGGTAGCTGCGCGCGGTGGCACTGGCGGGGGTGGGCGGAATGTTCCAGTCATGGCACAGGGCTTCCCGCTTGCGGGGGCGGTAGCCGGCCAGGTCCTGCGTGCTCAGCAGGCCGGGGTTGGTGGCATGGCTGCGCACCTTCTGCACAATGGCCTGGGCCACTTCGCCTTCGTGCAAGGCCTTGCTGCCATCGCGGGCCAGCGCGCGCAGCACCTGGGCATAGGCCGGGTTGCGCAGCACATGGCCCACGGGCAGGGGCTTGCCGTCGGCGCCGTAGAAATAGGCGCGGGCTTCGGGGTCGGCGCTCAGGAATTTCTCGTTCGACAGCATGGTGTGCAGGCGCGGGCTCACCTTGAAGCCCTGGTCCGCCAGCTGGATGGCCGGCGTGAACAGGCTGGCCCAGGGCAGCTTGCCATGCTCCTGGTGCGCCAGCTCCAGCATGCGGATGGCGCCGGGCGTGCCCACGGAGCGCCCACCTACCACGGCGTCGTGAAACGCCATGGGCGTGCCGTCGGGCTTGAGGAAGAGGGTTTCGGTGGCCGCGGCGGGGGCGGTTTCGCGGCCGTCATAGGCCTCCACCTTGGTGCCGGCAGCGTGCAGCAGAAAGGCGCCGCCGCCGATGCCACTGGACTGCGGCTCGACCAGGCCCAGCACCAGCTGCACGGCAATTGCTGCATCGACGGCACTGCCACCGGCCTTGAGCACCTGGTAGCCGGCATCGGTGGCCAGCGGGTTGGCGGCGGCCACGGCAAATTTTTCGGTGGCCCAGCCGGGCTTGTCGGTCCAGCCGGAGCTGCCTTCGGGCTCCAGCGTGGGCGTGGCGTAGTGCAGGGAGGGACTGGAGCAGGCGGACAGCAGGGCGGCTGCAGCGGCGGTGGCGGCGGTCAGCGCCCAGGGGGCGGCGCGTCGGGGCATGGGCATGCGGTTCTCCTTGTTGATGTGGCGAGGCAACAGGTGGGAGTGTGACCGCGCAGGCCTGCCCCGCGGTGCAGGACAGGACCGGATCAGCCGCGTGCCAGGCGCCCGCCCGATCCCGTCATCTGGGCATGCTGCAGGCTCTGGTCGGCGCGGTTCATCAGGTCCAGGCGCGGTTCCGAAGGCCAAGCCTGCACCACACCGGCGCTGATGCGCAAGCTGATTTTTTCATCCTCGCTCAGCAGCGGTCGGCGTTCCAGCTCCTGCTGCAGGCGGATCAGGGCCTGCAGGGCATCGTCGGCGTGGGCGCCGGAGAGCACCACAAAGAAGTGGTTGGCCTGGTCGCGGGCCAGCAGGTCCTGGGGCCGCAGCACCGAGCGCGCCACCATGGCCAGGTGGCACTGGGCCTGCTCCACTAGGGCCGGGCCATGCTCCAGTCCCAGGGCGTGCATGCCTTCCAGCGTCATGGATGCCAGGCTCAGGGGCGTGCGGTAGCGGGTGGCGCGGGCCATCTCGCGGTCCAGCCCTTCTTCCAGGCCCTTGGCGTTCAGCGCACGGGTCAGCGGGTCGTGGCGGGCCAGTTCCTCGGCCGTGTCCAGCGCTTTTTGCAGGGCCTCGATGGATTGCTGTTCCTGGGTGCTGCGCTCCTGCAGGTCCTGCAGGGCCGCGTGGGCGATCTTGTTCTCGGTGGCGATCGAGCGCGTGGCGGCCACCAGCTGCTCCAGCACCGGCGCCATGTCGGCCAGGCCCTGGGCCTGCTCCAGCTGGCCGGCGCATTCCTCGATCTGGCGGGTCTGCACGGTATTGCTGTGCGACAGCGCGGCCAGGCGCTGCAGGGATTCGCCGAGCAGGTCCTTGATGTGGGTCTGGGCCTCGGCCGCCCGGCTGTGCAGGTCCAGCTGGCGCAGCAGCAGGGTCTGGAGCTGCTGCTGCAGCTGGTCCAGGTGGGGCAGCGTCCAGGGCTGCTCCAGCGCCTGCAGCAGCGTGGCGCTGAGGGTCTGCAAGGTGCTGTCCTGCTGGTTCAGCTCGGCCGTGTGCGTGACCATGGTGCGCAACAGGCCCTGGATGGCGCGGCGGCGCTGGGCCTGGTCTTCGGTGGCAAAGGACAGGCGGTAGGCGTAGTTCTGCAGCATGTGCAGCAGATCCTGCAGCGCAGGCGGCGAAATGCGCAGGAAATGCACCAGCTGGTCGGTCAGCTCGTGCATGCGCCGGTCCTCGTCCTCGGACAGCATGGGCAGAATGTGCTCCAGCACCCGGGCCAGCTGCTCGGCCAGCTCGGGCGGCAGCAATTCCAGCATCTGCGGGGCCGCCGGTGCAGGCGGTACGGTGCCCATGGACTGGTGGGCGGCCAGCACGTCGTCCATGTGCGCATAGGCCAGAATGGCCTGCTGGATGCCGTGCCAGTTCTGGTCGTTGATGGCCTGGTTGAAATGCAGGGCGATGCGCTGCTGCACCGCGCTTTGCGCAGGCAGCACGCTGAATATCTGGCGCAGCGCCTTGCTGGGGAAGGGCGGGCGGGGCAGCTGGCCGGCCACTTCCTCGTAGACGGTCTGGTAGTTTTCGGGCGTGGGCGGCAGCTTGCGGGTGGCCAGCAGACGGAAAGCTTCACGGGCGATATCTGGGACAGAGCGTTCAGCCACGGGGGTAGACCTTTGGGAGGAAAGAGGAGGGGAACGGGCAAAAGTGTGACAGAACACAGCACCAGGCCGGGACATCGTGCGCAAACGGTGTCGCATGTCCGCACAACGCCGCAAGTATTTGGGGGCAAGAGTGAGCACCCTACAATCCGGGCAACCCGTTTGCACAGCATGAAGATTCTTATTTCCAACGATGACGGCTATCAAGCGCCGGGCATCGTCGCCTTGTACAACGCACTCAAGACCATCGCCGATGTGGAGGTGGTGGCGCCAGAGCACAACAACAGCGCCAAATCCAATGCGCTGACCCTGCATTCCCCGCTGTACGTGCGCGAAGCGCCGAACGGCTTTCGCTATGTGAATGGCACCCCGGCCGATTGCGTGCACATCGCGCTGACCGGCCTGCTGGGCTACAAGCCGGATCTGGTGGTGTCCGGCATCAACAACGGCGCCAACATGGGCGACGACACGGTGTATTCCGGCACCGTGGGCGCGGCCATGGAGGGCTATCTGTTTGGCGTGCCGTCCATCGCGTTCTCCCAGGTGGAGCGCGACTGGGTGGAGCTGGATGCCGCGGCCGGCAAGGCCCGCGACATGGTGGCGCAGCTGGCGCAGCAGAAGCTGCTGGGCACCAAGCCCTGGCTGCTGAATGTGAACATTCCCAACCTGCCGGCGCAGCAGCTGGGCGCCGTCAAGGTCTGCCGGCTGGGACGCCGGCATTCGGCCGAGCCGGTCATCACCCAGGTCAGCCCGCGCGGCGAGACCATGTACTGGATCGGCAGCGCCGGTGCGGCGCTGGACGAATCCGAGGGCACCGATTTCCATGCCACAGCCCATGGGCATGTGGCCATGACGCCGCTGAAAGTGGACCTGACGGACCACGACCATCTGGTGTATTGGGCACAGACTGCCGCACGTTTGGAGGCCGTGGAGCCCCGCAAGGAGGATGCATGAACCAGCCCAAGCGGCCCAGCTTTCCTGCCCGCCTGGGCCCGCCCAGCGCGCAGAACGCCGTGCGCCCGGTGGTCCGCCCGGCCGGCAATGCCGCACCGCGCAGCGCTGCGCCCATGCCGGCGCCCCGGGGCGTGGGTCTGGATTCGGCGGCCGTGCGCAGCCGCATGGTGCAGCGTCTGGCGGCTTCCGGCATCAGCTCGGCGGCGGTGCTGCAGGCCATGGGCAGCGTGGAGCGGCATCTGTTTGTCGATACCGCCCTGGTCAACCAGGCCTATGAAGACACCAGCCTGCCCATCGGTCTGGCGCAGACCATCTCCAAGCCCAGCGTGGTGGCCCGCATGATCGAGCTGCTGCTGGGCGCGGAAGGCGCGCGTGGCGGCCTGGGCCGGGTGCTGGAGATCGGCACCGGCTGCGGCTACCAGGCTGCGGTGCTGGGGCGGGTGGCCCGGGAGGTCTACTCCATCGAGCGCCTGCGCGGCCTGCACGAAAAGGCGCGGAACAATTTGCGTCCTTTGCGACTCACCAATGTGCACCTGATTTTTGGGGACGGCATGGTGGGCTATGCGCAAGGAGCCCCGTATGCGGGCATCATTGCGGCCGCAGGCGGCGACGCGGTGCCGGCCGCCTGGTGCGATCAATTGGCCGTGGGCGGGCGCCTGGTGGCCCCCATGGTCCAGAGCAATGGCCAGCAGATCCTGCTGGTGATTGACAAAACTCCTTACGGTTTCAATGAAACAGTTCTGGAAGCAGTGAATTTTGTCCCTCTAAAATCGGGGATTGCCTGAAAGGGAATTGCATATGTTGTTTACGCGAAGTCTTGGCACTTGGAGTGCGTTGGTTGTGGCCGGGGGGATCCTGGCGGGTTGCGCACAAGTGAACAAGGCTCCCGTGGAAGACCGCGGCGCCTCGCGTCCCGCTTCTTCGACTTCGGCGCCTGCGGTCGATCCGTCCACCCTGCCGGGTGCCGAGAACGCCGGCAAGCCCGGCTACTACACCGTCAAGCCCGGTGACACTCTGATCCGCATCGGCCTGGAACATGGCCAGAGCTGGAAGGACATTGCCCGCTGGAGCAATCTGGAAAATGCCAACCTGATCGAAGTCGGTCAGGTGGTGCGCGTGGTGCCGCCCAATGTGTCGGTGGCATCCGCACCGGCTTCCAGCAGCTCGGGCGGCCGCGCCGTGGCGCCGGTGGTGGTGGGCGGCAGCGATGCCGGCTCTGCACCGGCCACCAGCACGCCCGCACCGGCGGAACCCGCTCCGGCCAAGACGCCGGCACCCGCTGCCGACACCAGCCAGGGCTTCATCTGGCCGGCTTCCGGCGCCGTGCTGGCAGGCTTTGACGAGTCCCGCAACAAGGGGCTGGACATCGCAGGCAAGGCCGGCGATCCGGTCGCTGCCGCCGCGGACGGCCGCGTGGTCTATGCCGGTGCCGGTCTGCGCGGCTACGGCAACCTGATCATCCTGAAGCACAACGATACCTATCTGACGGCCTACGCCCACAACCAGAAGCTGCTGGTCAAGGAAGACCAGAATGTGAAGAAAGGTCAGAAGATCGCCGAAATGGGCAGCACCGACGCCGACCGCGTGAAGCTGCACTTTGAAGTGCGCCGCCAGGGCAAGCCGGTCGATCCCTCGCGCTATCTGCCCGCACGCTGATCGCCCGGGCGATCCGCCGCAGCCAGTGCCAGCGTGTCTGCCGGCGCTGGCTTTTTTTATGCAACAACAGACAACACAGACAAGGATGCGGGTGTGACGGAGTCAACGGAGGCCATCGACAGCGTGGAAGCGGACGACTGGGCGCAGGTCCAGGAGCAGGCGGAGCTGCGCGCCGTGGAGGTGCCCACCGCCTTGCATGGCCTGCGGCTGGACAAGGTGCTGGCAGAGCTGGTGCCCGAGTTCTCGCGCAGCTACCTGCAGCAGCTGCTGGCCCAGGGGGCCGTGCAGGTGCAGGGCGCAGTCGTCACCAAGGCCTCCGCCAAGGTCCGCTGGGGCGATCGCCTGCAGGTGGAAATGCGACCGACGGCGCAAAGCCAGTCGTTCCGTGCGGAAACCATGGCGCTGGATGTGGCCTATGAGGACGAGCACCTGCTGATCGTCAACAAGCCGGCCGGCCTGGTGGTGCACCCGGCGCCCGGCAACTGGAGCGGCACCTTGCTCAACGGTCTGCTGGCCTGGCATGCGGGTGCGGCCCAGGTGCCGCGTGCCGGCATCGTGCACCGCCTGGACAAGGACACCAGCGGCCTGATGGTGGTGGCCAAGAGCCGCCAGGTGATGGACGCGCTGGTGGCCATGATCGCGCGCCGCGATGTCTCGCGCCAGTACGTGGCGCTGGCGCACGGCGCCTGGCGCGGCGGCATGCGCGAAGTGCGGCAGGCCATTGGCCGGGACCCGCGCAACCGCCTGCGCATGGCCGTGGTCGACCTGGGCAGCCAGGCGGGCAAGCCGGCGCAGACCGACATCACCGGGGTGGACTCCGCCGAGCAGGCCTGCCTGGTGCATTGCAAGCTCCACACCGGGCGCACCCACCAGATCCGCGTGCACATGGCCTGGCTGGGCCACCCCCTGCTGGCCGACGCTCTGTACGGCGGCACGCCCCTGGCGGGAATGGAGCGCCAGGCGTTGCATGCCTACCGCCTGGGCTTTGTGCACCCCATCACAGGCCAGGAGGTGCTGGTGCGCAGCACGCCGCCGGCCGATTTCATGGCTGCCATCGATTTTTTGGGGCTGCGCTACAATCCCCCCCATTGACACTGCGCGGGCTCCCTGCCTGCGTACGCTGTATGGCACGCCTGTGAAGGCGCACTCTGACTTCCCCCGGAATCTCCGCTCATGAATACGGTAGATGCGAAACGGGTCCTCGAAACTGCCTTGATCTGCGCGCACCAGCCGCTGACGCTCAAAGAGCTGCGCGCTCTGTTCGATGGCACTTTGGGTACCGACACGCTGAAGGATTTGCTCCTGGCTTTGCAACGCGACTGGACACAGCGCGGTGTGGAGCTGGTGCAGGTGGCTTCGGGCTGGCGCTTTCAAAGCAAGCCGGAAATGCGCGTTTACCTGGACCGTCTGCACCCGGAAAAGCCTCCTCGATACTCCCGCGCCACATTGGAAACCCTGGCCATCATCGCCTACCGCCAGCCGGTGACGCGCGGTGACATCGAGGACATCCGCGGCGTGACGGTCAACAGCCTGATCATCAAGCAGCTGGAAGACCGGGGCTGGATCGAGGAGATCGGCCACCGCGAAACCGTGGGCCGTCCTGCTCTGTTTGCCACCACGCGCCAGTTCCTGGACGATCTGGGCCTGCAGGCGCTGGACCAGTTGCCGATGCTGGAGTCGTCCGAGGTGCAGGCCAATCTGTTTGCCCAGCTCGACGGTGCCGATGGCGAAAACCTGCCGGCAGCGCCCGAAACGCAGGATGCTGCCGTAGAGCAGCCGGAGCAGCCGGAGCAGCCGGAGCAGCCGGAGCAGCCGGAGCAGCCGGAGCAGCCAGAGCAGCCAGAGCAGCCAGAGCAGCCAGAGCAGCCAGAGCAGCCAGAGCAGCCAGAGCAGCCGGAGCAGCCGGAGCAGCCGGAGCAGCCGGAGCAGCCGGAGCAGCCAGAGCAGCCAGAGCAGCCAGAGCAGCCAGAGCAGCCAGAGCAGCCAGAGCAGCCA